>JANRKM010000213.1:0-5041 GCA_033763475.1 Kofleriaceae bacterium
CGCCTCGCGGCCGGCCTTCTTCGCCGCCTTCGCGAGACCCTTCGCGCGCAGGTAGTCGATCGCCTTGTCCATGTCGCCGCCGACTTCGGTCAGGGCCTTCTTGCAGTCGGCCATGCCCGCGCCAGTGCGCTCGCGCAGATCCTTGATTGCAGTTGCTGTGACTTCCACGATTACGACTCCGCGTCCGGAGAGGCCGAGGCCTCGGGGTTGAACATGCTGCCGCCGGTCGACATCTCGACGCGCGGGCCATCGCCACCCGACGAGACGTGAATGACGCGCTCGCCCTCTTCCTGACGCTCCTGGCCACGGTGGCGGGCGGTCTCCTTGTAGACCTTGTTGCCGATGACCGCGGCGTCCGCGATCTTGCCCGCGAACAGCTTGATGGCGCGAATCGCGTCGTCGTTACCCGGGATGACGTAGTCGATCACGTCCGGGTTGCAGTTGGTGTCGGTGATCGCGACGACCGGGATCTCGAGCTTGCGAGCCTCGTCGACCGCGATGTGCTCCTTGTGAGGATCGATCACGAAGAGCATGCCGGGGAGCTTGCTCATGCCCTTGATGCCGCCGAGCGACTTCATGAGCTTGTCGCGGTCGCGCTTGATCATCACCTGCTCGCGCTTGGTGAGCGCGAAGAGCGTGCCGTCCTCTTCCATCTTCTCGAGGCCGCGGAGGCGCTCGAGCGAGCCCTTCACCGTGCGGAAGTTGGTGAGCGTGCCGCCGAGCCAGCGCTGCGTCACGTAGTGCTGCCCCGAGCGCGTGGCTTCCTCGACGATGACGTCCTGGGCCTGCTTCTTGGTGCCGACGAACAGGATCGTGTCACCACGCGAGGTGGTGTCGACGACGGCCTGGAACGCCTGACGGAACAGCTTGACCGTGTGCTGCAGGTCGATGATGTGGATGCCGTTGCGGGCGCCGAAGATGAACTGCTTCATCTTCGGGTTCCAGCGACCCGTGTTGTGTCCGAAGTGCACGCCCGCTTCGAGGAGCGCGCGCATGCTGATGGGGTTTTGCCCCGTCGCCTCTGCCATCGTTTCCATGTCAATCCTCCGTTGGTAAGCCACCCGCGCTGTCATCGACTCCGGGAACTCCGTAAGGAGCACGGCCCTTCGTCTCGAACGCGGTGAGTAGTCCCTGGAACATCCAGAGCGGGCCGGATCTAGCACGTTGATTCCGCCGCCAGCAAGCCTCGTGGTACTCCAAGCCCTCGATGCATAAGGCCCTCCCCCTCCTTATTCTGGCCACTGCCTGCGGCTCCAGCACTCCCTCGACGACCGTCCCTGCCCCTCCCCCGGGAAGTCAGCCGGAGCCGGTCGCTGTGAAGCCGACTCCGCCCGTGGAGGAAGAGCTTCCCCCGCCCGAAACGCCGACCAAGCCCGTGATCACGAAGACCCTGGCGTCGACCGGCCTCGACCCGAACGCGATCGACAAGAGCGCCGACCCGTGCACCGACTTCTATCAGTACGCCTGCGGCAACTGGGTGAAGACGACCGAGATCCCGGCCGACAAGCCGATCGTGATGCGCAGCTTTATCGACATCGAGGACCGTAACCTCGCGTACCTTCACGATGTTCTCGAGAAGATGCGCAGGGAGCCGGGCAAGGACCCGCTCGCCAAGCAGCTCGGCGCCTACTACGGCGCGTGCATGGACGAGGCGGCGGTCGAGAAGGCCGGTCTGACCCCGATCCAGCCCCTCCTCGCCACCATCAACAAGGTGAAAGACCCGAAGTCCCTCACCGCGGCCGTCGCCCAGCTCCATGCGAGCAGCGTCCCTGCCCTGTTCAGCTTCGGTCCGACGCAGGATGCCAAGGATGCCAAGAACGTCATCGGCGGTCTCGACCAGGGCGGGATGGGCCTGCCGGACCGCGACTACTACCTGCAGGACGCCGACCAGGTGAAGAAGGTCCGCACGGCCTACCAGGGCTACGTCGCGGACATCCTGGTCGAGGCGGGTCGCAAGCCCGAGGTCGCGAAGCAGGAAGCGGCGGACATCGTCGCGCTCGAGACCGAGCTCGCGAAGGTCAGCAAGGACAAGGTCGCGCGGCGCGATCCCGTCGGCATGTACAACCGCCTCGATCGTGCGGGCGTCGCCAAGGCCGCGCCGGTGTTCGATTGGGCCACGTACTGGAAGACCACGGGCGTGAAGAGCGAGGCGATCACCGTCGGTGCGCCACAGTTCGTCGAGGGCCTGGAGCCGATCATCAAGAACACCAAGCCCGAGACCTGGCGCGCATACCTCACGTTCCACCTCGTCTCCAACACCGCGCCGCTCCTCACCAAGAAGATCGAGGACACGCAGTTCAAGTTCACCTCGGCCCTCACCGGTCAGGCGGAGCAGCAGCCGCGCTGGAAGCGCTGCGTGAGCCACACCGACAACGCGCTCGGTGACCTTCTCGGTCAGGTCTTCGTGCGCGACAAGTTCGGCGGCGCGAGCAAGTCCGCGGCCCTCGAGCAGATCGGCGCGATCCGCACCGCGATGAAGCAGAACCTCGAGGCCCTGCCGTGGATGGACAAGGCCACCAAGGAGAAGGCGTTCGCCAAGCTCGCCGCGATGACCGACCAGATCGGCTATCCGAACAAGTGGCGCACGTACACCTTCAAGATCGGCGCGACCACGTTTGGCCCCAACGCGCTCGCCGCGCGCCAGTTCGAGCAGAAGCGCCAGATCGCGAAGATCGGCAAGCCCGACGATCGCGATGACTGGTACCTCTCCGCGCCGACCGTCAACGCGTACTACTCCGCCGAGCGCAATGGCATGGTGTTCCCCGCGGGCATCCTGCAGCCGCCGTTCTACTCTGTCGACGCGGCGATCCCCGTCAACCTCGGCGGCATGGGCATGGTCGTCGGCCACGAGCTCACGCACGGCTTCGACGATCAGGGCGCGCAGTACGACGCCGACGGCAACCTCAAGAACTGGTGGGATCCGTCGACCGAGAAGGAGTTCAAGGCGCGCACCCAGTGCGTGATCGACCAGTACAACCAGTACGAGGTCGTCGGCGGCAGGGTGAACGGCGCCAACACCGTCGGCGAGAACATCGCGGATATCGGCGGCGTGAAGCTCGCGCTCGCGGCCTATCGCTCGCTGCGCGCGTCGGCCCCCGACACCATCGTCGCCGACGGCTTCACCGAGGATCAGCAGTTCTTCCTCGGGTTTGGCCAGGCGTGGTGCGCGAAGATGCGCCCCGACTACGAGCAGCTGGTCGCCACCGTCGACGAGCACTCGCCCGCGAAGTGGCGCGTCAACGGCACGCTGCAGGCGACGCCCGAGTTCGCGAAGGCGTTCCGCTGCAAGGCCAGCGCGAAGATGCGCCCGGCCAAGCAATGCGTGGTCTGGTAGCGCGCACTCGCGGCGATGATGTGCTGCCTCGACAGATCCCTGACGAGCTGCGTGGCTATCGCGCTGCTGCTCGCGTGTTCGGCGAGCTCACCACGTCGAGCACGAGGTGCAGGCCAACAAGCTGCAAGTCCATCCGAAGCCACGACGGACGGAGCAGAGGTAGGCGTCGGCTCGCTCGTGCAGTCAGAGGCTGTCGCGTCAGTCGACGTTCTGATCCCAGCGGATGGAGACATCCCGTCGGCGCTCGATAGCGCACGCAAGAAGGCTCAGCTGGATGGACTTGTTCTCGTCGACTCGCTGCCAGCCACAGCGAGCGAGACGGTCATCACGATTCAGCTGAAGAGCCTTGCCGAGCAAGAATGGCCCCGTCATCTGCGTGGCTACGTCGCATCGAAGATCGACCCCGACGAGCTTCCAGACCTCGAGCAATCCGCGGGGATCGTTCACATGGAAGCGCACGCTCCGGCTTCGTGATGTCCCACGTCCACACCTGGTTCGGCGCGGTCGCGACGAGCTCCGGCTTGGTGTACGCGGGATGCTGCCGCTGCGCGCGGCGCTCGCGGACTTGGTCGGCATCGGCGAGGATGCGGTACATCGTCCGCAGCGAGCACAGGTACCTGCCGTCCTCGAGCAGCTTCGCGAACACCTGCGCCGGCGCCTTGTCCATGAACTCATCGCTGTCGAGGACTGCGAGCACCTCCGCGCGTTCGTCGTCGGACAGCGCGCGCGGGGAA
This sequence comes from Kofleriaceae bacterium, assembly GCA_033763475.1. Taxonomy (GTDB): domain Bacteria; phylum Myxococcota_A; class Polyangia; order Haliangiales; family Haliangiaceae; genus JABFXX01. The sequence goes on from JANRKM010000213.1 coordinate 4,069, forward strand.
CGCGGGCGCGGGTTGCCGGCGGGCGTGGGCTTCTGCGCGCGGTAGTAGCGCGCGCGGCTCATGCACAACGCCGCGCACGCGGCGACCACGCCGACGAGCGGGACCAAGAACCGCACGCCCTGCATCACGACCGCCGCCCGCTCTTGATATCGAGGCGCCCGGTCCGGAACCGACCCCTGCCCAGCACGATCTCCTCCTCCGTCGGTTCCGGCACGGTTTCCCCCAGGAGGGCGGCGACCTTCCGCTGCACATCGATGACCGTGTTCGCCTTCGCCAGCTCCGCCTGCGTCCGCGCAAGCTCGCGCTTGAGTTGCGCGACCTCGTCTGCCAGCGGATTCGTGCGCGCCTTCGGCCCGCGCTTCTGCGCGGCCAGCCCGACCAACGCACCCCGTTCCCGCTGCTGTCGCCACTCGGTGAGATGCGACGAGTACAGCCCTTCCCGCCGAAGCAACTCGCCCACCGCGCCCTCTACGCCCGACGCAACGGCAGCGTCCGCCTCCCGGACGATACGCAGCTTGTACTCGGCCGTGAAGGACCGGCGCTTCGGACGCTCGGGGGACGTGGCCTTCTCCGGCGCCCCCGACCGGGCGGCCTCCCGGACCGCGGACGCCGTGCCCTCACGCGGAGCAGCACCGGCGGACTTCTTGACGGACATGTTCAGCATCGTGACTCAATCCCAGCTCGCCCTCGACGGTAATTGCGGACGGGTCGCTGTCTCAGTCACGTTGGCACAGAGGGGGGCTCGAGAAGGTCGGCGAGTACGTTCGAAACTACTCGATGCTGCACACGTTCGAGCCGTTCCGGCAGAACGGTCACGACTACGCGCTCATCCCTCGCAACTACACGCGCACCGCCGTGCTCGATCTCGCCACCGGCACGGTCATTGCCGAAGAAGCGGAAGACGCGCCGGGTTCAGGCTTCTGTCCCGTGGGCTTCTACGTCCCCGACTGGTGGGACGTGCGCGACGGATCGA
>JANRKM010000214.1:0-1769 GCA_033763475.1 Kofleriaceae bacterium
CGGCCGACCTTGAGGACTGTCTCATCCGTCTCGGCGACACACGCGACCGCGCGCGCGCCACAGCACGCCTCTTGGCGCAGGAGGACCGTGGACTGGAGCCAGACCGCACCCGGGAGCTTGAGAGCGCCCACAGCGGCCATCATGTCGTCGGGCGGCTGGTCGGCGTCCAGCAACTCGGGGACGATCCGCGGGGATCACACCTCGTGGGCGTGGAAGGCATCGACGGTCGCTTCTGGACCGTGCGGGTCGCCCGCGTGGAGGAACTGCGGGAGCTTCGCGGCGTCGCGCGCGGCGCCATTGTCGCCGTGCGCAGCCGGGCGCCGGATCTGAAACCGTCCGATCGCACCATCCTGGAAGTCGCCGGCGACGAACGCGCCTACTCGGCAGCGCGTCACCGCGCGCTCATCCCGTCCGACCGCGACACCTACATCCAGATGCATGTCCGTCGGCTGGAGGCTCTGACCCGCGAAGGCGTGGTCAAGAGGACGCCCGACGGCGTCTTCCATCTGCCCGAGACCTATCCCGATCGAGTGCGGGCGCTCGAAGGGCGTGGCGGCCGGGCGATCGGCGTGGTGGAGCTCCTCGATCCGCACCCGCTTGCGACGCAGATCGTCTATCGCGGGCCGACCTGGCTCGACCGTCTGGCGCTTGGCGACGAGGACAGAAGTCAGCTGCGTTACGAGGGATTTGGTGAGGAGGTCCGCGCCGCCTGGCTCAAGCGTGCCGACACGCTCAAGGCGCTCGGGCTCGGTCATCGCGATCACGACGGCTTCGAGGCCGTGCCGGACTACGAGCGCGCGCTGAGATCCATGGAGCGCGCGCATCTGTTGCAAAAGGTCGAGCGCGACATGGGCCGCGTCGCGCACATCGCGCGCGATGGCGATCTCGTGCAGGGAATCTTTGCGAGCCGTCTTCACGCGGCAGAGAAATCCTATGCCGTCATCCTGCTGGACGGCACGGCGACACTTGCGCCCTGGCGCCCCGAGATGGATCGCGCGCTCAATCAGCTCGTCTCAGGCCGCGTAAACGGCCGGAGCTTCGATTTCACGTATGGGCGAGAGGTCGAAAAGAGTGTCGAAAAGCGCCTGAAGCGTGGGCTGGCGGTTGATCGGTGAGCGCTACAATTTGAGTCGGACGCCTTCCCCCGCGCGCGCATCCGCTGCCACAAAGATCACTCCTGCGTCTTCAAGCACGCGCTGAACGCGATCGAGGGTGCGCGCCTGCATTCCACCTTTCCCGGATTCAAACCGCGTGATCGTGGATGGCGCGACTCCGGCGGCGGCCGCCAAATCACGGACCCCGAGCCCTGTCGCCACTCTCGCCATCTTCACTTGGATCGGGCTTAGCAATGCGCACCTCGTATCGATAATTGCGCACAGGGAGTTGATTTTGTCGGTGCCCTGTGCTGAATAATGCGCACAGAGTTGTTAACGCGCGCTGACTCCTCGGCCTACCCGCAGAGTTTCACCGATAGGGGTAAGTCATGACCAACCCCAAAATGCCGTCTCTTGTGACCGACCTAACTCGCCGCTCCGTACTCACCGCTACCGCGACATCGCCTCTTGCCAGTGGGAGCCGCCCCAGCGTCTCGGAATCTTGCGTCGTCGCGTGCGAACGGTGGCTCGCGGCCAACGCTGAAGCTGAACGCCTTCAGGGCCGGTGGGCGAAGCTAGAGCACCATCTCGTCTCGCAGCATCGTTGGTACAAGCTCACCGAGCGCCAGCGGTGCGCCCTGCCCGCAGCGCAAGAACTGTTCGACATCGACGAGC
>JANRKM010000215.1:0-1617 GCA_033763475.1 Kofleriaceae bacterium
CGCGGCGGCGTGCGGCTGAAGGAGCGCTGGCGCGATCACTTCCACAACTATCTCGGCATGACGATCGCCGGCTTCCCGAACCTGTTCATGATTCACGGCCCCGGCTCGCCCGGAGTCCTCTACAACATGCCGCTCGGCGCCGAGCGCCAAATCGGCTGGATCGGTGACTTCGTGCGCCACCTCGAGAAGACCGGCGCGGGCGCGGCGGAGCCGACGACGGCGAGCGAGAACGCGTGGTCCGCCGAGGTCGCCGGGCTCGCGAACATGACGCTCTTCCCTCGCACGAACTCCTGGTGGACGGGCGCGAACATCGAGGGCAAGCCCCGCTACTTCTCCGCGTACCTGGGCGGCTCGATCTACTACCAGCGCCTCGCCGACCTCGCGGCGCAGGGCTACGCGGGGTTCGTGCTCGAGCCGGCGCGCGCCGGTGGCACCGAGGCGACCTGAGCGCAGCCGCTGGTGCTACTCGCTCGTGCGCGCGCGAGGCGCCAATCGCTCGATCGTCTCGCGCGAAGCGCCGGGCCCGGGCACGGTGCGGAGGTCCCGGCGCTCGAGGGGCTCTCCGTCCGCATCGGTCACACGCAGCTTCGCGATCCGCCGCCCGGTCCGGCGGTCGCGCACGACCACGGGCTCGTTGCCGCGCCCGTACACCCACTCGTCCGACCACTCGCGTAGCGCCGTCAGCACGGTCAGCAGCGCCTCGCCCTTGGCCGTCAGTTGGTACTCGAAGCGCTCGCCTTCGCTGCCGACGTCGATGCGCTCGAAGATGCCGTGCTCGACGAGGTGCGCGAGCCGTACGGAGAGGATGTTCTTCGCGATGCCGAGGCTGCGCTGAAACTCCCCGAAGCGGCGCACGCCGAAGAAGGCGTCGCGCACGATCAGGAGCGTCCACCAGTCGCCGAACGCCTCGAGCGCTTGCGCGATCCCGCAGTTCATCTGGTCGAAGCGCTTGCGTCTCATGGGGCTGAAAATCTAGCGACCGACGGTTGCATCGGAAAACCACGCTTCGCGGTGCCGCCGCCACCACGGCTCGTCGAAAGCTCGGCCTGGGCATTCGACGTGGCGTGGCGCTTCGTCCCCGCCAGGATTAAAGGTTGCAATATGAAACCAAATGGCTTACAACGATCCCGCGCCTGGGGAGAGAACGATGTCCGAGTGGAAGTCCACCGCCTGCATCCTCTGCGAGTGCAACTGCGGGATCGAGGTGCAGCTCGGAGGGGCCGACGGGCGCCGCCTCGTGAAGGTGCGCGGCGACGACGCCCACCCGGCGTCGCGCGGCTACGCGTGCGAGAAGCCCTCGCGCCTCGACTACTACCAGAACGGCCCCCATCGCTTGACGAAGCCGCTGCGACGCCGCGCGGACGGCACGTTCGAGGAGATCGACTGGGACACGGCGATCCGCGAGGTGGCGGCACGATTCGCGGCAATCCGCGATGCGCATGGCGGCGAATCGATCTTCTACTACGGAGGCGGCGGGCAGGGCAACCACCTGCCCTCCGTGTACGGACAGGTGACGCGCAGCTTGCTCGGATCCGTGCACAGCGCGAACGCGATCTCTCAGGAGAAGACCGGCGAGTTCTGGGTCGCCAAGCAGATGGTCGGCGGCTTCTCGCGCGG
>JANRKM010000216.1:0-72837 GCA_033763475.1 Kofleriaceae bacterium
GATCATGACGATGCATCTGCGCGTCCCGCCGCCAAAGCCGAGCTCGCTGTGGCCGGAGATTCCGCCGGCGCTCGAGCACCTGCTCCTCGCGATGTTGTCGAAGCAACCCGAGAAGCGCCCGACCATGCTCGAGGTCGTCCGTAGACTGGCTGCGATCGGAGAGGAGCTCGAGCGCAAGCGCGCGGCCGAGATCGCCGCGATCGCGCCGCCACTCGGGCCCGCGGGCTTCGCGACGGGCTCCTGTCCACCTCGCATCATGACCATCGGCCTCCCCGAAGCCGCGAAGGCATTTGACCCGCTGGCGTGGCGGTATCAACCGTCGAAGCGGTGGCAGTTCCTTCTCGGGATTGCGGCGCTCGTCGGGAGCACGCTGCTGTTCCTCGCGAGCCATGACGAAGCGCCGGCTGCCGTCGCCTCCACGCCGCGCCCGGCCGCGGTGGAGGCGCCGGTGCCCGAGCTACCCGCGCATGAACCCGCGCCGGAGATGCCGCCGCAGTACGCGATCGAGGCGGGAGTTCCGACGAGTGGGGCCACGACGCAGCCGCGCCCGAAAGCAGTGCCACGCGCGTCGACCCGCAAGGCTTCGGCCGTGCCGCGCCGACCCCACGGAACGCTCGATCCCGACGGCACGATCGATCCCTATCCATGAGAGCTCGCACGATCGCGCTCGCGCTGGTCTTGGCCCCTACCCTGCTCGGCGCCGAGCCCCGCAAGCTACCCGTTCCACGTCACGCCAAACAGCTCGCCGCCAAGGGTCGCGCCGCGCATGCGGCCGGTGCATACGGCGACGCGATCCTCGCGTATCGAGAAGCCTACGGTCTTGCCCCGAGCCCGAGCCTCTTGTTCAACCTCGCCCAGGCCTACCGGCTGGCCGGTAACTGCCACGCGGCGGTGCAGATGTATCGCCGGTTCCTCGCGGAGGGCCCCACGCAGCAGGTACGGACGCTTGCGGAGTCCCATCTCGGCGCCGTCCAGCGCTGCGCCGATCGTCCGGGGCGTGCACGGGTTGCACAAGCCCCCCCCGTGCTGTTGCCCGGCGACCTGGCGATCGAAGCGCCCGCGCCGGCAGCCGCGCAGCGCCCCGGGCGAAACATGCGGAACATCGGTGTGGGCTTGGCGGTGACCGGCGCGGTCGCGCTGGGGTTCGCGGGCTACTACGCGCTCGACGCGCGCGATGCTTCCCACACCGTGGAGGACGCGTACGCGCGTGGTGTGCCGTGGCGCGAGGTGCGAGGTATCGCCGAGAGCGGCGACCGCAGCGCGACGATGGCCAGGTCCCTCGCCCTCGGTGGCGGCGTCGTGATCGCGTCCGGCGTCATCGTCTTCGCTCTCGGCAAGCGTGCGGAGCACATCTCGCCGATGGCGGTTGCGCCGACGCGCGGCGGCGCCGAGGTCAGCTGGGCCTGGGAGTTCTGAGCCCGACACGTCCACGGTCGGCCTACACGACGCAGGATCAAGCGCACGTGCTGGGTCGGCACAGGAGGGCGTCCCCGCGCACGCTCGCATGCATCCCGCGACGAGACCCGCGAGCTTCCTAGGCGTGAGATGCGGGTCCGCTTCGTGCAGGCTGCTCGCCCATGGCATCCACCTCGTCGACGACCGTCGCCCTCGCGCGCGGCGCTCCGACGAACGTGGGCCACACGCGGGCGAGCGACCGACGTGTGGGAGGACACGAGCTCGTACGTGGTGATCGCGTGGGTTCCTGGCGGATCGAAGGCACGCTCGGCAAGGGGGGGATGGCGTCGGTGTACGCGGTGGTCCACACGCGGTTCGGCAAGCGCGCGGCACTCAAGGTCGCGCACTCCGCGATCCTGGGCCCGCAGTTCACCGCAGACACGTTCCTCCGCGAAGCCCGCGTGGTTCACCTGATCGATCACCCGAGTATGCCCGACGTGTTCGCGATCGGGACCTACGACAATCGTCCGTACCTGGTCATGGAGCGCCTCGCCGGGCACACGCTCGGCGCACGCCTCGACAAGGGCGCGCTCGGACGCGCCGAGGCGCTCTCGATCCTCCTCGACGTGTGCGATGTGCTGCGCGCGTCGCACGCCGCGGGCGTCGTGCATCGCGACCTCAAGCTCGACAACATCTTCGTGCTCGATACGCCGCTCGCCAACGGGCGCAACGTCAAGCTGCTCGACTGGGGCGTGTCGCTGATCATGGGCGAGCCCGATCCGTTGCAGGGCGTGATCGCCGGCACGCTGACATACGTCGCGCCCGAGGAGGTTCGCGGCGACTCCGTCGGGCCCGCCGCGGACATCTACTCGCTCGGCGTGCTCGCGCATCACCTCCTCGTCGGTGCGCCGCCGTTCAGCTCGCGCAACGAGCTCGAGCTGATCCGGATGCAGCTCTACGAGCAGCCGCCCGAGCCGACGGCGCGGTGGCCCGAGATGCCGACCGCGCTCGCGGCGCTGCTGCTGCGCATGCTCGCGAAGAAGCCTGCGGATCGCCCGGCGCTCACCGAGGTGATCGCGGTGTTCAGTACCGTGCGCAAGGATCTCGACGCGGCGGAAGCCGCGCGTCAGAGCTGGCGTGGCATCCCGCGCTTCCCGCCCTTCGACGTGCTCGGGCGCCCCGCCCTGCGGCTGTCGAGCAAGGGCCAGCGCTTCGTCGGCGCGACGATCGCCGTGGCCGCGGCGGTGGTGGCCGCCCTCGCAGCAGCTAGCGTTTGATTCCGATCACCAGACCGTCGGCGGACGCGTCGTCGGCTTCCGCGCTGCGATAGGGCCCGTGCTTGGCGAGCTCCTCGATCTCCTGCGCCACCGCCGCGGCCTCGCGCTGCGTGTAGTCCTCGATCGCCTGCGCCAGCCCCGGGTGCCGGATCCAGTGGGCGGAGTACGTGGGCGACGGCTCGAAGCCGCGGAGCAGCTTGTGCTCTCCCTGCGCACCGGCCTCGAACAGTGGCAGCTTGCGCGCGATCGCGCGATCGATGCCCGTGTAATACGCGGTCTCGAAGTGCAACATGTCGACGTGGACGTCGCAGCCCCAGTAGCGGCCATACAGCGCCTGGTCGGTCTCGAGGAACAAGGCCCCGGCGATCCGCTGACCGCCGCGCACCACCTCCACCATTTGCATCACGTCGGGCAGCGTCTCGGCCAGCAGGTGAAAGAACCGCGGACGTAGATAGTCGCGCCCACCGTGGTTGTCGGTCGTGTTGCGATAGAACCGATCGAGATCGTCGAGGCGCGCCGTGTCGAGCTCGCGGCCGGAAATCCACGCGAGACCGTCGACGGCGCCGTTGGCCTTCATCCGCTCCTTGCGCAGCTGCTTCCGCTTGCGCGACGTGAGCTGCGCGAGGAAGTCGTCGAACGAACCGTAGCTGCGGTTCTTCCAGTGGAACTGGTAGCTCGCGCGCGGAAAGAACCCGGCCTCCGCGAGCTGCGCTTGCTCCTCGGCGGTGCAGAACAGCCAGTGGATCGACGAGCACTGGGTGTCGTCGGCGAGCGCGCGCACCGCACCGATCAACGCCCCACGGATCGCGGGCGCGTGGTCAGCGAGCTCCGGCGCGAGCAAGATGCGCGGCCCCGTCGCCGGCGTCGCGGGCGCCGCGATCACGAGCTTCGGGTAGTACTCGATGCCGGCGCGCCCGGCAGCGTTCGCCCAGCCCCAGTCGAAGATATACTCCCCGTACGAGTGGGTCTTCACGAACGCGGCGACGCCACCGACGACCCGCCCGTCGAGCTCGGCCAGCAGGTAGACGGAGGTCCAGCCGGAGCGCTGGCGCCGGGCCTTGCCCATCCCCTTCGCGCTCGCGGCATCGATCGAGCCCGATTCCTCGAGGGCATGAAGAAATCCGTGACGGAGAAACGGGGACGGCCCGTGGTCCAACCGATCCCACGCCTCGCGCGGCACCTCATCAATGCTGCCGACGGCGCGCACGACTACCTTCGCCCCCGTGGCGATCGTGCTAGAAGATGGCTGATCAGTCCTGCGAGACATCCATGACCCTCGACCCGACTCTGAAGAACAAGATCGACCAGCTGGTCGCCTCTGACAACGTCGTGCTGTTCATGAAGGGCACACGGAGCTTCCCGCAGTGCGGGTTCTCGGCTTCCGTCGTGAACATCCTGAACACCATGATTCCCAAGTACACCACCGTCAACATCCTCAGCGATGCTGAGATCCGCTCGGGGATGAAGGAGTACTCGGACTGGCCGACGTTCCCGCAGCTGTTCATCAAGGGCGAGTTCGTCGGCGGTGCCGATATCGTTCGCCAGATGCACGAGTCGGGCGACCTCGAGAAGAAGCTCGGCGACCTCGTCGCGCCGGCCAAGGTCCCGAACGTCACCGTCACGCCGCGCGCCGCGTCCGAGCTCAAGGCCGCGCTGGCCGAGACCAACCCAGGCGACGTCATTCACCTGACCATCACGCCGGGCTGGGACCACCAGCTCGACCTCGGTGGCAAGGAATCCTCCCACGTCACCATCGAGACCAACGGCGTCACCGTGCAGCTCGACCGCGCGAGCGCGGGTCGCGCCGAGGGCACCGTCATCGACTTCGTCGACGGCCCAGATGGCTCGGGCTTCAAGATCGACAACCCGAACCGCCCGGCGACTGTCCGCCAGATCGACGCGAAGGCCCTCAAGGCCCTGCTCGACAGCGGCAAGGTGAAGGCGTTCTACGACGTGCGCACCGAGAAGGAGCGCGCGGTGGCTTCGATCGCCGGGGCCAAGCTCCTGGACGACAAGACCATGGCGGAGGCCGAGGCGCTGCCCAAGGACACGCCGATCGCGTTTCACTGCCACCACGGGACGCGCAGCCGCGCCGCCGCGGAGCATTTCCTGAAGCAGGGCTTCACGACGGTGTACAACCTCGCCGGCGGCATCGACGCCTGGTCGCGCGAAGTCGATCCGTCGGTCCCGCGCTACTAAGCGCTTGATCGGGGCGCCGGGCGGCGGCACTGTCCGCCGCCCATGTCGACGCGCTTCCTGTCGCTCGTCCTCGTCGTCGCGGCCTGCGGTTCTCCCGATCCGGACGCGCCGCCCGATGGGCCCCCGTTGCCCCCAGCGCCGGCGCCCAACCCGGCACGCGAAGTGCTCGACACCAAGCTCGCCTTCGACATCACGGCGATGACCGGCACCGCGACGATCACCGTCGGCCCGAGCGAGGCCGACGGCGCGACCTTCGAGGTCGGTGACCTCGAGATCACGAGCGTGCAGGTGAGCGGCGCGACGATCGAGACCGCACCGCGGACGACGACGACGAACACCCAGCGCGAGCTCGACCTCGCGCTGCCCGCGAGCGCGGAGCCCACCGAGGTGGTGTTCACGTTCGCGTACAAGACGCACTCGGGGTTCAGCGGCGTGTCGCCGGCCGGCTTCACCCTGATGTGGCCGTACTACTGCGGCAACGTGTTCCCGTGTCACTCGAATCCCGCCGACGGGACGACGATGGCGCTCGAGCTGACCGGCATCCCCGCCGGCAAGCAGGCCGTCTTCCCACCGATGGTGAGCGAGGCCCCGTCGTACCAGCTCGCGTGGAGCGTCGACGCGTACACCGAGCTGCCGCTCGGCACGACGGACGCGGGCACGGCGCTGTCGGTGTGGTACCGCGCTAACGAGCTGACCAGGGCGACCACCGGCTCGCAGCACCTCGTCGCGGCCTTCGACTGGCTGGAGAAGAACCTCGGCCCGTACCGGTTCGGGGCCAAGGCCGGCAGCGTCTCGGTGCGCTGGGGCGCCGGTGCCCTCGGTGGCATGGAGCACCATCCGTACTGGCACATCGGCGCCGCCGCGATCGGCGACGAGGAGACGCACGTCCACGAGGCCGCGCACGGCTGGTACGGCGACGGCATCCGCATCGCGTGCTGGGAGGACTTCGTGCTGTCCGAAGGCACCACGACCTACCTCTCGGGGCGCGCGCTCGAGGTCGTCGAGCCAACGCTGGGCGCGCAGCTGTTCGCGGGCTTCGAGAGCGAGCTCGCCGGCATCCCGGCCACCGACAAGGTCTGGCCGGATGGATGCAACGAGATCGACATCCTCGAGGACGACCTGTTCACGCGCGCGCCGTACATCCGCGGCGCGCTGTTCTATCGCGCGCTCGCGCTGAAGGTCGGCAAGGAGAAGGTCGACGAGGTGCTGCGTACGTTCTACGCGGCACACGCCGGCAAGGCTGCGCGGATGAGCGAAATGCTGACGACGATCCAGACCGTCACCAACTACGATCCGACGACGTGCGCCGAGATGTGGCTGAAGAGCACGACCAAGCCGACGCCCGGCGCGTGTCCCTGATCATCACTCGACGCGCGGCGCGCTGAACGTGTTCTCACCGAGTGCGAATACGAGGCGCGCGACCTTGTCGCCGTCCTTCTGGAACACGGCTACGGCCTGTAGCGGCTCGATGAAGAACTCGGTCTCGGAGAGCGGCAACAGGCGATGGCGCGGCTCGCCGGGGCCCTCGAGGTATAGGCGCTTGCCGCGGACGGAGACCACGAGCCTCTGCCCGGAGAAGTTGTACGTGCCCGCGAGCGGAGCGAGCGTGTCTGCCGTCGGGAACACGGAGGGTGTGGGCGTCTGGGCGTTGTCGAGGACCTTGAACAGCTTCGCGGCGAGGCCATCGACGAGCGTGGTCGAGGTCGCCGCGAGCACCACGATGCCGCGGCGCGTCCGCGGGTCGAACATGAGGAACGAGTGGAACCCGCCGGTACCGCCGTTGTGCCAGTACCTGCCCTCGCGATCGACCTGCCAGCCGAGCGCGACGTTTCCGCCCGGACGGATCTCCTGGGTGAGGCGCATCGGTGGGCGCAGCGTGGTCATCGCGCCGGCCGCGGCCTCGAGCTCGGCGTCGATCAGCTTGAGCTGGTCGTTGGCCGTCGAGACGATCGAGCCCGCACCGGCAAGCGCGTCCCACGTCCAGGGCGGTACGGGGGCGAGGTCCTCGTTGGTGCCCTGTGCGCGACCGGGCAGCCCGGGCGGCGCGATCACGTAGGTGTCTTCGAGCTTCAGCGGCTGCAGCACACGCGTCTCGAGCGCCGACGCGTAGCCGCCACCCAGGCGGCGTCCGAGCGCGAAGCCGAGGAGGCCCACGCCGTAGTTCGAGTATGCGATGCCCGTTCCCGGCGTTGCCTGGAGCTCGGTGCGCACGAGATCCTGGTACAGCGCCTCCTCGCCGTATCCCGCGTACGGATCGGGCTTGTTCGCAGCGGCCAGGAGGCTCGGCGGCAAGCGCGGCAAGCCCGAGGCATGGACAGCGAGGTGCTCGAGCGTGATCGCGGTCTTGTCCCGGGTCGGCACCGGCACGCCCGGCGGAAGCAGCTCCGCGACCGGGGCGTCGAGGGCGACCTCGCGCCGCTGCACGGCGTCGGCGAGGAGCAGGCTCGTGTAGACCTTGGTGATCGAACCGAGCTCGAACAGCGTCGTGCCCGTCGGCGGTTTGCCCCCGGGCCCCGCCCCGAAGCCGTAGACCTCGGTCTTGCCGCCGTCGTATAGCCCCACCACCAGCGAGCTCATGATCTCGGCGTCGATGAAGGGCTTGACGTGCGCAGTCACCGCGGCGCGATGCGGTCCATCCGGGTCCGCCCCGGCCTTTGTCTCCTCCGGTGCCTTGATCGTGGAGGGCGAACGCCCGCCGCAGGCAGCGGCAAGCACGGCAACGAGCACAACCCGCTGAAACATGGCGACGCAATGTAGCGCACCGCACGCTCCTGACACGGCGTTGGCGACCACGTGCGATCGGCTCTAAAAATCCTCGCTGCGGTCCGGGCGCGCGGTATGCGAGAGTCCCCGCCATGCGCCGCGCCGCCGTTGTCCTCCTCGGTCCGCTCCTGCCGCTCCTGGCGCGTGCGGAGCCGGCCCCGGTCATCGGCGGCGACACTTCGCCTGCCGGCAAGTGGCCCGACACCGCAGCGATGTACTACCCCGACGGCAACCAGGGTTGCACCGGCACGCTGATCGCGCCGACTGTGGTGCTCACTGCGGGTCACTGCATCTACGACGGAGGCCCGTCTGCCGTGCTCGTAGGCACCAACTCGCTCTCGCGGCGCGCCGACGGCGAGTTCCTACCGGTCACGAAGCGAATCCCGTATCCGGATTCGGACTCGACGTACGACATTGCGGTGCTCGTGCTCGGGCAAGCGTCGCGGATCACGCCGCGGCCCATCGCCACGGGCTGGGCGCGTGCCGACATCAAGGACGGCGCCGCCGTCGCGATCGCCGGGTATGGCGCGATCGACCGCGACGCCAACGACTACGTCAACGAGATGCAGGAAGCGACGACGACCATCACCGACGCCGACTGCGTGCGCAGCGCGGGCTGCAACCCCGCGGCGAAGCCCTCGGGCGAGCTCGGTGCGGGCGGCATGGGCATCGACACCTGCCCCGGCGACTCGGGCGGGCCGCTCTACCTGACGACCAGCTACGGCGCGTTCCTTGCGGGCGTCACCTCGCGCGGCTACGACGACAACCTGTACTACTGCTCCGAGGGCGGCATCTACGCGCGGCCCGACAAGATCATCAACTGGATCGAGCAGGAGGCCGGCGTGCCCGTCGCACGTGGCCCCGAACCGACGTGGGATGCGCTCGCCGCCGTGCGCGGCCATGCCGCCGAGACGCAGCTCGACGCCAACGATCCGAAGAGCGAGAGCCACACGTACGCGCTCACGACGCCGCCGATGAACGGCACCGCGAAGGTAACGGCCGACGGGCGCGTGCGCGTATGCACCGACCCGGGCGTCGCCGGTCAGGACTCGATGGTCGTCACGATCACCGACACCACCACGCCAGGCCGCACCCTCGCGGTGAAGATGCCGATCACGATCAACGACGGCGCACCCGGCGCGAACTGCGACGTCGAGGCCTTCGAGAACGACGGTAGTGGCGGTTGCTGCGACAGCGGACGCAACGCGAATGGCTCCATCGTCCTCGGGATCGGCTTGGTGGCGGTGCTGCGCCGCCGTCAGCGCTCCTAGCTCGAACTGCCCCCGGTGGTAGGCTGCCCGCATGGCCGAGACCTGGATGAAGTGCACCGAGTGCCGCACCGACATCGCGTACGGTGCGACCTACCAGCAGTGCAGCGTCTCGACGTGTAACCGCAGCCGGATGCCGCTCTTCTTTTGCAGCGTCGCGTGCTGGGACAGCCACCTGTCGACGGTGCGCCACCGCGATGCCTACGCCGTCGAGGTGAAGGCTCCAACCAGGGAAGCCTGGGCGCGCGAGCAGGCCGCCCATCCACCCGAGGCGCCGCGCGCTGCGCCGCACACACCCGATCGCCCCGCGCCATCCGCAGCCCCGAACGCGTCGATGACCGCACCTGCGTCAGCGCCCGTGCGTCGGGTGGTCGGTGATGCCTCGCCGTCGACCGCCGCGGCCGTCGAAGGCAACGTCACGCTCTCCGACGTCGTCGACAAGGACATCCTCATCGTCGTGTCGAAGATGAAGAAGTACATCAAGGACCGCTCCGGCTTTAACACCTCCGACGCGGTCGCCGACCAGCTGAGCGAGCACGTCCGCGCGATCTGCGATGAAGCGATCCGCGCGGCCGCGCGCGACGAGCGCAAGACCGTTCTCGACCGTGACGTGCCCCGCATCCGCCGCTAACCACCTGAAATCGCCCGACCGGCGCGCCATGTAAGGTTGCTGTCAGGGCACGAAACCTGAGCCGCCTGCGTGCGTCTCATGGAGCATGGGACCGGGACGCCGCGTTGCGCGACTTTTCGTATGGCTGGGGCTCGCGCTCGGCTCGCTGGTCATCACGCGCGGCAGCCTCGCCTACTTCGATGACGAGGAGTACGCGCCCTTCATGCTCGAGAAGCTCGAGTTCCCGCTGCCGGACGAGGCGCAGTACGAGTGGGTCCTCAAGCTCCACGTCGTCGCCGCCGCGTTCGCGCTGCCCGCATGCCTCCTGCTCCTGTTGCGCGTCGTGCAGCGTCGCGCACCGCGCGTCCACCGCTGGGTCGGTCGCGTGAACGGCGCGGTGACCCTCCTCGCGCTCGTGCCCTCCGGCGCGTATCTGTCGCGGTTCGCCACCGGCGGCCTGCCATCGACCCTCGGCTTCCTGACCTCGGGTGCGATCGTCGCTGTCGCGATGGTCCAAGGCATCCGCACGGCGCGCGCACGCCAGTTCGTCGCGCACCGGCGCTGGATGCTGCACGTCCTCGCGCAGATGGCCGTCGCGGTCGTGTCGCGCGCCATGCTCATCGCGAGCGCGGGCGCCGGCTTCGACCCCATCCACGCCTATATCGCGTGCCTGTGGCTACCGGTCATCGGCTGCGCGCTCTTCGTCGAATGGATCACCGGTTCGCTTCCCTTGCCCTGGAGGAATCATCATGCGTCGCACTCTCGCACTTCTCGTCATCACCACCTCGAGCCTCGCCTTCGCTGAGACCGCCCCGAACAAAGCTCCCTCGTTCACCAACCCCACGGCCGTGGCGCTGATCGAGGACCAGCTGCTTCGCCCGCTCGCCGCGAAGGACAGCGAACGGAGCAAGTTCTCACGTGCGCGCGTGCCCGCGACCGCACGCCGCGTGCGCGTGCTCGATCGCGCGGCGCTCGTCGACGCCACGGGCAAGGCATTCGTGCGCTTCGCCGTCGACGAGCGGTACGGCTGGTTCGACGCGAACGACGACGATAGCTGGAACGCGAGCGAGATCACGGGTTGCGCGTATCTCGAGGCGCGCGAGGTGTTCATCGAGCGCGGGGGAAAGATCCATCCAGCGGCGGCGCGCCTGGGCAAGAAGACGAAGCCCGTGGCGGGCGCGTGCGAGCCGTCAGCGCAGGTGGTGACGCGCTGACGCCAAGATCACCGTACTCGGGGAGCTGCTCCCGAATGTGCCACGAGGATGCTGAGTGCGCAGCGCATGATTTTCGTACGCGTTCGGAGAACGTTCCGCTTCATCATCGCTTGCCGCGTCACGTCGCTCGAACGTCACCGATGCGAGACGGCCAGCTTTCCTGTCATGGGTAGAACCGCGGCATGCAGTTCCACCTCCACGGTACGTATCGCTACGCCAGCTCGGAGGACCTCAGCGCCGCGATTTCGCGCGCGCGCACGAAGCTGACGAGCATTCGCGATGATATCGAGATGCGGTGCTTCGTCTACGAGGACACTGTCCTCACGGTGAATTTGTCATTCGAAAGCTCGGCAAGCGAGTGGCTACCGATGTTCGAATCGCTCGCGGCCAGCGCGCTCGAAGGCAGCTGGGCGATGGGTCGCTAACTCCGGCCTAGCGCCGCAACGCCCGCGCCGTCGACAACCAGTAGCCCGCGTGCTCGCGCCACGTGGTCTCGATCGCGAACGGCAGCTCCGTCGTGACGTGCGCGCAGCCCTCGGCGATCTCGAGCTCGACTTCGGTAAATCCGACGTATCGCCGCACGAACGGATCGACGGCTTTGTAGATGGCTTCCTTGATCGAGAACCGCAGGGTGGTACCGCGGCCATCGATCTCGATCCTGCGCTCGCGCTCCGTCAGGATGCGGCGGCCGATGTCGGCGCGCGGAGCTTCTGCGAGCTCGAGGTCGATGCCGACGCGCGCCTCGCCCGCGGGGGTGACGAGGGCAGCCGCGCGCGTGCCCTTGTGGCTGACCGAGCCGAACCAGCCCGCAGGGAGTGAAGGCGCGCCACGGTCGTCGGCGAGGATCGGCGCGCTCGCGAGGTTGGGGTCGAGCTCGCCGAGTAGCGCGTGGAGCGCGGTGCGGCCGGCGACGAGCTCGCGGCGACGCACCAGGGACAGGGTCTGCGCGTGGGCTCGTTCAGCCGCAGGCAGCAATGCGAGCGCCGTGGCGACGAGGTGGTCGTCGGCGAGGTCGACGATCGCGACGACACCGTGCGGGGTGTCGACGCGCTCGAGATGTTCAGGGGGCAGTCGCACCTTTGGGCCGGGTGATCATCAGGTGACCATTCTTCTCGGAGTCAGGGTAGCCGAAACGGAACGGCAGCTCGCGCTTGGGGTTCTGCTTCCAGAGCTTGATGAACTCGGAGCGCGTGTTCTTCTTGTCGATGATGAAGTACGGGCCGGCGAAGCTGCCATAGGTGATCTGCTCGAAGCCGGCCGGGCCCGCGTAGCTGGGCGGGATCCCCGACGCATCGGAGACCATCCACGCGATGTTCTGGAGCAGATAATTCCGGATCTGCGAGAAGTCGTCGTACCAGAGCAAGAAGCTCGCGGCCTTCGTCATCACCGCGACCTTGCCCTTCTTGCGCAGATGATCGAGCACGCGATCGTCAGCGTTCATGTGGGTGTCGTCGAGGTTCGCCTTGATGTGGCGGAACGTGCGAATGGGCGCGTTCGCGTCGCCACGCTTCTTGAACTGGATCTCGACGTTGGCGAACACCGATTCCTGCTCGACCCAGACGTGCGTCGCGACCTTCTTGCGCTCGGCTTCGGTCTTGGCCGCAACCTCGGCGGTGATCTTCGCGAGCCGCGCATCGAGCTCGGCGTTGGTGAGGTACGTGAGCGAGCCGTCGGGCTGGATGTCGAAGTACCGCAGCGCGACGGGCTCCTGGCCGTGCACCGCGAGCGCCGCGAGCGCGAACATGAGCGAGCCCGGCAGCTCGGAGTGCGACGCGGCCTGTAGCGACTTCGTCGTCGAGTGCGCGGAGCGGAATAGGCGGTTGATGTCGAAGCTTACGGTGCCGAGGTCTTTCGAGAGCTGGGCCTTCTTGATCGTGTCGATCACGCGCACGTCACCCGGCGCCTCGAGCGAGAGCGTCGTGATCTCGGTGGCGTCGGGGAACACGACGAGCGCGCTCGTGAGATCACCACCGCCGAACGGATAGACGACCGGCTCGGGCAGATCCGCCGGCCGCAGGCCCGCGATGAAGGCGCTCGCTTTGTCGGCCCACGCGCGCTTGTACGAGGCGTACATGCCCGCCATGTCCTTGCAGTGGTTCTCGATCGCGCGCTTGTTGAAGCGCTCCGGGATCGCCTCGTCCGTGCTGCCGCATGCGGCCACGCGGAACAGAGTCTTCACCTCGGGCGCGAAGTCGGTCGTGTTGGCATCGGCGTACGCCGTGGAAGCGACGAGAGAAGCGAGCAAGATTGCGCGGTAACTACCCATGCGGCCGTCCTTTTCGCACGAGTAGACGAGCGCAGGCCACGGTTTGTTCTGTCGCCCGCGGTGAAACGTGGTGAACGCCAGACGGGTGGTCAAAATGCCCCACGAGCAAGGTGCCGCAATCACTCGAGTGAACGGGTGGCATGCGACGAGCACCTACGGTCGGGCACGATGAAACGCCTGCGTAGCCTCGTGGTGCTCGTTACAACGGTGACGGCTTGCTCCAGCAACTCCGTGCTCGTGAAGCGCCCCACTGACACGACCGCCGACGCGGCCATCACCCAGATGTGGACGCACGAGATCAGTGGCATCGCGCGCGATGGCGACTGGCTGCTCACGCGCTCGTACGCCGCGGTCGGCGACGTGATCGCGGTGGGGACGCCGGGCGAAGACCTCTCGCACGCGTCGATCTACGACGCGCGCAGGGGCACCGTGATCGAAGCGATCGGCTCCGGCGTGCGCGAGATTCCGCTCGCGCAGCTGATCGCGCGCAACCACTACGTCATCGTCGTCCGCCCGAGCCACATGACCGCGCAGGAGCAGTCGCACGCGGTCGAGCGCGCGCGCACCAAGGTCGGCGCCGCCTTCGACTACGCCGGCATGTTCGGCTTCGACGCGGACGAGAAGTGGTTCTGCTCGGAGCTCGTCGCGTGGGCGTCGCAGACCGAGGCGCGCAACCACGTGCACGAGACTGTAATGACGCCGCCTGACCTCATGAAGTACGGCGAGGTCATCTACTGGAGTGGCAAGCGCGACGATGCGCAGGTGATGGCGATCGCCGCGACGCGTTGATGCCCGTCGACATTCACGTCCACACCAACCACGTCCGAGGGGGACTTCTACGTGATCGCCTATCGCGGCAAGGACTTCGCCGCGCGCGTGAACACGCTGACCGTGCTCGCGCTCGGTGAGCTCGCGGCCAACTAACCGGCCACGACGCTCGCGCCGAGCGCCGTCATTGCCGCCGCGAAGCCGGGGTACGACGTCGCGACGTTGTCGGCGTCGTCGATCTCCGTCGGGCCGATGGCGGCGAGTGCGGCGACCGCGGCGGCCATCGCGATGCGGTGATCGCCGTCGGCGTGGACGCGGCCCGGCGAGAGCGGCCGGTGACCGACACCTTCGACGACGAAGCCATCGGGGCGCGCCTCGCACGCAACGCCGAACGAGCGCAGCATCGCGCACGTGGTCTCGACGCGATCGGACTCCTTGACGCGCAGCTCCTCGGCATCGCGCACCACCGTGGTGCCCTCGGCCCGTGCGGCGAGCACGGCGAGGATGGGGAGCTCGTCGATCGAGCGGACCGCGAGGTCGCCCGCGATCTCGGTGCCGCGGAGAGCCTGCGGTCCACCGGTGATCACGAGGTCGGCGATGGGCTCGGGACCGGCCGTGCGCTGGTTGGCGAGCGTGACGGTGCCCCCCATCGCGGCGATCGCATCGAGGAAGCCGGTGCGCGTGGGGTTCACGCAGATGCCGGGGAGCGTGACCTCGGTGGCACCGGCGACGAGCGCCGCGGCGACGAGGAACGCGGACGAGGATGGATCGGAGGGTACCTCGAAGTCATCGCCCGCGAGGCGACGGTCCCAGCCGCGTGTATCGATCGTGGTGCGGCGTCCGTCGACGGTGAGCGGCGCGCCGAGGTAGGCGAGCATGCGCTCGGAGTGATCGCGGCTCGGGCCGGGCTCGATGACGGTGGTCGCGCCGTCGGCGAACAGCCCCGCGAGCAGGATCGCGGTCTTCACCTGCGCGGAGGCCATGGGCAGCGCGTATTCGATCGCGGTCAGCGGCTTACCCGCGGGTCCGATGACGAGTGGCGGGGTGACGTCGACGCCCGTGCCACCCTGCCCCGTGATCGTCGCACCCATCTTCGCGAGCGGCTCGATCACGCGCTTCATCGGGCGCTTGCTCAGCGACTCGTCGCCGAACAGTGTTGCCTGGAACTTCTGCCCGGCGAGCAGTCCGCAGAGGAGGCGAATCGTCGTGCCCGAGTTGCCGCAGTCGATCCGCGCCGCGGGTGCGGTCATGCCGTCGAGCCCGGTGCCCGTGATGAGAAGCGCGTCGCCGTCCTTCGCGATGCGCGCGCCGAGCGCGGTGATCGCCTTCGCCGAGCGGCCGTTGTCGGCGCCGTCGCCGAGGCCGCGCACGCGTACAGGCGTCGCCGAGAGCAGCGAGAATAGCAACGCGCGGTGGCCGATCGACTTGTCGCCGGGGATGCGGACGGTCCCCGACAGCGGGCGCGTGACGGGGTGAGCGATGAGCTTCATAACGTTCCTTCGGGCTTGGCGTCGGGCGACGCGGTGGGCTTCGCAGGCTGGGTGTCGAGGTACGCAGTGGCACGCTGTACGACGCGCTGCAAGCGCTCGGGGCCGATCGCGATGATCGTACGAACCCACGTGCCCTGCGCGATCGTCTTCGCGTTGTTCAAGCTGGCCGGGATCCCGAGCAGCTTGACCGCCGGCTCGGCCGCGGCGGCCGCGAGCAGGCCACGCACGCTGGCCTCGAGCTGCTTCGCCGCCCTGCCCGTCTTGTTGTCCCCGGGATCCGCGGCATCGGCATCGACGACGATCGCGAAGTCGTCGACGACGTCGGCCCACACCGAGACCTGGGCCGGCGCCGATGGCAGCCCGGTCTGGCGCGCGAGGGACACGCGCGCGTCGAACGGCAGGCGCGCGGTGATCCGCAGCGATGCGCCCGGGGCCTTGGGCGGCATCGCGTGGTCACGCAACCGCAACAGCTCGGGCGACGCGGCGATGCCCGCGCTCGCGTACGCGTCGGCGATCTCCTCGTTGGAGCGCGCACCGAGCCCGAGCCCACCGATCGCCGCGCGCGCCTCGAGCTGCGCCGTCCACTCGGAGGGCCCGAGCGCGACGAGATCCTCCGCGAGCCGCGTGCCCCCGGGCACCGGCTGCTTGGTGGCGACGATGGTGAGGGTCGCCGCATTCGGCGTGCCCACGCCATACGACGCGAGCACGATGGCTTCGGCGGTGGAGAGCGGTGACATCGGCACGTAGCCGGGCAGCGCGGGCAGCCCGTCCGTCGACAGGGCCTTGATCACGAGGGGCCCGACGAGGGCGTTGGCCCGCAGGCGCGCGAGGTCGACCTCGATCACCACCTGGGCACCGTCGGGGAGTAGCGGCAGGATCTTGTCCGCTGCGGTCGTGATCACCGGCCGCGGCACCTCGGTCGTCGTCGACTTGCCTGCCGTGCTACCGCACGCGGCGAGGACCACGAGACCAAGGATTGCTCTCATCCGCGCAACACGTCGTTGAGTGCAGCGATCACGCGCGGCATCTCGTCCTCGCGGCCGACCGAGACGCGGATCGCGGCGGCCAGGCCCCACGCCGCCATCGGGCGCACGATCACGCCGCGGCGAAGCAGCGCCTCGTACACCGGCTTGCTCGGACGACCGCAGTCGATCAGTACGAAGTTGGAGACCGACGGATACACGAGGCCGTTGGGCACCTGGATCTCGGCGCGCATGCGCTCGATGCACGCACGCGCGTGCCGTGCCGATGCCTGGACGTGCTCGTCGTCGTCGAGCGCAGCGATCGCCGCCACCTGCGCGAGGCTCGAGACGTGGAACGTGCGGCCGACGCGCCCGAGCACGTCGATCACCGCCTGATCGCCGAGCGCGAAGCCGACCCGGATGCCGGCGAGCCCGAAGATCTTGGAGAACGTGCGGAGCACCAGCACCCGCCTGTCGCAGCGGAGGAGCTCGAGCCCGTCGACCTTATCGACCTCGGGCCATGCCGCGGCGTACTCCTGATACGCCTCGTCGATCACGAGCAGCGCGCGCGGCGGCAGCGCGGCGAGGATCTTCTCGGCACCTGCCTTGGTCACCACCGCGCCCGTCGGGTTGTTCGGCGTGCCGAGCACGACGAGCTTGGTGCGCGGTGTGATCGCCGCGCTCAGCTGGTCGACGACACACGCGAGCTGACTTGTCGTCGGTGCCGCGACAAACGGCCGCCCGGCGACCTGCGCCGACAAGCGGTACGACAGGAAGGCGTACTTATGCGACAGCACCTCGTCCGTCGGCTCGCAGGTCGCCAGCACGAGCTGGTAGAGGAGATCGTTCGACCCGTTGCCGAGCGCGACCTGCCCAGCGGAGATCGAGTGCTCGACGCTGAGCTTGGCCGCAATCGCCCGACGCAGCGCGAACCCGCCCGCATCCGGGTAGAGGTGCAGCTGCGACAGCGCGGCGGGCAGCGCGGCGAGCGCCTTGGGAGACGGCCCGAGGGGGTTCTCGTTCGAGGCGACCTTGATTGCACCGGTGATGCCGAGCTCGCGTTCGAGCTCTTCGATCGGCTTTCCGGGCTGATAGACGTCGAGATCGCGAACGTGGCGGGGGATGTACTCGTCGAACCAATCCGTCACGGGCGGGACCCTACCAAGGCAATGCCCGATAGGGAACGATACGGAATGCCAGCGTCACATTGCCAGGTATAGTGGACGCCCCGATGCCGCTGTCACGACGTCCGCGGACCCTGCCCGTCCTCGCGGCGGCCTTGGTGCTGCTGGTTCCTACGCTCGCCTTTGCCGGCACCTGTGCCGAAGGCGGCGATTTTTCGAGCTACGAAGCCAAAGGCTGGATCTGGATGTTCCTGGGCTCCTTTGGAGCCGGGTTCCTCACCTCGCTGACCCCGTGCGTGTATCCGATGATCCCCATCACCCTGGGAATCTTCGGAGCCCGCGGTGATCACGTGCCCAAGTCGCGTCGCCTCGCCCTCGCGACCGCGTACGTGGTCGGTATGGGCCTGACCTACGCGGTCCTGGGCGTCACGTTCGCGATGCTCGGAGGCAGCGCCGGTGCCCTGCTGTCCAAGCCTTTCGTCGTCATCCCACTGGTGTTGCTGTTCTGTGCGATGGCCGCGTCGCTGTTCGGCGCGTTCGACCTCAACCTGCCCTCGTCGTGGCAGGCCAAGCTGAACCAGGTCGGCGGCCAGGGCTTCAAGGGCGCGTTCGCGATGGGCCTTGTCGGTGGCTTCATCGCCGCGCCGTGCACTGGCCCGTTCCTCGCGGGCTTGCTCGGCTTCGTCACCAAGACGCGCAACGTCGTCGGTGGTGGCTCGCTCCTGTTCGTATACGCGCTCGGCATGGGCGTCCTGTTCTGGGTGCTCGCGGCCGCCGCGATGTCCCTGCCCAAGAGCGGCAAGTGGATGGACACGGTGAAGTCGCTCGGTGGCGTGCTGCTGCTCGTCGGCGCCATCTACTTCCTAAAGCCGCTGCTGCCCGACATGCGCAAGATCGCCTCGCCAGAGCTGTGGTTCCTGGGGCTGTCGGTCGCGCTCATGGTCGGCGGCGTCGCGAGTGGTGCGATCCACGCCTCGTTCCAAGGCTCGGGCCTCGAGAAGCTGCGCAAGGGCGGCGGCGTGCTGCTGCTGCTCGCCGGGGTGTTTTGCCTGTGGACCTGGGTGCTCACGCCCAAGAAGCATCTGCCGTGGGCCGCCGACGAGAAGACCGCGTTCGAGAAGGCGCGCGCCGAGGGCAAGGGCGTGATGGTCGACTTCGCCGCCAGCTGGTGCACACCGTGTGCGGAGCTCGAGCTCGTGTTCGGCAACTCCGACGTCCACAAGGCGATCACCGACGGCTTCGTCCCGGTGCAGTTCGATGTCTCGCAAGGCTCCGACGAGGACATGGCCTTGCGCGCCCGCTACGGCGCCCAGACCCTGCCCGCCGTCGTGTTCCTCGACTCGGAGGGCAAGGTGCTCGCGCGGGTCAAGGACCTCGTCGACGAAGACTGCATGCTCGACCTCGTGCAGCCCGCCGCCAAGGACGCCCGCAAGGTCGGGCAGCAGGCAAAGACGCCTTAGCGCCGCGCCGCCTTCGTTGGAACGGATCCTGAGAGTCAGGTTCCCCGTTCCGCTCCCTAGGCCTCAGAGGAAACGAATGTTGGCGCGCAGGTAGAGCATCGCCTCGGCCTGCACGCTCTGATAGTGCGTCGACAGATCGTTGGCCGCCGCGCCGCTACCGCTCTTGAAGAAGTAGCCCCAGGACACCGGCACCGCGACGCCGATGTCGAAGATCTTGTTGAGGTGCTTGCCGATGCCGAGGCGCCCCTGAACGAGGAACGCCTTGTCGGTGACCTCGTCGTTGGACAGTGGCGGCATCACCTGCTGACCGGTGCCGACGCCGAAGTTGAGGCCGAAGCCCATCTCCGCGTAGCTGCCCTTGCCGGCTGCCTTGTCCTCGGGCGTCAGCGTGCCCATCGGAATCTCGAAGCGGAGTCCGCCACCGAACTGCGTCCACGTGCTGAGGCGGTCGCCGTTGGTGAACTGGTGGTGCTGGATCTCGACGTTGAGGAACAGGAACTGGCCGCCGACGAGCGCGCCGTACATGCCGTGCGGAGCCTTCTCGAAGAACGAGGCGTCGACCGTGCTGGCGGTGACGTCGCCGCTCGTGCCCTTGCCGACCACGCCACCACCCTGGGCCTCCGCGTACAGCTTGAACACGCCGGCATCGGCTGAAGCCGGCGCCAACGACACGGCCACGGCAGCGACGAGGAGTGCAGGTCTAGACATCCGCCGATTGTCTCCGGTTTTCTCCGCACGCGCCAATCCGCCGCCCGTCGCGCGGCCGCGCAGGGTGGCGAGGCGCACATCGGGGCCGTATGCTGCCGGGGATGCGCTGGCCGTTCGTGATCGCGATCGCGCTGCCGATCGCCCTGGCGACCGGGTGCCGTGACGAGCAGCTCGCGAAGCTCGAGGCCGTGCGGACGGAGGTCTGCGCGTGCAAGACCGCCGAGTGTGCCGAGGCAGCGATGAAGCAGTTGCCGGGCACGGGCGAGAGCACCGCGCGCTCGCGCAAGATGGCGAAGGAAGTCGTCGACTGCCTGCAGCGGCTGCTGCTCCGGCGCGATGACACCCACGCGCACGAACACGACGAGGGCGAGCGCGAGGGCAACCACGAGGACGAGCACGCGGGCTCCGCCTCGACCGAAGGCTCGGCGGGCGCGGCGCAGCCCACCGGCTCGGCGAACTGACTAGGGCTGTCCCTATTCAGGGACACCCCCTAGTCATCTTCTTCCGTCCGTCCCTCGCTTCGCTATTCCGTCGCCGCCGCCTTCGGCGTCGCCGTCGGGCTTCGCTCGGTCCGGACTAGGCGTCCTTCTGACCCGCACCCGGTGGGCCCAGCTCTGGCTCGAGCTCGCTCGCGGGGTCGGCATCGAGGCCGATCGGCCCTGCCCGCCGCTCCATCTCCTTCTC
Source organism: Kofleriaceae bacterium (assembly GCA_033763475.1). Lineage (GTDB taxonomy): Bacteria > Myxococcota_A > Polyangia > Haliangiales > Haliangiaceae > JABFXX01. Next base: position 20,189 of record JANRKM010000216.1, read on the forward strand.
GAGGATCGTCTTGTTGGCCTCGGGTGTTTCGGGCGCGAGCACCACGTTGCCACCACGGACGCTCATGCCTGGAATGATGAGCGCCATCGCCGGCGTGATCACGACGTCGGCATCGGACTCGCGGCCGAAGAACGCGGTGTGCTCGTAGTAGCGAACGGCGTACCGCACGAGCACCGCGAACGTCGCTGCGAGGGGCACCGCGAGGACCACGCCGACGAAGCCGAGCAGCTTGCCGCCGGCGACCACCGCGAGCAGCGCGCCTGACTCCGAGAGCCCGACCCGGTGTCCGACGATCTTCGGCGTGAGGAAGCCCGCTTCGAGAAGGTGGAGGATGACGATGACCGCGGCGACACCCGCGAGCGTGTGCATGTTGCCGTCGGCGAGCGTCACCAGGCCGGCGATCGCGGCGCCGACGAACGTGCCGACAAACGGGATGACGGTGAGCGCACCGACAAGCAACCCGATGGGGACCGACAGCGGCATCCCGACGAGGGTGAACCCGATCGCGTAGAGCACCGCGAGGATCGACGTCACGATCGCCTGTCCCCGCACCCAGCCGGCGACCACGCGATCGATCTCGCGCGCGACCTCGCGGATCTCGGCGCGCCGGCGCGGCGGAATCATGTGCTCGATGCGTTTGAGCAGATTCGGCCAGTCGACGAGGAAATAGAACGCGAACACCGGCACGAGCAACAGCTCGGCGAGGAACCCGAGCACGCTGAACAGCCCGCCGAGCGCGGCGGAGGCGAGCCGGCCGAGCGGTCCCGACGATGCTTGCAGCGTCTCCTGCAGGTGCTCGCTCTCGAGGTAGTCGTTCCACTCCGGGGGCACGGCGATGTTGAACCGGTCCTCGAGCCAGGTGGTGAGGTTGTGCCCGAGGCGCGGTAGGTCGTCGACGAAATGCGTGACCTGCTCGGTGATCGCGGGCGCGGCGAGCGTGACCGTCGTGACGACGAGGCCCATGAACGAGACCAGCAACAGCCCCGCACCGAGCGGGCGACTCATGCCGCGCCGCACGAGCAACTCGAGGACCGGGTTCAACAAGTACGCGATGCCGAGCGCGGCGAGGATCGGCCCGAGCACCCCGGCGAGGTAGCTCAGCACGACATACCCCATGACCACGAAGGTCATGATCAGCAGCCAGCGCAGGAGCGCGAGCACCTGCAGCAGATGTGGATGTGGCCCGATGTTCACCCGACGTCGGGCGTACCACAGATGTCCCGGACATAGGGTCCGGACCCTCGTCAGGGAAGTACTGGGGCCATCTCGAGCGAGACGCTCTTGCGCTCGGCGCGCTTGAGGTCGAGCTCGAGGTAGCGCGAGAAGTAGTCGTCGTGGCGCAGCTCGAACCGGTGCACCCCGGGCTCGACCGCGACGCCGCCCCGCAGCGCGGTCAGGGGCGCGATGAACCGGCCGTCGACGTACACCTGCGCGTCAGTCACGTTGCTCGCGAGCTTCACGATCGCGTCGTCGCCGGTGACGCCACCAGGCCCGACCTTGGGGCCGCATCCGGCGAGGCCAAGCACCTGCCCTAGCTCGAGCGCGAGCGCGAGCCCGACCAGGCCAGCCCGCGTCACGGCGCCCCCGCGAGCGTGACGTCGACGATATCGCCGGAGACCTTCACGCGCGCCGAGGTCTCGGCCGTCGGTGCCTTCTTCACGATCTGCGAGACGCGGTCGATCGACTCGGACGTCGACACGCCGATCACCCAGCCACCCGGCGACAGGCGGCGCAGCACCGCGCGCTGCACCCCCTTGGCGCCCTGCAAGTACTTGAGCTCGGCGGCGACCAGGCCCCACGGCGTCTTCGGCGCGAGCCGCACTAGCACCACGCCCGCATCGGAGAGCGGCGTGTCGTCTCCGGTGAAGCCGGTCGACTGTGCGAGCGCTGGCTTCGCGGGCGGGAACACGTCGGCGAACGCGGCGACCAGCGCCTGATCTACCGCGTGCGCGACCGCCGCCGGCTCGACGCCGCGCGCCGCGACCTGCGCCGTCCCCTGCCCCAGCACCTTGCGCGACTTCCGCTCGAGAACGCGCACGTGCGCGGTGGTCAGCATCGCGTGAATCGGCAGGCCACGTACGGGAACCGGCGCCGCAGCCGAGACGCCCGCGATGGCGATGAAATCGGCCTTGGCGTCCGCGGCGAGCGAGTCGGCTTCGTCGTCACTGAGGGGTAGATCGCCGTCGACACGGGCGATGGGCCCTGCGGCCGTCGCGCGCTTGGTGGTCATGCCAGCACCGCGCAGTGCGGTCGAGATTGCCCCGAGCCCGGCGACGTCCTTCTCGGCCCCCTGCCCGTAGGTCGCGTGGATGCTCTCGGGATCGCTGACCCGCAGCAATACGACCACCGAGCGGCCCCGCGACGCTTCGCCGGCGGACATCGTCGCGATATTGAGCTCGGCAAGCTTGGCCCGCACCTTGTCTCGATCGACACGAACCGTCACCCGCAGTTGCCGCCGCTCGCCTTCGGTCGTGTCCTTCGTGACCTGGAACTTGGCGACCCACAGCCGTGCCCGGGCCACGAACTCGCGGTCGAGGTCGGCCTTGCGCGCCGTGCGCACGTCCGCCGCGACCACGTCTGCCAATGCGAGAGACACACCACGCGCGAACGCCTCGTCGAGTGCCGCGACCCGAGGGTCACTGCCCGACAGCTCGGCGTCGCCCTCGGTCTCGTACGCGACGATGTCCTCGGCAACGGCAACCGACGACAGCGCGAGGAGGACGGCGAGGATCAGCGAGGTGCGCACTCGCCCCGAGCCTAGCAAACCCGGTGGCGACGCGCCGATCAGAGGGCCGCAAACGTCCGACACCGCCGCGTTGTTCCCGTGCCCTCCCGCATGTCACGGGCGCACGTACGGGGTCGATCGAGCTCGATGGCATCGACGAATATCCAACGTCCGTCGAGGTCGCTGCCCCACGCGATGACGTCGCTACTTCGCGATCAACACGAACAGCGTCGATGGCGTAGCCGTGCCCACGTCAGCGTCGATCGCGCCGCGCGCAGCGCCCTTGGCCTTGATGCGCGGGGCCTCCTTGGCCCACGCGGGCACCTGCTTCACCCACAGCGTCGCGCCAGCGATCCCTCCGACCATCGTCCCGATCGCGGGATCGGTCGTAACGCCCTCGACGACGACGACGGTGGGCCCGGTATCACTCGCGTTCGCCGCCAGCGCGCGCGGCCCGGTGAGCGCCTGCCGCACGGCCTCGAGGGGCAGCGCCATGATCACGGTCCATGCGCCGTCGGTCTCCGGCTCCGCCGCGATCGCATAGGCCCCCTCGACGGCGTGCGCGATGCGCTTCGCCACCGCGGGATCGGTGAGATTGTCGCCGACCGTACCGCCCGTCGCGAGCGGCAGACGCGCCACCGCCTCGCCGAGCGCTTTGCGCCCCGCGTCTTCCGCTTTGCGCCGCGACGTCCCGCGCGCGACGGCCGGATTCGGCGCATGCCGATCGGCGACGCCCACACCCGGCGCCGTCACGATGCCTTTCGCCCAGTCCACCTGCGCGCGGGTCTCGGCCGCGGCGGTCGAGGCGTGCATGCTCGCGAGCCCCGCGATCAGAATGACGGCGCGCTTCATCCTCTCAAGCTAGCATCACGCCGCGCGGCGAAGCGAACGCGCCTTGCGGATGCCATTGACCATCACGAGTGCGAACAGCACCGCCGCGCCCGCGTAGAACCGCAGGCTCGGTGCCGTGTCGGCGGGGAACAGCACGGCGGCGAGGATCAGCGCGTACACCGGCTCGAGGTTCACGGTGACCGCGATCGTGAACGGCGGCAGCACCCGCAGCACATGGATGATCCACACCTGCGGGACGACCGTGCACACGAGCGCGAGCACGCCCAGCCATCCGAGGTCCGCGGCCGACAGCCCCGACGGGGCGACAAACTGCGTCGGCAATACCAGGAAGCACGCGCCGACCACCACGGTCGCGCCCGCGATCTCGAAGAACATCAGGCGCGCGGGCTGCTCGCGATGCGCCAGCTTGCCGTTGAGCACGCCGAACACGGCTGCCAGCAGCGCCGAAACCAACCCGAGCACGATGCCCACCGGCTCGGCGCGCAGCTCGTACTGGATGAGCAGCGATGCCGCCCCGACCACCACCGCGCCGATCGCGAGCTCCCCCGCATCGAACCGGCGCCGAAAGATCAGTGGCTCGACGAGCGCCGTGAAGAACGTGACCGTCGACAGCGTGAGCACGCCCGTCGCGATGCCCGCCTCCTTCACCGACGCGTAGAAGCATACCCAGTGCAGGCCAATGATCCCGCCGACCGCCCCGTATCGGAGCAGCGTGCGTGGCGCGATCGCGAGCGGCAGCCTGCGCACGACCACCAGGAGCCCGAGCAGCGCCACCGACAAGATCAGGCGGTACCAGACCAGGGGCAGCGCCTCGATCGTGATCAGCCTGCCGAGGATCGCGGTGAGCCCCCACAGCAGCACGATGACGTGGAGCGACGCGTGCGCGGCGGCGTGAGATGACGGGCCGGAAGGCGCGGACGCGGACAACACGCGCAGCATACTCGGGCGCACGGAAACCGGAAGGAGGCGGCGCGTGCGCCGGTTCGCGCCCCGTCGAGCGGAACAAGTTCCCGAAACCATCAGGCTCGTCCAGGTGGGTGTGCGTGCGGCCTGGGGCATGCCGTCCGAGGTTCACGTGGCGGCTCGACGCCACCACGGCGTACACATTCGAGCTCGCGCGCTCCAGCGCAGGTCCCCGCTCGCCGCATACGCATCCATCACGCGCCGCGCCGACCGCGCGCATCCCCTCCGCTGAACGCGCTCGCATTGCCACGCCGCGCGGCATCGTCGCGCTCCCCCCGTCGGCCACATCGCCGTGCGCGAGCTAACCGACGGTCGGCGCATCTGGGTTGCGCATCGCGCCGCCAACGACATCACGGTCGCGGCCGTTCGCGCATCCACGGCGCGGGGTCGCGGGCGCGTGCGCCCGCGGCGCTATTCCCACTCGATGGTGCCGGGCGGCTTGCTCGTGATGTCGTAGACGACGCGATTGATGCCGCGCACCTCGTTGATGATGCGCGTGGAGATGCGTCCGAGCAGGTCGTACGGCAGCGGCACCCAGTCCGCCGTCATGCCGTCCCGCGAGTGGACGGCGCGCAGCGCGAGGGTCTCTTCGTAGGTGCGCGCATCACCCATCACGCCGACAGACTTGACGGGGAGCAGCACGCCAAACGACTGCCAGATCGACTCGTAGAGGTCCGCCGCGCGGATCTCTTCCTCGATGATCGCGTCCGCATCGCGGAGCACGTCGAGGCGCGCCTTGGTCAGGTTGCCGAGGCAGCGGACGGCGAGGCCCGGCCCGGGGAACGGCTGGCGCCACACCATGTGCCGCGGCAGGCCGAGCTCGAGACCGAGCTGGCGGACCTCGTCCTTGAATAGCTCGCGCAGTGGCTCGACGAGCGCCAGCTTCATGCGCTCCGGCAGGCCACCGACGTTGTGGTGGCTCTTGATGACGGCGGAGGGCCCCTTGAACGAGACACTCTCGATCACGTCGGGATACAGCGTGCCCTGCGCGAGAAACTTGGCGTTTTCGATGAGCTTCGACTGTTCCTCGAACACGGCGATGAACTCGTAGCCGATGATCTTGCGCTTCTTCTCGGGGTCGGTGACGCCCTCGAATGCCTTCAGGAACCGCTCCTCGGCGTCGATGACGCGGAGGTCGACCTTGAAGTGATCGCGGAAAATCGACGCGACGTACTCGCGCTCGCCCTTGCGCAGGACGCCGTTGTCGACGAACACGCAGGTGAGGCGATCACCGATCGCGCGATGGAGCAGCGCGGCAGCGACGCTGGAATCCACGCCGCCCGAGAGGCCGCAGATCACGCGGCCATCGTCACCGACCTGCGCGCGGATCTTCGCGATCGCCTCGTCGACGAACGAGGCCATCGACCAGTCGCCCGCGGCGTTGCACACGCCGAACAGCCAGTTGCCGAGGAGCTCGGCGCCGCGCGGGGTGTGGACCACCTCGGCGTGAAACTGGATGCAGTGGATCTTCTTGGCGACGTGCGCGAAGGCCGCGAACGGGCAGTTGTCCGATTCGGCGGTGTGCTCGAAGCCTGCCGGAATCGCCTCGACGTGATCGCCGTGCGACATCCAGACGGTGAGCTCTTCCTTCTCGGCAGCCGTCCGAAACACGCCCTTGTTGGCGCCGGGCTGGCGCACGCGTACGACGGCGCGGCCGTATTCGCGCTTCTCGGCGGCGCGGACGCCCCCACCGAGGAGGCGCGCGGTGAGCTGCGCGCCGTAGCAGATGCCGAGGATCGGGATGCCCAGCTCGTACAGCTTCGGGTTGATGGTGGGAGCGCCCTCCTCGTAGACCGAGGACGGCCCGCCCGAGAGCACGATGCCCGTGGGCTTCATCGCGCGGATCTGCGCGAGCTCGGCATCATTCGCGAGCGTATAGGGATGGATCTCGCAGTAGACCGCTTGTTCGCGGATCCGCCGCGCGATCAGCTGCGTGTACTGCGACCCGAAGTCGAGGACGAGGATCAGCTGATGGGACACCGTCGTTGCTCCGCGCGGCCTATTCGGCCCGGTAGTTGGGGGCTTCCTTGGTGATGATCACGTCGTGGACGTGGCTCTCGCGGAGGCCCGACGACGAGATCTTCACGAACCTGGCCTTGGCGTGCATCTCCGGGATGGTGGCGCAGCCGAGGTATCCCATCGAGGCGCGCAGGCCACCGACGAGCTGATAGATGGACTCGCGCAGCGAGCCCTTGTACGGCACGCGCCCCTCGATGCCCTCGGGCACCAGCTTCTGCGGGGTCTCGACGTCGCCCTGGAAGTAGCGATCCTTCGAGCCGTCCTTCATGGCACCGATCGAGCCCATGCCGCGATAGCTCTTGTAGCTACGGCCCTGATACAGGATCACTTCGCCCGGCGCCTCGTCGGTGCCGGCGAACAGCGAGCCGATCATCACGGTGTCCGCGCCCGCCGCGAGGGCCTTGGCGACGTCGCCCGAGTACTTGATGCCGCCGTCGGAGATGATCGCGACGCCCGAGCCCTTGGCCGCGTGTACCGCATCGGCCACCGCGGTGAGCTGCGGCACGCCGACGCCGGCAACGATGCGCGTGGTGCAGATCGAGCCGGGACCGACGCCGACCTTGACCGCGTTGACGCCGCACTCGATGAGGGCGCGCGTCGCATCGCCCGTCGCGACGTTGCCCGCGATCAGCTGCAGCTTGGGGAACTTCTTGCGCGTTGCCTTGACCGCCTCGAGCACACCGGCCGAGTGACCGTGCGCGGTGTCGACGCAGATGACATCGCAGCCAGCGGCGATCAGCGCCTCGATGCGCGCCTCGCGGTCACCACCGACGCCGACCGCGGCACCGACACGCAGGCGGCCCATGTCGTCCGTCGCGGCCGTGGGGTTCATCTCGGCCTGCTCGATGTCGCGGATCGTGATGAGGCCCTTGAGGCGGCCGCTCGCATCCACCACCAGCAGCTTCTCGATGCGGTGCTTGTGGAGCAGCTCCTTGCTCTCCTCGATACCGACGCCGTCCTTCACCGTGACGACGTTCTTGGTCATCACCTCGCCGACCTGCAGATCGAGGCGGCGCTCGAAGCGCACGTCGCGGTTGGTGAGGATGCCGACCGGGCGCTTGTCCCCATCGACCACCGGCAGACCGCTGATCTTGTGGTGCCGCATGATCGCGAGCGCCTCTTCGAGCGTTCGCGTGGGCGCGATGGTCACGGGATCGACCACGATGCCCGACTGCGCCTTCTTCACCCGCGAGACCTCGCGGGCTTGCTCCTCGATCGAGAGGTTTTTGTGGATGAACCCTATGCCACCTTCGCGCGCCATGCGGATGGCGGTCGCCGACTCGGTGACCGTGTCCATCGCCGAGCTCACCAGCGGCATTCGCAGGGGAATCGCCGGGGTCAGGCGTGTGGAGACATCGACGTCGCGCGGAATGACCTCGCTATACGCGGGCACCAGCAGAACGTCGTCGAAGGTAAGTGCCTCCTTTAGCTGGTCCTCAAGCATGGCGCACCTTACTCGTGGGGTATGACCCCGGCAAGGCGCGGTCTGGAGAGCGAGCCCCCCGCATCGGGGCGATCACTCCCAGCATTTGCGCATGCAAGTTACTGAAACATGGCCCTTCCTGATGGCACGTCGATTGATGCAACGAGGTGCACAACCCATGCGGAACCTCGCCTCCACGTTCGCGGCCTTCGGTCTTCTCCTCACCACGGGATGCCCCGGCACCGCGCTGGATGAAGCGACGCCAGACGGCGGCAGCGTTGACCAGCCCGATGCTCCGGCGACGCCCGACCCGGTCGTGAAGCTGTCCGGCAAGACGATGGACTACTTCACGCCGACCCAGGCCATGGACAACGTCGCGATCACCAGCGACGGCCTGGCCCCCGCGGTCAACGTGACGAGCGCCGTCGGGGGCGCCTACGAGCTCGCGGACCTCCCTACCGGAAGCACGTTCTACGTGTCCGCGGTGCGCACGCTGTACCGACCGACCCGCTCCGCACCGATCGTGATCGCCGGAGAGTCTGTCGTTCAGGACATCTACCTGATGACGCTCGCCGACGTCGCGCGCCAGTACGCGACCACGAACAACCCGCTCGCGCCGGGCAAGGCGTTCTTCGCCGCCGAGCTGCAGCGCGCCAACGGCAACCCGATGATCGACATCCCGCTCGCCGACATCACGCTCGTCGACGGGCTCGGTGCACCGGTCCCCGGCGTGAAGGGCCCCTATGTGTTCGGCTCGCTCGGCGATATCGATCCCGAGCTCACCACGACGGCGGCGTTTGGGGGCAAGGCGCGCATCGCATTCCTCGACGTGCCACCGGGCACCTACTCGCTGAAGGTCAGCTACACCGACGGCGGCGGCGGCATCAAGACGCACACGACATCCGCGATGTTCGTCGAGAACGGGGCGACCATCGCCCTCTCCAAGCCCGCGGGGGGCATGGGGGGCGGTGGCGGTGGCGGCGGGATGACGAGCCCCGCGCAGATCCTGACCCCGAAGTTCGGCGTCGACATCTATCCGCTCCTGCAGCGCGCATCGGCGGGCGGCCTTGGCTGTGGCAACTGCCACACCGCGACCGGCGCGGCGGCGGTGCTCCCCTTCGACGGAGGTGCACAGATCACCCTCGACCTCATGAAGGCGCGCGTCGGCGTCCTCGACCTTGTCGCGCCCGCGAACTCGCTGTTCCTGACCAAGCCGCTGTACGAGCCCGCGCCGGTCAATCACCCCAACGCGACGTTCCTCGATATCAACGACGAGTACTACAAGCTGTTCCTGCGCTGGATCACGCAGGGTGCCTTGCTCTAGCGTCACTATGTGATCGCGGTCTTTGGTGCAGGTGCCATCGGGTGCTGGGTCGGCGGCAAGCTCGCCGGCGGTGGCGCCAAGGTGACGTTGATCGGCCGGCCTCGCGTGCTCGACGAGCTGGCCAACGGCCTTACCGCCACCGAGCTCGACGACGGCCGCGACAGCGAGATGCGCGGCGCCATCGTGCCGCGCGCCGCCTTCACCGCGACGCCGGATCCAGCGGCCGCGGCGGGCGCCGACATCGTGCTGGTGACCGTGAAGTCCGCGCAGACGGCCGAGGCCGGCGCAGAGCTCGCACGCGTCGTCTCCGAACGCGCCGTGGTCATCAGCCTGCAGAACGGCGTGCGCAACAGCGAGACCCTGCGCGCTGCCCTCCCCGGCCGCACTGTCCTCGCGGGCATGGTGCCGTGGAATGTGACGCGCCAGGGCCCCGGGCACTACCACCGCGGCACGAGCGGCACCTTGATGATCGAGCAGCATGCGCGCGCGACCGCGTTCGCCGACGCCTGCCGGGCAGCGCACCTGCCCGTCGAGCTGCGAGGCGACATGCGCGCCGTGTTGTGGGCGAAGCTCGTCCTGAACCTCAACAACGCGGTCAACGCTCTGTCGGGGCTACCGCTCGCCAGCGAGCTCGCCCAGCGCGCATACCGCCGCGTGCTCGCCGCATCTCAGCGCGAGGCGCTGCGCGTGCTCGCGGCCGCGAACCAACCGATCGCGAAGCTCACACTCGTGCCACCACGCTTGATGCCACGTGTCCTCGAGCTACCCGACCGCGTGTTCACCATCCTCGCGAGGAAAACCATCGCGATCGATCCGCACGCCCGCTCGTCGATGTGGGATGACCTCGAGGCGAAGCGCCCGACGGAGATCGACTACCTCCAAGGTGAGGTCGTCGCGCTCGCGCAGCGCCTCGGCAAGGCCGCACCGGTCAACGCCAAGCTCGTCGAGCTGGTGCGTAGCGCCGAGACGGGCGGCCGCCGGGACTTCAGCGGAGACGAGCTGGCGGCGCGCATTCCGCGCACGCCGGACCGAAAAGCATGGCTAGGCGGTGTCCCTTGAAAGCGGCCCCCCTAGGCTCAAGGCTGGTCAGTTAAGGACTTTCGTCGTGCTCGTGTCACGTGCTCGTCCACGTCCACGATCTGGGCCGCAACCACGCTGGGCCGCTTGCACCCCTACGGCCGGCATGCTCGACGAAAAGCTCGACGTCTAGCGCTGCGCGATCGAACATCTCGCGTTCGTGTTGCGATCGATCCCCGCCATCCCTCGCGGCGACGCGGCCCTCGTCGAGCAGTGGCGCCGAGCAGCGCTGTCGGTGCCGTTGAACATCGCCGAAGCGGTGGGGAAAACGAGCGAGGCAGACCGCCACAACCGATACGCGATCGCCCGCGGTGAGGCGATGGAGTGCGGCGCGATCAACGACGTCATCAGGCTCCTGGATGCGATCTCTGATCCAGACCTGGCGGAAGCGAAGTTGCTGTTGGTGCGCATCGTCGGCATGCTGAGCAAGATGTGCTGCTGATCGTGGACGTGGACGAGCAGGTGACACGTGACACGTGCCCCCCCGGATCCGCTAACTGACCAGCATTGCCCCTAGGCTGCCCAGAGCGCCACGGCGAACGCGCCCACGATGCATCCGACCGTGAGTGCGTCGAGGAACCGGCCGTAGCTCTGCATGCGCTGGCGCAGCGGCGCCTTGAACGTGTAGTCGCGCGTGGGCAGGTCCACGCGCCGCAGCTGGCGCACGAGCACCTCGAAGCGCTCCCAGTCGCGCGCGGCAAGGAACCAGCGCGCCCCGCGCTGGATCTCGAGCGTGATTCCGTCGGTGTAGACGTGGACGTTGATTAGCCGCTCGCGCGGCTGCGTGAAAGCAAGCGAGGTCCACCCCCAGCGCACGCCGTCGCGCGTGATCGCGAGCTTGGCACGGCGCAGGGCGAAGGCGAGAAGCGCGATCAGCAGGAAGGCCGCCGGCAACACGACCTGCGTGCTCGCCTGCCGACGGTATGGATGGCGCGACACGAAGTACCAGCTGAGCACGAGCAGGCCGACGACCGAGACCACCGCGATCGTGGTGAGCCGGCGTGCGCGCGCGGGCGCGACGAAGACCGCGAGGGGCGTGCCCTCGAGGCCGAGGCCCGGCGGGAGGTCGAGGGCGCTCACGAACCGCTCAGGTCTGGCGCATCCATGGCGAGGCGCAAGCGCTGCATGATCACGGCACGCTCGGTGTCGTCGGTGATGTGCTGGCCGCCGCGCGTCACGTAGAACACGTCGGCCACCTTCTCGCCCTCGGTCGACACCTTGGCGAGCGAGATGTCGAGACCGAGGTCCGCGAGCGTCTGCGTGATCGCATACAGCACGCCCACACGGTCGCGCGTGAACACCTCGATGATCGTGGCCTGCGTCGAGTCGTCGTGGATGCGGATCTCGGTGATAACGCCCGGCGTGACGCGTTTGGGCATCGTCGATTTGGGCCGGCGGCGCACGATCAGCGTCGCGACCTTCGCGGGGTCCGGCGATCCATCGAGCAGCTCGCGCAGGTCAGAGGCAAGCTTGGCCCAGCGCGGATCCTCTTCGCTGATCGCTTCGCCCTTGAGATCGCGCACGTAGAACACGTCGGTCACCAGGCGGCCCATGGGGACGTCGACGTGCCCGAGCACGGCGCCGAGAACGTCGAGGCGCGCGGCGGCCAGCGCACCCGCGATCGCCGCGAGCACGCCGGGCGCGTCGGCGGCGACGATCGCGAGCTCGGAGTGCCCCTTCAGCGGAAAGCTGTGGACCTCGAGCGCGACATGCGGCGCGGCATCGCGCGCGGCCATGACGAGGCGCACGTGGCGCGCCGCCTGCCGTGGCGTGAGCTGTGTGAACAGGCGCGGATCGAAGCCCGCGACGATCGGCTCGACTTCCGCGCGCTGCCGGTCGTCGTCGGAAGCGAGCTGGATGACCTTCTCGCGCTCGGCGCGAGGGTCACCCGCACGCGGCACGTTGGCACCAGCACGGAAGTGCTCGCGCGTGCGCAGCATGAGATCGCGGAGGAGGCCGTCCTTCCAGGCGGTGAGGTTGTCGGGCGCGGTCATCGCGGTGTCGCACAGCGTGAGGAGGTACAGCTGCACGAGCCGCTCCTCGGTGCCGACGCGCTCGGCGAACCGCGCGATGACCTCGGGATCCGAGAGATCGCGTCGCTGCGAGAGATGCGACATCGTCAGGTGCTGCCGCACGAGGAACTCCGCGAGCTCCGCATCGTCCTCCGACATGCCGAGCTTGCGCGCGATCACGCCGGCGACGACGGCCCCCTTCTCCGCGTGGCCCTTGCCGAGCGGTTTGCCGACGTCGTGCAGCAGCGTGCCGAGGAGCAGCGGCGCCGGGCGCGTGACCTCGCGCCAAAGCTCCGTCGCCGTCGGATGCTCGGCCGCGAGCTCGCCGCGCGCGAGGCGCTTCTGCATCGCGAGCGCGTACAGCTGGTGCTGGTCGACGGTGTATACGTGATAGAGGTCGTGCTGGACGCGGCCGGTGCACGGCGCCCACGCGGGCATCAGCACCGACAGGATGCCGAGCTGGTTCATCACCTCGAGCGCCGACGGCTGGGCGGCGTCGCGGATGTCGACGAGTGCCTCGAGGAGCAAGCGCGCGGCGGTGGGGTCCGACGCGAGGGGTGAGGCGTCGCGCGCGATGGTCTCCGCCGCGAGCTCGCGCGTATGGCCGTAGACCTCGAGCTTTTCACTGACGGCGACGCGGAACATGCGTACCATCTCGCTCGGACGATCGACGAACAGCTTCGGATCTTTGAGCGCGAGCTCGCCGTTGAACGTGATGAACGCGGCGTCGATCTCGGCGATCCGCGGACGGCGCCGCGCGGGCACGCGCGCCGACTCGAGCAGGCGATCCGAGACCTGATGAACGCCGCGCGCGTGGAGGTAGTAGTCGCGCATCAGCGCCTCCACCGCGGGGGCCACGGCCGAACGCACGTCGCCCTCGTGGGGCTGCGCGTCGGGATACAGCGACGGCGCGATCGCCTCCTGGATCTCGAACGTCAGCTGATCGTTGCGCCGCTTCGCTGTCAGCTGTACGAGCGCGCGCAGCCGCAACATGAAGTCGCGCGCACCGACGAGCACCTGCGCCTGGCGCCGGTTGAGGTGGCCCATCGTGACCAGCGCCGCGATGCGCTGCTCCGCGTCTTCAGGATCTTCACCCGGGCGCGGTGGATGCCAGCGGATCGAGGCGCACCACAGCGCCGTCGACAGATCACGCAGAGCGCCGATACCTTGCTTGAGATTCGGCTCCAGCAGGTATAGCGACGCGCCGAAACGATCGTGACGGGCCTTCTTCTCCGCGGCGAGCGCGGCGATCAAGTCGTTGGGGTTGCCGCCGGGCGCGAGCGCGCCGAGCGTGGCGCGCACGAGGTCGGTGGTCAGCCGGCGCTCGCCCGCGATGTGGCGCGCGTCGATCAACGCGGTCGCGGTCGCGAGGTCGTCCTTGGCGAGGCGGGCAGCCGCGCGCGGCTCGCGCACCGAGTGCCCGATCGCGAGCTTCTCGTCCCATAGCGGGTAGAGCAGCCGGTCGGACACGCGCTTCGCGGTCGCCTCGTCGTGATCGTGGAGGATGATGAAGTCGATGTCGGAGAGCGGCGCGAGCTCGCGGCGCGCCCATCCGCCAGTGGCCACGAGGGCGAGCGGCGCCCCCTCGGCCGCTTCGACGAATCGCTCGGCGATCGCCTGATCATAGACTTTCGTGATCGCGCGACACGCCGGTCCGCCCTCGCCGGCGATCCGCAGCCGGTCCGGCAGCGCGGCCAGCACGGGCTCGAGCGCGGCCCGAACACCTTCTCGACCGAGCGTCGCCGGAGTCGCCACGCGCCTAACTTACCCTGGAGTGGCGCCTGCGGCCGTCCCTTGCGGCGGCGGTGGCACATCGGGATCGATCGCAGTGAGGCTACTCGGGGCCAAACGACAGCGCGCGCAGATCGAGCCAGCCGTCCCACACGCGGACCCCCTGCACGCGCTTGTGGATCAAGCCCTTCGGCGCCTCGGCGACCAGGCCCGCGATCGGCCAGCTCTCGGCGAGCGCGGCGGCGAGCTCGGGGGCCGCGCTCGACCGTTCGCCCGGGTCCCACGCCGCCGCGAGCACGTCGAGCGCGCGATCGACACGCGGCGACTGTGCGCGCTGCGGATCTTTGGCCCCGAGGAGCGGACCGATGTCCATGTCGACCATGCCCGACCAGCTGCGCTCGACGATCGCGTAGGCGCCCTCGCCGATCTTCTTCTCGAGCCACGACTCGCCGCCGGTGTGCAGATCGATCACCACGCCGATGCGGCGCGCGGCCTCGATGAAGAAGTCGCGCGCGATCTTCGGGGCCGGCGCGGACGCGTCGCGCGGTGCGGGCTTCTCCGTCCCGAGCATCACGAGCCGCAGCTGCTTGCCACCTCGATCCCGGATGCCGTCCTTGTCGGTGTCGGCCCAGCCCGCAGCGTCGAGCAGCTTCGCGGCGCCCGCTGGATCGAAGTCGGGCACGGTAGCCTCGGGGCCGTTGACGAAGCCGCCCGGCCAGATCGGCCACAACACGGGGCGCGACAGACCGTCGAACACACGCTTGGCGATGTTGCGACGATCGACGAGCAGCGCGAGCGCGTGCCGCACGCGCGCATCGTCGAGCGGCGTCTGTTGAGCGTTGAACGCGAGATAGCGCCACTTCGGCGGCGCGAGCTCGAGCGCACGGAAGGCCACCGCGATGCCAGGTGCGCTCGCTTGCTCGGGCCAGTGCGCGGGGATGAGCGCGGGGATGATGTCGAGGTCGCCGCGCTTGGCGTCCTTCAACGCGATCGCCGCATCGGGCTGATACACGAACTCGAGATCCGCGATCGCGGGCTTGTCGCCCCAGTAGCGTGGATTGCGCGCGAGGTGCACGACGCCGTTCTTGTTCGAGACGTACTTCCACGGCCCCGAACCAACCAGTGCACCGCCGGCGACGAAGCTGCCGTCGTAGACGTGCATCGGCATGATCGGAATCTCGGCGAGTGCGCGCAGCACATACGCGCTCGGGCGCTTGAGCACGAGCCTCACCTCCCACGTCGTGATCAACTCGACGGCGAAGACATCATCGAGCATCGCGCGCAGGTGATCGATGCCTCGGCGCGGATCGCGGATCGCGTCGAGCGTGAACTGCACGTCCACACTCGTCAGCTGCTTGCCGTCGTGGAACGTCGCGCCTTGCTCGAGGTAGAGGCGAATCTCGGTCTGCGACGGCATCACCTTCCATGCCTTCGCGAGGCGCGGTGCGTAGCGCGCGGGGGCGGTCCCTTCCGGAGGTACGAACTGGAGCAGGCTCTCGAATACGGTGCCGTTCGTGATCCGGCGACTCCACGTGGAGGGCGAGACCAGCGGATTGAGCCGGCCCGGATCGGCGTCCATGTGAATGCGCAGCGTGTGGCCACGCGCGGCGCGGACCTCGGCCTCGCTCGATACGTCCGCCAAGGCCGCGGAGCTGGGCACGTTGGCGGCCTCCGCGGTGGGATCTGGAGCATGACGCCAGGGTTTTACGCGCGCAGGCGAGTCGCATGCGGAGGCCAAACACCCCGCAAGGACAGCGACTTGAGCGGTCCTGGTCACCATGTTATGACCGCAGCATGCCGCACACTCCCGGCCTCCGCACCGCCCTGGTAGCTTGCCTCGTTCCACTCGCGGTCGGCGCCTGTGACAAGGACAAGCTGAAGGGTCCCGAAGCAGAGGTCCGCAAGGCCGAGGTGAAGCTCAACCTTCCGCAGGTGCCCGACTTCGCGCTGCCCGCGAGCCCCGACGGATCGCATTCGGTGAAGGAGCTGCGCGTCAAGGGCAAGAAGCTCCTCGAAAGCGAGATCACGGTCAAGGGCGTGGTGACGTGGGCGTACGACTGCCCGACGGAAGTCCGCCAGCCGGGCATGTCCGAGAAGGACGTGCAAAAGATCATCGACGAGGATCCGACGAAGTGCCAGCGCGCGAAATTCTACATTGGGGACACGGCAGACACGCCCCCCGAGAAGAGCCTGTGGGTCGTCGACGTGCCGCGCCCGTACAACAAGCTCGAGATGGAGCGAATCAAGAAGGCGGACCGCAACCTCGCCAATTACCCTGACCGTTGCGAGCCCAACGAGAAGGACGCAACCAAGAATGTCTGCCCGCCCTACAAGGTCGGCGACCAGGTCGAGGTCACGGGCAAGCTCTCGGTCGCCTCGCCGCACAGCGAGCGCAACTCGGACGGTCTCCTCGTCTACAAGAAGATGAAGAACGTCACGCAGAACTGGGAGTCGCCGGCGATCGCTGCTGCCTCGCCCGCGCCTCCGGGCGGAGCCGGCGCCGCGACGCCACCGGGGGGCCGCGTCTCGCCCGAAGATCTCGTGAAGCAGAGCAAGTAGTCGCTCTCCGAGATTCTCCGCGACAGCCCGGCTCATCCCGGGCTTTTTGGTTTCGGAAGAACTGCTGGTCCTATGGCAGCGTACGCTCGTCCAGCTTCGCGCCCGTCCACCGCAGCTCGATCGTCGGACCGGGGTCGGCCGCGAAGTCATCGCCGCAGCCGGCGTGGTTGATGTTCGGGTCGCCGATCACGCAGGTCTTCACGCGCGCGACATCGTGGGCCTTGGAGAACGTGACCGTCATCAGATCGTTCGACCACGCACCGACCCGGATCAGCTGTTCGTTCTCGACGGCATAGGCGGCGAGCAGGAGCGACGCCGTGTCGACGCTATTCGCGTAGTGCCTGACCAGCACTGCATCGTTCGGCGTCGAGGTCGCGACGAGCGGCCCCTCGAGCCCGACACCGCCGCCCCACTCCCAGCCGCTTGTCCACTCCGCGAACTGCGTGCGGAGCGTGCGCCCGCCCGCGCGCGTGACCTTCACGTATCCCTCCCACGAGCGAATCGTGAGGCCATTTGCCGGCTCGCTCTCGTCGGCAGGCTTCTCGCCCAGATCGCATGCAACGACCTCGACGCGCGCGGGCTCGCCGGCGACGCGCAGCGTGTCGGAGCTCATCACCTCGCAGCCCTCCGGCTCTCTCGTCGGTGCGATCGGCCCCGCAGGTGCACCACGATTGGCCAGCAGCGGGGCCGCCGTCGGCTTGCGGCAGGCGGCCGCCACCGCGAGGAGGGCGAGCATGCGCACCTCGGCCAGGACCAGCGTTCGCCTCACGATGACGTGGGGTTACCACTTTTTTGCGGTTTCCGTGCGACTCCGACGCGCCTCGCGTGATCCGGGGGCAAGGAGTGAAACGAAACATGCGATTTCAGATGCTGGTTGGTTCCCTCGTTCTAGCTGCAGGCCCGCTCGCGATGGCGGAGGGCTCGTCGACGCCACGCCCAGGCCTCTTGCTGGTCACGGCCCTCGAGAAGGATGGCAAGTGGGCGCCGAGCCCGCCGGTGGCGCCAGAGCCGGGCCTCGAGCTCGAGAAAGATCCACCGCCCGAGGGCACGCTGCACAAGGCGCAGCTGAATAAGGTCATCTTTTCGAAGCAGCCGATCCTGGCCGACTCGCCCGACGCCCTGCCGCTCGCGGATACGTTCACGCTCGCCGACACCATCTACCCGTACTCGTACGTCGAGCGGTCGTTCCGCAACGACTGGAATAGCGTCGGCATGAAGTGCTTCCAGGCTCAACGGGTCGGCTTCGCGGTGCGGATCGACGCGACCAACGACTTCATCCCGCTGTCGAGCCAGCAGAACGACGGCCGGCAGACCGCGATCCGTCCCAACAACACCAAGCGCCAGCTCACCCAGGTGCCCATCGACGACGAGGAGAACGCGACCTCGGACGCGTTCACGTTGTCGGTGCTGCCGCGCCTCGTCGAAGGCTCCAACAAGCTCACGTTCGTCGTCTACGGCGAGTGTGATGGCAACAAGGGGAAGTTCTTCATGGTCCACAGCCAGGGCGAGATGACCCTCAACATCGCCAAGGGCGACCGCGAGAAGTATTGGGCAACCTTTGGCCCGTTCGTCCCCAAGAGCCAGCACCCGCAAGCAGCGAAGCTCGCCGCGGACCTCAAGAAGCTCGTCACGACGCAATGGCCGAATGAAGAGGTCATCCACGTCACCATCCCGAGCGAAGACTGGACCCTGGAGCGCAACGACCTGACCGGGCGCATCGTCAAACGCTCGGTCGAGGGTGCCGTGGTCGCGCGCCTCAAGAGCGAGCCCAACAAGGAGTTGTGCCGCATGTTCATGATCGGCCTCGAGCAGGAGGCGAAGAACAACGCCGGCACATCCTTCGGCGCGAGCGCGTGGGGTGGCAACGGCGGCGCCACCGACATCCCGTGCAGCAACGCCAAGAAGACGAAGTAGGGCTCAGGTGAGCAAGCGCTCGAAGCTGATCTCGAGCCGGCTGTCGACGAGGCGTAACGCGCTCGTTTGTTCGGTCGGGCTCATGCCCGCCTCGCCGAGCACCCGGCGCGTCTCATCGTACAGCCGTTCACGCAGGCGCTCGAGCCAGCGCGCGGCGGTCGCGCGATGAACGTCGTAGATGCGGCCGATCTCGTCGATGCCGAGGCGCTCGAGGAGCTGGAGGCGGAGAAGATTGCGATCGCGGGGGTCGAGCCGCACGAGCGCCGTCTCGACCGCGCGCTTCACGCGAGCACGGTCGAGCGCGAGTGGCACTTGCTCGTGATCAGTGGAGACCAGCGCATCGACCAGGCCGTCATCGACCGTAGGGCCACTACGATCGTCACGTCGGAGGTTCAGGGCGGTGCGCAAGGCAACCACACGAACGAGACCACCGAGGTCGCCGTGTCCCGCAAGCTCGACGAGCTTCGCCCGGCCGCCCGGCGGCGCGACCAGCAGCTTCTCGCGCACGATCTGCCTGACCTCGTCGATGAAGTCCTGGCCGGGACGCACGCGCGCGATGGCCGGGCCGATCGTGGACAGGAACCGCGCGTCGAGCAGCGCGAGTGCGGCGAGGTCGCCGCGCGCGCACAGGCTCGCGAGGTGGATATCCTCGCCGCGTATCGACGCGAGCGCGCCGGCGGTGGTTGCGCGTTCCTTCCACACGACCGCGGTTGCTGCATCGGGCAGCGCGAGCTCCGGCCATGCCTCGCCACACCGGCGGAGTTGCACCTCGACGGCTGCGCGCAACGCGGTGCGCTCGTGCGCAGGCAGGCCCTGGCCGATTACATCGACGAGCAGCTCGATCCGCGCCGGCACGGGCACCACGTCGCGAGCGTATCATCCCGCCATGCGCTGCCCCGATGAAGTCATCGTCCTCGCGGCGATCGAGGGGCGGCTCTCGGCGGCCGAACGTATCGAGCTCGATGTCCACCTCGATACCTGCCCCACCTGCCTCCAACTCCTCGGTCACCTCGCGGCCGGTACGTTGCCTGCGGCGAGCGCCGAGGTCCCCAGCCCTGTCACCACCGAGCGCTACGAGCTGGGCGTGGAGATCGGGCGCGGCGGCATGGGCCGGGTCTACCTCGCCCACGACCGCAAGCTTGGCCGCGAGGTCGCGATCAAGCGCGTCGCCGATCCGACCGGCCCGATCGCGCACCGCTTCGCGCGAGAGATCGCGCTGACCGCGCGCCTCGAGCACCCCGCGATCGTTCCCATCCATGACGCCGGCACGTTTCCCGACGGTAGCGCCTACTACGCGATGCGCCTCGTCGGTGGCGCCACGCTCGCGCGTCTCGTCGAGCGAGCCGCGGATCTGCGCGCGCGGCTCGCGCTCTTGCCCCACGTCGTCACCATCGCGCACGCGGTCGCCTACGCGCATAGCCGTGGCGTCGTGCATCGCGATCTCAAGCCCCACAACATCGTCGTCGGTGAGTTCGGCGAGACCATGCTCCTCGACTGGGGCCTCGCCAAGACCACGGACGATGCGCCCGATGAGCCGGTCGCAGCGAACACGACGCGTGACCAGCGCGATGGAGACACCCAGCAGGCGACCACCGCCCACGGCCAGATCGTCGGGACGCCCGGCTTCATGGCGCCCGAGCAGGCGCAGGGTCGCGCGGTGGACCTGGCGTCGGATATCTACGGCCTCGGGGCCACGCTGTACTTCGTCGTCACCGGCCAGCGCCCACCACGCGTGCTCGGCGACGAGCTCGCGCGCGCGGAGGTCCCGCAGGATCTCGTCGCGATCATCGTGCGCGCGATGCAATCCACGCCCAAGGCGCGCTATCCGACGGCCACCGCACTCGCGAGCGACCTGTCACGGTTCCTGACCGGGCAGCTCGTCGAGAGTCGGCGCTACACGCTGGGCGAGCGCATGCGGCGCTGGGCGCGCAAGCACCGCGCGCTCGTCACTGTGTCGAGCGCTGCCCTGTTCGCGGTCGCCATGCTCGCCGTGATCAGCGTCCGGCGCGTCCTCCACGAGCGCGGAGTCGCCGAGACAGCACGCCAGGCGGCCGAGCGCCAGCGCGACGCGGCCGAGAACATGGTCGCATTCCTCGCCACCGACCTCCTGACCCAGCTCGATCGGATCGGGCGTCTCGACCTGTTCCGCGGGGCCGGCGAACAGATCGAGGCGTACTACAGCGGCGTTGCGGCCACCGGCGACGAGCCGTTGACGATGCGCGCCCACCGCGCCAAGGCGCGCATCATGCTCGGCGAGGCCGCCCTCGGCGGCGGTACGCCTCGCGAGGCCGAGCCCCACCTCCGCGCGGCTCTCCATGAAGCCAAGCAGCTCGAGACCGCCGGTGACGAACGCGGCGCGATCCTTCGGTGCGAAGCCGAGCTCGACCTCGCCGCCACGTTCAACAACACGGAGCGCGCCGACGAAGGCATCGCCTTCTTGCAAGCGTGTGCAACGACCGCCCGCGCACAGCTCGATGCCCATCCTGGCGATCCCAGGTGGCTCCCGCTGCATGGGCAGGCGAGCCTGCAGCTGATGATGCTCGCTCGCAAGCGGGGCGACACGAAGGAAGCGAAGGCGCGCGCCCGGGAAGCCCAGGAAGTCGGGCGTGCGCTACTCGCGCGGGGCACCACCGGTGCGGCGGCGGTGATCGCGGCCGAAGGCAGCCTCCGGCTCGCGCAGATGGCGATCACCGATCGCGACTGGCCGACCGCGGTCGGCGCGGCGCAGGCCACCCTCGACGATGCGCAGCGTGCGGTCGCCCTGGACCCCGATGCCGTCGACGCCCAGCATGCGGTCGCGGTCGCGTGGGATGTGGTCGGGACCGTGCGGCTCGAGAAGAAGGACCTCGCGGGCGCGCGCGAGGCGTACACGGCGATGCGCGCCCAAGCGTCCCAGCTGGTCACGCGCGAACCGCGCAACGTGGTCTGGCAACGGAGCTTGGGCCTCGCCGAGGACCGGCTCGCCACCCTCGCCGTGGAGGCGGGCGACATCCACACCGCGCTCGTCCACTACAAGGCAGGACGCGACGTGAGCGCTGCCCTCCTGAAGGTGGATCCGGATAGCCTCGAGTACCTGCAGGATCTCAGCATCAGCGACTTCACGCTGGCGCAGCTCTACGAGGGCCTAAACGATGCGAAAGCAGCGCGGACCGCCTACGAGCTGGGCGTGGCGTCGATCCGCGCCGCCCTCGCGAAGACGCCGAACAACCTCCAGCTCGAACGCGCGCTCGCCACGCAGCTCTCGTCGATCACCCAGTTCGCGATCGACGAGAAGGATTTCGAGTGGGCGCGCGAAGCCGGCGAGGAGGGGCTAAAACGTGCGCGGCGCGTGCTCTCCAGCGAGGAAGCCCCGCACAATCGGCTGATCGTCGGAAACCTGCTGTACCACCTCGCCCGGCTCGATGCCGGCGCGAAGCGGCGCGCACGTCTCGAGGAGGCCGCCGAGGTGGTCGCGACGCTGCGTCCACTCGTCACCGACGACGAGTACATCGCATCCTTGATCCACGAGCTCGATCGCACGCTGCGCCTCACTTCGCCAGCGCGATGATCGCGGTGCACAGGGCGCGGTCGAGTAGCACCCGCACTCCATTTGCGCGCGCGGGACAGCCCTTGGGTGTCAAGGCGCCGAGCTCGAGCGTATGCGACGACGGTGGGCCCGCGGGCGGCGAGACGGTGATGGTCACGCGATGCCGCGGTGTGAACGTCGGCGCATCGGCGGCCTGCGCGCGCGGCGCGGCGAGCTGTGCGGCGAGTCGTTCGACGGCGCGCGCGTCGGCCGTCCCGGAGGGCAAGCGCGTCCATTCACCGACGACAAGGCCGCGCTGGTAAGTGATGGCGTCGATATCGATGCGCGCCAGCGTTGTGGGATCTTCGGCCCACAACGCGAGGTCGCGCAGCTCGCCGGCTGGGCGGCCGAGGATCGCCCACGCGGCATCGGTGAGCTGGAACAAGTGTGGTTCGCTATTGCGGCGCACGAGGCCGTCGGCAAACAGCGACAGCACGAGCCTGCCGCCCGCGTAGTCGACCGTGATCGTGCCGCGGGGCTTGTCGAAACGGCGATCGGCGATGCGCTCGGTCGGAGCCGCGAGCACGGCGAGGAGCTCGGCGACGCGCGAGGCGTCCGCGGCTGCACCGTCGACGAGCGCGCGCTTCTGGAGATCGAGCACGCCACCGTCGGCGAGCACGATGCGCGTCGGCGTGACGGGTACGAGGCGCGGCTCGACGACCTCGGTGGTGGTGAGGGGTGTCGCCGCCGTGCGCACGCGGTCGGCCGCGGCCGCGGCAACACAGCCCGAGACGATCGACGTCTCCAGCTGCACGAGCGCGGGCGCACCGGGACACGCACCGCCGAGCTTGCCGCGAACCCCGCCGACACCGAGCACGAGAGCGTCGGGCACCGGCACAGGCGTCGCGACGAGGCGTTCGAGCGCGAGTGCCTCGAGCGCCTGCTCGAGCTCGGCGGCCACCGATGCGGCGACGATCACGCCCGACGGTTGCAACCTGCGCGGAGCTCCGTCGAGGTGGCGATCACCGACCACGATGGGCGCGCGTGCCGCACCCTCGAAGGGCCGCCGGATCACGAGGCCGAGCGCGCCCGGATCCAGCGCGCGAGCGACCCACGCGTCGACGAGGATGGCGTCGTCGCCGCTGACGAGCCACACCTGCTCGCCACCATCGAGCACGCGACCAAACGCGAGCACGTGGTCGTGGCCACCCGCGGTGATGACGAGGCTGCGCGGGTGTGGGCCTGCGGCCGCGGCGGCATCGCGCCGGTGCCAGCGCGCTCCCCGCAATGTCGCGAGGAGGTTTGCAATGGCCGCGGCCTCGACGTCGCCATATGCGGGAGCGGTGAAACGCCAAGGCGTAGCTTCCTCGGCCCCCTCGCCGGGGGACTGACGCGCGATCCCGAGCACCGGCTTGCCACCGTCGTCCCACCGCAATGCGGTGACGCTCGCGACATCGAGCCCCGCGACGAGGGCGCGGTCGACCAGGCCGGGCGCATCGCGGCGATCGACGACGAACAGCGAGAGCAGCAGAAGGTTGACGACCGCGAGGATCGCCAGGCCGCGGCGCGTGGCGATCATGCGGGGCGCTTCCTTCGGCGCCACCACACGAGCACGCCGCCGAGCAACGCCCACGCGAGGGGGATGCCACCGACGGACAGCGCGATCACGGCGCGGCGCTGTGCGCTGGTCATCACCAGCCGGATCTGATCGGGGGCGCGGGCTGGAGCGTCGATCGTCGGCTCGGGGCGTCGCGCGAGCGCACGCACGGCACGAGCGAGCCATAGATCTGCCGCACTCGCGCCTCCGGCGAGCACCGCCTTCGACAGCGACTCCGCCGAGCCGACGGCGAGCGTGCGACCGCTCTTGCCGAGTGCGGCGATCGCGACGGGGCCCTGGAGGTCGTCGGGATCGCGTTGCGGCGGCGCATGGACGAGGTCGCGTTCGCCCCAGCTCGTCGCGCTCGCGCTGACGAGCGGCGTCGCGTCCTGCCCCACCACCACCGCACGCGGCTGGAACCACAGGGTCGGCCGAGCGCCACGAAACCCCGCATTGATCGGATGATCCGCATAGCCGTCAACGAGGAGGAGCGCGCCCGGAAGCTCGCGCACGGTGAGCGAAGGGTCGACGATGATCGCGGGGGGCAGCGTGAGGCCATCGGCGGCGAGCACGGCCTCGAGCCCGGTCGCGCCGAGGCCGCCTGCGAGCGTGCGGCTCGGTGCGGCCACGAGGAGTGCGCCCCCGCCGGCGAGGTATTGCTGAACCGCGAGGGCCTCGGCCCCCGACAGCGGCGTCGTCGGGCCGGCTACGAGGAGGACGGTGCAGCGCACGGGCACGCCGGCATCGAGCGTGATGTCCGCGACCGTCATTCCCTCGCCGCGCAGGCGGTTGGCGACCACGGTGAAGTCGGTCGCCTCCGTGGCATCCGCAGCGGCGCTCGCCCTCGCGAGCTCGCCGTGGCCGGTGGTGAGGCACGCCGTGATCGGTGCGCCGATCGCGAGGCCGGCGAGCGCGCCACCGATCGCTTGTTCGATCGCGAGGCGCTCGATCGTCGGCGCACCACCGACGCCGCGCTCGATGGTCGCGAGCGACAGCAGGTCGACGACGCGGCGGCGATCGCCGAGCTCGATGACCACCGCGCCACCGGAGGCGAGGTCACCAGGCGCGAGCCCCGCATCCCGCGCGATCGCAGCGAGGCCACCGGGCGCGTGGGCCGGATCGACGCGGAGCACGCGCAACGAGGCGGTCTCGGCCATGCGGTCGACCACGCGCGCGACCTCGTCATAGATCGGCTCGAGGCCGCCGAGCGTAGGCTCGACGATCGTCACCGTCGCGCGTCCCGGCAGGTCGCGCAACACCGCGATCGTTGCCGGATCGAGCGAGTTGCGGCGCGCGGCGCTGACGTCGATCCGTACGGGATGGCGAACCGCGAGCACCGAAACCGTGAGGCCCATGATCGCAAGCAGGGCGGTGCTGGCGGCGCGCGTGCGCACCTCCACACGGCGGCGCCGGCCCGCACACGCGAGCGTGATCGCGAGCGACAGCCCCACCACCGCGAGCGCGACCACCGCGATGATCGACGGCAGCGCGAGTTCGCCACGCGCGAAGGTCAGCGCGAGGTTGCGCACGCTCGCGGCCTCGAGCCCCGACGCGATCGACGGATGCTCGACGGCAAGGTCCGGCCACAGGGCGGGCAACTCGCCGATGAGGAACATGCCGATGAGCAACGCGAACCCGAGCGCACCGGCGCCGAGCGTCGACGACATCGCCGCACTCGCCGCGATCGTCCACGCGAGCAGCGCGGCACCGATCGCGATCGCACCCGCGTACCCGACGGCGATCGTCGCGAGGTCCCAGCCGCCATCGTCGGCGCGAAACGCTGCGACCACGCCGAGGTACGCGAGCGTGGGCAGCCACAACAGCGCGTAGATCAGCGACGCCGCGACCCACTTGCCGACAACCGCTGCGCCCTCCCCGACCTGCGCGGTCAGCAGTAGCTCCCAGCTCCCTGACTTCTTGTCGTCGGCGATCGCGCGCATGCCGAGCAACGTCAGCACCACGAGCTCGAGCACCCACGTGAGCAGCGTGCCCGCGAGCTGGCTCTCGAGCAGTGTACCGAGGGGCGCCGGCCGCCGCGGATCCGACAGCTGCCCGACGAGGCCCGCGAACGCGACACCCTGGACGACGAGGAACACGCCCCCGACGACGTAGACGATCGGCGCGCGCAGCATGACGTGCAGCTCGCGCCGCGCGACCCAGTAGGCGGCACGGAGCGCATTCATGCCGCCTCTCCCCGAGCATCGAGCAGCGCGATCACCGCCTCTTCGAGGCGCGCCTTGCCGGTCTGCGCGCACAACGCCGCGGGCGCCGCATCGGCGACGATGTGCCCCTTGCGCAGCACCGCCACGCGCGCCGCGAGCGGCTCGAGGTCGGCCACCGCGTGGCTCGACACCAGCACCGCCCGTTTCCTCGCCGCCGAGACCAACTGGTCGCAGAGCTGGCGGGTCTGGATCGGATCCATACCGCTCGTCGGCTCGTCGAGGATCAGGAGGGGCGGATCACCGAGCAGCGCGTCCGCGAGCCCTACGCGCTGGCGATAGCCCTTGGACAAGGTGCCGATCGGCCGCCCGGCGTGGTCGGCGATCGCCGCGGCGTCGAGGCTCGCGTCGACGGCGTTGGCGACATCGCCACCGCGCAAGCCCTTCTGATGCGCGCGCAGGGTCAGGTGATCGCGCACCAGCAGCTCGTGGGGTGCGGGCGCGTGCTCGGGCAGATAGCCGAGCTTGGCCTGCGCGCGTGCACGGTGCATCGCCATCGAGACGCCGTCGATCATCACCTCGCCCGCGTCGGGATCCATGAACCCGGTCGCGATGCGGAGCAGCGTCGTCTTGCCCGCACCGTTACGCCCGACGAGTAGCACGGCCTCGCCCGCTGCGACCTCGAGTGTCACGCCCGCGAGCGCACGCCAGGCTCCGTAAGCCTTGTCGATGGCCCGAAGCGCGAGCATGGCCTACTCGCTATCGTGGTGGCCGTCGTGCGAGCGCGTGAGCGGCAAGCGGATCACGAACGACGTCCCGTTCGGCCCGGTCTCGCAGCGGATCGTGCCCTTGTGGTCGTCGACGACGCGCTTGACGATCGCCAGGCCGAGGCCCGTACCGCCCTTACGCCCCGTCGCGAAGAGCTCGAAGAGGCGCGCATGGATCGCGGCTGGAATGCCTGGCCCCGTGTCCGTCACCTGCAACTCGAGCTGGTCGCCCACCTTGTCGATCAACACGCGCAGCGTGCCCCCCGCCGGCATCGCGTCGACCGCGTTGCTGGTGAGGTTGTGGAATACGCGCATCAGCTTCTGCTCGTCGAAGAACGCGATTCCGTCGTAGCGAGCGTCGACGTGGAGATCAATACCGCGCCCACCGACAGCAGCGCCGAGCTGCTGCGTGAGCTCCTCGGCGAACCGGTTCATGTAGACCTTGCGCACGACGAGGTCAGAGTCGCCGCGCGCGAATGCGAGTACCTCGCGCGTCATACCGGCCATCAAATCGAACTGGCGCTGGATCTGCTCGACGTACTTGTCGCGCTGCTCGGCCTCGTCGGATGCGGCCATCAGCTGCGCATATCCGGAGATGATCGTCATCGGCGTCTTCAGATCGTGTAGCAGACCCGCGAGCATGCGCCCGATCGATGCTAACCGGTCGCGATTACTGGCCTCGCTGCGCCTGCGAGCCATTCCGATCGCGCCCGCGGTCTGCGCTGCGATGAGCACGAGGAGCTTGAGGTCGTCCTCGCCCCACGGGCCGTCGCCGTCGCGCGCGGCGCGGCGCTGGTCCACGATCTCCATGCCCCCGATGACATCGTCCCCGTCGATCATCGGCGCGACCATCAGGTGTTGCGGACGCACGCCGCTCTCGCGCGCGATCTCGCTCGCGTGGCGTGCATCGTTTGCAGGGTCGTCGACGATGACCGGCGTCTTGTGCGCGATCGACCACCCGATGAGGCCCGTGCCGTGCGGAAGCGTGCGCTCGATTAGCTTGGGGGCCGCCGGGCCCTGCACCGTGCGGAACCGCAGTGCACCGTCGGGCTCGACGAGGGCGATCGAGCCGGCGCCGCCGCCGAGCACCGTGATCGCCTGCGCGAGGATACGCGACAGAAGGTCGTCGAGGTCGAGCGCGGCCGAGAGCTCCTTCTCGACCTCGTACAGCGCGTTGAGCTCGCGCGTGCGGCGCTCGAGGTGGCGGCGCGCTTGCGATAGCGCCTGGTTCTGCTGGACCAGCGAGTGATAGAGCCGCGCATTCTCGATCGCGATCGCGGCCTGCGCCCCGAGCGCGAGCAGCAGCTCCTCGTCGTCCTTGACGAAGGGACCTCCGTCCTTGTTGAGGACCTGCAGCACGCCGACGGTGCCACCGAGCGCGCCGATCATCGGCACGCACAGGATCGAGCGCGTGCGATAGCCGCTCTTGAGATCCACCGCCGGATAGAACCGCTGGTCGGCGTACGCGTCGGGGATGTTCACGATCTCGCGCGTCTGCCCGACCCAGCCCGCGATACCTTCGCCGAGGTCGAGCCGGATCTCGACGCGCTCGTCACCTTGCGTGACCTTGGACCATAACTGCCGGCCATCCTCGGTCATCAGGTAGAGCGTGGAGCGATCCGCCTCCATCAGCTCCGTGACCTTGGTCATGATCAAGATCAGTAGCGAATCGAGATCGCCCGACTCGCTGAGCGCTCGACTGACCTCCTGGACCAGCGCGATCTTCTTCTGCTCGCGACGCAGCGCCTCTTCGAGCGAACGGACGAGCACTGGTTCGGTCGCCTGTGGCGCCAGCCCCTTGCCGTCCGACATGGTCGCCATCGTACCCCGAACCACCGCCCAACCGCCTGTTTGCCCCCGGGTTTGTTACTCCATGCCGCGGCGGCGCAGGTCATCCTCGTCGAGGCCTTCGAGGTGCCCGATCTCGTGGAGGAGGGTGTCCCGGATCTGTTCGGAGAGCTCGGCGCGGGTCTTCACGGCGCGCGCGAGGTTCTTGCGGTACAGGACGATCGAGCGCGGCTCCTCGCCCGGCTGGGGCGGTAGATGGGCAGCCGGCCCGACTGGCCCCCGGTACAGGCCCAGGATGGTGGGCGGGAACGGCGGGTTGACCGCGGCGAGATCCGCCGGAGCCGGGAGGTCCGCGATCTCGACCTTGATGGCCTTGACGTGGGCCTTGCGCTCCGCAGGCAGCCCTTCCACCACCGCGTCGATCTCCTGCTGGAACTCGGCGACCGAGATCAACACCGGCGGCGAGAGCTCGAGCGGCGCGAGCGACCGCGCCTTCGCGAGCGAGGCGTCGGCGGCGTCGAATTCACCGAGCTGCTCGAGCGACAGGCCCAGCATCTGATGCGTGTAGGCGTCGTCGGGCTGGATCACGATGGCGCGGCTGAACGCCGCCTTCGCGTCGGCGAACCGCGACAGGTCGAACAGCGCGACCCCGCGCTCGTGCAACGCGTCCCCGCGCCCGGGAGCGAGCCGGAGCGCGGCGTCGATGCGGACCAGCGCCTCGTCGCTGCGGCCGAGATCGTTCAAGGCCTGCGCCTCGAGCACCGCGAGGTCGGCGGCGAGCGGCGGGTTGCGGCGGCGACGGGCCTGCACGCGCCGGCTACCGCGCTGCGCGAGCTCGAGCCCGAGCCGCAAGGCATCACGGCCGCGCTCGCCTTTGCCGTTGATATAGAAGTCGGCGACCGCGCGCAGCGTCTCCGGATCGTCGGGGTCCAGCGACAGTGCGAGCGAATATGCGAGCTGCGCGTCGGCGTCGCGCCCGAGAGCAGCGAGCGCCGCACCGCGCAGGTGATGCGCCTCGACCGAGGTCGGCAGTAGGTCGGCGGCACGATCGGCACACGTCCACGCGGCGCCGAACGCCGAGGCCTCGATCTGCCTGTTCGCTTCCTCGAGCAACGCGCCGACCCGTGCCTCGTCGTCGATGCCATCGGCCGCCTCGGCCGAGATCGGGCATTCGACGAC
Source organism: Kofleriaceae bacterium (assembly GCA_033763475.1). Classification (GTDB taxonomy): domain Bacteria; phylum Myxococcota_A; class Polyangia; order Haliangiales; family Haliangiaceae; genus JABFXX01. The sequence goes on from JANRKM010000216.1 coordinate 49,783, forward strand.
ATGCTCCTCGTGGTGGGGGCGCAGCGTGGCGCCCTCGACGAGCGGCTTGGCGGGCGTGGGCGGCGTGAGCGCGGCGGCCGACACAGCGGAGCCAGTGCCGGTCGCAGGCAACGCCTTGGGCTTGACCTCCCCGCCGCACGCCGCGAGCGCGCCGAACAGTGCGAGGGTAGCCCGGGCGCGCATGGGCAAAATTCTACCCTGCCCGTTCCAATCGGATCCACATCTCGTCGAACACACGCACTTCGACGCCCGGTGTGCTCTCGGGCACAGCACCGGTCCCGACCTCGGCGCTGAGCATGCACCCACCGTCGGCGAGCGCGCCATGCAGCATGCCACGCACGCGCGGATCGTCCGCTTCCCTCAGCGTCGAGCCGACGATCGTGATCACGTCGAAGCGCAGCGCCCCGAGCACCCCGTCGACGATGTCCCCACAGAGTACGCGCGCGGGGTGGGGATGGCGCTCACGCCGTTGTCGGTGTGCGAACACACGGCAGATCGAGGGATCGCGATCCACGCTGACCAACGACCCGCCCGTGCCGAGTACGTGCCCGAGCCAGTCGTCCCAGAGGCCGACGCCGATGCCGACGTTGCACGCGGCGAGCGGACGGCGTGCCGGCAACCGGGGGAGCACCCACGCGCGCAGCTCGTAGTCGAGCCACGCCGCCGCGAGCGAGCTGTTCCACGGCTCGGCGCCTCGCTCGACGTAGTGCACGAACAGCTCCTCATCCTGTGCGGTCACTGCGCAGCAACCGTCGCACCGCGCGCGGCATTCCCGTAGCGTGCCCGCGGCAGAAGAGCTTGCTGTCCACCTTCCTGCATGCGGCGCACGCACAAGGCCGCCGGGACGACGTGCGGCCGTTGCTCGCCCACCAGCCCCCGCACCTACGCGACCTGGTGCCTGCTATCGTGCGCGCGTGATCACGCGGCGATCGTTTCTCCTCGGCTCTGCGGCGGCGTCTGCAGCGTCGTGCCTCCGCGGCACCGGCAAGGCGAGCGTCCCGTCGATCACTCACGGCGTGCAGGCCGGCGATGTACAGGCCGATCGCGCGATCGTGTGGGCGCGGTGCAGCGAGCCGGCGCGCATGATCGTGGAGTGGTCGACGACGGGGTCGTTCGCCAATGTGCACCGCGTCCGAGGCCCGGTGGTCGGCCCTGCGACCGATCACACGGGCTGGGCCGCACTCGAGAACCTGCCCGCCGGCCAGACGATCGCGTATCGGATCCGTTTCGAGCGCGAGGCGGCGCGCGGAGCTTCGGCGTGGGCAGCAGGCCGCTTCGCACTTCCCTCGCCGACGAAGTTTCGATTCGCATGGAGCGGTGACACGTGCGGCCAGGGGTACGGCCGCAACCCCGCGTGGGGTGGCCTGCTCGGCTACAAGGCGCTCCGCGAGGCCCAGCCCGCGTTCTTCCTCAACTCCGGCGACCTCATCTACGCCGACAACCCGATCCTCCCCGAGCACCGCACGCTCGATGGCCGGCTGTGGCGCAACATCAGCAACGAGCGCGTCGCCCGCGTCGCCCAGGAGCTCGACGATTTTCGCGCGCGGTTCGCCTACAACTTCGAGGACGAGCACGTGCGCGCGCTCGCCGCCGAGGTGCCGGTGATCGCACAGTGGGACGATCACGAGACCCGCAACAACTGGTGGCCCAAGCAGATCCTCGACGACGAGCGCTACACGATCGAGCGCGACGCGTCCGTCCTCGCGGCCCGCGCCCTGCGCGCGACGCGCGAGTGGACGCCGATCGGCGGGCCCTCGATCCAGCGCGTGATCCACTACGGGCCGCTGCTCGACGTGATCGTCGTCGACCTCCGCACCTTCCGCACGCCCAACGACGACAACCGCGGGACGACCGGCGACATGCTCGGCGCGCGCCAGGCCGCGTGGCTCGTCGACGCCCTCGCCCGCTCGACGGCGCGCTGGAAGGTGGTCGCGTGCGATCAACCGATCGCGCTCGTCATCGGTGATGGCCCTGGCGACGCGGGACAAGAAGGCTACGCCAACGGCGACGCGGGGCCACCCCTCGGGCGCGAGCGCGAGCTGGCGGGGGTACTCGCGGGCATCGCCGAGCGCAACGTGACGAACGTCGTGTGGCTCACCGCGGACGTCCACTATGCCGCCGCGCACTACTTCGATCCCGCGCGTGCCGTCGGAGCGAAGGTCGCGCCGTTCTGGGAGTTCGTGGCCGGGCCGATCCATGCGGGCACGTTTGGCCCCAATGCGCTCGATCCGACCTTTGGCCCGGAGCTGAAGTTCCAGTGGGCCCCGCCACCGGGAACCGGCAACCTCGCACCGTGGGACGGCCTGCAGTCATTTGGCACCGTCGACGTCACCGCCGATGCACTCCATGTCGCGCTCGTCGGCATCGACGGCAAGCCGCGCTACGAAGTGGACCTGACCGCCGCCTGACGATCGAGCAGGTCGACCACGAGCCTGCTGAGCGCCTCCACCGTGAACGGCTTCGCGAGGAGGCCGGCGCGTGGCGTGATCGCCTGCTCCGAATATCCCGACATCAGCACCCGGGCACACCGGGGTGGGACGCGCGCAGCTCCGAGCTGCGGCTGATCGAGAACCACGGGCCACGTGTTGCGCACGTCGAGCTCGATGCCGATGTGCTCGGAATGGCCGCGAAGCAACGGTGATGCGCGAATCGGCCGTGAACCAGCGGCGCCATCCCACGTGGTTCAGTCTACGCGTCGGCCCAGTTGTCGGCGATGCCGATATCGACCTCGAGCGGCACCGAGAGCTGGTAGACGCTCTCCATTTCGGTGCGCAGGATCTCACCAATCGCATTGGCTTCCGACGGTGGCGCCTCGAACACGAGCTCGTCGTGGACGGTGAGCAGCATGCGCGCCGGCAACTTCTCGGCGGCGATCCGCTTCACCGTGGCGAGCATCGCGAGCTTGATGATGTCGGCGCCGGTACCCTGCATGGGCGTGTTCTGCGCCACGCGTTCGGCCGCATGCCGGGCCTGCGGGCTCTTCGACATCAAGTTGGGAATCGGCCGCCACCGCCCGAGCAGCGTGCGCGCTCCGCCTTGCGCGCGGGCGAGCGTGACGATGTCCTCCATGAACTTGTGGATCGTGGGAAACCGCTGGAAGTAGCGCCGTGAATACTCGGCCGCCTGCGTGCGCGAGATCTCGAGTGTGCGCGCGAGCCCGAAGTCCGACTGCCCGTAGGACAGACCGTAGTTGACCGCCTTGGCGATCCGGCGCTGCTCGGAGGTGACGCTCTCGCGGGGGACGTCGAACACCTCGGCGGCCGTCTGGGTGTGGACGTCGACGCGATCGCGAAACGCAGCGCCCAGCTTCGCGTCGTTCGACAGGTGCGCGAGAATGCGCAGCTCGATCTGCGAGTAGTCCGCCGCGATCAGCACGTGGCCCGGCGCCGCGACGAAGCCCCGCCGGATCTCGCGCCCGAGCTCGGAGCGGATCGGAATGTTCTGGAGGTTGGGATCTTGCGACGAGATGCGCCCGGTCTCCGCGACCACCTGATTGAACGTGGTGTGCACCCGGCCGGTCTTGGGCGACACGAGTGGCGGCAGCGCGTCGAGGTACGTGCCCTTCAGCTTGCTGATCTCGCGGTGCTCGAGGATCGGCTTGATGATCGGGTGCGCTTCGATCAACGCCTCGAGCGTCTCCGCTTCCGTCGACCAGCCGAGCTTGGTGCGGCGCACGCCCTTCGTGGGCAGGCCGAGCTTGTCGAAGAGCAGCTCGCCAAGCTGCTTGGGCGACCCGATGTTGAGCTCGGTCCCGGCGGCTGCGTAGACCTCGCGCTCGAGCGACTCGAGCTTGGTGCCGACCTCAGCCGAGAGCTTGCGGAAGTGCGCGGTGTCGATGTGGATGCCGATCCGCTCGATGTCCGCAAGCAGCAGCGCCACCGGCAGCTCGACATCGCGGTACAGCGACGACAGCCCGCTCGCTTCGAGACGCTGCGGCAGCTGCTCGGCGATCGGCAACAGCGCGTGGGTGATCGCGCCGGCCCATGGTGCGGCGCGATCGACGTCGACGCTCTCGAGCGAATGTTTCGCGCGCCCCGCGATCGTCGCGCGCGCCGGCAGGAGCACGCCACCCAGCCGCTGTACCGCGTCCTCGCCCGGCTCCGCCTCTGCGGTGGGATCGAGGAGGAAGGCCGCGAGCATGGTATCCTCGACGATGCCCGCGACCTTGACGTGGCCATACGCGTGGTCCCCGGCGAACGTCCGCACCACGGTCTTCGCGTCGTGCACGACCTTCTCGACGTTCGGATCCTCGAGCACGTCGAACAGCGGGCGGAGGTCCTTGGCGAGCGGCGGTGCCGGGGCGCCGATGTAGCGATGGCCGAGCGGGATGTACGCCGGGGCGAGGCCCTTCACCGCCACGACCACCGCGACGAAGCCCGCCTTCTCGGGGCGCTCGGGGTCTAGCTCGACGGTGAGCGCCATCCGCTTCGCCTTGGCCGCGGCCGCCGCGAGCTCGGCGATCGCATCGGGACGAATCGTGATCTTCGGATCCGGTGCCGTCTCGATCGCGGCCACCGCGGTGGTCTCGGGCGCGGGGACGACGACAACGTCCTCGCCCGGCGGCATCCGCATCTTCACCTTCTCGACGAGCACCTGGAACTCGAGCTCGGTGAACATCTGGTGCAGCGCCGGCAGGTCCCAGTCGGTGACGACGTAGTCCTCGAGCGGGCGCGGCAGCGGAACGTCGCGCCGGAGCTCGACGAGCTGGCGCGAGAGCTTCACGCGCGCGAGCTGCTCGGGGTCACCGAACGGCTGCTTGATCTTGATCCGCGGCACCACAGGGTTCTGCGCGATCAGGTTCTCGAGTGAGCCGTACTGCTCGAGCAAGGCCGCCGCCGTCTTGTCGCCGACGCCCTGGAGCCCCGGGATGTTGTCGCTGGTGTCGCCGACGAGCGCGAGAAAGTCCGGGATGAGGTGAGGCGGCACACCCATCTTCTTGATCACTTCTTCGCGCGTATAGGTCTTCTGGTGCAGGGCGTCGATCATCGAGACGCCCTCGCCCACCATCTGCATGATGTCCTTGTCCGCGCTGTAGATGACGACCTCCCAGCCCTTGTCGCGTGCCTGCTTGACCAGCGTCGCGATCACGTCGTCGGCCTCGACGCCGGGCACCGTGACCACGGGCCAGCCGAGCTTCTCGACGATTTTCGGGAAGTACTCCATCTGCACCTGGAGCTCTTCGGGGGGGGCTTTACGCGTCGCCTTGTACTCGCTGAACATCTCCGCGCGGAACGTCCGCTTGCCGCTCTTGTCGTCGAACACCACGGCCATCCGCTTGGGCGCGTTGTCCTCCTCGAGCCGCATCAACATGCGCGTGAACACGTAGAGCGCCCCCGTGGGCATGCCCTCGCTCGTGGAGAGGCGTACCTCGCGGCGCTCGCCGCGCGAGATATTCATGAGGCCGTAGTGGGCGCGGAAGATGTATCCGTGCCCGTCGACGATGTAGAGCCGCTCCGGCATCGGGCCGGACTCTAGCACCCGTGTGGATCGTATCCGCCGTTGGCCCGCGAGATCCTCTGATTCGTGGCAAGATGCCGTTCATGCACAGGATCGTGGTGGACGCGATGGGAGGCGATCACGCCCCCGACCAGATCGTCCAGGGTGCCGCGGAGGCCTCGATCGCGCTGACCGCCGCGGAGATCGTCCTTGTCGGGGACGCCGCGGTGCTCGGCCGGTTGCTTCCGAAGCTGCGGCACGACGGCTCGCGCGTCCGCGTCCATCACGCCCCGACCTACGTCGAGATGGACGAGAAGCCCGCCGAAGCCCTCGCCGCCAAGCCCGAGGCCTCGATCGCGGTCGCGGCGGATCTGGTGGCACGCGGTGAAGGTGACGCGCTGGTCTCTGCCGGCAACACCGGCGCCAGCGTGCTCGCGTGTGCGCGCCGCTGGAAGCTCCTCGACGGCGTGAAGCGCGCCGCCCTCGCGGCCGTGTATCCGACGGAGCTCCGCCGCGGCGAGAAGGACGACCCGTTCTCGCTGATCCTCGACGTCGGCGCGACCGTCGACGTCACCGCGGAAGACCTCGTCGGCTTTGCGGTGATGGGCTCGGCCTACGCGAAGCTCGTGTCGAGCAACCGGCGCCCGCGCGTCGCGCTCTTGTCCAATGGCACCGAGGCCAGCAAGGGCCCCGCGTCGATCGTCGCGGCGCACGCCGCCCTCGTCGAGACGACCGAGCTCAACTTCATCGGCAACATCGAGGGCCTCGACATCCCCCGTGGGGTCGCAGACGTCGTCGTCACGTCGGGCTTTGTCGGCAACGTCGTCCTCAAGATGCTCGAGGGCGTCTCCGAGACGGTGGTGCGGCTCGCGCGCTACGCGCACAAGGAGAAGCTTGCGTGGCGCCTCGGCCTGATCGCCCTGTCCTCGGCGATCGATCAGCTGAAGAGCGTGACGGACTGGCAGCAGTACGGTGGCGCGCCGCTGCTCGGCTTCACGCACCCCTTCATCAAGGCCCACGGGCGATCGAACGCACGCGCGGTGACCAATGCGATCAAGGTCGCGCACAAGGCGCTGGCCGGTAACCTGTGCGCCAACATCGCGCGCACCATGGCCGAGCTCGACGAGCGCTCGAGCCGCCGGGCCAAGGCACCGAGTAGCGCGCCGCTCGAGGCGTAACCGATGGCCGTCCGCAAGAAGTCGCTGCTGCGCCGTCTGAGCACGCTGCCCGTCGAGGTCGGCGAGCGCATCGGGCTGCTCGATCACGTTCCGCCTGGCCTCCCGGAAGGCGCGCGGCCGCCGCGGCACACGTTCCGCTGGGATCTGGACAAGACGTATCTGCGCACCGAGTTCGACAGCGTCGGTGACCTGGTGAAGAGCGCGATCGAGACCGCCGCCGACAAGCAGGCGTACCCGGGTGCGACGGCGCTGCTCCGCGCGCTGAAACAGGATGGGAACCGGATCTGCATTGTTTCGGGCAGCCCGACGCAGATGCGCCAGGTCCTGGCCGCGAAGCTCGCGCTCGACGGCATCGACTACGATGAGTTCGTCCTCAAGAACAACCTGAAGAACCTTCTCCGCGGCCGGTTCCGCGCGCTGCGCGCCCAGATCCCCTACAAGCTGCCCGCGATGCTGACGTCGCGGATCGGCGCCACCGCGGAGCGCGAGACCCTGTTCGGCGACGACGCCGAGGCCGATGCGATCATCTACTGCTTGTACGCGGACCTCGTTGCCGGCAACGTCGGCCTCACGGATCTCGAGCGCGTGCTCATCGCCTCGCGCGCGTACGACGACGATGCGCAGCGCATCCTCGATCTCGCGCGCCGCGTGCCCAAGGGACCGGCGGTGCAGCGCATGTTCATTCACCTCGATCGACGGTCGCCGCCCGTCGGGTTCCGGCGGTTCGGGCCGCGCCTCGTACCCGTGTACAACTACTTTCAGGCCGCCCTCGTTCTCTACGAGGACAAGGTCCTCTCGGCGCGCCAGGTCATCTTCGTCGCGCTCGAGATGCTCGACTCCGGGCAATACGAGCTCGGCCACCTGGCGACGAGCCTCCAGGACGTCCTGCGCCGCGGGCGCGTGAACCGTGACACCGCGCTCCAGCTGACCGCCGAGGCGAGCGAGGCCGCGAAGTCCGGAGCCCTCTCGGGTCGCAACGACCTCCCCCCCTTCGATCACATCGCCGAAGCGTTTCGCGAGCGGGTGCGCGAGCTCGGGGTGCTTCAGCCAGCGGAGTGGGATCCACCTACGCCACTGGACTACGTGCGACTCGTGGATGAAGAGCACGAGCACCGTCGCAAGCGGCGCAAGCACGGAATCAGCTAGCCCTTCGGGCGATTTCCCGAACGAGTCTCGTCTGCTTCCCGGCGGAGCTGGGGAGGGGCGAAGCAGGCTCGGCGGCCGAGGCCCGTTGGCAGGACGAGAACCCCGCATGCTAGAACCGTCGGCGATGTCCGAGCGTTCTGCGACCGTGCTCGTCGTCGAGGATGACGAGGCCATGCGCGATCTGCTCTCCGAGGAGCTCGAGGACGCTGGCTTCGACGTGCACTCCGCAGGCGGCGCCGCGGCTGGCCTCGAGGTGGCCCGCGCGCACCGGTTCGATCTCGTGGTCACGGACCTGCGCATGCCGGAGATGGACGGCTTCGATCTGATCCGCGGCGTGATGGCGCTGCCCGAGCCGCCGCACGTCGTGATGATCACCGCGTTCGGCTCGATCGAGACGGCGATCCGCGCGGTCAAGCTGGGCGCGTACGACTACATCACCAAGCCGTTCGAGATCGAGGAGCTCCTCCTCGTCGCCGAGAAGGCGCTCTCGGAGCGCGCGCTGCGCAATAAGGTGGCGCGCCTTCAGCGCGAGGTCGAGGACAAGTTCGGCCTCGGCAACATCATCGCGAACAGTCAGGCGATGCGCGACGTGGTGTCGCTCGTGCGCCGGATCGCGGGCTCGACGGCATCGGTGCTCGTCACCGGCGAGAGCGGCACGGGCAAGGAACTGATCGCGCGCGCGATCCACTACAATTCGTCGCGCGCGAGTGGTGCGTTCGTCGGCGTCAACCTCGCGGCTGTGCCCGAAGGCCTGATCGAGAGCGAGCTCTTCGGACACAAGAAGGGCGCGTTCACCGATGCGCGCTCCGACAAGCCCGGCCTGTTCGTCGAAGCCGACGGCGGCACGATCTTCCTCGACGAGATCGGCGAGCTCGCCCTGCCCCTCCAGGCCAAGCTGCTGCGCGTGCTGCAAGAGCACGAGGTCCGTCCGCTGGGCGCCACCAAAAACCAGCACGTCGACGTGCGCGTCGTCGCGGCGACCAACAAGAACCTCGAGGCGATGCTCGCCGACGGTAGCTTCCGCGAGGACCTCTACTACCGCCTCAACGTCATCCACCTCGACCTACCGCCGCTGCGCTCGCGGCCCGAGGACATCGTCCCGATCGCAGAGCACGTGCTCGCCAAGCTCGGCGCCGAGCAATCGCCGCCGCGCCGGATGCGCCTCTCGCCGGAAGCGCAGCACCTCCTGCTCGCGTATCACTGGCCCGGCAACGTACGCGAGCTGATGAACGTGCTCGAGCGCGGCATCGCACTGTGCCAGGGCGAGCTGATCGCCGACGATGACCTGCCGCCGAACGTGCGCGAGAAGCGGCCGACGGATCTCCTCGGCGGCGCCGTGCAGCGCCGGATGACGCTCGCCGAGCTCGAGCGCGAGTTCATCGAGGCGGTGCTCGCCGACGAAGCCGGCAACAAGACCCGCGCCGCACAGCGCCTCGGCCTCGATCGCAAGACGCTCTATCGCAAGCTCGAGGAGTACGCCAAGTCGAGTGGTGGCCCGACGTCGCCGCGCGCTTCGTCGCCGAGCGACACAGACACGGCGCAGTGACTAGAAGCTGCCGGTGACGGCGAAGCCGCCGCCATCGCGCGTCGCGAGGGGCACGAGCTGCGCCGTGGTGCCCGTCGGTGCCGCCGTCTCCTTCAGGTACGGCTTGGGCCGGTTCATGATCACGGCGACGACGCCGGCGGTTACGACGGCGCCACCCGCGATCATCATGCCGATGCCGATGCGGTTCTCGAGGATGGCTCGATCTTCGAGCGGCCGGATCCGGCGCTCGTAGACGTCCGTCGCGCAGCCAAGACCGCCGCCACACTGCTCCTCGAGCTGGGTCTCGACCTGATCCATGTCGTTCGAGGCCTGCAGGTTCACCAGCCCGCCGAGGCCCACGATCACGAGCCCCGTGCCTGCAACGGCCCACGGCTTCCAGGTGGCCCATCGGCTCTTGTAGAGGGTGGCCTTGTCGAGCGTGATGAGCTCGATGGTGAGAGGCTGAACCTTGCCCGGCAGGAGCACGAGGTCCTTGGTCTCGGTCTTGTAGCCAGGCTTGGCGGCGACGAGGGCGTGAGCGCCCGGCAGCATCTGCTTGGCGCTGCGGCCCGGGCACTCGACGAACTTCTGGCCGTCGACCTTGAGATCAACGCCGGCCTGCTTGCAGCCGACCTCGAGCGTCGCGATCTGACTCGCGAGCAGGCGCTGGTAGTTCAGCGCCTCCGTGTACATGCTCTCGTTGTCCTTGAACGGCTCCTTGCCGTACGCGAGCACGCGGTCGACGCTCCTGGCCGCCTCGAGTGGACGGTCCAGCGCGATGAGCGTACGGACCATGTTGAAGCGGATGGCCGGGTGATCCCACGCGGCGACCGCGGCTTCGTACTTCTCGAGCGCTTCGCGGAACTGGTTGACGACGAACTTGTCGTTGCCCTCGCCGAGCAGGCGCTGCGCCGTGGCCTTGCTCTCGGCCGAGACCCCCTTGCCCCAGGGAGTCTCCTCGGAGGTGGGCGCGGGCGTGGCAGTCGGTTCGGGCCGGGGTGCGGGCGTAGGCGCTGGTGTGGGCGCCTTCTTCTTGTCGCGCTTGGAGTCTGCCACCGCACCGGTGGTCATGGCGCCAAGCACCGCCGCCGCGCATACGATCCGTCCCGCTCTCATACTCGTCAGAGTAGTCGCGCTCGCTCGGCGGCTGCAAGTGTCCCCATGCTACGCTCTTGGTCGCACATGGGGGACCCGTCCTCGGGACGCGCGCGCCGCGGTACATTGGCCGGGCAGCAGGTGGGGGGTCACGAGTTGATCCGGCCACTCGCTGCGGGCGGCATGGGCGAGATCTATCTCGCTCGGCACATGACGTTGGGAATGGAGAGGGCGGTCAAAGTGATCCGCACCGACCTCCGCGAGCACGGCGATGCCCGGGCACGGTTCACGCGCGAGGCCCAGGTGCTGGCGCGGCTCCAGCACAACTCGATCGTTCAGATCATCGACTTCGGCGAGCTGGCGAACGGCTGGCCGTACCTCGCGATGGAGTACATCGACGGACCGAACCTCGATGACGTCGTGGAGCGCGGTGCGCTGGCGATGCCCAAGGCGCTGTTGATCCTCGAGCAGATCGCCGCGGCGCTGCAGTACGCGCACAAGCAGGGCGTCGTCCACCGCGACCTCAAGCCCGGGAACGTGCTGCTGCGCGCGGCAGATCCGCGCCAGGTCAAGGTGATCGATTTCGGGCTCGCCTACGCGCATGGCAGCGACGCGCAGAAGCGGCTGACGGTCGAGGGCCAGATGGTGGGATCACCGCTGTACATGGCGCCCGAGCAGGCCGATGGTCGGCTCGACGTCAGCCCTGCGGCCGACGTCTACGCCTTTGCGGGGATCGCGTACACGCTGATCACGGGCATCCCGCCGTTCCACGGCATGGGGCTGCTACAGCTGATCGGCGCCCACGCACACGAGGTGCCGCCGCGCGTGTCGGCGCGGTTGCCCTCGGTGTCGCCGTTCCTCGACGAGCTCTTGTTCGCCTGCCTCGCCAAGGATCCTGCCGCACGCCCGCACTCCGACGAGCTCGTCGGACATTTCACGCGGATGTCACGACAGGCCGAGACCGCCATGTCCCCGATGCCCGCGCCTGCGCCGCTTCCCGCACCGACGCCGCCGGCGTTCGTGCCGCCGGCGCCGCCCCCTCCGGGCCCTGCGCCCACCGCGACGAGCTCTGTCGCGCTCGCGATCGAGCTACCGCCCCCCGAGGACGGCACCGGCGTCGGCCCCGCGCTCGCGAATCAGATCCTAACGATCGTCGGCGAGATCGCGGCGCATCTGTCGTCGGCCGATCGCGCGCTGGCGATGCTCCTCGTCGAGGGCGACCGTCTGCGGGACGAACTGACCGACATCGAGATGGAGCTCGCGCTCGTGATGTCGAGTCTCGAGGAAGCGGCACCGCATGCGCGCGCGTCGATCGATGCGCAACGGCGCGCTTTCGAGCAGCGCGCGGCCACACTGCAGGCCGAGCAGCGCGAGATGCAGCGCCGGATGATCGCAAGGATCGAAGACCAGCGACGGAACACGTCGCCAGCCGTGGTGGCGTTGTTTCGCGAGCTCGACCGCGCGGTCGCACAGCTCGACGACCTTCGAAGGAGCGTGTCGTGAGCAACGAGAACGAGAACTGGCGGCCCGGCGATCCAATCGACCTCGAGGACGCGCGCGGCCCGAGCCCGTCCACGCCGGCATGGCGTACCGAGATCGATAGCCAGGAGCCGCAGGTACCGCGCCGCCCGGGCGCCCTCGCCGTCGGTACCGGGCACAAGGCCTCCGGTGACGATGGACGCGGAGGTGGTACCGCGATCCCCGCCGCGCCGCCACCCGTTGCCCCGCACGCCCAGCCCGCGACGCCCGTCGCGCGCGGGACGATGCCGAGCACCGCGCCGAGGAAGACGATGCTGTCGGCCGCCGCGGTGCCCGATCCGACGCTCGACCCGCGCACCGTGATCTCGGGGGCCCCACAGGTCCCGCCGCGCGCCCAGCCCGTCGCGAACAACTCCGCCACCGATCCGCGCACCATGATCTCCGGTGCGCCCCAGGTCGCGCCCCGCACACCAGATCTCGCCACCGATCCGCGGACGATGATCTCCGGCGTCGCGCCGGTCCACACGCCCGCGCATCCGGTGACCGATCCGCGCACGATGATCTCCGGCGCCGCCCCCGCGCCGCGGCCCAGCGGGCTCGCGCACGTAGCACCCGATCCGCGCACGATGATCTCCGGCGCGGCGCCCGCACCGAGCCCAGTGGTGTCGGGCAGGCACACCGTCGATGCGAACAGGCCGCCCACGGCCCCGAGCGCGTCGCCGCCTGCCGTAGAGCCCGAGGGCATCGAGCTGCGCAGCGGCACCAAGCTCGGCCAGTTCGAGCTGATCCGCGAGCTCGGCCGCGGCGGCATGGGTCAGGTGTTCCTCGCGCGCGACGTGCGCCTCGCGCGCCTCGTCGCCCTGAAGTTTCTCGGTCACGCTTCGCGCGAGCTCACCGAGCGGTTTCTCGTCGAGGCCCGCGCCACCGCGCGGTGTCAGCACGAGAACATCGTCGTCATCTACGAGGCCGACGAGTGGCAGGGCAAGCCGTACATGGCGCTCGAGTATCTCGAGGGCGAGACGCTCTCGAAGCTGCTCGAGAACGGCCCGCTCGCCGCATCGCGCGCGCTCGAGCTGATCGTGCCCGTCGTGCGCGCCCTCGTCCGCGCGCACGAGCACGGCATCGTCCACTGCGACCTCAAGCCCGACAACATCTTCGTGACCAAGGAGGGCGTGGTCAAAGTCCTCGATTTCGGCATCGCGCGCGCACTCGGTCAGGCGTCGGTCGACGTCGCGTCGGGCCTCAAGGACTCGGGCATCTCGGGAACGATGCCATTCATGTCGCCGGAGCAATGGGGCGCCGACGAGGTCGACCATCGCACCGACCTGTGGAGCGTCGGCATCATCCTGTGGGAGATGCTGACCAAGCGGCATCCGCTCGACCCGATCTCGCAGCAGCGCCTGATCCACGCCGCCTCGAACCTCGATACGCCGATGCCCCGCATCGGCGAGGCCATGCCGCAGCTGCCCGCCGCCTTCGAGCAGGTCATCGATCAGTGCCTCGCCAAGTACAAGGAGCACCGGTTCGCCACGGCGCGCGATCTGCTCGCGCAGCTCGAGCCGCAGCTCCCTGGACGGTTCGGCCGCCGCCTCGACGAGAACGAGAACCCGTTCCCGGGCATGACCGCGTTCCAGGAGAACGACGCGGACCGCTTCTTCGGCCGTGATCGCGACGTGGCGCACATGGTCACGCGCATGGCGGATCATCCGCTCGTCGGCGTGGTCGCGCCGTCGGGCGTGGGCAAGTCGTCATTCCTGCGCGCAGGCGTGATCCCTGCCCTCAAGGCCTCGGGCGAGACCTGGGAGGTGTTCGTCACGCGTCCGGGCCGCCACCCGCTGTCGAGCCTCGCGACGCTGCTGCAGCCGTTCGCCGCGAACGCCGGGCAGGACCTGCGTGGCGCGATGCAGGATCACGACGCGCTGCTCGCGCGCCTGCGCAACGAGCCTGGCTTCCTCGGCACGCTGCTCCGCGCGCGCGCCCGGCAGAAGCAAGAGCGCATCATGCTGTTCGTCGACCAGTTCGAGGAGCTGTACACGATGTGCCCCGACGCCGACGAGCGGCGCGCGTACACCGCAGTCCTCGCCGGCATCGCCGACGACGCCGCGACGCCGCTCCGCGTGGTCGTCTCGATGCGCTCGGACTTCCTCGACCGCGCCGCGGAAGACCGCGTGTTCATGGATCGCCTGACGCGCGGCCTGTTGTTCCTGCCGCCCGTCGACCGCGACGGCATGCGCGAGGCACTGCTCGCGCCCCTCGGCATGGTCGGCTATCGCTTCGAACACGACACCATGGTCGACGAGATGGTCGACGCACTCGCTGGCGCACCTGGCGCACTACCGCTCCTTCAGTTCACCGCGGCGATGTTGTGGGAGTCACGCGATCGCACCCGCCGCGTGCTCACCGCCCAAAGCTACGAGGCCATCGGTGGCGTCGGTGGCGCGCTCGCCTCGCACGCCGATCATGTCCTCGCGGCGATGTCGCCCGAGCGCCAGAAGCTCGCGCGCGCCGTGTTCTTGAGGTTGGTCACGGTCGAAGGGACGCGCGCGATCGTCGACGTCGCCGAGCTCACGTCGCTCAGCTCCGATGGCACCGAGATCCGCGCCTTGCTCGACCAGCTCGTCGGGGCGCGCCTGCTCGTCGTGCAGTCACGCGAGGACGGTGCCGTCGTCGAGATCGTGCACGAGTCGATGCTGACGCGGTGGCCGACGCTGCGCCGCTGGCTCGACGAGAGCACCGAAGACGCCGCGTTCCTCGAGCAGCTGCGCACCGCCGCCAAGCAGTGGGATGCGCGCGGCCGCGCCCAGGGCCTCCTCTGGCGCGGTGAAGCAATGGAAGACGCGCGCACGTTTGCGCGACGCTTCAAGGGCGCGCTGCCGGCACGCGAGCGCGCGTACCTCGACGCGGTCCTCGCACTCGCGACCGCCGCCGGGCGTCGCAAGCGCCGGCTCATCATCGCGGGCTTCGTCGTCCTCGGCGGTCTGTTCGCCACCGCGATGGTCGGCATGCTGTACATCCGCGACGCCGAACAAACGGCGCAGGAGCAGCGCAAAGTGGCCGAAACCGAGACCAAGCGCGCCGAAGACCAGATGCAGCGCGCCGAGACCGAGACCAAGCGCGCCCGGGAAGCCGAGGCCAAGGTCATCGCGCAGATGGACGAGCTCAAGAAAGCCGAGGCCGCACGGCTCGCCGCCGAAAAGACCACCGAGGTAGCGCAGACCAACCTCGCCTCGGCACAGGAGACCGTCGAGAAGCAGGGCGAGGACCTCGAGAAGACCAACGCCAAGCTCAAGCGCTCGCTCGCCGACTCGGAGCAGAAGGCCAAGGCCCTCGCCGAGGCGTCCAAGAAACTCGAGATCGCCCTCGCGAAGGAAAAGGCCGAGAAGGCCGAGCTGCAGAAGAAGTTCAAGCAGCTCGCGACCGAGCTGAAGTAGTCGCCACGAAGGGCGCCCACCTCGGGAAACCCGCTCAGCCGCGCAGATGATCGGCGAGGCGTCGCAGCCCGAGCTCGGTCTTCAAGTCGGCGATGTCGCCCCGTAGGCAGGCGGCGAGCGCATCTTCGAGCACGAGCCACGTGGTGCGCGCGCCCTCCTCCATCGGCGAACCATCGCCGGGAAGTGGCCGCTGCGCCGACGGATCGACCTCCACAGCGGTGAAGTAGAACTTCTCCACCATCGCACCGGGGGATGGCAGCATGCCCGCGCCGAGCAGCACGACGCGCGCGGGCTCGACGATGAAACCGGCTTCCTCGAGCGTCTCGGCGGCCGCGCGCGTGCGCAGGCCGCCCTCGCCGTGGTCGCTGTCCTCGAGGATGCCCGCGACAAGCTCGGTCACAAACATCCCCGGTGGTGGCTCGGGCAGCGGCGCACGGCTCGCGTCGCGTGCGAGGGTGATCGGCGGGCGAAGGCCATCGCGCACGAGGACCTCGATCCCACGCGCGGTGCGAGCGAACACGGCGACCACGACGGCGTCCTGGCCATATGGTCGCGCGATCGAATCGCAAACGTAGCCCGCGGACAGCGAGCCATCCGCGCGGCGATTCCGCATGCGCAGGCGGCGAATCTTCAGGAACCCGCCCTCGCCGACGAGCTCGTCGGAGTCGATCTGGAAGCCGACGATGTCGTGCGACGCGCTCACGGTGCGGGGGCCGGGGATGGAACCGCGGGATCTGTTGCCGGAGGCGGCGTCACAGGATCTGCCGCCGGGGCTGCGGGCGATGCCGCCGGAACGACGGCCGCGCCACCCGCCTTCACCTCGTACGGCTTGAGCGCATCGTAGATCGCGAACTGGAGCTCGTCGACCTGACCGGGGACCCAACCCGGGACGCTCACGTCACCGGCCTTGAGTGGCTGCGGCTGCGGGCTCCCGGCGTTGCGACGCAGCATCGCTGGCTCGACGGTGACGAGGTAGTTGTCACCATCGGGGACCAGGCGCACGACGAGCGTCAGGCGGATGGCCTGGTCGGGGATGTCCTGGATGTTCTGGTCGGTGCCACGCGAGACCATGCCGTCGCGTGTGTACCAGCGCCCGATGGTCTGCATGCCGAGCGCGAGCTCGTCGGACTTCTCCAGCTTGTGCTTGGCTTCGACCGCGGCCTTGGCGGCGTTGAACAGCACGATCTTGTCGCCCTGATACCGGGCTTGCTTGGCCATCGCGACTTCCTTGTTGGAAGGACCGCACGCGGCGATCGCGACGAGCATGACGACGGAGAGCGAGAGGTTCCGCATGCCAGTGTCGTAACACCGGCCGCCCCGAGGACGCTACGGCTGGATGTACTGCTTCGCAGCGTCGTAGATCGCGACGGCCAGCGCGTTGACGCGACCGTGGATCCACGGCGGCAGGTCTGGGTCCGTCGGCAGTAGCGGGCGCGGCTGCGGGCTGCCCGACACGACCTGCATCGTTTTCGGAGTGATGTTGACCATCACGCGCTCGGCCTGGGTGGGCAGCACCTCGACGACGAGCATCAGCTGAACGTCGCCCTCTTTCGCGCGTACGAAGTCACCGGTGAACTCGTTGGTCGCCGAAATGCGGCCGCCCTCCTTCGTGTAGAACTGCGGCGCCGTCGCGAACCGCACGCCCTGTGGATCGACTTCTCCGATCCGGTAGGTCCTCTGCGCGACCTGCACCGCGAGGTCGAGGATGGTTGCCGGAGGCGCTTTGTACTGGGCGGCCTTCGCCGTCTTGATCTGCGCGCTCGACGGGCCGCATCCGGTTACTACCATCGCCGCCGCCATCACCCAGCACGCCAACGCCACTCGTAGATACTGCATGCCTGCGTTCTCGCAGGCGCACGCATGCGGGTCAAGCGCCGTTTCGCGAGTTGCCGCGCTCTGGCACTACGGTGGTAGCGTGCAGGCATGGCCGAGCTGGCAGGTAAGCGTGCGCTGATCACGGGAGCGTCGAGCGGGATCGGCGCCGCGATCGCCCGCATCCTGGCCGCGCGCGGTGTCGCACTCGTGCTCACAGCGCGCCGGAAGGCCGCGCTCGAGAGCGTCGCCGCCGAATGCCGCGCGCTCGGCGTCAAGGTCGACATCATCGTCAACGACCTCGGCAAGCCGGAGGCGGCGCACGCCCTGTGGGGCATCGCCACCGCCAGTGGGCCGGTCGACATCTGCATCAACAACGCCGGCTTCGGCTACTTCCGCCCGTTCACGGAGATCGAGTGGGCGCGTGATGCCGAGATGCTACAGCTCAACATCACCTCGCTCGTCGAGCTCTCGCTGCTGTTCACGCGCGCCCGCACGGCGAACGCCGGTCGTGCGTACTTGCTCAACATCGCCTCGATCGGGGCGTACCAGTCGGTCCCGAACATGGCGGTGTATGCCGCCACCAAGGCGTTCGTGCGCAACTTCACCGAGGCGCTGCACGATGAGCTGCGCGGCACAGAGGTGTCCGCAACCTGCGTGTGCCCGGGCGGCACGAAGACGGAGTTCCACGCGAACGCCGGAGCGGGCAATTATAGCTGGATCGCGAACCTCTCGATGATGACCGCCGAGCAGTGCGCCGCCATCTCGGTGCGCGCCATGGAGACGGGCAAACGCACCGTGATTCCGGGCGTGATGAACAAGCTGTCGTGTTTTGGCGTGCGGTTGGTGCCGCGACGATTCGCGTCGTGGATGGCCAACCGCGTGTTGGGGAAGCCGCGCCCGGGTGAGCTACCGGCGCGGTCTACAGGGAGTGCTGCATGAGTGAAGCCGACAACATCCGCCAATGGCCCGCCGATCGGCGCGGCGTCTACGAGGTCTGGTACACGACGTGGAACCACCCTGCGACGGGCCAGGGGTTCTGGCTCCGCTTCATCATCGAGGCGCCCACGCCAGGCTCGGGTGGCGTCAACGGCTTCGGCGAGGCGCCGCGTGGCGAGCTGTGGTTCGCGCGCTTCGACCCGCGCGATCCCAAGCGCACGTTCGGCATCCACAAGCGGTTCGCGGTCGACCGCGTGACTGTTCAGGATCACCCGTTCCAGATCGCGATCGACGGCGCCACGCTTCGCCACACGCATAGTGCGGGTGAGCTCGCGGGCGACGGTCACACCGTGCGCTGGGATCTGCGATGGGATGCCGGCGATCACACGTTGCGCTTTCTGCCGGATGTGATGTACCTGCGCGGCGGCCTCGGGGAGACCACGGTGCACTCGCCCAACCCGCGCGTGGCGCTGTCAGGCCGGTTGATGATCGACGGGGAGGAGCTCGCGTTCGATCGCGCGCTCGCCGGTCAATCGCACGTTTGGGGCAAGAAGCACGCGTACTCTTGGATCTGGGGGCGCTGCGCCTTCGAGAACGACGACGCGCTGCTCGAGGTGCTCGGGGTGCGGCTCAAGCGACGCGGCGTGACCCTGCCGAAGATGATGCTCGTGAACCTCGAAGAGGGCGGCGAACGGCACTACCTGAACCAGTTCCGCCACGTCACGGTGAATCGCGGCTCGTGGGACGTCGGGCGCGTGACGTTTACCGCGCGTTCACCAAGCGTGAAGATCGAGGGCGAGCTCACGTGTACGCCCGAGCAGATGCTCAACGCGCCCTATATCGATCCCGACGGGCAGGAGCTGTACTGCGCGAACACCGAGATCGGCGATGCGCGCGTCGTCGTGTACAAGCGCGCCGGGCTTGCCTGGCGCGAACATCGGGTGCTCGAGAGTCGCGGCCGCGCGCACTTCGAGATCGGCAGCCGCACGCGCGACCCGCTCGTCGTGCGCCCGCATCAGCTCGTCGGCTAACGTGGCTCGCCGGTGGCCACGCACGCGGCCACCATCGCCACCGCGTCTCTCCGAGGACGAGGCCCCGGCTAGCGTCTCGAGTTCCGGAGCGCGCGATCGCCGCCTCTTCTCGGAGAATTCGGGACAAGAACGATCGTCTCGTACGGTGCCTCGACAAACGTCGGCGCACGTCTTCCGCCCCTGGCGTGTCGAGTCACGCCAAGTGACGGTCCTTTGGCCCCTCCTCCGCGATGGGCCGATGGTGTAGTGTCCGCGCGTGGAGCGCAAGAAGACCCCGCTGTGGGACGTGCACAAGCAGCTCGGTGCTCGTCTGATCGACTTCGGCGGCTGGGACATGCCGGTCCAGTACACGGCCGGCACGATCAAGGAGCACAAGGCGGTCCGCGAGTCCGTCGGCCTGTTCGACGTCTCCCACATGGGCGAGGTCTACATCCGCGGCGCCAACGCCCGCGCGCAGGTCGAGCGCCTCACCAGCAACGCGGTCGCGAGTGCGCCGCCGGGCAAGGCCGTCTACACGCTGCTCTGCCGCCCCGACGGCGGCGTCGTCGACGACTGCATCTTCTACAAGCGCTCGGACGAGGACTTCATGGTCATCGTTAACGCGTCCAACACGGCCAAGGACCTCGAGTGGTTTCGCAACCACGTGCAAGGCCCGTGTGACGTCATCGATGTCTCCGATCAGACCGCGCTCATCGCAGTGCAGGGTCCCAAGGCGATCGGCATGGTCGACGCGCTGGCCGGTGGGGACGTCGCGAACATGCCGAGCTTCACGTTCCGCGATGGCACGGTCGCCGGCGTGCGCTGTGTAATCGCTCGCACCGGCTACACCGGCGAGGATGGCGTCGAGCTCGCGTGCTCCAATAAGGACGCGCCGAGGCTCTGGATCGCGTTATGGGAGGCGGCCAAGCCTCTCGGTGGCCTGCCGATCGGCCTCGGTGCGCGCGACTCGCTGCGCCTCGAGGCAAAGCTGC
This sequence comes from Kofleriaceae bacterium, assembly GCA_033763475.1. GTDB lineage: Bacteria > Myxococcota_A > Polyangia > Haliangiales > Haliangiaceae > JABFXX01. The sequence continues at coordinate 69,826 of JANRKM010000216.1, forward strand.
CGCTCTACGGCAACGACCTGGATGACGAGCACACGCCGCTGGAGGCCGGCCTCGGCTGGGCGGTGAAGCTCGAGGGCCGCCAGTTCCTCGGAGCCGATCGCCTGCGCGAGCAGAAGGCCAAGGGCCTCACCCGCCACCTCGTCGGCTTCAAGATCGCTGACGACCAGCGCGCCATCGCCCGCCACGGCTATGCGATCCTGGACCGCAGTCGCGGCACCGGCGAAGACGCCGTGATCGGCACGGTGACGAGCGGCGGCCCCGGTATCGTCGTCGGCGGCTCGATCGGCCTTGGTTACGTTCCCACCTCGCACGCAGCCGCGGGCACCGTGCTCACCATCGACTGCCGCGGCAAGGATGTTTCCGCCACCGTGGTCTCCGGCAAGTTCTACAAGCGGAGTTGAGAGACATGTCCACCTTCCCCACCGACCTCAAGTACACCCACGATCACGAGTGGCTCCGCGCCCAGGGCTCCAATTGGCGCGTAGGCATCACCCAGTTCGCCGTCGACCAGCTCGGCGACATCACCCTGATCGACCTGCCCAAGGAAGGTGACCTCGTCACCAAGGGCCAGCGGTTCGGCACCGTGGAGAGCGTGAAGAGCGTCTCGGACCTCTACGCACCGGTCTCCGGCAAGGTCGTCGCGATCAATGCGGCCCTCAAGGACGCCCCGGAGTCGGTCAACAACGAGCCGTACGGCAGCGGCTGGATGATCGACATCGAGCCGACCGAGAAGAGCGAGGTCGACGAGCTGCTGACGCCGGACGCATACACGGCTCACGTCGCGGCCCAGTAGGCCCGATGCCCCCATCTCCGTGACCGAAGCGGCCAGCGCGACACGGCAAGCATGGCGCGTGGGGATCAGTTCTCGTCGAAACGGATGGGAAGCCGAGCGACCGGCAGCTAGAGCTCCCAAGGGGCTCGTTTATTCTGGCGTCAGAACTCGGCCTCTCGCCGAGCCGTGATTTCGTATGCCTGGCGCGCTCGAGCGCCCGCCGGGAACTGCGCGAGCGCCGGACCGCGCGACCGACAAATTCGGCCATCGGAGGCGGCGCGTGCGACCCCACCGGCCGACGCATGTTGAAGCGTCGAACCACCGGAAGGTCCGTCACCATGAAGCGCATCGCCTCGATCTCCCTCGCCCTTCTCGCTTTCACGCTCACCACCGGTTGCGTCGCAGACTCCGACGCGCAGTCACCGGGGGGCGAAGGAAGCGGCTGGTCGTCGGAGCCGGGCGGCCCACGCGTCGTCTCCTTCTCGGCGAACCGGAGTAGCCTCGAGTACGCGTCGCAGGAGGTCGTCATCTCCGCGATCGTCACCGATCCCGACGGCATCGACGATGTGATCGGCGGGACCTTGTTTGTCGAGGGCTCCCCGGCCGCGCTCGGGACGTTCGCCACGTCTGCGCAAGGGTGCGTACTCGCTGGCCGTGACCTGGCGCGAGATGGTCGAGCAGCTCGGTCCGGATTTCGGATACTGGGACGGCGACTATCCGGTGCGGCTGCGCGCCGAGTTCTTCGATCAGGCGGGACTCAAGGCGACCCAGACCACGGGCGTCACGCTCGTCTGCGAGAGCAGCAGCCAGCAACGCTACGGCGTGACCGAGGAGGGCTGCGTCCAGGGCGCGACGTGCCGCGAGGGCACGTTCAGCGGTAGGTTCATCAAGGATTGCGAGTCCTGGCGCGAGCGCACTACGGGCGAGGAGATGTGCCAGCGCGCGTTCGGGACCTCGTGTCGGACGTGCGGCTGGGGCTCGCTCGATGGCGGCACGCTCGGCTGCGACGACCTCTACGCCGGCCACGCCTGCAGCTGCGAGTGAGCGGGTGCGGATCAGTCCGTCGAGAGGATGATGGTGTGCACGAGCTCGCGGTCGCGCGCGCAGCGCTTGGAGTCGGCCGCGCACTGGATGCGCAGCTCGGCCGAGTTGTCAGGCGAGCGGAAGCGATCGTACGCGGCGAGCGCGGCGGCAGCCTCGGGCCGGTTCAGCGCGGCGAGCGCGGTGGCCTGGCTGCGCAGTAGATCCGGATCGCGCGGCGCGAGCTCGAGCCCCTTGGTGGCCGCCTCGAGCGCACCGGCATTGTCACCGACAGAACCCAGGACGCGCGCGTACATCATCCAGGCGGCCGAGTTCAGCGGCGCACGCTCGGCACATGCCTTGGCGGGTGCGACCGCCTCTTCCCAGCGCCACACGCGCGCGAGGGCATCCGTCGCGAGCGCGTCGAGGACGGGTGGCCCGGGCTGCGGCAGCAGCGCGCGTGCTTGTTCGACAATGGCCAGCGCGTCGTCGGCGCGCCCCTGCTTCGACGCGACCCAGCCGAGCTGCACGAGCACCATGGCACGGGCCTTCTTGTCGTCCGCGGGCACCTTGGCGAGGGACGCCTCGAGCACGGCGCGCGCTTCTTCGAGGCGCTCGGTCACCGTGCCGACGAGCGCCATGCCGTGCTCGTAGAGACGCTCCCACGTCGGCCGCGTGGTGGAGAGCGCCGCACCCTGCCCCAGCTCGATCAACGTCTCGGCGATGAGCGTGATCGGCTGCGGCTTGCACGGGTCGAGCTCGAGGTCGCGCGCGCCCGCCGCACCGGCAAGGAAGGCCTTCCCCTCCTCGGTGCGCGCGGCCTTGCACACGTTGGCTTGCATCTGGAGCGTGCGGCTGCGGTGGCGCAGGCGCGCGGTGACGCGCAGGGGCAACTGCGACGGTGCCAGCTTCGCCGGGACGTCGAAGACGTAGCGCGTGGCCTGGGCTTCGCGTGCCGCGAGGGTCTGGGTGGCGATCTGGGTGCGGAAGCTCGCCATCTGGTGCTCCTCGAGGACGTTCCCCTTCTCGTCGACGACGAGCGTGCGCAGCACGTGGGTATCCTCGTCGAGCGGGTCGGTCGCGTGCGTGAGGCCCGACGAGGCGAGCCGCTTGCCCTGCTTGTCGGCGATCTCGACCTCGATCCAGGTATCCTGGATGTCGAGGACGCCACCGGGGAACCGGTGGCCGACGAGCAGGTTGCGCACCACGACGTCGAGCGA
>JANRKM010000217.1:0-81743 GCA_033763475.1 Kofleriaceae bacterium
ACGTCGAGCTTCTCGTAGTCGAGCATGCCGGCCGTATCGGCCAGCGGCCCAGCGTGGTTGCGGCCCAGATCGTGGACGTGGACGAGCACGTGACACGTGGCACGAGCACGACGAAAGTCCTTAACTGACCAGCCTTGACGCTAGAGGCGCTTGGTGAGCCTGTGCAGCGCAGGTGGGAAAACCGCGATGATAGGCTCCCCCATGTTGCGCGGTACGCTGCGTACGTTGACGGCCGAGATCGTCGAGTGCCATCGCTGCACGCGGCTCGTGCGTTGCCGCGAGGCGGCCGCCGCGGAGCCGCCGAAGCGGTACGTGGGCGAGACGTACTGGGCACGCCCTGTGCCGGGATTTGGCGATCCGAAGGCGCGGCTACTCGTCGTCGGGCTCGCGCCCGCGGCACACGGAGGTAACCGCACGGGGCGCGTGTTCACGGGCGATCGCTCGGGGGACTGGCTGTACGCGGCCCTCCATCGCGCGGGGTATGCGAACCAGCCGCAGTCAACCGACAAGCGCGATGGACTCGTGCTGACCGATGCGTACGTGGCGTGTATCGTGCGCTGCGCCCCACCCGACAACAAACCCGACCCCACCGAGCGCGACCGCTGCCTCCCGTTCTTCGCCCGCGAGCTGGCCCTGCTCCGGCACGTGCGCGCGATCGTGGCGCTGGGTGCGTTCGCCTGGGATGGCGTGCTCCGCGCTGGGACCGCGCTCGCGCACGAGGTGCCGCGGCCCCGGCCGACGTTTGCACATGGTGCCCTGGCGACGGTTGGACCGTGGCAGCTGTTCGGCAGCTACCACGTGAGCCAGCAGAACACGTTCACCGGGCGGCTCACGGAGCCAATGCTGGACGATGTATTCGGCCGCGCGCAGCGCGCCACGCGTGCACCGTGATTCACGCGGCTTCGTGAATCGATCTCGAAGTCGGAATGATCCTGCCACTGCGAGCGTCATTTCGGTGACTTCCATGACGATCGCGTTCGGTGGCACCTGTGATCTCGCGGTCTGGTGCAAGCTGCTCAAGGACAAGGGCTGGAGCGGGCCCCGGATCGCTCGTTCGCTCGAGAAGAGCGAAGGCTACGTCAACAACCTCATCCGCGTCGTCGAGCGCGCCTCACCCGCGGTGCTCGTGCGCTGGCGTGAGGAGCAGGGCGGCGAGCTGGAGCACGTGTGCTCCACCGACTGGCTCGTCCAGGTGTGCCTGTTGCCCCATGACCTTCAGGACGCCGAGCTGGCCAGCCGGATCCAGCAGATAAGCCCGCGAAATCCGTGAGCCACCGCGGGCCGCTAGATCGTGGCACCGCCTCGTGCGTACTGACCAGGCATGCGCAGGGGCAAGCCGTCGAAGCTGATCGAATTATTGCTGATGATTCTCGTGGCGCTGGGCGTACGGGGCGTGGCCTCCCATGCCGACGCGCTCGGTTCGATCGAGGGCACGACCACCGCCAACGCGCGCGTCGTGGTGGTTTGCGGCAAGGTGACTCGTAGCGCGATGGCCGATGCGTCGGGACGCTTCGCGATCAGCGGGCTGCCGGCAGGCAGTTGCACGGTCACGGCGAGCGCCGGTGGCAAGCAGGCCGTGTCGAGTAGCGTGACGGTGGCTGCCGGTGGCGCAGCGCGCGTCAACCTGGCGCTGCCGGCGGCGAGCTCCCCGAGCACGCCGGTGGCGCCCAAGGCCGAGCCCGCGCCGAACGCGAAGCCGTCCCCATCGCCGCCGGCGAAGTACAAAGTATCGGAGAGCCGCCGGCAGGTCATGTCGGTGGGGCCGATGCCGGCGAGGCGCATGCCGTTGTCGATGGACCAGGACCCGGCGCACAACACCGAGGCGTACGATCGGATCGACGACAATCCGTTCCAGCGCGTCGCGCAGAAGCCACTCTCGACGTTCTCCGTCGACGTCGACACCGCGGCGTACTCCAACGCGCGCCGCTTCCTCACCAGTGGTTCGCTGCCGCCGAAGGATGCAGTTCGCGTCGAGGAGATGATCAACTACTTCAGCTACGCGTACCCTGCGCCGGCGAAGGGGGAGCCGTTCTCGATCACGACCGACCTCACGCAGAGCCCGTGGAACAGCAAGTTCAAGCTGCTGCGCATCGGCCTCAAGGCACCCGCGATCGACGACAGCCAGGCGCCCCCGCGCAACCTCGTCTTCTTGCTCGACGTGTCGGGCTCGATGAGCGCGCCCAACAAGCTGCCGCTGCTCCAGCAGGCGATGAACCTCCTCGTCGCGCAGCTGCGCCCGCAGGACAAGATCGCGATCGTGACCTACGCGGGGAACGCTGGCCTCGCGCTGCCGCCGACGAGCGGCGCCGAGAAGGACACGATCCGCAATGCGATCTTCCGCCTCGAGCCGGGTGGCTCGACGAACGGCGCTGCGGGCATCCAGCTCGCATACGACATCGCCGAGAAGCAGAAGACCAAGAACGGCATCAACCGCGTGATCCTCGCGACCGACGGTGACTTCAACGTCGGTACCACCGACGAGGGCTCGCTGACGCGCCTTATCGAGCAGGAGCGCGAGCGTGGTATCGCGCTCACCGTCCTCGGCTTCGGCATGGGCAACTACAAGGACTCGACGCTCGAGAAGCTCGCCGACAAGGGCAACGGCAACCACGCCTATATCGACTCGATCTCCGAGGCGCGCAAGGTCCTCGTCACCGAAGCCGGGGCCACGCTCATCACCGTCGCGAAGGACGTGAAGCTGCAGCTCGAGTTCAACCCAGCGACCGTCGCGGGCTACCGCCTCGTCGGCTACGAGAACCGCATGCTCAAGGACGAGGACTTCAACGACGACAAGAAGGACGCAGGCGACATCGGGGCAGGCCACGCGGTCACCGCGCTCTACGAGATCGTGCCGGCGGGCCTCGAGGTCCCGGGTGCGGTGAAGACCGACGCGCTCAAGTACCAGACCCCCGCGGCGCCGGCCGCCGGTGCCAACGCGAGCGAGATGCTCACGGTGAAGATTCGCTACAAGGCGCCCGACGGCAACACGTCGAAGCTGCTGTCGCGCGTCGTCGACACCAAGGAGACCGCGTTCGCGCAGACCTCGACCGACGTGCGTTGGGCGGTCGCGATCGCTAGCTTCGGCATGAAGCTCCGCGGGTCGGCGCATCTCGGCAACATGAGCTGGAAGGACATCTACGCGATGGCCCAAGGCGCGGCCGGCAAGGACCCCGAGGGCTACCGCACCGAGGCGCTCAAGCTGATCCAGCTCGCGAGCACGAAATAGGGTCGGACCCTATTTGCACAACCAAGCGTCAACGTACGGCGCTGAGGACGGGGGCCGGCGATCGTGTAAGTGCAACGCAAGTTGCGCAATTAGGGTCCGACCCTAATCGGGCGTTGGCCCAAGCGCTGCATCGCGTTCAGGCCATGGACACCGCGTCAAAACGGAAAGCTCGTGCAGCGCTCTCCAACTGGAACTGGGGGGCGATCGCCGCCGGGGTGGTCGTCGCACTCGCCTCGCAGATTCTCTTGCTCTGGCTGGGCGACGCCGTGGTGACATCGGTCGGCGACAAGCACCCGGAAGGTGGCTTCGCCTTCTGGGTCGTCCTGGTGCAGCTTGGCTCGCTGTTCGTGGGAGCTGCGTTTGCGGCGTTCCTCGCACGCCCGACCCTCGTGCTCGGCGGCGCAGCGATCGGTGCCTTCACCTGGGCCCTCGCGCTGATCCTCGGTAGTGCGATCGCCGCGCGCCCACTTGCGGGTTGGCGTCCAGACAGCGCCGCGGCCGCGGCATGGACGACATTCTTCGGCGCATTGCTCAGCCTCGGGACCGCGATGCTAGGCGGTGTGCTGGGCGGTCGCCGCTCGCATCGCGACGCCGGTGACTTCGAAGGCGACAGGGCGCTCATTACGGACGAACGCGTCATCACCGTTACGCCGATGGGCTAACGCCGACGAGCGAGCGCGTCACGATGCGCGCTACGAGGTCAGGCGGCTGCGCGCCTCGTCGATCGCCGTACGCGCGATGATGCGCATCCGAGCAAGGCGCGCGCGGACCTCAGGCGTGGGCTCGCGACGTCGCTGATAGATCACGTCGAGCCAGCGCAGCGCGGCGAACGGCGACGCGATGACGATCGCCGCGGCGCCGATGGAGAGCGGCGGCGGCAGCAGCAAGCAGATGCCGACGAGGCCCGCGGCCCACACCGGGTACACGACGAGCGCGGCGCCGAGCTTGTAGGTCGACATCGCGTCGGCATCTGACGAGCGCGCGATCCACCGCGGGATGAAGTAGGGCAGGCCGTACAGCGCGAAGCCGGTGGCGGCGAGCGGTGCGAGCGCGGCGCGCTGCAGTGGCGAGAGCTCCTCGCGCACCGGCTCCGGCGTGCCGGCGATTTGCGTGTCCGCGAACCCGAGGCGCTCGAGCTCCGCGTAGTACGCGTCGATATGTTCGGCGACGCGCGCGATCAGCTTCGGCTCGACATCGCGAAGCGTGCGCCCCGCGAGCTCCACCTGACGCCCGCGATCGCTCCATCCCGTGAGCGAGTGATCCCCCGCGTCGGTGGCGAGCAGCTCGGCGACACGGGCGATGCGCAAGCGGTCCTCGTGCGTCTCGCCCTCGACGAGCAGCTCTTTGAGGTCTTGCTCCATCAGCGCGGTCACGGCCCGCACGCGCTCCTCTCCCTCGCCGGCAACGTCGACGAGTCGACGCACGGGCCCCCACAACACGAGGCAACGCGAGCGAAAGTCGGTGCGTGCGTCGAACTCGAGCGCGACCGCCTGGAACGTGGGCGGTACACCGCGGCGCGCCTCGGCGCCGAGGAGCATGCGCGCTGCCCCCGAGCGGAGCGGCGCGAGCTGCGGCAGGCTGTGGCTGGTGCCTTCGGGGAAGATGAGGATATTGCCGCCACCCGCGAGATGGCCGGCGATCTTCTCGAACACCGACGCGTTTGCGGCAGTGTCCTTGTCGGGCGTGTCCCTGCGCCGCACGATCGGCACCGCGCCGGCGCGATCGAGGAGCCAGCGCAGCACGGGGACCTTCCACAGCGTGGACTTCGCGACCGGCGAGATCGCGCACGCGGCGTCGGTCATCACGATCACCGGATCGAGTAGCGCATTCGTGTGATTCGCGACGAACACGCGGCCGCGCGTGTCGCGCGTAGGTGCCTCGCCGACCCGCTCGATGCTGCGGAAGTACAGCCGCATCAGGCGACGGAACGTCGTGATCAACGCGCCGCGCAGGGCCCCAGGGGCGTGCAGCTCGTCGGCGATGTGCACTAGCGGTCCAGAACTTCGACGCGCGTCAGCCCGATCACTCCGAGCACTTCGCTCACGAGCGCCTCTTCGACCTCGAGCTCGCGCAGCGTCGCCGCGAGGTGCGAGGCCACGGCATCGAAGTGCGCGTCGGTGAGCCCGCGCGTCGCCACGAGATCCTTGTGGGCAGCGCGCAGGTCACGCCCCCGATACTCGGCGGGCCCACCCAGCGCGCGGGCCATGAAGGCGATCTGCTTCTTGAGCAGCGCGTCGAGCTCCATGCCGTCGAAGAACGGCCGCGTCAGGTCGTCGGCGACCAGCTTCTCGTACAGGATTCCGACGGCGGCCATGATCGCTGGCTCGCCTCCAACACGCTCGTACAACGTGCTCATACAGCCTCCACGGTCAGCCGGCTTGCACCCTTCACCAGCACCCGCAGCGCCTCGAAGCTCAGCTTCTGCCAGCCCGAGGCGCGATCGTAGCGAAGGGTGAGCGGCACGGCGGCTGCCTCGGAGCGATGGATCATGTCGACGACGCAGCCGATGGTGGCCGAGTTGATGTACGTGATGCCCTGGCAGTGCAGCTCGACGACGGCGTTCTTCTCGGCGGCGCGGTCGACGATACTGCGCAGGAACGGCGCTAGCGTGCTGCGTGGGTCCCGCTCGTTGCCGCGCCCGCTCCAGCTCACGCAGAGACGCGAGGGCTCGCGCGACTCGACGACGGTGATGGCGACATCACCTCCGCGGTAGGACTCCATACTCGCCTAGCGTACTACTCCTCCGGGGGCGCCGTATCACTCAATGCGTAGGACTTCGGGTCGAGCTGGTGACGCGCGAGCCAGCGCCGCAGCTGATTGCGATGGACGCCGAGCGCACGCGCTGCCGGCACGACCGCGCCATTGGCATCGCGCAGGGCCTGTTCCACGAGCTCGCGCGGCGGCATTGCCGCGGGCCGCTCGGAGCTCGTTGCGGGATGGTCGTCGCCAGCCTCGTCAGGCGCGGTGAACGCCGTGCCGGCGGTCGCATCGAGGTGGCGCTCCTCGATCGTCCTCGCATTCTCGGCGAGCGCGCGGCTCGCGGCATCCTGCAGCTCGCGAAGGAGCTCGCGCACGTTGCCCGGCCACCGGCGCAACATGCACGCCTCGACGAGTGAGGTGGCGAGCGCGATGCCTGGCTGAACGCGGTCGGCGGCGATCCGTGCGAGCGCGGGAATCTCCTCGCGGCGCTCGCGCAGGGACGGCAGACTGACCTGGGGACGCCCGAGGCGATAGAAGAGATCCTCGCGGAACGTCTTCGCGCCGACCATCGCGCGCAGGTCGCGGTTGGTCGCGGAGACGATGCGCAACATGACGCGCACCGGGCGCGAAGCCCCGACGGGGAGCACCTCTCGCGACTCGAGCACGCGCAGGAGCTTGGCCTGGACGCTGGTGTCGAGCTCGCCGATCTCGTCGAGGAACAGCGTGCCGCCGTCTGCGGCTTGCACGTAGCCCTCGGCATCAGCGTGGGCACCAGAGAACGCTCCCTTGCGCGCGCCGAACAGCAGGCGTTCGGCGACACCCTCGGGGATCGACGCGCTGTTGACGGCGACGAACGAACCGCTCGGCGTGGGCCCCGCCCGATGGAACTCGCGCGCGGCGAGCTCCTTACCGGCGCCCGACTCGCCCGTGATGTGCACGGTGTCGCCGGCGGTGGAGGCGACGGCGATCTGCTTGTACGCAGCTGCGAGGCGCGGCCCGATCACGGCGCCCCCGGTGGTGCGCAGGCCGTGCTCGCGGAACAGACGGACGTCGTGGGTGACGAGGAAGATCGAGTTACCGAGGCGCAGGACCGCCTCGGTGCGCACGCGGGCCTCGCCATTGGAGGGCACGCGTACACCATCGAGCACGAAGCCGTTGCGACTGCCGAGGTCACGGATCAGCAGCTCGTTCGCGTCGCGCGAGATTTCGACATGCCGGCGCGACATGTGGCCATCTGCGATCACGACATCGCCGATGGTGCCCCGTCCGACCTCGAGTCGATCGTCGGCGAGTGGAAGGCCGCCACACACGGCGTGGCCCTCGGAGAACACGAGGACGGCGCCAGGGATGGGTCCATCAGGGGGCGAGTCGTCGCCGCCTCCCAGCGTCGAGCCGAGCGTGCGTGTCTGATCCGCGGGCATTGCCTCGGTGCAGGATATGCGATCAGAAGATCTGGATTCTGCTCATCCGGGCGGGATCGGCGCGAGCACCATCTCGGTGCGAGGAACGCCCGCGGCGGCGAGCCCCCGCTGCAGCGCACGCAGGCCCGGCTCGAGATGGCAGTAGGCGCAGACGAGCAACATCCGCGGTGCATCGGGACCCGAGAGGAGATCGACGAGCAGCCGCGCACCGTCGAGGTCACCCCAGTGCAGGTCGTCGAGCACTACGACCAGGGGCGCGCGGTCCGCAACCCGGCGGAGTAACTCGCGCAGCGCGGCGATCGCGCGCCGGCGCAGCACCTCGTGATTTGCGATCGGCTCCAGCTCGGGCGCCTTCGCGAACATCTCGATGCTCTCGAGCACGGGAAACAACCGGCACAGGGCGCGCGCATCGCGCGGCATCACCGCGAGGAGCTCGTCGCGGGTGCGTCGCTGCAGCATCTCGGTCAGCGCATCCATCATCGGATCCACGCTCTTGTAGGGCAGGGCCTCGCGCTCGTAGCACCGCGTCGACAACACCACCGCCCCGCGCTCGATGCGCGCACGCTCGACGGCGCGCCGCACCAGCGCGGATTTGCCGAGTCCCGAGTCGGCCACGATGTCGAGGACAATGGGCCCGCGGGTGGCGATGTCCGCGATGGCGGCATCGAGTGCGGCGAGCTCCGCCGTGCGTCCGACGAGCTCCGGTGGATGCGACGCGCTGGCCGGCGTGCCGAGGAACGCGAGGATCTCCGCACCGTCGGGGCGTTCGGATGCACGCGGGGCGAGCAACCGCCGACACAGCTCCGCGAGGTCGCGGGGGAGGCGATGTCCGTAGTGCTCGGGATCCGGCGCACCTAATAGCTGCGCGTCCACGATGTCGCGCAGCGCGCCCACGAACGGCTTTCTCCCGGTCAGCGCCTCGTACAGCATGACGCCTACCGCGTACCAATCCGCACCGCGGGTAAGCGGCTGTGACATCGCCTGCTCGGGAGGCATGTAGCCCGGTGTCCCGGCAAGCCGAGCTTCGGCCGTGTGGTGAAACACGTGATCGATCGTGGCGGCGAGCCCGAAGTCGAGGATCACCACGCGCTCGTGCGCGTCGACGAGGACGTTTTCGGGCTTGAGGTCGCGATGAATGATGCCGCCGCGGTGGAGCGCGTACACGCCGCTCGCGAGCTGCGCGAGCGAGCTGCGCAGGCGGGCCTCGTCGAAGGTGAGCGCGGACGAACGCGCGTCGGTGACGTGCTGCTCGGGCAACGTCGGCGCGAGGCTCGCCTCGCCGCCCGGACGGACGTAGGAGAGGAAGTCCGCACCGTCGATGTGCTCCATCGCGAGGAACCAGGCGCCGCGATGCGAGAACAGCTCGTGCAGCCGCGCGAGCGACGGATGCCGCACGCCCTGCAGCACGCGGAACTCGTGCTTGAACCGACGGATCGATACCGGGTCCATGCGCGCGAGGCGCTTCATGGCGATTTCCTCGCCGCGCGCGTTGTCGTGCACGAGCATCACGTCGCCGAACCCGCCGTGCCCGAGCGGACGCACCACGCGATAGCGCGGCGGCAACTCGAGCGCGAACGTTCGCAGATCGACGTCCGACGCGCGCACATCATCCGCGAGCGAGCGGACGGAGGCTAAGCTGCGAACCATTCGCCGGTCCGACTATCGAGCTTCAGATACCGTGCACCCTTGATCGAGCCCGCGCGCGCGACGAACTCGGTAAGCCCGCCGGCGTAGATCATCGCGCCCGCGATCCACATCGTCTCCACGTCGGCGCCCACCACGAAGTTGGGGTACAGCACCCAGTGCTCCACCTCGGGCATGCCGGGATCCCGGAACAGCTCGGCGCAGGGGCGACCGTTCTGGAACACGATCGTGGCGCGCTCCGGGATGGTCGGGATCCGCTTGCGTACAGACATGCCGTCCCAGCGAGCACCTCACGTGCCACCGGTAGCCGCACGAGGATCACGGGCTTGCGCGCCGGAAGCCGTCCCTGCCGACGCTCCGGGCGTGGCCCGGCCATGGCCCGGCCATCTTCTATCCGGGCCAGCGGCGCGATATGGTCGGCGACCGCTGTATGGCTGCGTCGTCGTCGGTGCCGTCTCCGTACGAGATGTTGCGCGTGCTCGGGCACGGCGGCTTCGGCGAGGTGTTCCTGGTCCGTGATCCGCAGCGCGGCGACGTGGCGATGAAGCGCCTGACCCGGCTCGAGCCGTCGTCGATCGCACGCTTCAAGAACGAGTTCCGCCTCCTCCAAGGCCTTCGCCACCCCGCGCTGGCCACGCTCTTCGAGCTCACCAAGACCGACCACGGCTGGCACCTCCTCATGGAGTACGTGCCCGGCGAGCACTTCACGACCTGGGTGCGGCCCGGCGGCGACGGCTACACCGCGGCCACGATGCCCGACGCGGGCGCCGCGAACGTGAACAGCACCATGTTCGGCATGGCGTTCGACGAAGCGCGGCTGCGCGACGCGATGCGCCGGCTCGCGAGCGGGCTCCTCGCGCTGCACGAGAGCGGCATCATCCACCGCGATCTCAAGCCCTCGAACGTGCTCGTCGCCGCCGATGGGCGGGTGGTGATCCTCGACTTCGGGCTCGCCGCCTCGCCCGCAAGCGACGCGCATCACAGCCTCGAGCGCAAGGTGCTCGGCACGCCGGGCTACATCGCGCCCGAGCAAGCAACGGGACGGCCAATCACGCGCGCCGTCGACTGGTACGCCGTCGGCGTGATGCTGTTCGAGGCGCTGACCGGGCGGCGGCCCTACATCGGCTCGGTGCTCGACATCGTCGAGGCTCAGCTCACCCGTACGCCACCCGACCCGGCGACGTTCGGACGCACGGTCCCCGAGGATCTGCGCTCGTTGTGCATGCGCCTGCTCGCCGCGGAGCCCGAGGCGCGCCCCGACGGCCCCGAGGTGCTCGCGCTGCTGGGCGGTGAACCCGCGCGGCCGTCTCTCGCGCGTGCGCTGCCGCCGTTCGTGGGCCGCGTGACCGAGCTCGCGACGATACGCGAGGCCGTCGACGAGCTCGGCAGGAGGGGGCCGTCGGTGCTTCACCTCGTCGCACCGTCGGGATTCGGCAAGTCCGCGCTGCTCGTTCGCGGACTCGCCGACGCGCGCGAGCGGACCGGCGCAATCGTCCTCGGTGGTCGCTGCTACGAGCGCGAGGCGGTACCGTACAAGGCGATCGATCCGCTGATCGACGCGCTCACGGAGCAGCTGCGCCGAATGTCCGCCGAGGAGGTCCTCGCGGTGGTGCCGCGCGACGCGTTCGCGCTGTGCCGCATGTTCCCGGCGCTCGCGCAGATCGACGAGCTCGCGCGCGCGCCGGATCCCGAGCGCGTCGAGAACCCCGAGGAGCTGCGCCGGCGCGCGATCTCCGCGCTGCGCGAGCTACTCGCACGCCTCGCCGACCGCAAGCCGCTCGTGCTCTCGATCGATGACCTGCAGTGGGGCTGCCTCGACAGCGCGCGTCTCCTCGCGGACCTGCTCGCGCCTCCGGCGGCGCCGCGCCTGCTCCTCGTGCTCGCGTATCGCCCGGAAGAGCAGGCGCCTAGTCCTCCCCTCGCGATACTGCGGGCGCGGCTCGACGAGCGTGCGATCGCGCAGCGCACGGTGGTGCTCGGCCCGCTGTCCACCGAGGATGCCGAAGCAATGGCGCGAGCGATGTTGCCGGCCGATGCCACCGACGAGCTCGTGCAGCGCGTCGCGCGTGAGTCCGGGCAGAGTCCGCTGTTCGTCGCCGAGCTCGCACTCGCGGCCGGCACCCTGCCCAGTGCCGACGGCCTCGCGCTCGATGGCGTGATCGCCGCGCGTGTCGCGCAGCTGTCGCCGACGGCGCGCGGCATGCTCGAGCTGATCGCGATCGCAGCGCGCGCGGTGGAGCTCGCGATCGTGTGCAAGGCGGCGGCGATCACCGCGCGTGATGCCGAGCGCGAGATGGTGGTGCTCGAGGAGGCGAACCTCGTGCGGCACGGAGGGGCCGCCGAGCGCGTGGTCGCCGAGACGCTCCACGATCGGATTCGCGAGGTCGTCGTGGGACAGCTCGGCCGAGACATGCTCGCCACGCATCACCGCACGCTCGCCGAAGCGCTGGTGGATGCCGGTGCCGCGGTGCCGCAGACGATCGCGGAGCACTTCCGCCTCGCCGGCGAGCTCGCGCGTGCACGGCGTTACGCGCTCGCTGGTGCCGAGGCCGCGCTCGAAGCGCTCGCGCCGAATCGCGCGATCGAGCTGTATCGAGTCGCACTCGCCGGCAGCGCCGCACACGAGCGGTTCGAGGTACTGGTACGCTTGGGCGAGGCGCTCGCGTTCGACAGCCGCGGCCTCGAGGCTTCCGATGTCTATCGTGAGGCCATCGCGATCGCTCCGACCCAGGCCGATGCCGTCGAGCTCAAGGGCCGCGTCGCCCACCAGCTCCTCAGCTCGGGTCGCCTCGACGAAGGGCTCGACGGCGTCGAAGAAGTACTCGCCGCCGCACGCCTCCGCATTCCGACCACACCCCGCCGCGCGTTGATGTCGATGTTGTATCAGCGGGCGCGCCTGCGCTTGCGCGGGCGCGCATTCGTGGAGCGCAGTGCACAGACCGTACCGCGCGACGTGCTCACGCAGATCGATGCGTGCTGGGCCGTCAGCATGGTCCTGTCGGGGGTCGATCTCGTGCGCTCCGCGGATCTGCAGTCGCGGCACCTGCGCCTCGCCCTCGACGCCGGTGACCCGTATCGCATCGCGCGTGGCCTGGCGCTCGAGGCGATCCTCCTCGCGATCGATGGCACTGCGCGGCACAGACGGGCGGATGAGGTCCTCCAGCACGCGGAGGAGCTCGCGCAGCAGATCGGGCATCCGCATGCGATGGCATGGGCTCACGGTGCCGGCGCGGTCTCCGCGTGGACCGTGGGGCGGTTCCGCGACGTCGTGACACTCGCGAGCTACGCGATCGCGCTCCTGCGTTCGCGGTGCATGGACGTGAGCTGGGAGATCGGGACGCTCGAGGCGTGGTTCCGCCTACGCTCGTTGCTCGCGCTGGGCGACATCGCCACGGCCGTCGTTGATACGCAGGTGCTCGATCGCGATGCCGAGCGCCGCTCCGATCTCTACGCGCTCACCACGCTGCGCACCGCCGTCACGCCGCTATGCCGGTTGTTCGCCGGCGACCCCGACGGTGCAGTGACCAGCGTGCGCGATGCGATCGCCGGGTGGTCGAATCGCGGCTGGTTCTTCCAGCACCAGGAGGCCGTGCGCAACGAGGCCCTCGCCGACATGTATCGCGGCCATCCCGGTCGTGCGCTCGAAGCCCTCGCGGCCAAGCGACCGCCGATGAAGGCGTCGATGATGCTGCGGATCCAGAATCAACGGATCCTCCTTCACGGCATGGAAGGTGTCGCCTCGCTTGCCGCCGCGGAGCACGACCCCGCGCGCCGCGCGATGCTGACCAAGCTCGTCCGCACCCGCGCCCAGCAGCTGGCCGCGGAGAACAACCCCTGGGGCACCGCGGTGGGCAAGGGGCTCGAGGCGCGCCTGGCAGCGTTCGCGAAGGCCGATGCCGCGCCGGCGCTGCTCGAGGCGAGCGAGCGGACGTTCGACGAGATGGAGATGGCCCTGCACGCGGCGATGGTCCGGCGCGTACGCGGCGTGCTCGTCGGCGGCGATGCAGGCAAGGCGCTCGTCGAGGCAGCCGACCGCGAGCTGTCAACGCGTGGCGTCGCGGAGCCCGCGATGCTCGCGCGCTGGCTCGCTTAACCCCACATCAGCGAGCCGCCGGTCCAGGTCGTCATCGGTGACATCACGCGATCGAGGCGGTGATCCGGATCGATGTGTTGCGCGCAGAACCAGCGCTCGCCGTCGGTATCTTCGCGAACCGCGACGCACATCGGGCACTGCGGGGACAGATCCGCGGCTGCCGGCATGCCGACGACAAGCGCCGGGCACGTGGCGGCCTGCAAAATGCGGTTGGTGACCGACTTGTTCGTGTGTTTGGGATGGTGGTTCCCGAACTGCCCGATGACGATGAGGTCCGCCTTGATCTCCGCGGCGAGCAGCGGGATCTGTTCCTCGGGGATGCCGCGGCGAACGTGCAGCCGCGCGCGCCATTCGGTGCCGAACTCGTTGAACGTTTCGAGGGCGGGATGCACCCGTTCCCAGAGCGCACGCTTCACCTCCTCGGCGTAAGGCCGGGTGCGTTCACGGACGCTCAGGAAATGCAGCTCGGGCGCATCGTGCCGTGCCGCCTGATCGAGCGCGTGCTCGATCACGATATCGGCGTATTCGGAGAGATCGACGCCTACGACGATGCGATATCGCCGGATTCGCGGCTGGGCGTTCATGTCAGAAGGACGCTGCAAGATTCGGGACCATGAGCACGGCCTTATCCGTGCGCACGCGCACGTGGTACCTCGTGAGTGCGCACCCATGAAAGTCGCGACCTGGAACGTGAACGGGATCCGCGCCCGGTCCTCGCAGTTGATCCACTGGATCGACAAGGAGGAGCCAGACGTGATCTGCCTGCAGGAGATCAAAGCGTCGCCCGCGCAGATACCCGAACAAGTCTCGACGATCGCGGGCTATCACGCTCACTTTCACGGCAGCGGCGGCTATTCAGGTGTCGCACTCCTCCTGCGGATCGCGAAGTACGGGGACGCGCCCACGTTCGTGCATCCACCGTTCGACCTCGAGAACCGTATCGTCGTTGCCGAGGTCGGCTCGATCGTGTTCGCGAGCGTGTACGTGCCGAACGGAGGGAAGGACTTCCCCGCGAAGATGGTGTTCTTGCGCGAGCTCGCGGCGTGGTCTGGCGAGCTCGACCGCGCGGGAAAGCACCTCGTTCTTTGCGGCGACTACAACGTCGCGCGCACGTTCATCGACGTGCATCCCGTGCTGCGCAAGGACCAGGTCGGGCAGTCGGCACCCGAGCGCGCGTTGATCGAGGAGCTGCTCTCGCATGGGCTCGTCGACGTAGGGCGCCATGTCGAGCCCGATAACGATCGCCTGTTCACGTGGTGGGCACCGTGGCGGAACATGCGCCAGCGCAATATCGGCTGGCGCCTCGACTACATCGCGGCGCATCGCGCGCTCGTCGACGAGACGGTGCACTGCGTGCACTACCGCGACGTGGGGACGAGCGATCATGGCCCTGTGATCGCCCACCTCCGGGACACGCCCGTGAGCCTCTAGGCGTTTTTCGTGCGCCGAGGCTTCAAGGGGCGGCGAATTCCGATCGTCTCGCGGCTCGCCTCGACGACGCCGGCCTCCTCCATGTCTTCTTCCCCCTTCTCGATCGCCATTGCTTGGTCGTCGGCTTCGGTGATCGCAGCATCGTCATTGCGCGCATGTCCGTAGCGGCGTTCGCCGCGCTCGTCGGCGACCTCCCATGCGCCTCCACCGTAGCGCGGGCCACCTTCACGCTTTTCATCACGTGCACGTTCGCCGGCCCGCTCTTTTCCGTTGTTCGCCATGTGGACCTCCTCGATCCACACGAAGCAATCACCGTGCCCCCGCGCACGTACGAGTCACGCGTAGCGAGCGGCGAGCGTCGCGCCGAGCGCGAGAATCGCGGGCACTGCCTGCACGAACAGGATCTGTTTGGCCGCGGTCGCTGCGCCGTAAACCCCGGCGACCACCACACACGCGAGGAAGAACACGCGCGTCTGGTACGCGACGGGCCCCTCGGCAATGAACGACCACACGAGACCGGCAGCGAGGAACCCGTTGTACAGGCCCTGATTCGCGGCGAGCACCTTGCTCGACTCTTGCTCTGCCGCCGTACGCTTGAACGTCTTCTGCCCGACCGGCGTCGTCCACAGGAACATCTCCAGCACGAGGAAGTAGGCGTGCAAGGCAGCGACCAACCCCGTCAGCACGTGAGATGCGGCGACCATGGGGAGCGACTATCGCATCGTGATGCGGATCTGCGCCATCGCTTCGGCGTGCACGCTCGCGAACGTCGCGCGATCGATGGACATGATGATGTCGTCCGGATCATCGGCGAACCCGCGTGCGGCCTCGGACGTGTCGACCTGATAGCCGAGCTTCTCGAACACGCGCCGCGAGCCGGTGTTCGCGGGCACGATCGACGCATACACGTGCGCGAGGTCGAGCCGAGCAAACGCGAAGGCATGGACCATGATCGCGAACCGCGTTCCGAGGCCCTTGCCCTGCGCGGACGGTGCCGCGATCAGAAATGCGAATTCGGCTGCACCACCGTCGAGGTTCCGCAGGTCGCCGTCGCCAGCGAGGGCACCATCGCAGTAGAGGAGAAACGGGTGCGCGCCGCCGGCCAGCAGCGTTTCGTAGTGGGTGAGGACGTCTTGCTCCTCCAGCAAGGACGTGTGCCCGAGCAAGGCGGCATTGTGCGGATCGTTGTAGGCGGCGGTGAGGGCCGCGACGTGAGGCGTGACCTCGGCGAGATCCGGCCGCACGGCGGTCAGCTCGCCCTGCGGTGTCGACCAGTCGATACGAAGCACGCATCCAGCCTAACCCATGCGATCCTCCGTGCGTGGGATTCGGTCTCGATCGCCGCGCACGTTCGACCCGGCGCAAGGGCCTATTCGCCCGCGGGCGGACGCGGGTGAGGTCGGAGAACGGGCTCAGCCGGCTGGTGAAGCGTGCGCCCGTGCGTGCGCACACAATCGCCGGCGCGCACCGGTAGCGCACACCGTGCGTGCACCGCGCGACCGGAGGGGCGCGGCTGCCGCTGGTGTCGACGCAAGGACTCACGCAAGAACGAGCCAACGCATCTAGCCTCCTGCGACGAAGCTCATGATCTGAAACGGCCGCAGATGCGCGATCTGCGGCGCCGACTCCCACACCACCTCTGCGACACACTGCGCGTGCCGCGGTTGCGTCGCGCGCACGTGAACGTCGACGATCTCCGCGAACGTCAGCTCGACGTCGACCGCGACGCGCTCGTTGCCGAGGTTGCACGTCGCGAGCTGCGCGGCGAGCTGAGTGCGTAGATCGACCTGGGCAGGTGGCGTCGGCGCACCGTGCCCGGTATGGCTGCCGCGACCAAAGCCCCCCGGCGCATCGCAGGAGCAGATCTCACCGCTGAAGCCTGCGCCCCCGCGCGTCTCGTAGGTGCCGGGGCCACCCCACGCGGCGTACAGCGACCACTTCGCGTTGACCGCGCGCGCTTCCGCGTCGGCGACGTCACGGAGCTCGGAGGGCAGGACCGGGTGGAGCGACAGCTCGCGTACGAGGTCGGTGGCGTGGGCGCGTGAGGGCGTCACCACGCGCTTGAACGCCGTGCCCCAGATCTTTCCTTCGACGGTGATCGAGGGCGTGCTCCCGCGAGCGCCCTGACCCCACCACGTGCAAGCTCCGCCCTGGAGCAGACTCCCACCGCTTTCGCAGGTGAGCCCGCGTTCATGCGCCGCGAGTGCAGACCAGCCGGGTGCCGTGAGCGCGAGCTCGTCGAGGGAAGTCGGGCGCAGGAGGCGCGACACGTCGAGTGCAGCGGTGCTCTCCGCCGACCCGATGAGCATGCGGATGCCCTTGGTGATCGCCGCGAGCGGTGCGAGCTTGCCGTTATCGTCGCGCTCGTGGAGACCCGGCATTGCCGAGGGCACCACCACGTGCAGCAGCGTCCCCGGCGGCAACAACCGCTGCAGTACCTCGGCGGGTGTCGCCTGGAGACGCGCGGCCATGTGCTCGTCGGTGATGAGCACCACGCGACGCGTGCCGCCGATCTTGCGCAGCCACGTCCCTGCCTCGGCAAGCCCGGCGTCGACGTTGGAGCCGTTCTCCGCCACCATCCGCGTGAGGCGTTGTTCGATCGCGGGTGCGCCGCTCGCGGCCACCGTCCACTGTGACAGCAGCGGCTTCGCGTGCCGGGCGAACGCCACCACCTGCACGCGTGACGCGGGGGCGCCCTTCAGGTACGCAGCCACGATCTCGCGCTGCGCGGTCCGTTCGTCGGTGGCGAGCGAGCGCGAGTTATCGATCACGAGCGCCGTGGCGAGGTCGCCCGGGATGTCGGCGAGCACGTTCGCGAGCGTGACCTCGACGCGTGCGATCGTCTGGTCGCCGAGGTCCGTGCGAGCGCCGCTCACGGCCACGCGCGCGCCACTCGGCAGCTTCGCGACATCCTTGTTCGCAAAGCCGGTCCACACGCGCTCGTCGGTCGGCAGGCCACACGCGGCCGCGAGCTCCACGTCGGAGGTCACCGGGCGCGTCGTGCCCGCGATCTGCTTCCAGGTGGTGGGGACGGCGAGGTAGCGCGCCTCGCGCACGTAACACGTCGGTACCGCGATCTCGAGGTCGACCAGCAACGTGCCGCCGCGCGCCGACGCTACCGAGATCCTAGTGATACCGTCGCCGCTTTCGATGAGTACTGCCGTGGACTTCGCTCCGGGCTTCACCGGATCGGCCGCCAGGGCCTGGAACTTTGCCGAGGCCGCGTCGGCGCCAAACAGCCCGAGCTCGTGGGTGACGCCCGCCAGCGACACACTCCCCCCGGTGACCAGCCCGTCCCGCGGCAGCTCGAGCTCCGTGAGCGGGCCCTCCCACGCGTTCGCTTCGACGGTGAGGGCGTAGCGCGCGCTGATCCGGGCGGTCGTTCCGTCGAGCTTGCCGGTCAACCGGACCGGGGTGATCGGGCTTGCGCCAACGGGCGTTGAAGCCAGGAGCAGGGCGAGGGGAAGCCAGCGCACAGACCTCGGACAGCCCAAACCGCCCGTGGGTTTCGAGAATCTCGTAAGTTCCGACCAATGGACGACGACATTGAATCCTCGATGTTCCTGATGCGGGCGCTGGGTGGACCACTGGCCGCGATGATGGTTGTGATGATCACGATGACCGTCACCGCGCCGGTCTTGCTGTACGTCATCGCGCGCTGGCGCGCTCACCGGGAGCCCGAGGTCGACGGTCAGCTCGGCGTGAAGTTCGCGCTGCACTACTTCTCGCTCAGCGCATTCCAGCTCGCGCTCGGCGGCCTCGCTTTCTTCGTGTTCACCGTGCTGAGCAAGATCCCGTCGGAGTTCAAAGGCTCGCTCTATCGCACCGCGTTCGGCATGATCGTCCCGGCGGCGATCGTGCTCGGCGCGCACCTCGCGCTCCTTCGCAAGACCAACGACGCCGAGGTCACCGGGGTGCGCCGGCTGTTCCTGGGCTACAACCTCATCATCACGGGCCTCGTCGGCTTCGTCGCCCTCGTGATCGCGTTCCAGGCGCTGTTCATGAAGGGCAGCTCGGGCGAGCTCGGCCGAGTCGCGGGCGCGCTCGTCGTCGTGTATGGGACCGCATGGGCCCTCATCGGATGGAAGTTCGGCAGCCTCGTCCTCGGCGGTGGCAGCGGTTCGGGCATCGGTCCGGTGTCGTTCACTAGCCCGCCGTCCTCGGGAACGTCGGCGCCGCCACCCGCCGCGAGTGGGCTGCCTTCGCTGGGTGGTGGCTCGTTCCCGCCGATCGAGCAGAAGTAGGGAGGGCAGGGGACTACGTCGGCGGCGCGACGATCTTCGCCGGCTCGATGTCCTTCGGAATGAACCGCCTGTCGACGAGCAACGACAGATCGATCGGCGCCTTCAGGATGCCGGCCTTGATCGCATACGTCTGGATCATCTGTAAATCCTCGTCGGTCGGCGTCAGGTGCCTGTAGCTGACCCGATCCGGTGGCTGCGTCAGCACGTACTCGAGCAGCTTCTGGTCCTGCCGGAAGTACGGCGCAGCGACGCGCGCTGCCTCGAGGCGATTGCGCTCGGCCCACTCACCGCTCTCGGCGATGCCGCGCACGAGGTCGCGCACGATTTCGGGATGCTCGGCGATCAGCTCCTCGCGCACGACGAGCACGCAGGAGATGAAGCGCGGCCAGATGTCCTTCGCGTAATAGAGCACGCGCCCCGTCCCCGAGACCTCCGCCTTGGCGGCGTGTGGCTCGCCAACGAAGTACGCATCGATCGCTCCGGCGGCGAGCGCAGAGGGCATGTCGGGCGGCGGCATGTCGATGAAGTTGATGTCGCCGGGCTGCATGCCCTCGTCCTCCATCAACTTCGTGAGCACGAGGTACTGGTTCGAGAACTTGCTCGGGCGCGCGAAGATCTTGCCCTTGAGGTCGCGCAGCGACTTCGCGGTGCTGTTCTTGGCGACCATCACCGTCGAGCCGTCGCGGTGACCGAGATAGACGATCTTGATCGGCACGCCTTGCTCGCGCAGCACCATCGCGAGCGGCGCGAGGATGAAGGTGGCCTCGAGCTTGCGCGCCTTCAGCGCCTCGACGACGGTCGGAAACTCGGTGAACCGTTTCGACTCGAAGCGCGTCCCGGTCGTCGTCGATTTCGTCGCGAAGTCGGTGACGGGGCAGGTGAGGTGGCAGGTGACCGGGAGGAACCCGACGGCGAGCTCGGCGGCGGCGCTCGCGACCTTCACGCCGCGCCAGGGCTTGTGATGCAGCACGGTCAGCGTGGCGAGGACGGCGAGCGTGATCGCCGTGATGCGGACCTTGTAGGTCATGACAGCCCCAACTCGTCCATGATGGCCTGCTCTGCCTCGGCGACGCCAGGGGCCGCGGGTTGGCGCGGGCGTGGCAGCGAGAGCTCGAGGGTGCGTTGCACGCGCGCCGGGCGCGAGCCGAGCACGATGACGCGATCACCGAGCTGCACGGCTTCCTCGATGTCGTGCGTCACGAACACCACGGTGCGTGGTCGCTCGGCGAGCGTGGCGACGAGCTCCTTCCGCATGCGCGTGCGCGTCTGGTAGTCGAGCGCGCTGAACGGCTCGTCGAGGAGCAAGATGTCGGTCTCGGCGGCGAGAGCGCGCGCGAGCTCGCAGCGTTGGCGCATGCCGCCGGAGAGCTGGTGCGAATAGTGATCGGCGAAGTCGGTGAGTCGCGTGATCGCGAGCCACTCGTCCACCTTGCCCTGGTTATGCGCCTTCGCGCGCGGCAGGCCGGCCGCGATGTTCTCACGCACGGTCAGCCACGGGAACAGTCCCCCGTCCTGGTAGATGGTGCGGCTCTGGCCGTTGCGAATCACCTTGCCGCGCGTCGGCGCGAGGTGACCGCCGAGCAACGCGAGCAGGGTCGACTTTCCGCAGCCCGACTGCCCCACGCACACGACGAGCTCGCCTCTCTGTACCTCGAGATCCAGGCCATCGATGACGGTGAGCCCGGGATAGTCGAAGCCGACATTCTCGAGCGAGAGGATGGCGTTCATCGCTCGAACCCCCACCGCACACTCGGAATCTTGGCGAGCCGCGAGAACAGAATGTCGAGGGTAATGCCGATCACGCCCGTCACCATCATGCCGCACACGACGAGGTCCATGCGGAGGCCGTTGCGCGCGTCGATGATCAGGAACCCGAGGCCGCTGCCGATGCCGCACATCTCGGCCGCGACGACGACCATCCAGGCCACGCCGACCGACACGCGCAGCGCGGTCAGCAGCTGCGGCACGATCGCGGGCAGCGTGATGCGGAACAGCATGTCGTTCTTCGAAAGCCCCATGTCCTCGGCGACCCGGTAGTAGACCTTGGGCACGGCGGCCGCGGCCGCGGCCGTCGCGAGCGCGATCTGGAAGATCGTCGAGATGAAGATGATGAAGATCGCCGGTGGGTCGCCGATCCCGAACCAGATGATGGCGAACGGGATCCACGCGATCGGCGAGATCGAGCGGAAGAAGTTCACCCATGGCATCAGCGCGGCACGTGCGCGCGCAAACCGTCCGACCACGAGGCCGAGCGGGACGGCGAGCACGACCGCGCCCGTGAAGCCCCAGGCGACGCGGTAGAGCGAGGCGATCAGGTCGTCGAACAGCCGCCCCGAAGCAAGCTCCGCGCGGAACGCGGAGGCGACCGCGGGGGGCGACGGCACGGTGCCGGTCGGGAAGGCGCCAGCTTCGAAGGCGATCCACCAGATCGCCAGAACCAGGGCGCCGGTGATGATCGGAAGCACAATCCGCTGCACGGCGGCCGCATCCTTGCACACCCCTTGGTTTCGTCGCCACCGCCCTCGGGTAAGCTGAGGCGTGCTCCCCAAGGCCGCGCTCGCCCTTGCGCTCGCCGCATGCTCCGCGCCTGCGGATATGCCCGATTCGGACGATGCCTGGTTCGAGGGCCTGCCGTTGCCGAAGCCTCGCCTCGAGCCTGGGGTGACGGCGCTCGGGCAACGCATGATCGTGCTCGGGGGCTTCACGGAGGACCTCGTCATCACCCGCGAGGTCGATGCATTCGATGTGTTCGCCAACCGGTGGGAGCCCGTACAACCCGCTCCGGTCGCGTGGACACACGCCAACCTGGGCAGTGCGGCGGCCACGCTGTATCTGCTCGGTGGTCTCGAAGGCCCGAACTTCATCCCGCGTGGTGACTCGTTCGCGCTCGACCTCGACATCGCGGGTGCACAGTGGCGGGCTCTCGAGCCGATTCCGCCGGGCCTCGAGCGTGGTGCCGCCGCGGTGGTCGTGTCACCTCCGCATATCTTCTTGCTCGGCGGCGCGACGCTCACCGGCTCGGTCGCGACCTGCATCGACTACAACCTGTCGTCGAACACGTGGCGGCGGCTGCCGGATCTTCCGTCACCGCGCTCGCACGCGGCCGCGATGCGTCGACCCGACGGTACGTTGATCATCGCCGGTGGCCTCGCGGGGCTCGGTTCGTCCACCGCACTCGACGAAGTGCTGGAGCTGCCGCTGGAGGGCGTCGCGTGGAGACCGCGCACGCGCATGCCGACCCGGCGTGGTGGCTGCGCGTACGGCAACGTGTTCAACCAGCTCGTGTGTGCGGGCGGCGAGGTTAACGGTGCCGCCGTGCCGGTGACCGAGAGCTACGACCCGTACAGCGACCAGTGGACATCGCTGCCCAACATGTTGCGCCCGCGGGCCGGCACGCAGGGCGCGGTGATCAGCGGCCGCCTGTACGTCCCCGGAGGCTCTGCCTCCCTGCGCTTCGAACCGACGGATACCGTGTTCGTGTTCCAGTTACTGGAGGCCCTGCAATGAGCTCGCCCGCGTACAACGTCACGATCACGCGCGTGATCAACTGCACCGCCAACGAGCTGTACGACGCGTGTACCGATCCCACGATCGTTCAGCGCTGGCTCGGCGCAACGAGCCTCGAGGCGGACGTGCGCGTGAAGGGTGCCTATCGCGTCGAGGTCGAAGAGACCGACGGCAAGCTGCGCACGTTCGCCGGGCAGTACAAGGTGCTCGCCGTCGGGCATCGCATCGTCCAGACGTTCGCGGACACGGCCGCGCCCGTGGGGCTGTTCTCCGACGAGGAGCTCGAGATCCAGCTCGCGCCGCAGGGCTCGCTCACCAAGCTGACGTTGATCCACAGCTGGAACGGCGCCGACCTCCCGCCGACGGAGCGCAAGGCGCGCGAGGCCCGGTGGAGCGCATCGCTCGAGCGGCTGTCGCTCGCCGTCGAGCTACCCGGCACGCTCGACAGCTAGCTGATCTCGTCAGCGCGGCAACTCTGCGATCGGGATTTCGACCGGCACGTGGCGTGCGCGCAACACGTCCCCGTCGTGCAGCCTCTGCACGTGCTCGTACCCTTGGCCCCTCGAACACCCCGAGCTCGACCAGGCGGTCGTACTCGACGCGCAGGAGCGGGCGAACCGTCGCCGGCCGGATGTCGTCAGGATCGAGCATCGCTTGCAGCATAGCATCCGTGACCTCGGTGCAGTCCGAGTGCAAGGGCACGGGCCGGCGCAATGGCGCGAGATCGCGTCGGTGCGTGTCCGGAGCGTCCGGATCCCGGACGCATGTCCGACCGAGCGCCGGGCGTGGTCTTCGACCGAGGGATCGAGCTACCCGGCACGCTCGACAGTTGAGTCCGCCAGGTGACCGACGCGCTCGTCGCGCGGCAGGAGCAGCTTCGACAGCACGGGCGTGATCAGGCGCGACAGGATCGTCGAGCTGGTGAGGCCGCCGATCAACACGAGGGCAAGCGGCGAATAGAGCGCGCTGTGCTCGAGCACGAGCGGTATGAGACCGCCGATCGCGGTGAGCGACGTCAACAGGATCGGGAAGAACCGGATCTCGCCAGCCTTCCGGATCGCCTCCTCGAGCGGCATGCCCTGCTCGCGCAGCTGCGCGGTGAAGTCGACGAGCAAGAGGCTGTTCTTGACCTCGATGCCGGTGAGCGCGATGAACCCGATCGACGCGGTGAAGCTCAGCGTCTCGCCCGCGAGGTAGAGCGCGATCAGGCCGCCCATCGCACCGAGCGGGACAACCGCAAAGACGATGAGCGTCGCTGCGAAGCTACGGAACTCGAGGATGAGGATCGCGAGGACGCCGAAGATGGCGATGATCACCGCGGGGCCGAGGCCCGAGAAGCTTTCCTTCTGACTTTCGACGAGCCCGGCCGCTTCCCAGCGATAGCCGTCGGGAAGCTGCAGGTGTTCGAGCTTGGCGAGCACGACGTTGGTGACGGCCTGTGCGTTGGCGCCGGACGCCACGTCGGCGGTGATCGTGACCACGCGTTGCCGGTTGTGGTGCGCGATCAAGCTCGGCTTGCTGCGCATCTCCACGTCGGCGATCTGCGCGAGCGGTACCTGGCCGCCCGCGAGGCTCGGCACGTAGACGTGGTCGAGCGCATCGAGGTTCGGGGTCGTGGGGCCGGGGAGGGCGACGACAAGATCGATTTCCTCGCCGCCGGACTGGCGCAACGTGCCGACCGGGAGCCCACGCACCGCCATGCGCACGGCTCGATCGACCTCGATCGGCGGCACGCCGACGAGCCCGGCCTTCCCTTCATCGAGCGCGACGGCGAGATCGGTGCGTCGGGCGGCGAGCGGATCGCGCACGTCGCGGGTCCCGGGCGTGGCCGCGAGCTCATGCGCGACCTTCGCCGACAGTACGCGCAGCTGGTCGAGATCATCGCCGAGCACGCGGATGGCGATCGGTGAATCGACGGGCGGCCCGTTCTCGAACTCGCGGATCGAGATCTCCGCGCCCGGGATCTGCGCGAGCTCGGCGCGCAACGCATCGAGCATGGCGGGCGTGTGGAGCGGATCGTAATGCTCGAGGAGCAGCACCACGTCGGCGGTCTCTGCCGACGGGCTCGCGGATGCACGGTTGTAGTACAGCTGCGGGTGCCCCTTGCCGACGGTGACCATCGTGGCGCGGATCCCGGGCTGGCGCTTCGCCGCGGCCTCGACCTGGCGGGCGATGCCATCGGTGTAATCGAGGCTCGCGCCATCGGGCGCATTGATGTTGACGAGCACCTGCGGGATGCCGGCCTTGGGGAACAGGGAGAAGCCGATCTTCGGCACCAGGCTGAACGCGCCCGCGACGAGCACGCCCGCGAACAGCAACGTGAGCTTCGGCCGCTTCATCACGAATGCGAGCACGGGGCGGTACGCACGCTCGATCAGGCGGCTGGTCGCGCGAAAGGCCCAGTTGCCGTGCTCGTCATCGCCACGCAGGAACTTGCTCGCGAGGAACGGGATCAGCGTCAACGAGACGAGGAGTGATGCGAGGATGGTGACCACCACGGCGGCGGGCAGGCTGCGAATGAACTCGCCCGCATTGCCGGGGAGGAACAGCAACGGCAGGAACGCGAACACGAGCGTGGCCGTACAGCCGAGCACCGCGATGCCGATCTGGCGTGTGGCCTTGATCGCGGCGGATTGGCGCGTCTCGCCCTCGCGGATCCAGCGCGCGATGTTCTCCGCGACCACGATGGAATCGTCGACGAGGAGGCCGAGCGCGATCACGAAGCCCACGATGCTGAGCTGGTTGAGCGAGAAGCCGAGCGTCTTCAGCGCAAACACGCCGATCGCGAGCGACATCGGGATCGAGACCATGACGACGAGCGACACGCGCATGCCGAGCGGGATCAGCGTGAGCAGCACCAGGACGATCGCGATCACGAAGTCGCGTTGCAGTCCGCTGAGTCGGTGGGCGACGTTGTGCGACTGGTCGAAGGCGAGCTCGAGCCGCATGCCGGCGGGCAGGCTGGCGCGCTCGTGCTCGATCTCGGCAAGCAGCGCATCGCGGACGGAGAAGATGTTCTGCCCGTCGCGCATCGTCACCGCGATCAACGCACCGCGCGTGCCGTCGTAGCGGAACAGCTCGTCGGTCGGTTCGGGCCGCAGCGCCACGGTCGCGACGTCGGTCACGCGCAAGGTTCCGCCCGGGCCGCCGGCGACCACGGTCTGGCCGATGTCCTCGACGGAGCTGTACGCGCCGGTGGTCTCGAGGACGAACCTGCGGGCCCCGAGGTCGACCTCGCCGCCGGGGACGCTCGCATTGCCGCCCGCGAGTGCCTGGATCACCTGGCTCGTGGGCACGTTCGCGCGGGCGAGTCGCCCGAGATCGAGATCCACGCGCGCTTCCTGCTCGGGGTACCCGTGCGTGTCGACCTCCTTCACGCCGGGCACGCTCTCGAGCCGACGTGCGATCCGCTCGGTGACCTCCTGCACGCGCGCCCACGGTGCGTCCGGTGCGAGCACCGCGACCTGCAGCATGCTGACGTTGGTGGTGTCGGCTTGCTGGACGTCGACGGAGCGGACGTCGGCGGGGAGCTCGGGGCGCGCGGCATCGACCTGACGCTGAACTTCGTCGAGCTTCTTCGCGGCATCGACGCCGGGCTCGAACTCGACGAGCAACAGTGCAACGTTGGCGAGGATCTTCGTGCGCAGCTTCTTGAGCTCGCCGATCTCGGAGATCTCTTCCTCGAGCTTGTCGACGACCTCGCGCTCCATCTGCGCCGGTGTCGCGCCCGGATACACGGCGACCACCGAATAGATCGGCAACGGGAAGCTCGGGTCCTCGGCGCGGGGAATGGTGCGGAACGCCTGCACGCCGAGCACCGCAAGACACACGAACAAGACGAGCGTGAACTGCGGGTTCTTGACCGAGAACGCCGAGATCCTCACGGCCGCACCTCGACGCGGCTACCGTCCGCCAGGTAGGCCGCACCGTCGGTGACCACGCGCTCGACGCCGTCGAGGCCGCGCTTGATCGCGACGTCCGCGCCGTCGAAGAAAGCCGTCTCGACCTCGCGGCGCGCGACCTTCCCGTCGGCGGTTGGCGTCCACACCGTCGCGCGACGCCCATCACCGTCGCGCAGCGCGACCGCGGGGATCACGGCGACATGCTCGCGCGCCTCGGGTGCGATCGTCGCGTGGGCGATCATGCCGGCACGCAAGACGCGGCCATCGGGCGTGACGCGAAGCTCGACCTCGTAGAGTCCCAGCGGCGGAATGGCTGCCGACGCGATCTCGCTGACCTTGGCCTGGAGGGGCGGTGCATCGGGCCACGCGGGGAACGCGAGCGTCGCGGTGTCCTGCTCGCGCAGGCGCACGACGTCGCGATCGGCGAGGCCCACGCGCAGCACCCAGTCGTTGTCATCGCCCGCGAGCACCAGGATCGGCTGCCCCGCGGCGACGAGCTCGCCGGCCTCGGCCAGCCGACGCAACACGCGGCCATCGCGCGGTGCACGGATCACCGCGTGCGTGCGGTTGAACTCGGCGGCGCGGAGCTGCGCCTTCGCGACCGAGAGGCCGGTGGTCGCGTCATCGAGCTGGCTGCCGGTGGCGGCGCGCCCTTCGACGAGCTTCGCCACGCGCTCGCGATCGCGCTCGGCCTTCACCACCGCCTGCCGCGCTTGCTCGACGCCGGCATCGATCTCGGTCGTGACCAACGTCGCGAGGACCTGCCCCTGTTTGATCGATGCGCCTTCCTCGACGGCGATGGTGCGGATCAGCCCGCCGACCTTGAACGAGGCGCGCACCTCGGCCTTGGTCGCGAGCTGGCCGGTCCCGAGCACGGGGCGCGTCTTCTGCACGCGCTGTACGGGTGCGACGCGCACGGCGATCGGCGGCGCCTCCCGCTGTGCTTCCTGGGTGTGGCCGGGACGACAGGCGGACGCAAAGGTGAGAGCGACAAAAACAAGGCGGTTCACGGCGAGACCTCCGGGGTGAGGGCATCGGATGCGACGACGCGGTCGAGCTCGACGAGGCGTGCGTAGAGATCGGTGACGGCGATGATGCGGTCGGTGCGTGCAGCGATCAGGGCGTTCTGCGCGACCAGCACCTCGAGTTGCGGGACATCGTTTGCGGCGTAGCGACGCGAAAGGATCGCGTGTGCGGCCTCGGTGCTGGCGACGCGCTCGTCGGCAGCGGTCACGGCCGCGCGCGCTACGGTCGCTGCATCCCACGCAGAGGTCACCTCGGCGGCGAGCTGCGCACCGAGCTCGTCTTGCCGCAGCTGGTTCGCGCGGAGCTCGTGCTCGCGCTGGCGCATGCGACTGCGGTTGCGCCCACCGGCATACACGTTCCACGAGCCGACGACGCTGAGTGCGGCGTAGCCGTCGTCGGTATCGAAGCCGAGGCTCGGGCGCTGAAAGCCGAGGTCGAGCGCGACCGACACCGTAGGCAGATAGGCGCTGCGAGCGAGGGCGCGTTGCTCTGTGGTCGCGCGCGCGGCGACCTCGAGGAGCGCCACCTCTCCACGTGCGCGTCGTGCCCGTGCGATCAGCGGCGCGGCGGCGGCCGGCACCTCGGGCACCTCGAGGCTGCGCGGCGCGGGGAGGGCACTGTCGACGGGCAAGGCAACCAGGACCGCGAGGGCGCGTGCCGCCGCGCGCTGACCCTGCTCGACCACACGCAGCCGCTGATCGTGGGCGGCCAGCTCGGCGCGCGCGCGCAGCACCACGTCCTCGGTCGCCTTGCTCGCACCCACGAGCGCGGTTGACACCGCGAGGTTCTCCTCGAGCAGCGGGCGCGTCTGGCGCAACAGCTCGGCGATGTGCGCGGCGCGCGCGTACGCGTAGTAGGTCTGCGAGACCGCGGCCACGATCTCGCGCTGTGCGATCTGCGTCTTGGTGCGCTCCGCCTCGGCGGCGAGCTTCGCGAGCCGATTCGCGGGCCCGAGCGCAGGCACGTAGAGCGGCTGCGCGACGCGCACCTTCGCGTCGATCGCGAGCGGCAGCATCAAGCTGAGATCGGTCGGGAACCGCTGCTCGCCGATGACCTGGTTGAGCGTCGCGTACGCGGGATTGATCAGCTCGCCGAGGTCGAGGGCTCCCCACTGCTTCGTGTAGCGCGCATCCAGCGTGATGTTCGGCAAGTAACCCGCACGCGCCTCGACGATCGCCTCGGTCTTCGCGTCCAGCTCCGCACTCCGCGCACCGAGCTCGCGGTTGTGGCTGACCGCGCGCGCGACGTACTTGGCGAGGTCGGGATCGCGTGGCGTCTCCGCTCGCGCAGACGCGGCGCCGAATACCCCGAACATAAACAGTGTCCAATGTTTAAACATTGTTCAATCCATGGGCGAGCACCGGGACGGGAGGCCGTCGCGGTTGCGGTTAGCGGTCCTTCCGGGAGGTCTGACGGCGCTGGCCGCCCTCGGCGAGAATCGTCAGCAGGTAGTCGAACGAGCCAGGCACCAACTTGGCGCGCACGTCGTCGGAAAACATCGAGCAGCGGCCGCGGTATTCGAGGGTGACCATGCCATGCGCCGCAGACCACAGCAGATACGCCACGGCATCGGGATCTCCGGGCGCGATCCAGCCGCCGTCGATCGCCGTGCGCACCACACCACGTAGCAGGTCGAACGTGCGTGCGCCCTCGGGCCAGCGCTCCATATCCTTGTTCTGCATCGGTGCTTCGGCGACGAACATCAGGTCGTACATCTCGGGGTTCTCGCGCGCGAACGCGAGATAGGCGGCGCCGATGCCGCGGATCTGGTCGAGCGGCGTGCCTGACTTCGTGGCGACCTCGAGCACGACATTCGCCATCCGGTTCATCAGCTCCCCGAAGCCCTTCTGATGAACCGCGTGGAAGATGGCGTCTTTGTCCTCGAAGTACGAATAAATCGCACCAGGCGTGTAGTCGATCGCGTCCGCGATCTTGCGCACCGTGACGTTCGCGTAGCCCTCGTTGACGAACAGACGGCGCGCCACGTCGATGATCTGCTCGCGGATCTCTTCACGCTCGCGTTCGCGTCGGCTCGTCACGATCGGCAGGGACGGTAGCACGGCAGCTGACGACTACTATTAAACGCTGTTTAATCTCGGGTCAAGACTTCCTGCATCACGTGCTCTAAGCTGTGGAAGTGCCGTGCAAACGCTGCAGCGCCGAGGTGCCCCTCAACAAGCGTGGGTGGTGCGCGGAGTGCGAGCTGGCGTTTGATGGCTGGGTGCGCCGCTACGCGACCGATGTCATCTGGCCGCTGATGGTCGGCATGACCATCCTGTCCTCCGTCGCGCTGGTGTTGCCGCTGCTCGGCGCCGGCTCGTTGATCGCAACTGCCGGTGTGTTCTCGGGCTTTGGGACGTTTATCGGTCTGTATCGCCACAACCAGCGACGACGACGGCAACAATTTCTCACGGCCTCGCTTCCTCGTGCCTACCTACCCTCAAAGACGTAGGCTGGAGGCATGCTCGGAATTCCTGCCG
Organism: Kofleriaceae bacterium; assembly: GCA_033763475.1. GTDB lineage: Bacteria > Myxococcota_A > Polyangia > Haliangiales > Haliangiaceae > JABFXX01. Next base: position 29,675 of record JANRKM010000217.1, read on the forward strand.
CGCTGATCGTGTTCGGTGCCGGCGAGTGGGCCGCGCACAAGTTCTTGCTGCACGGGCTCGGCCGCGATCGCGCGAGTAGGTTTTCGTTCCACTACCACGAGCACCACCAGGCGGTTCGTCTCAACGGCGGGTACGACCCCGCGTATGAGGGCCCGCCGTGGTCTTCATCGACGCAGGCGCGCGAGCTGGCCGGTCTCTCACTCGTCGCGGTCGCGCACGCGCCGCTGTTTCCGATCGCACCGTTCTACACGTCGACGATCTGGTACTGCCTCTATCGCTACCGGCGCGATCATCGCCGCGCGCACCTGGATCCGGCGTGGGCGCGCGATCATCTGCCACATCACTACGATCACCATCTGGGCCTCGATCAGGACATGAACTTCGGGGTCGTGTGGTCGTGGTTCGACCTGGTGATGAAGACGCGCGAGATCTTCGTCGGCACCGGGAAGGAGCGCGTGATGCACGCGAGACACGCCGACCGCGCGGCGACCGCCTCGGCGGGGGCGCAGCTGCGCGCGCAACGCCGGAGTCCCATCCGTCGCCTGCTCGGTGCCGCGGCCAGACTGCGCGCGAATCGCGTCGAGGCCATGCGCGCCACGCGCTCGGCGCCGTAGTCATTTCGCTTCATCGGTGCGCGCGGCGTCAGCGCGCACGACACAATCGCCCGATGCGAAAGCTACTCGTGGTGAGCGTGCTGTTGCTCGGATGTGGAGACAAGAAGGAGCCGGCGCCGACCGCGGCGGGTTCTGCGGCCAAGGTCGTGGCCGAAGCAGCCCCGGCGAAGGCGAGTGAGGACCAGGCGATCGGCCTCGTCGTCGAGGCATACAACGATCTCACCGCCGAGACCGTGCGCGAGATCATCGACGCGTACTTCGGGTCAACCGGCGTCGGCGAGAAGGGGCCCGAGGTGGCTAGGCTCGATGCGATCCGCCTGCGACCGCTCGCGGCGCCATACGACCGGACCGTCGAGCAGGCGGTGAAGAAGTTTGCCGATGCGAAGCAGACCGCGCCGGCACTCCCCATCGCGGATCTGGCCGTGAAGCTCGGTGCTGCGGCCGGGCCGCTCGCGCAGGCGTATCGCGATGCGTCGCGGTACTACGAGGGCGACGAGTACAAGACGGACAAGGGCGCGAAGGCGGCCGAGCTGCACGCGAAGTTCCAGCAGGCCTTCACCGCGTATCGCACGGCGCAACGCGGCGTCGCCGAGGCACTCGATGCGCGCGAGCAGGCGCTGCTGGCGCAGGAGCTCGCGAAGTTCCCACCGGCCACCTACTCGCACTGGATGCGCAAGACGTTGATGTCCGCCAAGCAGCTGCTGGCTGCGCTCAAGAGCGACGACCCGAAGACGAAACTGCCCGCAGCGAGCACGGCGTTCCAGCAGGTCGCGACCGAGCTCGACGCATTCACGACGGGCAAGGGCGCCGGCGTTCCCACGCCGTTCCAGGCGTTCCGTCGCATGGCCGTCGAGATGATCGCCACGCGCGCGTCGAAGATCGCGAATTCGATCGCCGATCCGAAGACGAACAAGGCGCAGCTCGACGGCGATATGGACATTCTCGTCGGCTACTACAACAACCTCGTGCAGATGGCGAACAGCCTGTTCGAGATGGAAGCGAACGGCATGCTTCAGTAGTGCTCGCGGCTCCCGGCGCCACCGGTACCAAGCCGAACACATAACTGTCTTGGATGCGCAGCTCGCTCGGAGGCGCGATCGACCACGAGTCGTCTCCGGGTTGCTAGCGCCTGTGGGCGGTGTCGAAAAGCGTCTGCGGGAGGACATCGGAGCGCGCGTCGGTGCTGCCGGGCATGACCACGCGCTGCTCGTTCGACGGTAGGTTCGACATCGTCGCGACGGGCTTGCGATCGCGCCACCACGCCTGTGCGTGCGCGTCGGTCCATGCGACCTCCGGCGGGACTGGGATCGCGCGCAACATCGCTGCGACGTGACGCGCGTCGGTGGGCCGCCTCTCGGGCTCCTTCGCGAGCATCGCGGTGATCACGGCCTCCAGCTGGGGCGGACACCACGAGTGCATCATCAGCGATAGCGACGGCACCGGCTCGTACAGGTGCTGCTGCAACACGCGCATGTCGACCTTGTCGCGCGGGAACACTTCGTTGCCGACGAGCAGCCACCACGCCACACAGCCCAGCGCATAGAGATCCGCGCGGCCATCGCACTTCATGCCGAGGATCTGTTCCGGCGCCATGAATCCGGGCGTGCCGAGCATCGCGCCGAGCTGGGTGAGCTTTGGCGTCGACATCATGGCCCCGGGAGAAGCGGCGGGCGCGGGGGCCTCGTTCGCCGTCTGCACGATGCCGAAGTCGAGCAGCTTCACCACGTCGACCTCGTCGGCAGCGCGACTGATGAACAAGTTCGGTGGCTTGATGTCGCGGTGGAGAAGCCCCGCGTCGTGTGCTTCGGCGAGCGACGCGCAGGCCTGGATCAGGATCTTGATCACGCGGGCGGCGGGTTGCGCGCCGTTGGCGACGACGAGCGACTCGAGGTCGAAGCCGTCGAGCAGCTCCATCACGTAGTAGAACGTGCCGTCGTTGGTGACGCCGTAGTCGAAGATCGCGATCGTGTGCCGCGACCGCATCGACGCGAGCACCTGCGCTTCGCGGCGGAAGCGCTCGCGCACCTCGGCCTCGAAGTAGGGATCCTGGAGGGCCTCGGGACGGATGAGCTTGATCGCGGCGGACCGCGCCAGCAGCCGGTGCTCCGCGCGCCACACCTCGCCCATGCCGCCGTGACCGAGCTTGGCCACGAGGCGATAACTGCCGAGCTCGCGCGCGCGTGCCTCTGCGGTGCGCGCCTCGGCGCGAGACACCGCGACCTGCCTCCGCATGCGCACCAGGTTCCACGCGAGCACCAGCGCGAGCCCCACGGCGAACGCGAGCGCACCCGCACTCGCAAGCACGCTCGACCGTTCGAGTCGGTGCGTCGCCGCCATCAGCGGCGCGACGGGGACGACGGTCGCGACATACCAATCGAGGGGTACCGCGATGCCCGCGCGCGTGCCGCCGATCGGCGCGACCGAGGCGAAGTACCCGCCGTCGCTCGCATCGAGCTCGATAAAAGTCAGCTCGCTGGCGCCGACGCTAGGATTCGCGAACAGCGCTTAGAGGGCCGGATCTTGCAGCTCCTCGTGGCGCAGCAGCTTGTCGGCTTGCGGCCGCACGAACTGCTCGACCGCCGGATACGCGAGGATCGTCCCGTCGCGCGTGTAGACAACCGAGCGCGCCTTGTCGAACGCGGGGCGAGCGACGAACGACGACAGCGCGCCCACGTCGAAGTCCACGGTGAGCACCGCGCGCAGCTGGTTGGTCGCGTCGTACAGCGGCTCGGTGCACGAGATGCCGGTTTGCAAGCTGCCGAAGAACGTGTACGGCGCGGTCCACGCACGGGCGCGCGTCTTCTCGGCGAGCTGATAGAAACCGCGCTTGCGCGGATCGTACGTGTTCTTTTCGTCGAGGATCCACTGCAGCGCGCCGGCGCGGACCACGTGGCGCGACACCAGCGTGCCCTCGGCACCGATGCGGCTCTCCTGGACCTCGATGGTGCGCTTGGTGTTTAGGTATGCACCCCGGAACGTGCCGTCGGGGAAGCTGATGCTGAGGTACGCGACGCCCGGGCGACCGATCAGCAGGTCGTGAAGGCGCACGAGCACCTCGTCGCGCGGCAGCGTCGGATCGGCGAACACCGCGAGGCGCGCGAGCAGCGGATCTGCCTGATCGAGTGCGAACGCGACATCGCTCTGGATCGAGGTCGCTTGTTCCGTGAGCTGGCGCCGCGCCATCGACAGCGAGGCCTCGCGCGTCGCATCGCGTCCAACGAACAAGATCGAGACGCCCACGGCGATCACGAGCAACGGGATCGTGATCACCACGCCGACGGGGGAGGCCAGCGCGCGGCCCACGCGCACGGCGCGCGACTCGTGACTGGTCATGCTAGCCACGAGATTCGTACACGTTGCGTGCGGGGAGCTCGAGCGCGGTCAGAAAGCCACCCTTACCGCACGCCGTGTCGAGCCCGACGCACGCCGGCCCGGCCCACATGTCATCAGGATCATCGGGCGTATGCGTCGACAGCTCGTTCGGCAGCGTCCGCGTGGTGGTGTGCCCGAACACCACGAGCTTGCCGCGATAGTTCTCGAAGAAGTCGCGATCCCGCAGCCACAGCAGCGCGCGCGGCGGCGTCACCGCGGAGGGGTGCGGGAACTCCTTGTTCACGCGCTTGATGCCGGCGTGAACGTAGATCGCGTGCTCGTCTTCATAGAAGAACGGCATCTCCTTCATCCACGTGATTACCTCGGGCGGGAAGAACGAGCCCTCGATCATCGCGAGCATCTCGTCCGTCGTGGGCATCTCGTCTTCATCGGGAACGGGAAGACCCTTGAACGAACGATAACACTCGAGACACCCATTGCCGCGCGGCAGCACGAACTCGGGCCAGCCATTTTCGATCACCGCCAGCCAGGCGTCTTCGTGATTGCCACGTAGTGTGATCACCTTTGCAGGTCCGGCCTCTGCGATGGCCCGCACCCGCGCCACGACGCCCGCGGAGTTGGGGCCGCGATCGATGTAGTCCCCGAGGAACACCATCGTGTCGTTCGCGGTCATTGGCGGGAGCCGCTTCAGCAGCAGGTCCAACGCCTCGAGATCGCCGTGAATGTCGCCGATGGCGAAGGTCCGACCTGGCACGACATCATCGTAGTGTAGGAATCGTCCACGATCACCGTCCTGGTGTCGGTTCCGCCAACGGTCACGATCATGTCGTTTCCAATGCTTGTCGTGGCACGAGCCGTGGAATCATAGACAGCATGTCGCCACGGGTGGTGCTGCTCTCCTTCGCGTCCCTGTTGACCGCCGGTACCGCGTTCGCTCAGGCACCCGGCGAATACCCGCCGACCTCGGCGCCGGGATACGCGCAGCCGCCGCCGCCGCAACAGGTCGTCGCGCCTGCGGCACCCGCACCGTCCGAGCGCCGATGGTCCATCGGCGTCGCGATCGGCCAGCAGGAGCTGACCTCGGACGCGTATGGCGCGTACCGGCAGACGTTCGACATCGGCCAGCTCGCGCTGCGCTATCGCCCGTGGCGTAAGCTCGAGCTCGAGCTCTCGCTCGGCGGCGGTCACGAATACCTCGAGGACGGTGGCGAAGGCGACTACGCCGTCGCGTTCGGCACGTTCGCCGCGCGCTACCGCTTCAACCCGCATGACAAGTGGAACTGGTGGCTGTTGGCGGGTGTGGGCCAAACGACGCTGGCGATGCGCAACGCGAGCGACGAAGAGCTCGAAGCCGCCGGCCGCATGCACGCCCAGTTCGGCGGCGGCATCGAGCGCCGGTGGGCACGGTTCGCGTTGCAGTTCGAGCTGCGCGGCATCGTCGCCGGCCCGAGGCAAGCTGACCTCGAGCTCGAAGGGGCAGGTCCGGGACTCTCGGGCGGTAACTTCTCGCTCGGCGCGAGCTACTATTTCTAGCGCTCGTCGTCGAGCCGGAGGGTCCCGTGACCGAGCTCGATGACCTCACCGGCGACATAGATGCGCTTGTCGGCGTCGACCTCGAGCTCTAGCTTCGAGGGCCGCTCCACCGCGTCGCCCTGCCGAACCGTGACGCTAACCGGCAGGGCACGCCCCGTCGCGAGCATCCATCCGCCAAGGTTCGCGCATGCAGAGCCCGTCGCCGGATCTTCGATAACGGCGCCGTGCGAGGTGAAGAAGAAGCGCACCGTCCATCCCGCCGCATCCTCCGCGCAGAGATACGCCATCGCTTCCTCGCGCGTCGGCGTGTAGCCCCAGCGCGCGAGGAGCTCGGGCACCGGCTTGGCCGCGTGCACGAGCGCCGGCGAGCGGATCGGGATCACGAGTTGTTCGGTGCCGGTGTCGACCCAAAGCGGCGGATCACTCACTGCGTCGTCTGGGAGCCCGACCATGCGCGCGAGCTCGGCGCGACTGGCATCGACCGCGCGCGTCCGCGGCGGCTTGGCCGTTTCGAGCGTCCACCGCGTGCTGTTGAAGGCGACCGGAACACGTCCTGCTTTCATCTCGAACACGAGCTTCGACAGGCCGCGCGCGGCGCCGACGACCGACGCCGTGCCGAGCGTGGGATGCCCCGCAAACGGCATCTCGTACGACGGCGTGAAGATGCGCACGCGCGCATCCGCGTCACCACTCGCCGGCAACACGAACGTGGTCTCTGAAAGGTTCATCTGCCGCGCGAGCGCTTGCATCTGTGCGTCCGAGAGGCCGCGCGCGTCCTCGAACACGCACAGAGGATTTCCCGAGAACCGGTCGTCGCCGACGGTGAACACGTTCACGATTCGAAACGCGTAGGCCATGGTGCGGGTGTATCGCTCGCTCTGCGGGTGAACAAGCACAGAGCCCGCGCGCGGCGAGCATCACAGCCCCACGTGTCGCACGGTGTCCCGTGCAATTTCCACGGACATCTCCGACGACGACCGCTGCTAGGATGCGCGCGATGAGGCCTCGTTCGCTCGCGCTCGCGCTCACGGTGCTCCACGCGGGGTGCCCGCCGAAGCAGGTCGTCGCGCCGCCGCCGGTGGCCGAAGCGAAGCCGGTGCGTGCGCAGCCCGCGCCGGTGACGCCGCCGTCGGGTGCGCAGGCACCGGGCGTGCGGTTACCGCGAACGTTCTTGCCGACCGCGTACGACGCGCGCCTCGAGATCGATCCGGCCAAGGACGGCTTCACGGGCTCGGTGGCGATCGCGGGCAAGCTCGCGACCTCCGCGGCGACGCTCTACCTCCACGGCAAGGACCTGACGATCGTGAGGGCGATCGCACGCAATGGCGTCGAGGAACTTGCGCTCACGGTCACCGCGCACGGCGAGGACGTCCTCGCGCTCCGAGCGCCCGAACCGCTCGCCGCGGGCGCGTGGACGCTCGCGTTCGACTACAAGGCGCCGCTCGATCTCGTCAGCACGACCGGCGCGTTCAAGCAGACCGTCGGCGACCACAGCTACGTCTACACGCAGCTCGAAGCGATCTACGCGCGGCGCGTGTTCCCGTGCTTCGACGAGCCCGACAACAAGGTGCCGTGGCGACTCACCCTCGACGTGCCGGCCAAGCTCACCGCCGTCGCGAACACGCCGATCGCGAGCGAGACAGCGCTCGGCGGCGACAGGAAGCGCGTCGAGTTTGCGGTGACCAAGCCGCTGCCGACCTATCTGGTCGCGTTCGGCGTTGGCCCCTTCGAGGTCGTCGACGCGGGTCGTACGCGACGCGGCACGCCGGTGCGCGTCGTGACGCTCGCGCGGCGCGCAGCCGAGGCTGCCTATGCAGTGCAGACGGGCGCGCGCATCGTCGATACCGCCGAGGAGTGGTTCGGCACGCCATATCCATACGAGAAGCTGGATCTCCTCACCATCCCGCTCACCGTCGGGTTCGGCGCGATGGAGAACGCGGGCCTCATCACGTTCACCGAATCGCTGATGCTGCTCGACAGCAAGGCGTCCAAGCGGAAGCACCGCAATTGGCTGACCGTTGCGTCGCACGAGATCGCGCACCAGTGGTTCGGCAACCTCGTGACGATGGGGTTCTGGGATGACATCTGGCTCAACGAGGGCTTCGCGAACTGGATCGAGACCAAGATCGTCGACAAGCTCGAACCGAGCTGGCAGGAACCTCTCGGCGAGCTCGAGACACGCGACTTCGCCCTGGCCGCCGATGCCCTCGTGAGTGCGCGCAAGATCCGGCAGCCGATCGCGACGCCCGACGACATCCTCAACGCGTTCGACGGCATCACCTACGACAAGGGCGCGAGCGTCCTCAATATGTTCGAGGCGTACGTCGGGCCGACCAAGTTCCAGCAAGGCGTACGCGATTACCTCGCCTCGCGCGCGTGGGGGAACGCGACGTCCGCGGACTTCGCGTCCGCCGTGAGCAAGGCCGCGGGGCTAGACCTCGACGCCGCGTTCGCGTCGTTTCTCGATCATCCCGGTGCGCCGGAGATCAGCGCGACGCTCGCATGTAATGCGGGCGCGTTCTCCGTCGAGCTTCGCCAGCAGCGTTACGTGCCGCCAGGTTCGCCGCCGGCGACGGGTGGGCCGTGGAGCTTGCCGGTATGTGTAGCCTACGATCGGGATGGCAGGCGCAGCGAGACCTGCACGCTGCTGGATCGCGCGACGGGCACGCTCGCTCTCGACGCGAAGACCTGTCCGCGCTGGGTGATGCCGAATGCGGCGGGGCGCGGCTACTTCCGCAACGCGTACACCACGGCGCAGCTGACCGCGCTGCGCGATGAAGCGTGGGCGCAGCTGTCCTCGGTCGAGCGGCGCGCCGTCTACTTCGATGTCGCCGCGGGCATCTCGACGGGGCGCGTTTCGCTCGCTCTGGCGCTCTCGTTCGTACCGCGGTTGCTCACCGGCAGTGATCGCTTCACGGTGACCGCGGCGCTCGGCACGCCCGTGGAGCTCGACAGCTGGGTCCCCGATGCGCAGCGCGCGAAGTACGAGCACTGGCTGCGCACCACGTACGGTCCGGGAGCCGCAGCCGTCGGCCTCGTTCCCAAACCGTCCGACACGATCGACATCGAGGAGACGCGCCACGACCTCGTCCATGCCGTCGGGTGGGTCGCGCGCGATCCGGCGCTGGTCGCCGAGGCCGTGCAGATGGCGCAGGGCTGGCGCGATCTCCCACAGGGCATTCGCAAGCTCGTGCTCCAGCTTGCCGTCGACGCGGACGTCGCCACGTTCGAGCGGATCATCAAGGACGTCTACACCGAGCGTGATCGCACGCGGCGCAACGAGATGTTCGATGCGCTGGCAGCGGTGCGCGATCCGGGGCGCCAGGCGCGCGCGCTCGCCCTGGTCATCGATCGCAAGCTCGATATCCGCGAGACCATCGGCATCCTGTTCGACACGACGACGGAGACCGGCCTCGCAGCGTCGCAAGCCTTCTTCCGCGCACACCAGGCCGCGATCATCGAGCGCCTGCCGAAGGAGGCCACGGTGGGCGGCGTCGGCGCGATGGGCGCCCTCTTCACGCGCACGTGCCGCGCTGACAAGCGTGACGAGATCGCCGCCTACGTGACGAAGGAGCTCTCGCACTACCCGGGCGCCAAACGCCTGGTGCAGCAGTTCATCGAGGCGATGGACCAGTGCATCGCGAAGCGCAGCCGCCTCGAGCCCGAGCTGCGCGCCTGGCTCGGGGGCATCAAGCTTCCGAAAACGAAGTAGGTGGAGCGCCGAGTGGGCGCGAGTGGTCCGTCCGAGGCTGCGGGGTAGGTTTCATGAATGAGCGCCGACCCGCGACGTGAAGAGCTGCTCGGTTGGATCTCTCAGACACGACGGACGCAGCGCAAGCTGACCTACGTGATCGGAGCGATGATCCTCATCTCGTCGATCCTGCTGTTCTGGCGCCTCGGCATCGGACCGCTCGCCCTCGCGCTCACGGCCATCGTGGGGATCAGTGGGTTCTGGATCACGTCGAGCCACATCCTCGACTGGAACGATCGTCTCGCCGGGCTCCGGCGACACGCGCGGTGATCGTGTAACCGTTAGAAACGCGGGCGCCACTGTGTGCTCGTGATGCGACCCGTAGCTCGTCTTCTCATCGCGCTCGCGCTCGCTGTGCCCACCGCAGCGCATGCGCAACCTGCGGGAAACTTTCCCATCGACACGTTCCGGCCCGCGATCGATTCGCGCGGGTACCTGACGCTCAACGCATCGCAAGTCCTCGGGGACAAGGAGGTCTCGTTTGGCCTCGGCTCGCTGTCGTGGGGCCATCGGCTGCTCGCGTTCGATACGGAGAACGCGACGTACTCCGTGGACAACGTGATCACTGCCACCCTGATCGCCGCGTTCGGCCTCGAGCTAGGTCCGGCGGAGCTGGAATTCGGTGCGTCGGCGCCGCTCACGGTCATGAACGGCGACCGTGGCCCCGATGACATCGGCGCTGTCGACAACCCCAACGACGATCGGAACTACAAGCTCGACGGGCAGGGTGTCGGCAACCTCGGCCTCCACGTGAAGACCCGGCTCCTCAAGGCCCGCAAGCCCCCGCACGTCGGCGTCGGCCTCCTCGCGAGCCTTTACCTCCCCACCGCCACCAAGGATCGGTTCATGGGGGAGGACAAGCTGACGCCGCAGCTCATGCTCCTCGTCGACAAGGAATTCGGCCGGCGCCGGCAGCTGCGTATCGGCCTCAACGCGGGCTTCCGGCTGCGTCAGACCACGACGTTCACCGACGTCGGCGACATGGGCGCGCCGCCGACGAACGGCACGATCACCGCCTCCGCCGAAGCTCCGTTCGGCCTCGCCGTCGCCTACACGCTCGCGCCGCAGAGGTTCGATGTCGTCGGCGAGCTCGTCGGCTCGGTGCCGCTGGGCAATCACGAGGCCTACCAACCGCTCGAGGCTGTCGGCGGTATCAAGCTCTACCTCGCGCGCAATTCGTTCCTCTCGCTCGGGGCTGGCCGTGGGCTCGCGAGCGCCAAGGGTGGCAGCCCCGACTTCCGCGGCTTCATCGGCATCGTGTTCGAGCCCAATATCGGCGATCGCGACGGCGACGGCCTCAAGGATGACGTCGACAAGTGTCCCGATGGTGCCGAAGACTTCGATGGCTTCGAGGACGAGGATGGCTGCCCCGAGCTCGATAACGATCGCGACGGCATCGTCGACGAGGACGATGCGTGCCCGCTCGTCCCCGAAGACCTCGACGGCGAGGCCGACTCCGACGGCTGCCCCGAAGGCGAGCCCTCCGATCGCGACGGCGACAAGATCCTCGATCACCTCGACGCGTGCCCCGACGACCCCGAGGACTACGACGGCTTCGAGGACACCGACGGCTGCCCCGATCTCGACAACGACAAGGACGGTCTCCTCGACGTGGACGACCTGTGCCCCGACAATCCCGAAGACAAGGACGGCTTCGAGGACGAGGACGGCTGCCCGGACCTCGACAACGACAAGGACCGCATCGTCGACACCGCCGACAAGTGCCCCAACGAGCCCGAGAAGTACAACAACGTCGACGATGACGACGGCTGCCCCGATCGCGGCGTCATCGAGCTCACGGACCGCGGCTTCGACGTCCTCAAGCCCATCAACTTCGAGCTCAACAAGGCCGTGATCAAGCAGGACAGCTATCACATCCTCGACGCGGTCGTCGCTGCGATGAACGGCCACACCTTCATCGAGCTCCTCGAGGTGCAGGGCCACACCGACGAGCAAGGCGACGACACCTACAACCTGTGGCTCTCCGAGCAGCGCGCGGCCGCCGTCATGGCCTACCTGACCCAACACGGCGTCGACCGCAATCGCCTCACCTCGGCCGGCTACGGCGAGACCCAGCCCAAGCTCCGCGAACGGAGTCAGCGTGCGTTCGCCATCAATCGCCGCGTCGAGTTCGTGATCATCAAACGCGGCTCGCCATAGAATCGGCGCGATGAGGTCGCGCGTCCTTCTCGGCTCGTGTTTCGTGGCTGCCACCGCACACGCAAATCCGAAGAAGCCCGCTCCGCCACCGCCGGCCGTGATCGAGAACACCTGCATCGACGGTGGTGAAGATGCGTGCAAGGCACGCGCGCTCGACGCGTTCGCGACCGCGTTCGCCACGCAGCGCCAGGGCGGCTCCGAGCGCCCGCTGCGGATCTCGTACGTCGGTGATTCGGTGACGGCGGATGATCAGATCACGAACATCCTGCGCGACCGGCTGGGGGCACTCGTGGGCAACGGTGGGCCCGGCTTCGTGTTCGCGGTCTCGCCGCATCCGTACAACCAGCATCGCGCGCTGGCGCGGTTCGTCGGCGGTACGTGGCGCGTGAACGGCGTGTCGAGCTCGCCCGCCGCGGATCGGTTGCTCGGCCTCGGCGGCAGCGCGGAGACGAACGGTGGTGGGTCGATCCGGTTGGTGCCGGCGGCCGCGGTGTCGCGCGTCGATGTCCACTACCTCTTGCAGCCGCGCGGCGGGTCATTCGCGGTGGTCGCGGATGGCAAAGAGCTGACGACGGTGATGACGACCGCCGAGAAGAAGCAGGCGGCGTTCGCCGAGGTGGCGCTGCCGGCGGGGGCGAAGAAGATCGAGCTGCGCACGAAGGGGAAAGTCCGGCTGTTCGGCGCGACGCTCGAGGCGTCGAAGGGGGCCGTGGTCGACAACCTCGGCGTGGTCAACGCGACGGCGAAGCAGCTGTCCAAGAACAACTTACCCGCGCACTGGCAGAACCAGCTCGCACACCGCGCATCGGATCTGGTGATCGTGATGCTCGGGACGAACGAAGCCGAATGGCTCGCGGCTAAGGGCCACGGGATGACCGAGCACGAGCAGCTGTTCGGCGAGCTGCTGGGCTCGATCCGCAGCGCGAGCCCGAAGTCATCGTGCCTCGTGATCTCGCCGCTCGATCAGCTCGACTGGAGAGCGGAGGCGATGCCGCCGCGCGAATCGATCCCCGCAATGGTCGAAGCGCAGCGCCGGGCCGCGAAGGCCAGGGGCTGCGCTTTCTGGGATGCCTATGCGTGGATGGGAGGGAAGGGAGCGTCGAAGCAGTGGTTCGCGCGGGGCTGGGTCGTGAAGGACTTCCAGCATCCGACGACCGCGGGGGCGCACCGCATCGCCGAGGCGCTGTTCGCCGGGCTTACTGAATCTCGCCCGACACGATGACGTAGCCGTCATCCGAGCCGACCGAGACGTTGCGGAGCTGGACGCCCGCGACCGCCGGGATGGGGATGTTCCCGAGGAGCTTGCCGATCGATTCGATCTGCGACTTCAGGACGATCTCGGTGGCAGCGCTCAGGTCCTTGTCGTCCATGCGCGTGGTGTTCGCAATGTCGTCCAGCACCGTGACGTGCGCGGTCGGCTCGCCGAGCTGGAGCGCGACGCCCTTGCCATTGGTCGCCGGAACCACCTTGAGCTCGATGGCGGCGTTGATGGCAGCGCGGCCAACGGGCGTGCCGTGGTCGGTGTAGGTCGCCATCATGTCGCCGAGGATGACCTTCATCTTCCCGTCGAGCGGGTCCGCGCTGATCATCGGCGCGAGGGTCATCGAGATGGAGGTGCCGTCGAACGTGCCGCCGTGCGACTCCATCGCGAGGTTGAGCATGTTGAGCGACGTGATCTGCGCGAGCATCTGGTTCGCGAGGTCATCGGCGAGACCGATCTGGATGCCCTGCTCCATGCTGATGCCGGGCACGCCGTTGTCGGTGAAGATGAAGCCGGGGCTGCCCTCGGCGCCCGAGATCATCGCCTTGGTGTCGAGCGTGATGAGTGCGCCCGCCGAGTTGATATCGATCGAGGTCGGGTCGACTTCCATCGCCAAGGTCTTGCCCATCACGTTCATCTGCTGCGGGCCCGCGAGACCGCCGAGCGCGTCGTTCATCATCGGTTCCATCGCCATCGGCGCGGCCTTCGAGATGATGTAGCCCGCGATCGAGTCGAGACGGAGGAGGTCGATGACATCGCCGGGGAGGCCCGACGCCTGGATGTCGAGGCCCGTGATCTGGACCGTCTCGTCGGCGAGCGTGGTCTTGAAGCCCGCGGTGCCGCTCGGGGTCACGACGAGCGTGCCGGAGACGACCACGCGCTCGGCCTTGATGCCGATGGTGTTCTCGCCGCCGATGCAGGCCGCGGCGTACTTCGCGCGGGCGGGGACATCGAGGCCATCGATCTGGGCGCGGAACTGGAGGCCCGCGTTCGAAGGAACGATCGAGATGTCGGCGTTCGTCATGTTGACGTCATCGACCCACACCCGACCGTAGAGGCAGTCTTCGCCGTTCTCGTCGCCGGCGTGCACCATCGGCTGCATCGGGGCGAGCATCGCGGCCATGTCCATCGACTCGATCATCGGGCCCGCGGCGGCGGACAGCTTCGCGAATGCCTGCTTCGACATCGCGGCGGTGATCGCGTTCTCGACGTTGGTGCCAACCGGACGGAGCTCACCGGCCTGAATCGCGCGGGTGTCCTTCGCAACCTTACCCGCGGCGTCGCGCGCTTCCACGTGGATGAGCGTCGCGCCTTCCTTGATGTCGATCATCGCGGTGAACGAGCCATCCGCGTTGAGCGTGGCCTGGACGCCGTTGACGAGAACCTTCTCGATCGGCTCGGCCGAGAGCTCGTTGGGGATCACGTTGCCCGTGACCTGAACGAGACCGGCGCCGTTCTGGATCGTGCTCCGCTTGGGGGATGTGACCTTGAGGACCGGTGGGTCCTTCAAGGGGTCGGGCGAGTCGTTGCACGCCGCTGCAGTGGTGAGGAGCGAGATCCCGGTGGCGATAAGAAGGTTGCGCATGGCTGCGTCCCTGTCTGAGCAAGGGCGAGGCCAGCTCCAAAGGAAGCGTGTGTAGGCGGCTCGTCTCCCGATCGTGAAGAGATCGTAGTGGTTAGCGGCGGTCAGTTCTGACGCGTTGTGTCGAGGTTGCAGTCGCCGCCAACTCGATCGGCCGGCCTACAGACTCCAGATCGCAGTTCGCAGGCGGATCGACTTGCCACTAGCCGACGGTCACCTTGGCCACTCCGCGCTTGGTCAGGACCGCGGGCAGGCGTGTACGTAGGTCGCCCTGTAGGACGATGTTCTCTCCGTCGACAACGCCGCCGCAGCCGAGGGACTGCTTGAGCTCCTTGCACCAGGTCTCGAGCTCCGCCGGCGGAAGGCCGAGCTTCTCGATCACGGTGGCTTCCTTGCCGCCCCGGCCCTTGCGCTCCATCCGAACGACCGCACGCGCGGGTCCTTTGGGCTCGGGCTGCTTCGGCTCCGGGCCTACAGGTAGGCCCTCTCGAAGGTTCGCTAGCCCGGCGAAGGGTGAATCGAAGGTTTTAGGTTTGGTCATCGCACATCCCCAACATAGTCGTTACACGTCGTCGGAAAACTACATCTGGAAACTGAAGATTGTGCCCTTGATCTGCGGCCATAGAAGACGATCATAAAAAATACGATGGGCATCAACGGGACACGGGAGACGGTGGTGAAGACGGGGGATGTGGTCGAGGGGCGGTACCGGATCATCAAGACGCTGGGTGAAGGCGGAATGGGGACCGTGTTCCTGGCGGAGCACACCCTCATCAAGCGCCGGGTGGCGATCAAGATCCTCCACCCCGAGCTCGCGACCGATGCCGACGTAATCGAGAGATTCATGAACGAGGCCCGGGCCGCCGGGACCCTGGGACACCCCAACATCGTCGAGTCGACGGACATGGGGTTCACCATCAACCACGTCCCGTACATTGTCTTCGAGTACCTCGAGGGAACGCTGCTCACGGACGAGGTCTACCGTGTCGGTGGTTTGCCCATCCGCCGCGCCGTTCGCATCGCCCAGCAGATCGCCTCGGCGCTCCACGCTGCCCACAACGCGGGCATCGTCCACCGCGATCTCAAGAGCGACAACGTCTTCCTCACCGATAAGGATGACGCGCTCGACCACGTGAAGGTTCTCGACTTCGGTATCTCGCGCTTCCTCGACACCGAGGACGAAGCGACGCGTCGCGGCATGCTGATGGGTACGCCGGAGTTCATGGCGCCGGAACAGATCACCGCGCCCGACGCCGTGGACAAGCGCGCCGACATCTATGCGCTCGGCGTGATCCTGTACGAGATGTTGACCGCGCGCCGTCCGTTCTCCGGCGAGGAGGACCCGCGCGCGCTGATGCACCGCATCGTCAACAACCCGCCTCCGCCGCTCCAACGCCCCGAGGTGCCGCACGGGATGGCGGAGATGATCATGAACAAGCTGCTCCCCAAGGATCCGGAGCAGCGGTTCCAGTCGATGGTGGATGTCGAGGCCGCCCTCGACGCGTTTGTCACGTCCGATGGCGCGCGCGGCCTACGTCGCACCCGGCTCTCGCTCCAAGTGCCGATCGCCACCGCCGACGACATCGCGCGCCACTCCGACTTCATCCCGCGCCCGGCGAACGCGAAGTCGTCGCTAGATACGCCGTGGCCACCCGAAGCGCTAGAAAAGCCGATCCAGCAGATCGTCGCGCTGCCGGCGGTTGCCCCGAAGAAGCCGTGGGCGCTGTACGGTGTCGCCGCGTTCGGTCTCCTCGCCGGTGGCGCGGGCCTGATGTTCGGCCTCCAGAGTGGCGGCGGCGAGAAGGTCGCGACCACCACGCCGGCCGTCACTCCCCAACCCCTACCCGCGGCGGCGACCACCCCTGCGCCGCGCGAGCCCGTCGCCCCGGCGAAGGTCCAGGTCGAGCTCAACGCGAACGTCCCCAACGCGCGCGTCACGTTCCGCCGTCGTGTTGCGGCCGCCCCGTCGACGATGTCGATCACCCCGAGCGATATCATCGAGCTCGTCGAGGTTTCTGCGCCCGGCTACAAGACGGTGCGTTACTGGCTCACGTTCGATCGCCCGACGACGCTCAATGCGCGCCTGGTCAAGGGTAGCGGCCTCGTCGAGGCGTCCGAGGAACAGACGCTGATCGCGCTCGGCGAGCTCGCAGCGCCCGAGACGCCCGCGATCGCGGCGACGGCTCCGGCCGCGGCAACGCCGGCGGTCAAGGCGACGACCAACGCGAACAACACGACCGCCACGGTGGCCGCGAAGACCGTGGCACCGACGGAGAGGAACGAGAAGCTTGCCGCAGCGCCGGTTCCCCCGACCGAGACCCCGGCGGCCCCTGCGGTGGCGGTTGAAGCCGCCGCGAAGACGGAGACTCCGAAGGCAGTTCCGACGCCGCGCAAGATCGGTCGCGGCAACATGTCGGCCGATGATGCATCGACCACGTCGGAGAACGCGGTCGCCGCCACCGAGGTGCCCAGCGTCAGCGAGCCCGTGAAGCCGTTGGACCCGACCAAGACCGACGCCGAGCCGAAGACCGAGCCCAAGACCGAGCCGAAGACCGAGCCCAAGACCGAGCCCGTAGCGAAGGTGGAACCGAAGGACACGTCCGCCGTCGCCAAGCCGTCGATCGACTACGCGACGATCAACTCGGTTGTCAGCAAGAACCGTGTCGAGATCCTGAAGTGCTACGCCGAGGGCGCGAAGAAGACACCCGGGCTGAAGGGCACGTTGAGCTTGCAGCTGCAGGTCGAGCCGAACGGCAAGGTGCGCGCGCAGGTGCAGTCGACGCTCAACGCGCCTCTCGTCGCCGCGTGCGTCATCAAGGCAGCGAACAACTGGAAGTTCCCGGCCCGGCCCGACAGCACCGAGATCGCGAACGTCACGTATCCGTTCAAGTTCGGCAGCTGATCCATCGATAGAATCGGAACGCTGCGGAAATGGCCCCGAGCGGGAAGGCTCGTGGGCTATTTTCACGCGCGATGAGGGCCGCCTCTCTTGTGCTCGTGCTCGTGCTCGTGCTCGTCGCTGCCTGTGGCGATGACATCACCGCGCCCCCCGTGCTGCCGGAAGTCGACGATCCGGTGGCGCTCGTCGATCCACGGATCGGCACGGGCGGTCTCGGGTTCGCCTACGGCAGTTGCTTCGTCGGTGCCGCGGCGCCGCACGGGCTCGTGAAGCTCGCGCCCGACACCAACGGCCCGTTCGGTACCGTCGGCTTCTTGCACTTCTCGGGCTACTTCGCCGAGGACGATCGCATCCAGGGCTTCTCGCATCTGCATCTCCACGGCGCAGGGTTGGCGGACTACGGCGTGCTGTCCATGATGCCGGCGCTCGCGTTCGATCCCGCGAAGCGCAGCGTGATCAACTACGAGGCGCGGTTCGCGAAGGCGGACGAGCATCCGGCCGCCGGACGCTACGAGGTCACGTTCACGAACGGCATCACCGCGGTGCTCGCGGCGACCGAGCGCGCGGCGGTGCATCGCTACACGGGTGCTGGCGCCGTGATCATCGATCTCGCCAAGGTGCTCGATGGCGGAGAGATCGACAGCGCGACGATCACCGTCGACGCGGACGCGCAGGAGCTCACCGGGTCCCTACACCACCTCGGCGGCATGTCGGACGGATTCGGCGGTTACACGGTGTACTTCGTGATCAAGACGAGCGCGCCATGGACCGCACATCACACGTGGTCTACGGGCAACGAGCCGTCGAATGCGACCACCGCGACGGGCACCGGCGTGGGAGCGGCGCTCGAGATTCCAAACGATCTCCAGCTCGCGGTGGGCATCTCGCTCGTCTCGCTCGAGGGTGCGCGCGCGAACCTCGCGGCCGAGATTCCGGCCATCGACGTCGAGGCCGTCGCAGCGAAGACGCGCGCGGCATGGGCGGCACTGCTCGAGCGCGTGCTGATCACCGGTGGCACCGAGGCGCAGCGGCGCATCTTCTACACGAGCCTCTATCACGCGTTCTTGATGCCGACCGTGATCGGCGACGTGGACGGCACCTACGTCCTCGCGGGCCAGCCGCCGGTGACCGCCACGGGCTACCGGCAGATGTCAGATCTGTCGCTGTGGGACACCTATCGCACCGTCGCGCCGCTCTACGCGTGGCTCGCACCGGAGAGCGCGCGCGATCAATCGCGGTCGCTCGTCGGGTTCGCGGAGGGGCTGGGTGGTTTCCCGCGATGGCCGATCGCGATCGGTGAGGCCGGTACGATGCTGGGCGCACCCGCGGATATCGTCATTGCCGACGCGGTGCTGCGCGGTGTCTCCCGCGCAGGTGGCGACCTCGGGTGGGAACGTCTCCGCGCCTCCGCGCTGGACATGACAACGCCGGCGGCGGGGCGTGGCGCGCGCAACGGCATCGACCCGTACCTGACGCTCCACTACATGCCGCTCGGGACCAGGCGGCCGGTCTCGACGACGACCGAATACGCGCACGCGGACTTCGCACTCGCGCAGCTCGCCGGTGTGCTCGGTCACCCCGCGGATCGCGACGCGCTGCTCGAGCGCAGCCGCGGTTGGCGCAAGCTCTACGATCCTGCCGTTGGCTTTCTGCGCGGCAAGAACGCCGATGGCACGTTCCCGACGACGCCGTTCGATCCCCTCGAGCTCTCCGAAGACTACGCCGAGGCGAATGCATGGCACTCGCTGTGGATGGCGGGCGCGCACGATGCCGCGGGCCTCGCCGAGGTGATGGGAGGCGCCGACGCGGCGGTGGCCAAGCTCGAGGAATTCTTCACGCTCGCGAAGGAAGATTGGGACCGTGGTGACCAGGCCGCGGCCAACTTCCCGCGCCCGTACTACTGGCACGGCAACGAGCCCGACTTGAACGCGCCGTACGTGTTCGCGCAACTCGGCCGGCCGGACCTGATGCAGCGGTGGGAGCGCTGGGTGACGGAGACGATGTACACCGATCAAGCCGACGGCGTGGCCGGCAACGACGACGGCGGCACGCTCGGCTCGTGGTACGTGCTGTCGACGCTCGGTGTGTATCCGGTCCCTGGCAGTGATCGTTGGATCCTCGGCACGCCGCGGTTCCCGGAGGCGCGCGTGCGCGTGGGTGAACGCGAGCTCCTGATCACCGCCGAGGGCGTCAGCGACGCGGCGATGTTCGTACAAAGCGTGGCGCTCGACGGCGTGCCGATCGACGCGACGGAGATCACGCACGCGCAGCTCGCGGGCGCATCGTCGCTGCACTTCGTGATGGGCAGCGAGCCGGCGCACTCCTCGCAGCGACGTGCGCGATAGTGGGCGGCATCGTCGTCGGCAAGCACGGGCGAGTCTGTCCCCGACGCGCTCGAATCACGAAGGAGGTCAATCGCGTGCTACCTCGAGCGCGAAGAACTCGCGGTACGGTGGCCGGGCTACTGATGAGCAGTCCCGACGGCCGCATGGTAACGTTCAGCCAGAGCGCGCATGTCCGGGGACGATGACTCTGAGTTCGACGGGGATACTGCATTCGAGGCACTCGATGCCCTGGGCGACCTGGATGATGCGGGCGCGAACGCCACGGTCCTCGTAGGCGTACCGCCACCGGCGAACACCACGCCTCAGCATCGAGGGTCGACGGTTGCGGGGACGCGCCCTGCACCAGCGCAGTCCCCCCGTGTAGCGGCACCTGTAGTGCGGCCCACGCCGCAGCGCGCCACGCCGACGCCGCAGACCCAAACTTCTGCACAGCGACCATCGGCGCCTGCGGTGCGACCGTCCGCCCCCGCGGTGAAGCCGTCGGCACCAGCGAGCGCGTCCCGCGGGGGGATGGAGCTGACCGATATCGTTCCCAAGTTCCGCACCGATCTGAGCCTCACGCGGACCGAGAACGGCTACCGCGTCGACGATCCTGTCGACGGGGCGAGCTACATGCTGAACGAGTACGAGATATCGCTGGCGCGGATGCTCGACGGGCAACGCCCAGTGTTCGAGGTCCTTGCAAACGCCGAGCGTATCGGGATCCCGATCAACGCCCAGAGCCTCGAGACCTTCATCGCTACCCTCCAGTCCTCGGGCTTCCTGCGGCCGCCAGAGTCGCTCGACGACGCGCTCGACAACGCGATGTCGCAGACGTGGCCGGCACGCGGGCAGTGGGACAAAAGCGTGCGCACTCTGTACCAGAGTGGACTTCGTCTGCTGCGCATGGGCAAGCCCGACGAAGCTGCAAGCTACTTCGAGGCCGTCCTCGCCGAGGATCCGGGCAACGTCGAGGCCAAGGACCTGCTGGAGATCGTTCGGCAGCGTATCGCTGCACCGCAGATGGGCGCACCGCAGATGGGCATCCCGCAGATGGGCGCGCCGCAAATGATGCCGGTGATGCAGCAGGCGCCGGTCCAGTACCAGCAGCAGCAGCCCGCGTACATCGCCGGTGTCCCCACCGGTTCGCAAGTAATCCCCATGCCGGGGCACCCGCTCGGGGCATTCGTTGTGATGGCTCCGCCGGCGCCCGCACCGCGCCGCACACATCCGCTCGTCTACGCACTCATCGCCGTTGCGATCGCGGGCGGCATCGTCGTCGGCTTCGTGGTGACCCGTGGCACCGATCGCCAGGAGCCTCCAGCTGGACCAGCGACAGGAACACAGGGCGTCGTCACCGCGAATCGAGTCGAGGACGCGGCCGTGGTCGCGCCGCCCGTCGTCGTGGATGCGGCCGTGGCTCCGCTCGCGGTCGACGCTGCCGTCGCGGACGTGCTCGATGCTGCCGTCGCGGACGTACTCGATGCTGCGCCCGTCGTCGAGGACGCGACCGTTGCCGTCGCGGTCGTGCCCGACGCTGCTGCCGGTACAGAGGCGGGATCGGGATCTGAGACGCCCGAGAAGCCAGCGCCAAAACAACCGAAGCCAACTCCGAAGCTTCCTCCCGAGCGCGTCTCGGCTCCGAGCGACGGCGAGATTCGTGCACTGCTGCGGGGCACGCGCAAGGTACGCAAGGGCGAGCGGCTGTTCGAGATCCTCGGCGATTCCGCGCGCCTCAAGGCAGCCAAGAAGAAGGTCGACGAGCTCGCGACGCTCGCCAAGACGGACGCCGTCTACGCGGACTTCCTCATCGATGCGAAGGCCGAGCTGGCGCAAGCTTCGAAGCCCGCGGCCGTCGTGACCGCGCCCCGTGCGGGCACCGCGACGCCCAAGGTGAAGACGGGCGCGACCGTCACCCGCGGTCAGCTGCTCGTCGAGATCAAGTAAGCAGACTCGTGGCCTGGCCTCAGGGCTTGAAGGCGATCTTCGTCGCCTCACCATCGCCCTGGCGCGCGGTCAACACGAGCTCCGTGCCCTTGCCTTCGCTGAGCTGCTTGATGAGCTGCAGCGCGTCGGTCAGCGCCGTCTCGTTGACCGCGGTGATCACCTGGAGCGGCTTGAAGCCAGCCGACGCCAGCGCGCCCTTCACCGTCGAGAGCATCACGCCGCCCGCGAAGCCCGGGTACTGCCACGCGAGGCCGGGGAAGGCGGTCAAGATGGTGCTATCGGAAAGCGATGACGTCGCTCCGTAGCGCTTGACCAGCGCCGACAGCGCTTCAACGCTGACGTCGTAGCGCACGAACACCAGGAACTCGGTGCCCTTGCCGCCGCCGCGCTCGTATTCCTCCCAGTACCAGTCCGAGCGCTGCGCTGGGACCGAGGGGCCACCGGACGCGAGGAATAGCTCGGCAACCTTGTGCCGGACGGCGCGAACACTTGGATCGTCGGCGCGCGGGCCAGCGTTCTGCATCGCCGCGAGCGCCTTCGTGCGCGCGCTGCTGTAGCCGGCCAGCACGTTGTCGCGGAACCAATCATCCGAGATGCGGATCCCGACCAGGTTGACCAACTCGTCGATGGCCGCGTCGTTCGCCGCGATCACCGCCGCGTCCCGATCCGTCCCATAGGGCGAAACGCCGACGCACATCATGCGGCCGATCATCTCCTGGCAGTACGCGGACGACGGCGTATCCGACAGGATCCACTCTGGCCGCTGGAACTGCGGTCCCGGGTCACGCGGCGTGGGCTGCGCGGTCACGACAGGCGCGTCCTTCTTGAACACGAACATCACCACGAGCACGATCGCACCGACGAGAACAGCGGCGAGTGCGGAGCCGATGAACACGGTGCGCTGCGTGGCCACGCCCGAGCTCTTCTTGGTGACGCGGGCTGCGAGTGCATTCTCGAGCTTGTCGTCGGGCTCGTGGCGCACTTTGTCGATGAAGCGATCGAGCTCGTGGTCGCGCTCGCGGGCCGGCAAGCGCTGGATCGGTCCGTGGACGAAGGGCGGGGGGATCTCGAACTTGCAGGAGGGACAGCGGTGCGACGGCAACACGCCGCCGATCAGCTCCTCGAGTTGCTGCGCGACGTCGATCATCAGGCCCGAGTGCGTGCTGCACTTCGGGCACACGTACGTCTGGACGAACGTACGCACCTTGAGCTTCGGGGAATCGAGGTCCTCGGGGCTCACCGCGTAGTCGAAGAAGCTGGGCGGGCAGTCGAGCAGCTGCAACGAGTCGACGTTGGGCGACGCCGAGGCGATGAAGTCGCGCCACGCGGTGAGGTGCGCGGGATCGAAGTTGACGCGCGAGATGTCGATGACCGTCGTTCCCTCGGCGGCAAGCGCCAGCTTCTTCGCAGGCAGCGTCCCCAGGTTGCCGCTCAACCGCAGGAACGTGTTGCGCCCTTGCTTGCGCCGAAGCGCGCGGAACTTCGAGAGGTTCGGCGTGATCTCGTACTTGTACTGCGCGCGCAGGAACGCCGCGACGTCGTCGTCGATGTCGTAGCCGGCCTTGCTCGTGACCGCCACGGCGACATCTGCTTGGTGCCGGTTGATCCGCGAGGTACCGCCGCATGCGGGGCACGCGCGCACGCTGTCGAGCAACTCGCGCAGCTTCGCGGGCTCCTGCGCGACGACGATGATCTCGTCGCGTTCCTCTCCACACGTGCCGCACCGGAACGGCGCGTGGAAGCTCACGAGCTTGCCGTGACCGAGCAGACCGGTGATCTGACTGATCTGCTGGATCGCGTAGGTGGAGCACTCGATGAAGTAGAGATCGAGCTCCTGCGTTGCGCGGAGGAAGTTCATCCACTCCGCCATGCCCCACGATGCGAACCGGCGCACTTCGCGCAGGTTGATCAGGACTTTCGGTGTCTTGACCGAAGAAGCGAGCTTCTTGCCTTCGAGGTTGGCCTCGACGACGCCGTGTAACGACAGCATCGTGAGCCCAGGTGCCGTCGTGCGATCGATGCGAAATTTGGACGTATCACCCATGAACGCCGAAATTATACGTGTGTCGGCGCTGGCAGTCTGGGGTTAGTACCGGATCAAAACATCCTCGGTCGTCACGGAAACCATTCGACGCTTCGTGGGTTGACCCGCGGCGCGGAGCTCCACTTCGTAGGAGCCAGGCGAGACCGGACAGGCGCCGGGAAGGTCCACGACTGCGCAGTGCGGCACCCCGGTCACCGTCGCGGTCCCCGGATGATCGGACTCGATCTGGATCTCGGGTACCTCCTCGAGCGCAGCGCTGCGCGAGAGCCCCGTTTCGGCCCGGAACGGCGGCAGCGTCGCGGGCAAATGGTGAGGCATCGCGAGCCCAAAGGTGTGCTCCTCCTTCGTCGACAACACGAGGTCCGCTGGGGTAAACTTCGCCACTTCACCGAGCGCACCGCTGGGATCAATGATGCGTGCACCGGGCGGCGTGGAGTCGATGTGGACGCTGGCGTAGCCAGGCGCCGGGCTCAGCTGCTCTCGGAGCTCGGAGCGGCCCCCGAGCGGCGGGACGACGGTGCGAACGGTCGCCTCGGCGAAGCCCGGCCGTTGCAACGTGATGGTCACCTGGCGCCCAGGCATGAGATTCGGGACCACGACGGGTGTCTCGCCGACCTGCTTGCCGTCGACGAGCGCGGTCGCCCCCGGCGGAATCGAGTCGATGTCCACCAGCGCGCTCTGCCGTGGCAATGTGATGGTCACGGCCTCGCCGTCGACGCGCGGATTCACCACGACGCGCTGGCTAACGTGTCCCCGTAGCTCGGCCGCGATCAAGATCGGCCGGCCCGGGCGGATCCCCGCGATCGTCGTACCCGCGAGTGATACGCCGTCGACGGTCAGCTTCGCTCCTGGTGGCGATGAGGTGACCGAGAGAGCGAGGGTCTCAGGGCGCGCATTCATCACGCGCCAGCCGACGCCGATCGCGACGGTCGTGACGAGCGCGGTGATCGCACCTCCCATCAACCACGTTCGCAACGTGATCGGAGTGCGGACGCGGCGAAGCTGGACGTCCCGGGCCTGCGCGCGTGCGGCCACCTCGGAAAGCTCGCCTTGCGCGCAGTGGAGGGAGATCTGCTGCAGCATCGGGTCCGCAGCGGCGAGGTCGAACGCGCACGTGATCTCGGTCGCGATGCCGTACTCGAGATGAAAGTGCACCGCCGCGCTCGTGCTCGCGAGCAAGTAGAGGCCGAGGCCAGCACCCGCGATCTTGCGATCGACCTTCTCGGTCGCGTGAACGCCTTTCTCCAGGAACCGGAGCGGGATCTCGCGGCTCATGCTGCCGAACTCGTCGCGCACCGACATCGCAAAGCGCCTCGCATTCCCCGCGAAGCGCACGGTGACCTGCGCGGCGATCTTGAAGCGCGTGCGCTCGGCGCTGGTGAGCTCGCCGAACACGCGACGACCATCGGCATCGACGGGCGCCGCGTACAGCGCGTTCGTGACGAGCTCGTCGCACGCTTGTTCGATCGAAGTCCGCAGGCGCGCAGGCACGCCGATCTTGCCGACATAGTCATTGAGCCGCGCGAGGCACTCGTGCTTCATCCGCTCGCCGTCGATCACGTACGTTTGAACGGTGGTATCCGCGCTGCGCTCGTCGTCGAGGCTGACCGACGCTCCTTCGAGGATGCGGGTCGCGATCCGGTTCAGCACCGCCGGCTCGAGACCTTCGAGCGCCACCACGGCGCTCACGCGGTCCGAGATCGCGAGCCACGCAATCGACGCGGCCAGGCTCGGTTGCGGCAACACGACGATCACGCGCGCGGTACCGCGCAGGCGAGGCAGGAGACCCGTGACGGTCCGCTCGTCCTCGGCGAAGACAACGCTCAGCGTATCGGTGATGAGGCCGGCGCTCAGCGCTTCCGGTCCACTGACGACCTCCAGCCTGCAGCCGGCGATCTCGAGCGCGTTGGCGAGGTACGCGCGGACGTCTGGAGCCGGCGAGACGACGACGATCTGCCGCGTGAGCATGACCGCGGCATCTTAGCGCGTGGCCTCCGTCGGGACGTGGCGGGCCGCGCGCAATTGTCCGCGGCCTATTCGAGGGTAACGCGAGTGGAACTACTCGAGGTTAACGACGCGCAGGCGGTTGTTGTACGAGTCGCTGATGTAGAGCTTGTTCCCGACGAGATCGATGCCGTACGGGCGATTGAGGTTCGCCTCGGTGGCGGGACCACCGTCACCCGCGAACTTGACCTCGCGCCCATCGGGGTTGCACATGCCCGCGACGGTCGTGATGTTGCCCTGGAGGTCGATCTTGCGCACGCAGCTGTTGCCCATGTCCGTGATGTAGACGGTGTCGTCGGGCGCGACTTCGATGTCGATCGGCTTATTGAGCTGCGCCGCTGTCGCGGGACCGCCTTCGCCGGTGTACCCCGACATGCCGTTGCCCGCGAACGTGGTGATGATGCCGTTCGTGTCCAGCTTGCGGATGCGGTGGTTCTCGGTGTCGGCGATCAACAAGTTGCCCTTGTTGTCGTACGCGATGCGGCCCTGCGGAATGGCGGCCTGTCCACCCATCAGCGCGAAGCGTGCATCGACGGCTGGGCCGCCGTCTCCGGTGTTCGTGGCGTTACCAAGGGTGCAAACGGCAGGGCCGGAGCACGACGCCTCCACATTATCCGCGCACGTCAGCTTCTGCGAGCCGGGGCACGCAACTGGCGGCCTGTTCATGTTGATACAGGTGCGCTCCTCGATGATGCACTTGCCCGCGATGGTGGAGATGATGCCGTCCGTGCTGACCCTGCGGATCACGCCATTGGCCTGATCGGTGATCGCGATGCTGCCGTCGGGGGCGAACGCGATCGAGGAGGGAAGATCGAGAGCGGCCTGGATCGCCGGCCCGCCGTCGCCGCTGTACTGGGTGCGTGCACCGATGCCCGCGACGTTCTCCATCATCATATCGGCGCAGCGCACGCGCTTGACCCGGCTCTCGTGCCACGCCGCGAGATAGAGCTCGTTCTCGTGCATCACCATCGTCGGCGTATGGTTGTTCGCCGCCTCCAGCGCAGGTATCTCCGAGACGGCGTCAGACGCCGGGCTGCTGCCGAGCTCGCCGTTACCGATGATGGTGTTGATGATGCCTTCGCTGTCGATGGACCGGATGACGTAGTTGTTGAAGTCCATCATCCAGATGTTGCCGTCGGGACCAACGACGGTGTCCATCGGGATGTACAAGGTCGCGTTGATCGCGAGGCCGCCGTCGCCTTTGTATCCCTGGTTGCTGTCCTTGCCCGCGATCGTGCAGATCGTACCGGGCGCATCGGGGTCACAGGGCGGCGTATCGGTGCCGCAGCCGACGAGCGGCAGTGCGCACAGCGAGAGCGAGAGGATGTTCGAGATGGTGCGACCCTTCATTACTGAACCACCTTGAGGATGCGCGAGTTGTGCGTATCGGCGACGTACATATCGCCCTTGGGGTCGAAGGCGATGCCGTACGGCTGGTTGAGCTCGACCGTGCTGGTCGTGGCGCGATCGACGCACTCTTCCATCGTCGTGCTGCACTTGTTTCCCGTACCGACCACCGTCTCGATGATGCCGGTGTCGAGGTTGATCGCGCGGATCACATTGTTGTAGCGATCTGCGATGTACATGCGCCCGTCGGGGC
This sequence comes from Kofleriaceae bacterium, assembly GCA_033763475.1. Taxonomy (GTDB): domain Bacteria; phylum Myxococcota_A; class Polyangia; order Haliangiales; family Haliangiaceae; genus JABFXX01. Next base: position 56,727 of record JANRKM010000217.1, read on the forward strand.
CAAGCTCGAGGTCCATCGGGAAGTCGAGCTGTGCGTTGATCGCTGGGCCGCCATCGCCCGAGTAGCCGGGCTGCGCCGAAGCACCGGCGATGCAGTCGATGATGCCGGTGTCGAGGTTGATGCGGCGGATGCGGTTGTTCATGCTGTCCGCGACGTAGAGGAACCGGTCCTTGAGCAGCAGGGCACCCGACGGACGGGGCGTTGCGGTCAGCTCGAAGCCGAACTCCGCATCGATGGCCTGGCCACCATCGCCGGCGTTGCCGAGTGCACCGGTGCCCGCGATCGTCGTGACGATCTTCTCGTCGAGCCCGCCCGGCGAGAGCGCGCGGATGCGGCCGTTCCGCTGATCGATCGTGTAGATCGTGCCGTCGGGCCCGAACACGAGCGTCTTGGGCTGATTGAACAGCGCGCGGCACGCGCTGCCGCCGTCCCCGCTGAACCCGTAGTCATCGCCGACGAGCGTGTATGCCATCGTCGTATCCGGATCGACGACGCGGATCTTGTTGTTGTGCCACGCAGCGACGTAGAGCATCCCGTCCGGGCCGAACTTCACGTCCGTCGGATGGTTCATCGAGATCTCGGTACCGAATGCACCCGCCGGCGCGCACTCCGGGAACCGATCTTCCATGTTCGGCGCGCCGTCACCCTCGATGTCGTTGCCGAGAATCGTGATCAGCGAGCCGTCTGGATCCACGCGACGAATGCGGTGGTTGTTCCAGTCCACGATGTAGCCACGGCCGTCGGCACCGAACGTCAGATCGGTCGCGTTGTAGAGCGTGCTCTCGAGGCGGTGTGCCGTCGGGTTGAGAGCGTTGAAGCCCTTGTCACCAGTTCCGGCCCAACGACAAACGGTGCCGGACGTTGCGTCCGCGCACGGATCCGAGGTGTCCGACCCGGTGCAGCCGACGGCGCCCCCGCTGAAAAGAATCGTAAAGAGGGTTCGCCGGATCATCATGAGAATATCGTAGTGCCCTGTCCGGGGAGTGCGCAATGAACGCAACTGTTCTGCGTCAAAATGATCCGCGTAGGACATGTAGGCTTTTCATCGACAGCCCGTGCGATCTAACGTTGCCGTGTCACACCGCGATGAAGACCTTTCTCTCTTCGATCCTCGTCGCGATGTGTGCGTGTGGAGGTCCCGCGGCCGAACCCGCGGGCCACGTGGTGACCGTCCTCACGGTCGACTGGGAGGGCGCGTATGGCGCGTCTGATGGCCAGGCCGCGCTCGTCGAGATGCAGCGCGAGCTCGACGGCGCGCCGTTGACGCACTTCATCTCGGCCGCCTACTTCACGCGAGAGGCGCCGGACCCGACGGTAGCGCCATTCCTGCAGGAACAGGCGAGGGGCGGCGCGGAGAACGCGATGCACCTACACGCGTGGAATTCGTTGGTGCGTGCGGCGGAGGTCACGCCGCGGTCCAGCCCCTCATTCATGACGGGGACGGACAAGGTGTTCAAGCTCGAGACCGGTGAAGACGGCTTCGACATCGACCTCGACGCCTACGATGCCTCCGAGTTGCGCCGGATGTTGCGCCTCTCGCGTGCTCGGCTCGAGCGCCAAGGGCTCGCGATCTCGCATTCATTCCGGGCAGGTGGGTATCTGGTCTCCGCGAATCTGCGCCACGCGCTGCGCGCCGAGAACTACGCGGTCGACTCCTCGGCAATCGACGGGCGCGAGGTGAACGCCACGGGCTTCTTCGCGCAACGCTTGCGCACATTATGGCCGGCCCTCGACGTCACGGCACCACCGCGCGAGGTCGACGGGCTCGTGGAGCTGCCCATAGCGGTAGTCGCCGACTATGCCACCGAGGCCCATATCGGCGAGGTACTCGACGCGGCGGTCGCGCGCCTCCAGCGCAACCCAGATCGTGATGTGTTCGTGACGATCGCGCTGCATCAGGAGACCTGCGTCGAGTTCGCCGCGGTCGTCTCCAAAGCGCTCGTGGCTGCGCGCGCACGCCATGGCGCAGCGACCTTTCTGTTCACGACCGTCGAGAAAGCCGCGCACCTCGCGACCTCGCGACCGAACCCGTAGCTTGCGAGGGGTAGGGGCGTCTGTTATCGTTGGAATAGGGGAGCTAACGATGATGCGTCGTGCTGCTGCATTCTGTTCAGTCTTGATGATGGCCAGCCTCCTGCGTCCGACGCAGGCGGATGCATGCGGTCTCAAGCTCGCTGCCAAGGCCCCAACCCCAAGGCAGGTTGCGCGGACCATCTCGGGATCCGTGCTCCTGCTGGTGAACGATCGCGGCCTCGAGAGCAGGCTCGTCTCTGCCGGTCACACGGTCGAGACTGCCCCGAGTGCAGGCCGTGCGAAGCGCAAGTCGTACAACGTGATCGTTGCCGATGCGTCGACCGTCGCCGAAGCGCGAGAGACGTTCGGCGAGGACGCCGTTGTGTTGCGCAGTGGCAACGTCAACAGCGACACCCAGCAGGTCGCCGCCCGCGCGCATCGTCGTCCAGTCCGCGCCACCGATCGTACGGTCATCGCTGCACGTGGTCGTGAGAACCTGATCGCTGCCGGTCCAAACCCCACCGCCACGCCCAAGAACATCGTCTCGGCGCGCCCGCCGGAGGTGGTGACAACCCCACCCACGAAACCTGGCGGGACGACACCCGGCGTGACCCCGCCCGGAGTGACCCCGCCCGTGACCCCGCCGGTTACGCCGCCCGTTACCCCGCCCGTTACGCCGCCGCCGTCCGAGCGCATCGCGGTCAAGCCTCCCTCCGGCGAGACGTCGACCACCAAGCCCGCGGTGGCGCCGCGCGTGCAGGCGTTCGCGCGCACCGAGGTCTACTTCGGGATGAGCAGCGCCTCGGTCACGCCCGCGATGCAGAAGCAGCTCGATCGCACCGCCCGCTGGCTCCAGGCCAACGCGGACGCGCGGATCGTCGTCGAAGGACACGCCGATCCTTCCGGTAACGCGGATGCGAACATGGCGCTCTCACGCGCGCGCGCTGAGGCCGTTCGTGACTACCTATCCTCGGTCGGCGTCGACGCTTCGCGCATGGACGTCGAGGCGTTCGGTGACACCAAGCTCAAGTACGGCGTGCGCGACGGTCGCAACCGCCGCGTGTTCGTCGACAAGAAATAGGCGCCGGTAGCGCAAGCAGCCGACGCTGCCGAAAACGACGAAGGGCTGTTCCCGAATGGAACAGCCCTTTGTGCGTCCGCGTGCGTGAGCCAACGGGCCGGGCCGCGCCTACCCTTTGATGTGATACAGGCGGAAGAAGTAATTCTCGATCGGGAGGATCTCGAACTTCGTGAAACCGGCCTCGGTCGCATAGGCCTTGAGCGTGTTCGGACGCATGACGGTGCCGGTCTCGGCCGACACCTTGTCGTCCTTGCCGTTCGGCAGGCACATCGTGATGCTCCAGCCGTACATCAGGCGCTCGACCTCGTCGGCCTTCGTGCTGAACTCGTCACCGACGCGCTCGTCGACGATCAGGACCGAGCCCTTGTCACCAACAAGCCGCTTCATGGTCTTGAGCGCGGCGACCGGCTGGGAAAGGTCGTGGAGCATCTCGAACCCGGTGGCGAGGTCGTAGTCGCCCTTGAGGTTCGGGTCGTACGCGCTCTTCGCGTGGAAGGTCACGCGATCGCCGACGCCCGCGGCCTTCGCGTTCGCCGTGGCGCTCTCGACCGATGCGGCGTCGATGTCGTAACCATCGACCTTGATCTTTGGGTACGCCTGCGCCATTGCGATCGCGGACCAGCCCAGGCCGGTGCCAAAGTCTGCAACGCGGGCCGGCGGATCGGCCTTGAGCCGCTCGTCGACTTCCTTGATCTTGGGGAGCCAATCTTTTCCGAGGAGCTGGAGGAACGTCGCGCGGTTCGCGCCGCCCTGGCCTTCACGCGCCTCGGCACCATAGGCAGACCACGGGACGCCCTTGCCGGTCTTGTACGCGTCGATGAGCTTGGGCATCACCGGCGCCGTCGACAGCGCAAGCCGCAAGAAGGGGGTCAAGTAGTTCAGGCTCTCGGCGTCGATCAGCGCCTCGGCGTGACCCTTCGGAAGCGAGAACCGACGCTCCTTGGCGCTCGCCTTCTCATCCTCGACGGTGAGGATGCCCGAAACAGTCTGATGCTCGAGCCACTCACGGATGTAGCGCTCGTCGCTCGAAACCGCCTTCGCGAGCTCCGTCGAGGTCTGCTTCGGAGTCTTGGAGAGCGCGGCGTAGAGGCCGAGGCGGTCTCCGATCACGATGCCCATCAATTCGAACACGCCGCGGACATTATCGAGAAGGTGACTAACGAACTTGTCACGCATCGCGTCGTCGCCGAGGGGCTCGGTTGGGGCGGCGGCCGCAGAACCTGCGGCGGCGGAGCCTGCAGCGGCGGAGCCTGCGGCGGCGGAGCCGGAACCAGAGCCTTCACCGTGAGCTTCGCCGCCGCGCTTGCTCGAACATGCGGTAGCGATCGCCGACGCGCCTGCGCCTGCGGCTAGAAGTCGTAGAAACTCCTGTCGATTCATATTCCCCCTTTCACGCCATCCTATCGACGCCGTCGACGAGAGGCAAGGTGCCCACGGATTTCCAAATGCCGCGTTGACGGTCTAAGATGCTTCGCCATGGGATCTCTTCGACGCATCGTCGTCGGCTTGGTGATGTTCGCTTCCCTTACGCTCGTTCGCACTGCACACGCGCAAGCTGTCATCGACGAGAAGGGCACGGTGTCCGCCGCACTTTCGTTCGACTATGGTTTTGCGAACAAGATCGTCGAAACAGGCGGCGTTACGTTCGAGAACCAACACGTCAACACGCAGGTCGCGACGCTCGCGCTCTCGTACGTTCCGGTCAATCGACTGGCGATCAGCGTGGCCCTGCCGCTCGTCGGCGTGAAGTACGATCCCGTGAGGGGCCAAGATCCTCACGGACCCTGGGATGGCACCATCGCGGACGGCAGCTCGACGCACTACACCCTCCAGGACCTGCGCGCCGACGCGGCGTACATGGTGATCGGAGGAGGAGATACCCCGTACGCGCTCGCGTTCCACGTCGGGCTCACCGCGCCCCTTGCCGACTATCCCGTGCAGGGCTACGCGGCGCCTGGCCGGCACTTGTTCCAGGGCCGTATCGGTGTCGACTTCAGCATCTCGCCGCAATTCCTGCCGCGCGCGTTTTTCAACGTCGGCTACGAGCTGACGCTGTCGCAGAAGTTCGAGGAGGTCGAGGAGACCAAGGACGTCGGCCAGACGCGCAGCGTCGCGAACGCCAGCCTCGGATACTTCATCACCGACAAGTTTGGCGCATACCTGCTGTCCGGCTTTCGCACGCAGCACGATGGTGTGAATCTCGTCGACTACTCCATGTTCAGCGCGGAGCTGAAGGCCTGGCACGATCCGGTGCTTGACGAGAACGCGCTGCTGGTGGGCCTCGGCGCGATGTACGCGCTCACGGAGAAGCTCTACATCAGCGCGACGTACTCTCACTTCGTCTCCGGCAAGAACACGCTGAACACGAGCTGGCTCGGCGCCTCTGTCGGCTGGGCCATCAGGTAGGAGAGCATGGGTCGCAATACGCTCGTCATCGGGAGCCTGCTCGCAGGCCTCGCGCTGGTTTCGACATCCGCGCACGCGAAGCCGGAGGCCAAGCCGCTGTTTCCGCCCGTGCAGTTCGAGAAGCTCGGACTCGAGGACGGACTTCCCCAGATCCACACCACCTCGCTCGCGCAGGACAAGCGCGGGTTCTTGTGGGTCGGCACGCAGGCGGGCGGCATTGCGCGCTACGACGGCGATAAGTTCGTCCCGTATCGCACGAGCGCAGATCCGACGACGCTCAGCTCCCAGTTCGTTACCGCGCTCGCAGCGCATCCAGATGGCTCGCTGTGGGTGGGGACCGGCGATGCCGGACTGAACGTCTACGACCCGTCGACCAACAGGTTCACGCGCTACAAGCATGAAGAAGGGAGGACCACGAGCCTCGCGTCCGATGCGGTCACGTCGCTGTTGATCGAAGCAGACGGTACCCTCTGGATCGGCCTCGGCAGCGGCGGCGTCGATCGCTTCGACCCGGCGACCAAGGGGTTCGTGCACGTGGTCTCCTCCGAGTTCGGCGACGGCGAGATCACGTCGATCCAATCGGATGGCAAGGATCAGCTGTTCATCGCGAGCAACGGCGGCGGCGTCATGGCCGTCGCCACCGCGAAGACGGCGCCGACGCCGGCGTGGCTGCCCCTCAACGAGCAGATTTCGCGCAACGTTACGTCCCTGCTGCTCGATTCAAAGGGCACGCTGTGGATCGGCACCGATGACGAAGGACTCTATGAGTTGCCGAAGGGCGCCGCCGCCCCGAAGTCATGGCGCCCCCGCGCTGGCGATCGGAGCTCGCTCAGTAGCGACAAGCTAACCTACCTGTTCGAGGATCGCGACCACAGCATCTGGGCCGCGACGCAGTTCGGGCTCAACGAGATCGATCCCACGCGGACGAAGATCACGCGGTACGCGCCCGATCCCGAGTACCCGATGCGTACGGCGTCCTACGTGCAGTTCGCGACGACCGTGTTTCAGGACAACTCCGGCATCCTGTGGTTTGGCTCGCTCGACTTCGGTCTCTACAAGCTCGACCCGCTGCGCCGTAAGTTTCATCACTACGAGTCGACTCCGGAGTTCGGCATCCCCATGGGGTTCTGCGAGGGCAAGGACGGGCTCATCTGGGCCGGCACGTACAGCCATGGCCTGTACGCATACGACTTCAAGAACTCGATCTACTGGGCGTATCCGTCGCTCGGCGAGGGCGAAAAGAAGCTGTCGTTGACCGACTGGCTGACGACCGTCCACTGCGCCAAGGACGGCACGGTCTGGATCGGCGGCTCTGGTCTAGGTCTCGTCCAGTTCGATCCGGCGAGCGAGAACTTCACCCAGTACCCAGCCGACCCGGACGGCCTCACGGGCCCGGCGGCAGATCGCATCGAGCAGATCCTCGAGGGGCCAGACGGCCTGTACTACCTCGCGACCTGGGGTGGCGGGTTGAGCCAGTTCGATCCGAACACGAAGGCGTTCAAGCTGCTGTCGAACGCGGCGCTCTTACCGAGCGCGTATCTCCACCGGATCTTATTCGACATCAAGAACCCGCGCGTGCTGTGGGTTGCTGCCGCGCAGGGTGGACTCACGCGCCTGGATCTCGCCGCAGGCACGTCGAAGTCGTTCCGCGGGCCAGGCAGTCAGGCGAGCGGCGCGTCCCCGATTCTCTCCAGCGACAACCTGCTGACTCTCGCCCAGCAGTCGAACGGCGTGCTGTGGCTGGGTACGGACGGCGGCGGACTCAATCGGTTCGATCCCGCGACGAGCGCCGTGAACGTGTTCAACACGGAGACGGGCATGCCGAGCGACGTGATCTACGGGATCCTGCGCGACGACAAGGATCGTCTGTGGCTGACAACTGCCCGAGGTCTGGTCCGGTTCAACATCGAGGGGCATCAGTTCGTGACCTTCACGGGCGCGGATGGTCTCGGATCGAGCGAGTTCAGCCAGAACTCGTACTTCAAGTCATCCTCTGGAGAGCTGTTCATGGGACCGCTCACCGGCTTCAACCGGTTCCGTCCCGAGGAGATCGAGTCCGACTCCTTCGTGCCGCCCGTGGTGATCACGAAGTTCCGGTTGTTCGACACCGAGGCGGTGCTCGAGCGCCCGATCTGGGAGACGCCCACCCTCGATCTCTCGTACCGCGATGTAGTGTTCTCGTTCGAGGTCGCTGCCCTCGCGTACGCGGCGCCGGGCCAGGTCAAGTTCCAGTACATGCTCGAGGGCTTCCACTCGAAGTGGATCACGACCGACCGAGGCGCGATCCCCTTTACGAACCTCGACCCCGGCGATTACGTGCTCAAGGTGAAGGCCGCCAACCGCCACGGCGTGTGGAGCGAAACGCCAACGTCGGTGGCCATCCACATCCAGCCGCCGATCTGGCGAACCAAGGCCGCGTACGCCGTGTACGTGCTGCTGCTCGTCGCAGCCGCCTTGCTCGTCATCCGGTTTCAGCGCGAGCGCCTGCGCCGCGTCGAGCGCGATGGTCGCCTGGCGCTCGTCGAGCAGGAGCTCGAGCTCACCGGTGCCGTCCAGTCGGGCTTCTTGCCCGACGCCAACGAGATCTCTTCGGAGAGCATCAACCTCGTCGGCTACTACAAGCCGGCGGATTCGTGCAGTGGCGACTGGTGGTGGCACGCGCAGCTCGGGCCCACGCGGCATCTCGTCATGGTGGGCGACGTGACGGGCCACGGTCCCGGTCCCGCGATGGTGACCGCAGCCGTCGCGACTGCATTCCACGTGTACCACTCCACGCGTACCGACACGCTCGATGTCAGCGCGATGCTCGACCTCCTCAACCGCGAGGTGCTGCGCGTCTCCAAGGGCAAGTATCAGATGTCGCTCGCCGCGCTCGACTTCGACGAGGCGACGGGCAAGTGGATGCTGCACAGCGCAGGTGCGCCGCCGATCCTCACGCTCGACGCTCGCGGTAAGCACCGCGTCCACTTCTGCCCGGGAACGCTGCTCGGCGACAGCAACGCTCAGTTCGGAACGCTGGCCGGCACGCTCAAGCCGGGCGAGCGCATGTTGCTCTACACGGACGGTATTCCCGAGATCGCGTTGCCCAACGGCAACGTCATGGGCATTCGGCGATTCGCGCAGATGTTCGAGAGGACGCGCGAGAACAAGCCGTCGGTCGCCGCTGCCGCAATCGTGAACTTCGCCGAGGAGACGCGTGCGGGCCAGGTGCAGCTCGACGACTGGACCTTCGCCCTCCTTGAATGGAGTGGCCACGCCCACTCGTGGTAGGTCCAGAATGCAAGTGTTGTTGTACCTATTGCGTTCCGGTCTCGCGCTCGCACTTGCGATCGCCGCTGCCTGCGGTTCAGGCTCGGCCGCCCACGAGCAGCCTGCTGCACGGTGGTATCGTGCCGTGGTCTCGAGTGGCACCACGCAGGTGCCGTTTCTCGTCGAGCTTCCTACGCGGGCGAACGGTAAGGCCCACTTTCGAAGCGGTAGCTACGCGTTCGAGGCCGATGCGACCGTCGCTGGCGACATCGTCCGCGTCGAGATGCCGATCTACAACAGCGTGCTCGTCGCTGCCAGCACGGCGGAGGGCATCGCCGGGACGTTTCAGCTCTACACACCGTTCGACGGCAACATTTCGCTCAAGCTCTCGGCCAAGCCTGTCGCTGGACCCGACCTCGTCAACCTCCGGGATGAGGCTCCTCGTGGTAAAGCACTCGACCTGGGATCATCTGCGTACTTCCGAGTGGAGTTCGACAGCAAGGTTGCCGGTAAGCTCTCGCTGAGCCGGGTCGGGGAGGGCGCCTACGACGCCGAGCTCTTGCTCGAGAACGGTAGCGTCTCGTACCTCGGCGGCGTGGGGGACGGAAACCGACTCGTGCTCTCCGGCTTCGACGGGACCGCGGCCTTTCAGCTCGACATCACGTTTCTCGCCGGGTTCCAGGAAGGCCGGGGCACGTGGCACGCGGGCCAGAAGCTCGACTGGCACGAGCGCGTCACCCTGCGCAAGACTCCGGACTTCGAGATCCAGATGAACATCGAGGTCACGGAGCTCGCGATGCCCGAGCTAGCACCGTTCGCGGGCAAGCCGTTGCTGGTCGAGTTTGGCGCGAGCTGGTGTTCGACGTGTCGCGAGGTCGCGCCGGCGCTGCACGAGATCTACGATCAGTTTCACGCGCAGGGACTCGAGGTGGTGACCGTGCTGTACGAGTTCTCGAACGATGCTGCGTACGATCGGCAGCAAGCGGAGAAGTTCAAGCGCGCGTACAACGTGCCCTGGGTGGTCATGCCGATCACGAGCGAGCCCGGGGAGAAACTGCCCGCGGGTGTGGGGGCGTCTGCGTTCCCTCTCCTCGTCGTGGTCGGCCGCGACGGGAAGGCGACTGCCGTGCGCGCAGGATTTCCAATGGACGTGAACAGCACGGCCTACCGGTCCGCCACCGCGCAACTCCGCTCCAGCGTCGAGGCGGTCGTGAAGCACTGAGCTGGTTCATGATGCTCGACGACCGTCTGTTTCCATCGTACGTGCGCACGCACGCCATGACGTTCGACCCCGAGCGTGATGGCGTCGGGCCGCGTCCCCTCGACGTCGTGCTGCCCGCAGCGCTCGGACGTGCGGTGCCCAAGCGCCGGGCCGAGTTCGCGGCGGGGCGAAGGTGTGCGCGCGAAGCACTGCGTGCACTCGCACCAGAGCTCGTTACCGACGTCGCGATCGGTATCCACCGGGAGCCGATGTTCCCTGCCGGCGCCGTCGGGACGATCTCCCATGCACGCGCGATCGCGGCCGCCGCCGTCGCGCCCTCGACGCATGCCGCTGGGATCGGGCTCGACATCGAATACTGGGTGACCGCGGCAGAGCTCGCCGCACTCGACGAGCAGGTGCTCGTGCAAGGCGAGGCGCCGGCGCTCGAAGCGCAGACCGGTTGGACGCATGCCCGCGTGGCGACCTTCGTGTTCTCGGCGAAGGAGACCCTGTACAAGTGCCTGTTTCCGACGGTCCAGACCTACTTCGACTTCCAGGACGCCGAGATCATCTCGATCGCGCCAAGCGAGCAGCGGTTTGAAGTACGGCTGCGCGTGCCGCTCGCTGGCGGGTTCCTGGCGGGTGAGACGTTCGTCGGGCGGTTCGCGATCGCCGACGACCACGTGGTGACCGCGCTGGTCCACGAGGTCCGTGGCCCGCGATGAGGCTGCTCGCGATCAGCGACCTGCATATCGCCCAGAAGCAGAACCGCGTCGCGCTCGAGACCCTCCGGTCGTATCCCGATGACTGGCTGATCCTCGGCGGCGATCTCGGCGAGACGCTCGACCACCTGCGCTTCGTGCTTGAGACATGCGTTCCGAAGTTCGCGCGTGTGATCTGGGTGCCAGGTAATCACGAGTTGTGGACGATCTCGCGTGAGCAGCCCGCACTGCGCGGCGTCGCCAAGTACGAGGCGTGCGTCGCGCTGTGCCGTCGGTACGGAGTGCTGACGCCCGAGGATCCGTATCCGGTGTGGCCCGGCGCAGGAACGCCGACGGTGCTCGCACCGCTGTTCCTGTTGTACGACTACACCTTCGCCCCCGACAGCATTCGGCCTGAGCGCGCAGTGCAGTGGGCGACCGAGGCGGGCGTGTTGTGCTCCGACGAAGCGCTGCTCCACCCAGATCCATTTCCATCTCGCGAGGCCTGGTGTCACGCGCGGTGCGACTTCACCGAGGCAAGGTTGAGCCAGATCCCCACCGATCATCGCACCGTGCTCGTGAACCACTTCCCCCTGCGGCGCGACCTCGCCGTGCTACCGCGCGTGCCGCGCTTTTCGATCTGGTGCGGTACGCGTCGCACCGAGGACTGGCACGTGCGGTTTCGTGCGCGCGCGGTCGTGATGGGCCACCTGCACATTCGCGGCACGCGCTACCGCGATGGCGTGCCGTTCGAGGAGGTGTCGCTCGGCTATCCCGAGAACTGGGACGCTGGACGCTCGGTCGATTCCTATCTGCAGACGATCCTGTGATCCGTCACAGGACGCCGAGGATGCGGCGCACCGTCGAGTTCTGCTGATCCGAGACGTACAGACTACCGTCAGCGTCGAGGAACACGCGCGAGAGCGTGCTGAACTCGGCCTCGAGTGCGGGGCCACCGTCGCCCGAGTTTCCCTTCGTCCCGGTGCCGGCGATCACGGTCATCTGCCCGTCGGGCATGAGCCGCTTGACGACGCGGTGCTTACCGTCGCCGATGAAGATCGAGCCGTCTGGTGCGAGCGCGAACCCTTCAGGCTCCTTGAGCTCCGAGTCCGCGATGGGGCCGTTGCCCGCGATCGTCTTGATCGTACCGTCCTGCTCGATCCTGCGAATGACGCAGTTCTTGGTGTCGGCGAAGTAGAGCCGGCCGTTGGTGTCGAGGGCCATCGCGCTCGGCGCCCAGACGCGCGCTGACGTCGCCGGACCTCCGTCGCCCGTGTAGCCACCGACGTTGGAGCCCGCGATGGTGGTGATGATGCCGTCGGTCCCGATGCGGCGGATGCGGTTCGCTCCGCCATCGGCGAGGAAGATCGCTCCGTCGGGCGCGACGACGATGCCGTGTAGCTCCATGAAGCGCGCATCGCGCGCGGGGCCACCGTCGCCCTCGTTGCCGATCGCGGCGGGCAGATCACCGGCGAGGACCTCCAGCGTTTGATCGTGATCGATCATCAGCAAGCGGGCGTCGTGGTACGAGACGAACACGATCCGGCCGTCGGGCAGGAAGTCGAAGTCGACCGGATTCTCGAGCGACGACTCGCGGGCGTCTGCACCTTCGACCGCTCCCGCGTGCTCGCCGTTACCTGCCACCGTCCTCAGGATGCCGTCTGCTTCGATCCGGCGCAGACGGTGGTTGTTGAAGTCCATGATGTACAGCAACCCGTCGGGGCCGCGGCGCACCTGGGTCGGCAGATAGAGCTGCGACTTGGTCGCGGGTAGCTCTGTACGGTCTGCGCCCGGCTCACCGGTTCCTGCGACGTGACACAAGGTGCCGGGAACGCCGTCGCTGCACAGATCGCGCAAGGGCGTGCACGCCAAGGTGACTGTGCACGCCAAGGTGACTGTTGGAATCGGCCACGACCTCATCGCTTCCGTCGAGTTTACTTCGCTCAGGTTGCTCTAAGAGTGCTTATCATCGTGATCGGTCGGCGACCTGCGACTGCCCTATGCTAGCGTCGACCCGTGCGGCGTTACTATAGCGGGAGAAACGTTCATCGTGCACTCGACATTCGCGAGCTCCGGGAAATGGCTCGACGACGGCTGCCCAACTTCGCATGGGAGTACATCGAAGGTGGCGCCGAGGACGAATCGACGCTGACGCGGAATTGCTCGGCGTTTGCGGATCACCTGTGGGTGCATCGCGTAGGCGTCAACGTCGAGAAGCGAACGCTCGAGACCAACCTGCTCGGGGGGAGCTTCAAGCTCCCGTTCGCGATCGGTCCGACAGGGTTCAACGGAATGCTGTGGAAGCATGGCGACATCGAGCTCGCCAAGGCAGCGAAGGATGCTGGCATTCCGTTCATCACGAGCACCGTCGCGTCCGACTCGGTGCGGGACATCGCGAAGCACGTGGATGGGCGCCTGTGGTTTCAGCTGTTCATTCTGAAGGATCCCAAGGGCAACGACGCACTCATCCACCGCGCGGAGGAGGCTGGCTGCGACACGATGTTCGTCACGCTCGACGCACCGACGATCGGTAATCGAACGTGGAACAATCGCAACTACAGCAAGCCGATGCAGCTGTCGCTTCGCTCGAAGCTGAACGTGCTCGCGCATCCGAGGTGGTTCATGAACGTGTACTTCCCGGGCGGGCTGCCTGGGTTCGGCAACCTGGCCGAGTTCCTGCCTCCTGACAAACGCAGTCCGCTCGACGGCGCGCGCGTTTTCGGTTCGCAAGACTATCCCGAGCTCACGTGGGCCGATGTCGAGCGGGTCCGCGAGCGGTGGCGGGGCAAGCTCGTGCTCAAGGGGTTGCTCGCGCGTGAGGATGTCGCGCGGGCAGTGAAGCTCGGTGCCGACGGCGTCGTGCTCAGCAACCACGGTGGTCGACAACTCGACTACGAGATCTCGGCGCTCGACGTCTTGCCGGCCATCGCGGCGGAATTCCGCGACAAGCTCACCATCATGATCGACGGCGGTTTCCGTCGAGGTAGTGACATCGCGAAGGCACTCGCGCTCGGCGCTGACATGGTGCTACTCGGGCGCGCGACGCTCTACGGCCTCGCCGCGGGCGGACAGGCCGGGGCTGCGCGAGCGCTCGAGATTTTGCGCTCGGAGCTCGATCTCGTGCTGATGCTGCTGGGCTGTCCCCATATCGCCGACTTGAGCCCGCAGTTCCTTCACACGAAGGACAGCTCAGCGGGTACTGGACGTGCGCATCGCAGCGACGAGCTGGTCCTCGGCCGCGCGCGCGCCGCAACCGGGTGACGCCACCTGATGTCCGAGCTGCGCCAGCGTATCTTCGAGCGCGAGGAGCGTAGCCACGATCGGGCCGACCTCCGCGGTCGCGCCGATGACACTAACGCGCACGCACGTGGCGCGGGTGAATCCGCTGGCGATCCTGATGCGGTGACGCTGGAGCATGAGCTCGATGACCGGTGCAGACACCAGTCCCCCAGGGAGGCTCACGCACTTGACGAGCGCCGACGTGTTGCGGCCAGCGATCGAGGTCATCCCGAGTGCGGCGAGCCCGGCCTCGAGTGCACGCCCCGCTATGGCGTGGCGCGTGATGCGATGCTGCAGACCCTCTGCGAGCACGAGATCTACGCCTGCGCTGAGCGCACAGATGAGCTGCGAGGGCAGTGCGAGCGGCGTCCACCGGCCGCGATGAGGATTGCGACCACCGGCTGCCTCGGGCAGCCAGCGGTTCTTCCAGAATCGTAGATCGCGCGTCCATGCACGGCTCGGTTCGGGCGCCGCTTCGATCTTGCGCCATGCGCGATCGCTCACGCTCATGGCCGCCAGACCGGCGGGGCCCTCGAGGCATTTCTGGCTCGCCGTCACGTTGATGTCGATGCCCCAGTCATCGGTCGGGCAGTCGATGCCACCCATCGAAGACACTGTATCGACGATGGTCACCGCGTCGACCTCGTGCGCGACCGCGCATGCGGCTCTCACATCGAGCAACGAGCCCGTGGAGGTCTCGTTGTGAACCATGAGGACCGCCGCAGGACGAACGCGGTGCACGTGCGCACGAAGTGCATCGACGTCGAGGGGCTGGTCGGGCGTGATGTCGAACAGCGTGACTTCACCGCCGAGCCATGTCGCGAGCTCGGCGAGCTCCTCGCCGAACACGCCGCCGTTGATCACGACGACACGATCGCCTGGCACGATCGTCGACGCCACCGCGGTCTCGAGCCCGACGCGTCCACCACCCGTCGTGACGAAGAGTATGTTCGAGGTCTGGAATACGCGCTTGAGCTTGGCGAGCAGCGGATCGACGAACTGCTCGTCGAAGTAGGGCTGGAAGTAGGCCTCCGACTGCTTCGCGAGCTCGCGGAGGACAGGCTCGCGCAGATGGCACGGACCGGGGAGCATCGAGAGGATCTGGTCGTCGCTGCGGAACATGATCGTAGCAACCATGATTGCACGAATCGGATAACGCTCATAACCTCGCCCAGTGGTACTCGACCCAGATCACCGCGACGCACCTCTCGATCTTTCTCCCGAGGAGTTCCGCGAGCTCGGCTATCGCGTGGTGGATCGCATCGCGAACCATATCGGTAGCCTCCGCGATCTGCCGGTTGGTCCCAACGAGCCCGTCACTACGGTGCGCGATCTCCTTGGCGCCGTACCGCTGCCTAGCGAGTCGAGCCCTCCGGGCGCGGTACTCGACGAGGCCATGTCGATGGTGCTCGCACACAGTGTGTTCACCTCGCATCCGCGGTTCTGGGCGTTCATCACGGGCTCGGCCTCTCCGCTCGGCGCGCTGGGCGATCTGGTGGCCGCTTCGATCAACATCAACGTCGCTTCCTGGAATACCGCAGGCGGAGCCTCTGCGTTCGAAGCACAGGCGGTGCGCTGGATCGCCGACCTGATCAACCTGGGGCCTACGTACAGCGGGCTCCTGGTTAGCGGCGGTACCGCCGCGAACCTCGTCGCATTCATCACAGCGCTGCACGCAAAGGCGACGTGGGATGTGCGGCAAGAGGGCGCGCGCCCGGTCGGGCGCCCGGTGATGAAGGTCTACGCATCGCGCGAGGCGCATCCGTGGCTCGGCCGCGCCGTGGACATCACCGGGTTGGGCCTCCAGGCGCTCCACTGGGTCGAAGCCGACGAGCACGCCCGGATGATCCCGCGCGCACTTCGCGCTGCGATCGCCGAGGATCGCGAGGCCGGTAACCTGCCGTTTCTGATCGTCGGCTCGGGTGGCACGGTCAGCCTCGGCATGGTCGATCCTCTCGGCGCGCTCGCAGAGGTCGCCCGCGAGGAGAAGCTGTGGCTGCACGTGGACGCAGCGTATGGCGGCTTCGCAGCGTGTTCGCCGGAGGCGCCTGACGAATTGCGCGAGCTCGTGCACGCGGACTCGATCGCGGTCGATCCGCACAAGTGGTTGTACGTCCCACTGGAATGCGGATGCGTGTTGCTCAAGGAGCCCGCGTTGCTGAACCGAACGTTTACCTACGACAGCGCGTTCTTCCGCTATACCGGGTCTGGGCCGCAGGACATCCCGGCTCCATACCGCGAGCAGGGCTTGCAGAACTCGCGTGCGTTTCGTGCGTTCAAGTTGTGGCTGTGCTTGAAGACCGCCGGTCGTCGCGGTTACGAGCAGATGATCTCCGACGACATTCGGCTCGCGCGCCGGCTCTACACTGCTATCGCAGAGACGTCGCACCTGGAGGCGATGTCGTGCGCGCTCAGCACGACGGTGTTTCGCTACCTTCCGCCGGAGCTCGCCGGTAGGGCCGAGGCCAGCGCGTATCTCGAGACGCTTAACCTCGAGCTGTTGCGACAGCTTCAGCTCGATGGCTATGCATACCCGTCGGCGACGAAGATGAAGGGCAGCACGGGCATCCGCGTCTGCATTGTGAACTTTCGGACTCAATGGAGTGACCTGGAAGGCCTGATCGAGTGGTGTACGCGCCGCGGGCACGCGCTCGATCAAGCGACCCGTCCTGATACATTGAGATAGCGAGCCTTGCTCCGACGGGTCGATCTGACCTACCGTCGAGCGCAGATGTCGAAATCATCGATCGTCGCGGACATAGGGGCAGACGCGCTCGTCTCGCGGCTCGAGACCCACTGGCAGAGCTACACGAACGAACCAACGACGGTCGAGATCAATGGCAAGACGTTCACGGGCCTGCCGTCGGTCTACAGCCCCGCGGCCCCGCTGACGAAGTGCGTGGCCAACTCCGTAAGCCCGCCACCGGGTGCACGTGGTCTCGACATGGGGTGCGGTAGTGGTGTCCTCGGCATCTTCGCGCTCGAGCGCGGAGCTTCGAGCATGGTCTTCGCCGATATCAATCCCGCGGCCCTAGCGAACGCCCGCGAGAACATCACGCGCCACGGCGTCGCGGATCGCGCCACCGTCGTCGAGAGTGACCTGTTCTCCGCGCTCGGAGACGAGCGGTTCGACTACATCGTCTTCAATTCGCCATTCCTCTACTCCAAGACCGACCTGGTCGAGGCCCTCGGCGCGGAGTCGAACCTCTTCCGTCCCGGTGTGCCGCCCCCGAGCTCGTTCTTCGACGTGGGCTACAAGCTGCTAAATCGGTTCTTTTCGCAGGTGCGCGACCACCTCGCGCCGGACGGCGTGTTGCAGATGGCCTTCTCGAACATCGGCAACAGCGAAGAATTGGCGCGCCTGCTCGAAGAATACAAGTTCACCATCGAGAGCACGCACACCGAGGTGACGGGCATGATCGAGTGGCGCTCACTCCGGCTGATCCCGGTCTGATGACAGTGCCGTCGCACCGCGTTGACGCATTGCTTCATCGCGTCGAGAGGTTGGCTTTCGTCAGCCTCACGAATTGATGTATCGTACATCGCAGGGAGCTCTAATTGAGAACCATCTGGGACCACTTCCTTGGTAGCGCGAACCGCGCGCCGCAAGCGAAGCTCTTCAGCACCGCAACCGAGTCGATCACCTATGAGGACGCGGCGCTGCGGGTTGCGAACGGGCTCGAGGTTCTCGCCAAGCTCGAGCTGAGCCAGGGCGATCGTGTCGTCTGCTACTGCGAGCAGACGCTGCCCCTCGCGATGTTCATGCTGACCTGCGCCGCCGGCGGCGTGATTCCGGTGCCGATTTCGCCGGTATTCTCGATCAGCTACCTCCACACGCTCGCGCGCCAGTGCGGTGCCCGTGCGATCTACGCGACCGAGGATCTGCGCGCCGCGGTGAGCGGACTTGGCGCTCCGGTCCTAATCTACGACGACGGTCGCGCGAAGGTGGAAGATGGGCTCTTCGGCCCGCCGGCACCAGGGATGGATCTCGACGACGCCAATGCGATCTTCGAGGGCTACGGGCGTCCAGCATATGCGGATGCATTCGTGATCCAGCCGACCTCGGGCTCCACGGGCGCGCCCAAGCTCGTGCTGCGAACGCACGCCGGGTTTGCGCGGTACGCCGAGTTCGTCGGCGACGAGATCGCGAAGGGCTGGAAGAAAGATCGCCCGCCGCGGATCCTCGCGGCGAACGCGCTGACGCACGCGTTTGCGGGCCACATGCTCACGACCGCGCTGCGGTTCGGGGCCGAGATCCTGATTCCGAGCGAGCTCGACATGAACATCAGGCTCGCCGAGCTGCGCGAGCTCGATCCCGACATCCTGCCGATGACGCCGCGCGTCCTCCGCTCGCTGTTGCTGCAGTACCAGAAGTCGAGCCAGGAACCCGACGCGAGGCTCTACGGTCCCAGCGCCATGTTGCACGTCACCGCCGGTGGCACCGGCGACGTCGCGGCGTTCCGCAAGCTGCGCACGCAGGGCGTCGAGATCATCGAGTTCTACGGCTCGAGCGAGGCCTCGATTGTCTCGGTCACGCCGCACGGGCAATGGCGCGAAGGCTCGGCCGGCAAGCCCGTAGCGGACGCGGTGATCAAGATCGCGTCGAGTGGCGAGATCCTCGTCACGAGCCCGGGCATCATGGCGGGGTACTACGGCGAACGTGACCTGACCGAGCTGATGTTCGACGACGAAAACTTCTATCGGACCGGCGATCTCGGTGCGATCGACGACGAGGGCTATCTGCGGATCCTCGGTCGCAAGCGCGACCTCTTCAACACCGTCGAGGGAACGAACATCTACCCCGAGCGAATCGAGATCATGCTCGAGTCGCTCGACTTCGTCGAACAGGTCTTCCTGGTCGGCGATGGGCGCCCGTACATCACCGCTCACATCGTGTTGAGGCATCCGCGTGATCGCGCGGTCCAAGACTCGATCATGGTGATGCTCGAACACCTGAATGTCGCCAGCGACGCCTTCCTTCCGGAGGATGCGCATAGTGCGCTCTACGATCGCTCGGGCCTGGAGCTCGCGCGGATCAACCAGCAGCTGGAGGTCGTCGAGCAGATCGTGGGCTTCGCGCTGTATCTGTCGCCGTTCCCGCCGGAGGTTTACAAGACGCTGCGCGCCGGAAAGCACTCGAGGGATCGCACGGCCTTCGCCGAGAAGTTCAAGCCGATGATCGATCTACTCTATTCGCCCACGCTCGACAGCAACTCGTCGTATCTCGTCCCGCCTCGCGAGCGTCGCTTCCGTCCGCGCGTCGTGATGGGCAAAGAACTCGAGCAGCGCGCCATGTCCGCTCCGGTTGCGCCCCGTGGTACCCCGCCTGCGTCAAGCGCAGTGGTTACGAGCCCGATGTCCAAGGTCCCGAGCGGCCCGGTGACGTCGGCCACCACCGTCGGTAAAACTGCAGCCGCCGCGACGATGCCGAAGCCGGTGATCCCAAGACCCACACTGCCCAAGCCTCCGTCCCGCTCGGGGCGTTGAGTCAGTCACGTCCGACGGCAGCGCGTGCTGCCGAAGACTTGTGCTCGGCGTTCTTGCAGCGCTAGAGTAGTCCCACTTAGCTGCTTCTCACCGTGGGGACGGTGTGTTGCCAGCCTGCCAGCCTGTACAGGGGAGACCGTCAATGACCTCATTTGCTTCCAAGACCACCGTTGTATTTTTCGCTGCGTCGTCGCTGCTCACTGCCTGTGGTGACGATGGCTCGTCTGGTAACCCGGATGCCTGCCTCGGCGGCGGCAACGGCGGCGCGCCGGCCACCTGTGGCCCCTGGGCCGAGGATGTCCCGGAGGGCGGCGATGTCCGCATCGAGCTCCAGAAGGACGGCACCAGCGGCGCTACCACGCTCGCCGCGCACGCCTACTTTTTCAAGAACCAGATGCCGATCCGTCGCGACCTCGAGGGGCCCGAGGTGGTCCCCGGTTCGCGCTGCCACGACATGAAGGCAGGTGTCTACTTCGACAACGGCGCGCCGGCCCCGGCGGTCGCGCTCGTGGACACGCGTACGTATGTCGAAGCCGGCGCGAATGTGACGTTTAAGGCGAGTGGGCAAACCATCACGCTCGACAAGCTCGCGAACACGATGGAGCTGTCGTCGTACCTGACGCACGACATCGTTTACATGCCAGCGAGCTCGGACGGTACGAGTACGCCGCGCAACCAACCGTGGGAGGTGGAGTGGCCGGGCGCCGAGATCCCGGTCACCGATCTCAACAGCGAGGAAGCGTCGCCCGTCAGCTCCGTCGGGGCGAAGCGGGTCGAGAGCCAGCTGTTCGTGCCCGCGGACATCACGGACATCAACCCGTCGTTCGCGGCGCCGCTCTCGGTTCCTGCAACCGGTGACTGGGCCTTCACCTTTGCTCAGGCTGCCTCGCCCGCAGGCGCGCCGCCGCTCGAGACGTTCTTCGGGTTCTACAACCCGGAGACGGGTGGCTTCGACTACATGTGCTTCGCTGACCCGGCGACGGGCCAACTCACCGTGCCGCGTGCGGTGCTCGATTTGGTGGCGCCGTCGGGCTACCTCTACTTCGGCACGTTCTCGCACATCGGTCACAAGGTCGTGGAGCGTCGCCTCGACTTCGTTGGCGTGAACTGCACGTACAACACGTATACGAAGTAGTTCGGCAAGCCGCGGTCGAGCGGCGCGCGTTGGTCGGCGAACGCCTGCTCGAGGCGGTAGCTCTGGGCTCGGCGCGGTCGAATGCTGATCCTCGAGGACCTCGTGCTTCGCGACGCGCTTGATCAGTGCGTAGAACTCGCCCGGTCGGTACGCGAGCCGCGAGGCATCCTCGAAGCCGAGGCGGCGGCAGCTGCGCGCCTCGAGCTTGTGGACGATGTCGATCACCACGCGCGTGCAGCTTGCTCGCGAGCAGATTGCGTCGGCCGCTTCCGGTGCGGGTGGCGCCGCTTGCGTGGCGTCCGCGATCTCTTGTCGTGCTCCTTCTGGAGCTGTGCCTCGTCAGCGAGCAGTCGCCGACCGCGAGCTGGAGCTCGCTCGCGTGGCTACGCTCGGTCTTGTTGCCGTACAGCCGGCGCTTGAGGCGCAAGCCCGTGATCGTGCCTTCGAGCGAGGCGACTTTGACTGCGACCGCGGCCTTGAACCCGGCAAGCTATGCCTGAAGCTGGGCGAACACCGCCCATGGCCTCCGGCGTCAGCGTCGTCGGTCTGTCGTCGGCGGAGGGCACTCGTTTCCACTACACGACCACGATCTTGCGGTGCAAGCACGAACTGCGCGTCAGTGATACCGGCGCGCTGTGCTACGCGGCGTGAGCGCAACGCCGCGATGGATCGTCGAAGATCGCCGCGCTGACCTGCAGATGCGGCTCACCGGGCGTGGTCGCGCGCGGTAGTTTCGAACCGCCCGGCGTCAAGCTTCCTGTGGATCACGATCGTCCCGGTTCCGTCCCACGTCAGGACGTTCATGGGCAAGGTATCGTCTTCGTCGAGATTCGGTCGGTCGACGCCTGCCTCTCATGCTAAGCGTGAATAGCTTCGTGGGTATCAAACACGGACTAACGAGAGCGCTGCGGATTCGTTCGTACCTAGCGCTGTGGATTGGACACACTGTCTCGGCGTTCGGCTCGAGCCTTCATCGGCTCGCGCTGGCGTGGTGGGTCATGGAGGAGAGCGGCTCTGCGCTTACGATGGGCATCGTCATGATCTGCGCCATCGTGCCGATGGTGCCCTTCATGTTGATCGGTGGTGCGGTGGCCGACCGGTTCGACCGAGTCCGCGTCTTGTTGTACGCGGACATCGGCCGAGGCGCACTGTCAGGGCTGCTCGCCTTTCTCATGGCCACCGACCAGCTCGAACTCTGGCACGTCTATGTGACCGCGACCTTGTTCGGCGTAGTCGATTCGTTCTTCATGCCGGCCGTAAACGCCGTGCTGCCGGCGATCGTTCCCCCGGAGGACCGCTCGAGTGCGATCTCGCTGCGGGCGCTGAGCTCGCAGCTCGCGAGCATCCTGGGGCCGATGGCGGCGGCGGCGGTCATCTCGATCGGGTCGAGCTCGCTCGCATTCGCCATCGATGCGGGCACGTTTGTTGTCTCGGCACTGGCCGTTGTGCCGCTGCTTCGCCTCTCGCTCAAGGTCAAGCGACAGGACGGGGGACAAGTCACCATTTTTGCCGACATTCGCGAAGGCTTCGCCTTTGTGAAGCGCGAACCGTGGCTATGGATCTCGCTCGTCGCATTCGTGTTCATCACCGCGGCGGCCGCGCCAATGTACTCGATCGGACTGACGTACATTATTGTTGAAGATCGCCATTACGATGCGTCCGTACTCGGCATTGTCGAAGGCTTGGCGTCGGCGGGCACGGTAGTCGCAGCCTTATGGCTTGGCCGTCGCGCCCGGCTCGCGAAGCGAGGCTGGGTGATCTACGGGTGGGTGATCCTCATTGGCGCCGTCGTGATTGGGTTCGGTCTCCCCATCTCGATTTACGGCATTGCAGGACTCGCAATACTGGGTGGATTCGGAAACTCGGTAATCTTCCTCGTGTGGACGAGCTTGATGCAGGACCGGGTGCCCGAGGAACAATTTGGTCGTGTCTCGAGCATTGACAGCGTTGGCGGTATCGTGTCCGTGCCGTTCGGAATGGCCGTGATCGGTTGGGCCCTCGACCGGGGCGACACGTTGATTGTCTGTGCGGTTGCGGGAGGTGTGGTGATGCTTTCCGGAGCGCTGTCTTTGCTGCATCCCAAGATGCGCGAGATCGATTGATACTGGCAATCAGCTTAGCGAGATCTCCGCGTCGCAGCGCATGCGGTTCATGACGGTGCGGATTTCGGTACACCATGCATGCAGTGTAGTAAGCAGTTTGTACAATAGATCATATATAGTCGTTGCTCCGCGGATGGATTCCATGGAGACCAGTGCTTCCACGTCCGCGGGTGCGTCTCGATGAATGCTCGATGCCGCGGCCCTTGCCTGGAGCATTCGGCGCGGGTCGGGGGCGATCATCTCGTCGACCTGCTGGTCGCCGCGTTCGTTACGCTGGTGCATCGGCATACACGCGATGAGGTAGTGGCGGTTCAGATCCTCGGCCGATGCGCGCGCGCGCGATCACGGCTGTAGAGGTCTTCGATGCGTTGGCGTCGATCTGCTGCAAGTGCATGTCACGGACGACATGACGCACGTGGAGTTGGTCCGTCGGCGCATCGCTGCGTAAGGCATCGCGGCGTCGCGAACGCCCGCAACTGCATCGTTCGCGTTCTCGTTCCACGATGCCATGCCGAGCGCCGCGAACCCGGGGGAGACCCGCGCGCTGGTGTTCGCGTTGCGCCGTGCGGACGACGCGATCGTGGGGCAGGTGGACGAACGCCGAGGGGTACGACCGCGGCGAGATCGAGCGAATGGTCGGACACTACCAGCAGCTGCTCGAGGGAATCGCCGCGGATCCCGCGCAGCCGATCGGCGGTACGCGATGCTGACGGCGACCGAGTATCTGCAGGTCGTCGTTGACTGGAACCGCAACGGCGACGGCGTACCCGACAGACGCGTGCCTGCACGAGCTGTTCGAGGCGCACGCGGAGCTACGTCCTGAAGCCGTTGCGGTGGTGTCGGAGGGAATAAAGTTAACCTACCGGGAGCTCGACGACCGGGCGAACCGGCTCGCGCATCACCTGAGGTCGCTGGGGGTCGGGCCCGAGGTTCGCGTTGGCATCTGCGTCCGCCGATCGGCGGAGATGGTCGTGGCCGTGTTCGGTGTTTTGAAGGCCGGTGGAGCTTACGTCCCGCTTGATCCGAGCTACCCGGCCGATCGGATCGCCCTCATGCTAGAGGACTCGGGGGCGCGCGTCGTGGTCGCGCACGATCGATTCGCACAGTTCGTGGCGCGCCCGGGGTGCCACGTCGTGCGGTTCGACGCAGACCGCGCCATGCTCGAACGCCAGCCGACGTCACGCATTGCGAGCGGTGTGCTGTCTACGAACCTCGCCTACGTTATCTACACGTCGGGGACGACGGGGCGCCCCAAGGGCGTGATGGTCGAGCACCGCAGTGTGGTGAACCTCGTGACGGCGGTCGCGGCCCTCGAGAACATCACGCCCGACGACCGCTCGCTTCAGTTCTCGTCGCTGTCATTCGACGCGAGTGTCGAGGAGCTGTTTACGGCGCTCACCCACGGTGCCACGATCGTAGTGCGCGGCGACGACGTCCCGAGCGCCGCCGAGTTGCTCGGCCCGACGTTCGAAGGCGTCACGATCATGAACCTGAGCACGGGTTATTGGCATGCGCTCGATCCCGAGTTGCTGCCGCCCTCGGTGCTGCTCGTCGTCGTCGGCGGTGAGCGAGCGTTGCCCGCGCACGTGCGAGCGTGGTGTATGGCGGCGACGACGTCCCGGTTGTTGAACTTTTACGGTCCCACCGAGACGACGGTCGACGCGACCGGGGGACTCCTCGCAGTAGACGGTCTACTTCCAGGTCGTGAGGTGCCGATCGGCGGGCCGCTTGCGAACTACCGAGTACACGTCCTGGATCGGCATGGGCAACACGTACCCGTCGGGGTTCCCGGTGAGCTGTTCATCGGCGGCGATGGCGTCGCCCGTGGGTATCTAGGACGTCCGGACTTGACGTCGGAACGGTTTGTTCCCGACCGGTTCGCTGGGGTGGCGGGCGCACGGCTTTACAGGACGGGCGACCGGGTGCGTAGGTTCCCGAACGGAACGCTGGAGTACCTGGGACGAATCGATCACCAGGTGAAGGTGCGCGGGTTCCGGATCGAACTCGGAGAGATCGAGGCAGTGCTGTCGCGGCACGCGAGCGTGCGCGAGGTGGTTGTGGTGGCGCGAGATGACGAGCCGGGGGAAATGCGGCTGGTGGCGTATGTGGTGGGGCGCGACGCGGCGGTGGCGATCGAGGGCTTGCGTACGTACGTCTCGACGACGCTGCCCGCGTACATGGTGCCGACGGCGTTCGTGGTGCTCGATGCGTTGCCGCTGTTGCCGAACGGCAAGCTCGATCGGAAGGCGTTGCCGGCGCCGGACCTGACGTCGTCGCAGCGTGCGTACCTGGCGCCGCGGACCGAGGTGGAGACGTTGCTCGCGCAGGTGTGGAGCGAGCTGCTCGGGGTCGAGCGGGTGGGC
>JANRKM010000218.1:0-9725 GCA_033763475.1 Kofleriaceae bacterium
TGTAGTCGTCGTAGCCGTAGCAGCCGCTGTTCGGCATGTTCGGCGTCGGCGAGCCGCAGGCGGCCTTGTTGGTGCCGACCTTGAGCTCCTGGGTCAGCGGATCGCAGCCCGGGTCGCAAACGCCGGCGACCGCGTTGCCACCGACCTCGAAGAAGTCCGCGTAGCGCGTGCACGAGTGGTTCTCGTCGCAGGTGGGCGCGCCACCGTTGACGTCACAGATCTGCTTGCAGACGCCGGCGAGGCAGACAGAGCCCTTCGCGCAGTCGTCGTAGCCCATCGGTCCGGGCGGGGGCGGGGTGCAGGCCGTGCCGATCGCCTTGGGCGCAGCCGCCTCGGGCGCGCAGCCGACGTGACCGATCGGCGGGTTCTCCTGGTCCTCGATCCACGTGCACTTCTCGCCGGCGTTGCAGCCCGTCTGCGTGAGCGGGTTGCAGGTCGTCGGGCCGGAGTCGCCACCGGCGCCGTCGGTGATAATGACGGTGGTGTTCGAGCCGCCGCCACCACCACACGCCATGAGCCCGACGATCAGGGCTCCCAATGCATGCTTCTTCATCTGCTGACTCCTTCGATTCTCTTGAGAAGTGCTGCCGCTGGGAATGCCCCAAAACTCACGGCGGGTTTGAAAAACGCTGGCGGACCCTACTGACTATGCTCCCGGGGGTCAAGACCATTTCGTCGATCGATCTGGCTGCGTCTGCCGGGTGCGAGAACTCTAGTTTCTCGTCGGAGAACGCTACGATGATCGAAGTCACGGGCAGCGGCCAACGCACCTGACAACTACTGCCGCCGGGTGATGTGTCCGGTCGCGCCGAGTGCTGCGAGGGGGTCGCAGCGACGGTAACAAGTGCAGCCCGCCGCACACTTTGCGGGTCTTCGGGCGTCAGCCAGGGCGCTCGGCCCCCGAGGCTGGCCTCGAGTCAGGAAAGCTTGGATCGGGGATCAGGGCTCGAGGCCGGTGGCCCAGGAGTACTTCGGCTTCGTATTGAAGTGGTGGGTGGCGTTGATCACCCGGACCGTCCCCGACTTGCTGCGCATCACGATCGACTCGGTCTTTGCGCTGTCGCCGAAGAACCGCACACCGTCGAGCAGGTAGCCCTTGGTGACGCCGGTCGCAGCGAACATCACATCGCCCGTCGCGAGCTCGTCCGTGAGGTAGATGGTGTCCTCGGGCTTCACACCCATGCGCTTGGCGCGCGCGCGCTCCTCGTCGTTGCGGAAGCGGAGACGGCCCTGTAGCTCGCCACCGACACACTTGAGGGCGGCCGCGGCGATCACACCTTCGGGTGCACCGCCGGTGCCGAACAGAACGTCGATGCCCGAGTCCGGGTTGCAGGTCATCACCGCGCCCGAGACGTCGCCGTCGCCGATCAGGCGAATGCGCGCGCCGGCCTGGCGGACCTCGCCGATGAGATCGGTGTGGCGATCGCGATCGAGGATCACCGCGGTGACGTCCGAGACCTTCTTGTTCTTCGCCTTGGCGATGCGCTCGAGGTTCCAGGTCGGCGACTCGCGTAGGTCGATCAGGCCGCGCGCCTCCGGGCCCACTGCGATCTTCTGCATGTACGTGTCGGGGGCGTTGAGGAACTGGCCGTCATCGGCGATCGCGATGACGCTGATCGCGTCGGGCGCCCCGGTCGCGCATAGGTTGGTGCCTTCGAGCGGGTCGACCGCGATGTCGACCTTGGGCGAGGAGTCTCCGCCCTTCCAGCCGGCGCCGACGGTCTCGCCGATGTAGAGCATCGGTGCCTCGTCGCGCTCGCCTTCGCCGATCACGACGGTGCCGCGGATGTCGATCGCATCGAACGCGCGCCGCATCGCTTCGACGGCGACATGGTCGGCGTGCTTACGATCACCGCGACCCATGAGTCGCGCGGACGCCAACGCGGCCGCCTCGGTGATACGCACGACTTCGAGAGCGAGGTTGCGGTCTTGCATTACGCGAGGTGTACGCCGGACCGCGACAGCGATCAATCTGGACCCGACTGCGAAGCGGGCGCTCAGCGCGAAGCGATGAGGCGAGAGCGCAGCTTAGGCGGTCAACCCGCTCCCGGGCCTAGCCAGGGCTCACGACGCGAGGGATCGCAGCGCGCAGCACCTCGGGCAGCGCCTTGGGCTTGCCATCGATGCCGGTCACGGCGTGACGGGTATGACCGATCGCGAGCAGGGTGTCGCCGCGGAGCACACGATAAGCGAACCGCAGCGAGGCGCCGCGCAGCTCGCTGACGTCGACATCGACGTGAAGCAAGTCTTCGTAGTGCGCGGACCGCTTGTACTCGCAGTGCGCCTCGACGACCGGCAGCGCCACGCCCCACGCGACGAGGTCCTTGTAGCTCTTGCCGAGGTCGCGCCAGTACGCCGCGCGGGCGCTCTCGAAGTAGCGCAGGTAGTTCGCGTAATAGACGATCCCCATCTGGTCGGTATCGCCGAAGATGACTCGAATCTCGTGGCGCATTAGCCCTCGATCCGGATCACGCGCGCGCGCTCGCGCACCATCGGAAGGCGATCGATCTCGGCGAGCGCCATCCGGACATTGCCCTCGCGCGCGGTGTGCGTGAGCACGACGACCCACACGGGCAGATCCTCGGCACGACGACCGGGTGCGCCGTCCTGCACGACCTGCGCGATCGAAACCTCGTGCGCGCCGAGGATCGTCATCAGCTCCCCGAGTACGCCCGGCTGGTCATGCACGCCGAACCGCAGGTAGTACGACGAGCGCACGTCGGCGAGCGGCACGAGCCGGCGTGGCGCCGTGGGACGCGGCCGCGGGGGGGCGAACCCGGCGGCGGCGCGGGCGCGCATGTTGTGCGAGATCTCGATCATGTCGGAGACCACGGACATCGCCGTCGGCAACATGCCGGCGCCCGCGCCGTAATACATCGACGGACCGAGCGCGAAGCTCTGCACGTAGACCGCGTTCTTCGCGCCCGCGACGTCGGCGAGCAGCCAGTGCTGCGGGATCAACGCCGGGTGCACGCGCGCCTCGATCGGGCTCTCGGCGGCGTCGCCATGGCTGCGCGCGATGACGAGCGGCTTGATCACGTAGCCGAACTTCTCCGCGTACGCGAGGTCGATCGGATCGACGATATCGATGCCGTCCATCGGGATCGCGTTGACGTCGACGTTGGTCGAGAAGCAGAGGTTGACCAGGATCGCCAGCTTGTGGCGTGCGTCGCCGCCGCCGATGTCGAGCGTCGGATCGGCCTCTGCATAGCCGAGCTGCTGCGCCTCGCGCAGGATCTCGGCGAACGGGCGCCGCGTCTCGGTCATCGTCGACAGGATGTAGTTGGAGGTGCCATTGACGATGCCATACAGGCTCTCGACGCGGTCCGACGCGAGGCCTTCGCGCAAGACGCGGATGATCGGCACGCCGCCGCACACCGCGGCCTCGTAGTAGACGTCGACGCCGGCCTTCTCGGCCGCGGCGAACACCTCGGCGCCGTGCTCGGCCAGCAGCGCCTTGTTCGCGGTAATGACGTGTTTCCCCGCGGCGATCGCGGCGAGCACCGCCGTGCGCGCGAGCGAGGTGCCGCCGATCAGCTCGCACACGATATCGACGTCGGCGCGCCGGATCGCGGCGTCGACATCGGTCGAGAGCCGATCGCGGTCGATATCGATCACGCGGTTCGCTTTGTCCGGATCGCGGACAACGATCGCCTTGACCTCTAGGCGAGCGCCGAGGCGCGCCTCGATCGCCGACGCGTTGGACTCGAGCAGCTTGACCACGCCGCCGCCGACGTTGCCGAGCCCGAGCAGGGCGACTCCGATGGTGCGCTGCGCTGTCATTAGGTCCGCTTGTACGAGTAGTGCTCGGAGGTGATCAACCAGCTCCCGCCCTCGAGCCGCAACACGAGCGTGAGGGTTCCGTTTTCGGTGACCGTGGTGGCGCCTTCGGTTTGCTCGCGGGTCATCGTCGTGACGGCGGAGGCCGCATCCGGAGCTAGCGAGAGCACCTGCATGTCCTTGAGCCGCATCCGGATGGAGTCGGTGCGTGCGACGCGATCCTTCAGCATGCTCTCGACCGAGCTCCAGCCGAGGTACGGCGTGCCCTCGTGCACCACGACGAGATCGACGTCGTGTGCGTACAGCTTCGATAGCGCCTCGACGCTGCGCACCTCGTACGCCTGCCGCCACTGCTCGATCGTCGCCTTGGCCGCGGCCACCACTTCCTTGGGGGTCCGTGCGCTGGGGCTCGCGACCTCTGCGTTCTGCTTCTTGGTACAGGCACCGAGCGCACACACGAGCGCCGCTGCGATGACGAGGCTACGCATGCCGCGTGCATAACATGGACGGACGAGGCGCGTCGGAACGGGTGTTGGGGTAGGGTCCGCGCATGACCGAGATCGTCTGGCTGCACGCACGTGAAGTCCTGGATTCCCGCGGCAACCCCACCGTCGAAGCCGAGGTCGGCCTCGATGGCGGAGCGCTCGGCCGCGCGATCGTTCCCTCTGGCGCCTCGACCGGCGAGCATGAAGCGCTCGAGCTCCGCGACGGCGATGCCGCGCGGTTCCTCGGCAAGGGCGTCCTGCGCGCCGTCGATCACGTGCGCGACGTCATCGCGCCGACGCTGATCGGCATGGATGCCACCGACCAGGCCGCGGTCGACGCTGCGCTGATCGCCCTCGACGGCACGCCGACGAAGTCGCACCTCGGGGCGAACGCGATCCTCGCCGTCTCGATGGCGACGGCGCGCGCGGCCGCCCTCGGCCACGACCTCCCGCTCTATCGCTACCTCGGTGGCGTTGGCTCGGGCACCCTCCCCGTTCCGCTGATGAACGTCATCAACGGCGGCGCCCACGCCGATAACAACCTCGACATCCAGGAGTTCATGATCGTTCCCGCCGGGTTCGATCGCTTCGAGGACGCGCTGCGCGCGGGTGTCGAGACGTTCCATCACCTGAAGAAGCTCCTGTCCAGCAAGGGCAAGGCGACGAACGTCGGGGACGAGGGTGGGTTCGCGCCGAGCCTCGACAACGCCGACGAGGCGCTCACGCTGCTGCTCGAGGCGATCGGCAAGGCCGGCTACAAGGCGGGCGAGCAGATCTATCTCGCCCTCGATGTCGCCGCGTCGGAGTTCTTCGACAAGGCCAAGGGCACCTACGACTACGAGGGCAAGCACCGCACCTCGGCCGAGATGGCCGATATGTACGCGGGCTGGACGAAGAAGTACCCGCTCGTCTCGATCGAGGACGGCCTCGACCAGGACGACTGGGCCGGCTGGAAGCTGCTCACCGACAAGCTCGGCGCGACCACGCAGCTCGTCGGCGACGACCTGTTCGTCACCCAGACCGCGCGCCTCAAGAAGGGCATCGCGAGCGGAACCGCGAACTCGATCCTCGTGAAGGTGAACCAGATCGGCACGCTGTCCGAGACGCTCGACGCCGTTCAGACCGCCCAGCACGCGCGCTACACCGCCGTCATCTCGCACCGCTCGGGTGAGAGCGAAGACTCGTTCATCGCCGATCTCGCCGTCGCGACCAACGCGGGTCAGATCAAGACGGGCTCCGCATCGCGCTCGGATCGCATCGCGAAATACAATCAGCTACTGCGCATCGCCGACCAGCTCGGCGAAGAAGCGCGGTTCGCGGGTACGAGCATCCTCCGCAAGCGCTAGCGTGCCCTGGTTCGTCTATCTCGCGCGCTGCGCCGACGACACGCTCTACTGCGGCATCACCACCGACGTGGGGGCGCGCCTGGCCGCCCACAATGCCGGTAAGGGCGCGCGGTACACGCGCAGCCGCCGGCCGATCGCGCTGCTCGCGGTACGTCGGTGCACGACGAAGAGCCGCGCGCTCCGGCTCGAGTACCGCGTGAAGCAGCTCACGCGCGTGCAGAAGCAGCGCCTGATCGCGACGCCCGCGCTGTTCGCCACGCTTGCCCGCTCGCTGCCGAGGGCTACCCGTAACGCGTCAAGTTCGCCTCCCCGGGGTCGCGGATCCACTCGACATGCGCCGACCGCGAAGGGTGCCGCGGTGCCCCCCGTTCGATGATGCCCTGCGCCGTCGTGCTGATCGAGGCTCGCGAGCTCGCGGATCCCCTCGTCCGCACTGTCATTCGCTGGACGTATCGCTGGATCGCGCACCAGCGGGAGACCACCGCGCGAGCTCGGCGGGGCGCAGCAGCACGGGATACAGCGCCAACATCCCCCACGGGAACACGCCGATCCGCAGGAACACCGCGATGCCGAGGTGGAAGCTGATGCCGAGGCCGATCCACACCCAGCGCAGCCGCAGCCGGTTGCACAGCCAGCGCAGCCGCCCTCCGCGCTTCGCCGTCTCCGCGTAGTAGAGCCAGAGCACGTACAGCGGCGCGCTCAGCTCGAACGCCATCGTCGCGATCGTGCCCAGGCGCAAGGCCGGTAGCACCACCACGACCCACGCGGGATCGAAGCGCGCGAAGTGCGGATCCGTCAGCGCATTCGGCAGCGCCATGAAGCTTCCCGCCGGCCCCCACTCGTCGGCCGCCTTGTTGTGGCCCGCGGAGAAGTAGATCCACACCAGCTGCAGCAACAACAGATAACGCGGCCACGCCGGCACCTCGCGGGGAAACGGCCGCCCACGCCGCGCGCGGATCCACGCATCCACCGACCACTGCGCATGGCAGCTCGACAGCGCGAGGATGGAGATCGAGACGCGCGCGATCATGTGAATGCCGCGGTCCGCGCCCGGCGCGATGTAGCCCAGCTGCGCGGTGACCACGACGAACACGACGCACGCCACGCGCGTCGCGCACCCCAGCGCCACGCACGCCGCCGCGACAGTCGCGACGAGCCACAGCGTGACGGCAGCCTCGGGGCCGGTCCCGAGGAGCGCGCCCGCCCAGCCGTCGTACGTTGCCGCGAAGCCATCGGGCGGACGCGCGAACAGCGGCGTCACCATGCCTAGCCACGCGAGGTGCATGAGGTCGAGAAACATCGCGAGCCCGAGGAAGATGCGCGCCAGCGCGAGCGCAGTCGGGGCCTCGCGACGGTCCCACAACGCGACCCACGCATGCCATGCGCGCCTCATGACGAGCCTCGCGGTGTGTCGACGTGCAGGAGGTACGTGCCCGTGCCGCGCACCTCGCCGCGCTCGAGCACGATGCGCTCGAACCACAGCCGCACCACCGTGTACTCGGGATGGTCCGCGAGCACCCGGCGCCCGAACCAGCGCGCGAAGTCGGGGTAGCGCTCCTGCGGGCGATCCGAAGGCGCCCACGCACCGCGCACGCGCTCGTCCTCGAGGTCATCGGCGTAGGCGCGATGCGCCGGATCCCCCGCGCGGTACAGCACGTCCCACGTGCCATCCGCCTTCTGCCCCTGCACCTCCAGCCGATAGCGATGCTGGGACGCCGCCGCGAACAGCGCCCAGCGCTGGCTGAACCGCACGCCCTCGCGGACCCACTGGAACGGCCGCAGCACCACGCGCTGGACGGGGCGCACGACGTCGACGAGGGGCCGGTTCCACGGCCGCGTGTGCGCGGCATCCGGCAGGGGGCAGCCGTCGAGGAGACCGAGGAAGATAGCCACCGCGATCAGCCCCGCACGGAGCTCCGGCCACCGGCGAGCCCGCGGCTGCATCGAGTCAGCTACCCCTAAAGGCAAAGGGGAGCGCCGCGAGTAGCTCCGTGCGCTGCGCGGCGACGTTGCCCTCGAGCGTGCCGAGCTCGCGTTTCGCGATCGCCGCCATCTCTTGCAAGACGGCGATGTACTGCGCCCCGCGCAGCTCGACGACCGGGTTCAGAATCCGCATCGGCTTCGCCAACTATTCCGGCGCGGTGATCGGCGCGCAACGAGAGGTTCGTCGCGCTCTTCCGACCGTGGGTCGCCATGTGCGCATAGTTTATGCGCAACGCTCGTGCGTCGCTACCGCGATCAGCTTGTCCGACTCACGGGGGCGCGTGGCGGCGCCACGCTGCGAGCGCCTCGGCAAGCTCGGCGTCGGTCAACGCATTCGTGCGCAGCGCTCCGCCCGGCCCGCGTTCACCGCTGAGCAGATCTAGCGTCGCGATCAAGGCATCCATGTAGACGCCGTGAATCGTCGCGTTCTCACTTCCAGGGATCGTCCTCGGCGTGGTCTCCACGGCGAGGAGGAGAAACCGCAGCGCCGCGCGTTCGGTCTGGGCGAGCCGCGCGTCCGTGGCGGCGTCCGCGTTGATGAGCAGTCGCGACGGCACGCGCTGGAACGCTCGCAATGCGAGGATCTTCACGTCCGTGTTCCAGTGGCTGGTGAGCGCGATCAGCGTGTAGCGCCAGCTGTCGCGCCCGAGGCTATCCACGACCCGGGCGAGCGGCGGATGGTTGTCCCAGTTCTCCGACGCGAGGGACTGGTAGCGCGCCCGAACCGACGGCTCGGCGAGCTCGCCGTCGAGGCCCCGCAAGATCTCGCAGGTGAGCGCGGGCGCCGGTGGATACGCCCCGCGAAGCCGACCGCTGGGGTCGCGGAGCACACGCTGCATCCGCGCGGCGGCATCGGCGGACACGCCCGGACAGGGGTCAGACGAAGCCACAGGCCGGGCGGCGGGGACACCCACAGTGGCCGAGCCCGCCTCGACGGGCGCCGTGGGCGCTCTGGAACTGCACCCGTGTGTGCCGACGACTGCCAGAACCACCACGGTGACCAGGCGGACACCCGCGACTCCGATGTCGAACGGCAGACGAGCGGTGCGCATACCCTAGGAGACGCACGAGTGCGTCGGATGGGACGTTTTTTAACTGCTCGATCGACGATCGGCTCAGCGCGCGGGGTCGAACGCCGTCACGCGGCGTAAGAACGAGACGTCGAGATACTCGCGCTTGATGACCTCGGCCATCTGCTCGGCCGTGGCGAACCTCTCGTAGTCGATGCGGATGACCGGAATCACCTTCGAGATGCTCTCGATGAATTCCTGATAGCCGTCGTGCAGCGCCTGTAGGTAGCCGAGCTCGATCTTGCTCTCGACGTCGCGGCTGCGCATGCGGATGCGCTCGGCCGACGACTCCGGCGACACGTCGAGGTAGACGATGACGCTCGGCTTGCACATGAAGTTGCTCATGTTGCGGAACAGCTGGACGTAGGTGCGGTAGTCGCGCTCGTCCATGAGGCCCGTCTTGGCGAGCATCTTGGCGAAGATCGAGTCCTCGTAGATCGTGCGGTCCTGCACCGCCGACCGCTGGCGCCAGATGATCTCCTGGTGCTGCTGGAAGCGGCGGTTGAGCAGATACACCTGCATCGCGAACGAGTAGCGCGCGGTGTCCTTGTAGAAGTCCGCGAGGTACTCGTTGTCGGCGACCGGCTCGTAGTACGTGTCGATGCCGAGGTGGTCGCCGAGCGCCTTGGCGAGCGTTGACTTGCCCGCACCGATCATCCCGGCGATGCCGATGAAGATGTTGCCGAACACGTCCGGCGCCGCATTGCGCGTGGCGGTCGGGCCCGAGCCGTGGCCGAGACGCGGCGAAGACGCCCGATCGAGGATGGGTTCGACAGCGTCGGCAACGGGCGTTTCGAGCAGATCGGGCAGCACGGGCGCAGCCTGCCAGAGCCGTCTGACAGTAGGGCTCGCCCGCTCCGCGAGTGTCCCGGTGCGGACCGAGCGAAGCCGACGGGCGACACCGAAGCGGCGCCGCTAGCGGCAGTCGGGTTGCCCCGGGCAGCGCCCGGGGCTCCCACAGATCCGGACGTGCCGATTTCCGGCATCCGGCTCTTCGTCCACGGGTTCGCTACGTCCGGTAGACGCTGTGGACGACTCGCGGGGGCGGGAGCGGAAACCGC
>JANRKM010000219.1:0-242999 GCA_033763475.1 Kofleriaceae bacterium
CGAAACCGAGCAGGACAAGATCGACTACGCTTTCGAGGCATGGACGCCACTGGCGCCAAGTCCGATCATCCATACCGAACGCGTCCAAGGCTTCACGAAGCCGCGTGAAATGACCGACGCCGACATTGCGGACACGGTGAAGGCCTTCGCTAACGCAGCGATCCGTGCGGATCGAGCGGGCTTCGACATCGTCGAAATCCACGGCGCGCATGGCTATCTGATCAACCAGTTCCTGTCGCCCATCGCCAATAAGCGCACCGACCGCTACGGCGGAAGCCGCGGCAACCGCATGCGCTTCGCGCTCGAGGTTACCGAGGCCGTTCGAGCGGCGTGGCCGGCGCACAAGCCGCTGTTGGTGCGCATCTCGGCGACCGACGGCAGCCCAGACGGCTGGAACATCGATGATTCCGTCGCGCTGTCGCGCGAATTGGGCGCGCGAGGCGTCGACGCGATCCACGTGTCGTCGGGTGGTGACGGTCCGCGCGTCGAGATGTCGACGGGCGGCAGCATGTTCAACCCCGAGGCGTCTGCCTCGCCGGATCAGGAGTAAGTCATGGCCGAAGTTACTGCGACCAGCATCAAGGACCTCCGCGAGCGCACCGGCGCTGGCATGGCCGACTGCAAGAAGGCCCTCGTCGAAGTCGGTGGCGACATGGACAAGGCGATCGACTACCTGCGCGCGAAGGGTCTTGCGAAGGCGGCCAAGAAGGCCGGCCGCGAGGCGACCGAGGGCG
Source organism: Kofleriaceae bacterium (assembly GCA_033763475.1). GTDB lineage: Bacteria > Myxococcota_A > Polyangia > Haliangiales > Haliangiaceae > JABFXX01. The sequence goes on from JANRKM010000219.1 coordinate 735, forward strand.
CGGTGGTTTCGTACATCCATGGCGGCGGCCGCATCGGCGTCCTCCTCGAGGTGAACTGCGAGACCGACTTCGTTTCGCGTGGCGAGGACTTCCAGGCCTTCGCGCGTGAGGTCGCGCTGCAGATCGCGGCGATGAACCCGCAGTTCGTTCGCAAGGAAGAGGTCGACCCCGAGATCATCGAGAAGGAGCGCGCTGTCCTCGTCGCCAAGGCGAAGGAGAGCGGCAAGCCCGAGCCCGTCGCCCAGAAGATGGTCGAGGGTCAGATCTCGAAGTGGCTGAAGGAGATCTGCCTGATGGATCAGGCGTTCGTGAAGAACCCCGACAAGACCATCGATCAGGTGCAGCAGGAGCTGGTCGCGAAGATCGGCGAGAACATCAAGGTCCGCCGCTTCGTCCGCTTCGAGCTCGGTGAGGGCCTCGAGAAGAAGAAGAGCGACTTTGCCGCCGAAGTCGCGGCGCAGGCCGGCCTCTCCTCGTAGCACTCGCGAGGTACCGCGCGACGCGCCGTTCGGTCGCGCGCAACGTGCCCACGTCGATCGTGATGCGCTTGCCGCGTCGGAGCCGTGGGCGCTTTTTTTTTCGGAGCGTCTTCGACAGCACCCCTCGCAGGGGTGCCCTCGTGGACTAGCGGCCGCCCTTGCCGCGGAGCGCGCCCGGCGAGTCACCCTGCGCGCGAGCGTGGTGGTCGCGCGAGGTCATTGCGCCGTACGACTTGTGCTGGCGCGCGTACTCGTCGCGCACCTGCGCGCGCTCCATCCGTCCGATCACGGTCCCGACGCCGGATCATCAAGGCCACGTGTCGCGGTGCACGCGGACGCAACAGTCCGCTATCCCCCTTCGCGCACGGCGCGCCGAACCATGCACGAGAAGAGCAACAGCCAGCGTGCCAGCTACGAGCAGTCGGCCGCGCAACTCGCGTAGGTCTCGAGCGGCGCGTCGCAGGTGTTGTCGCCGCAGCGCGGGCCTGCACAGACCTCGCCGGGCTCGCACAGGGGTGCACACCGCGTCCAGCAGTCAGGATCGTCGCAGCCGCGAAGGCCATCACTGTCATCATCGGCGTCGGCCGTGCAGCGCTCGCGCGGCTCGACGATCTGCTCGGAGGTCAGGCGCCATGTGCGGGTGGGATCGCCCAGCTGCGATCGGCCACCGACGATCACGAGCGCGCCGGTGACGTCGGGAGCCATCGTCATGCCCGTGCGTGCGGGAGGCGAGACCACCGTTTGGAGCTGCGTCCATGTGGTGCCGTCCCACTCCCAGGTGTCGCTGCGTTCGCTGAATCCCGAGATGCCGCCGAAGATCACGACGCGACCGCGGCGTGCATCGTAGGCCATGGCGTGATCTCTGCGCGGCGGTGGCGAGGTCGACGGCGTGCGCTCGGTCCACGTGATGCCGTTCCACTCCCAGGTATCGGCGAGGTCGGCGCTGCGCGTTCCACCGCCGAACAGCACCAGGACGCCACGACGCGCGTCAAAGGCCAGCCCACCGCCCACTCGTCCCGGCGGTGAGAAGGCAGGCGTCGCACGCGTCCACGCGCGTGCTTCGCACGGGCCCGAAAATCGCCATGTCTCGTCAAGGATCGTCCCGTTCGTGCCGCCGAATACGATCAATTCGCCGCGCTGGGCGTCGTAGGCCATGACATGCGCGGCGCGGCCGGGTGGTGTCGTGCCCGTGAACTGTGTCCACGCTCCGTCGTAGAACCAGGTCTCGTTCCGGCGCACGGTCTGCGAAGTTCCGCCGTACAGCACGACGTCGCCGCAGCGTGCGTCGTAGGCGAGGCCCGCGGCCTCCGCGCCGACCGGGCCGCTGATCGACGTGCGCCGCCAGCCCAGGCCGTTCCACTCCCAGGTTTCGGGGCTCGGGTTGCCTTGCACGATGAGCGTGTTGTCGACGGCAACGGTCACGCCGCGGCGCGCGTCGTACGCGAGAGTCACGGCGCGGTCGGCGGAGTCGGGCTCGTTCACTACGAGTGGCGGATCATCCGTCCAGACGGTGTCCTCGAGCACGCGCGTCCGCACCACGTTGAAGACCTTCCCGATCGCCACCACCTTGCCAAGCGCCGGGGAGAACGCGACGCGCGCATCGAGCTGGAGCGCACCCGACAGCGCCGTCCAGTCGTCATCGAGCTGCTGACTGGTCTCTTGTTGTGCCGCCACGATCACGCGTCCCGTGTTCGCCGGGCGCGTGGGATCGAAAGCCGCGGACGGATACGCACCGGTCGTGAAAGGCAGGTCCGAGAGCCGGAGCCAGCTGCCATTTGCCGGAAGCGCCCACGCCTCCTTGCTCCAAACGAACTGCGGTGATGCGCCCATCTCGCCACCCACCGCGACGAAGCGGTTGTTGACGGAATCGTACGCCGCGGCCGCGAGCCACCGCTTTGTCGGCCATGGGCCCGTCCGCGTCACCGCGGTCCATGCCGTGCCATCCCACGACCAGACCTCGTCGCTCAGGTCCTGCACGCTCATGCCGGTGCGCCCGCCGAACATCAAACAGCGCCCGCCGCCGCATGCGATCGCGGCGCCAAGGCGGGCCGTGGGCCACGTGCCGTTCTTGGGGATCTGCGTCCACGTGATCCCGTCCCACTCCCATAGTTCGTCGGAGAGCGTGAAGTCCGCCGAACCTTCGACGACGCCACCGAACATGACGTGACGCTGGCGGCTCGGATCGAAGCCGACGGCAGGAGCGACCCGCTGCGGCGGGCGGCCCGTCGGCGCGTCGTACGCGAGCCAGGTGTTGCCGTTCCAGCTCCAATGATCGTCGAACATGAACAGCGAGCTCGAGGAGGTGATCCCCGGCAACGGAATGACTCCGGTGAAGCCGCCGAACATCGCCACGCCGCCGTCGTGATCCGTGACCACGCTGGGCAGTGTGCGAGTCGACGGCAGCGGCGGCGTCACGTCGCGCCAGATATCGTACTCGGTGCGGCACGCCGACGTGCAGCCGTCGCCCGATAGGCCGGGAAACCCGTCATCACATTGCTCGCCGACGGCGAGATCAGTCACCCCATCGCTGCACGTCTCGATCGAGCTGCAGTCGGCCGAGCAGCCGTCGTCCGAGCGCGTATTGCCATCGTCGCAGCGCTCGTTGCCGTCGACGATCCCATCGCCACAGACCGCAGCGATGCACGCATCCATGGTGCACACTCCCATCGCGCCTTGCAGCATGCACGTGGCTCCGTCCGCGAGCTCCGCACACGCCGCAAAGGCGTCGGGCAGCACGCAGCGCGTCGGCGAATCACCCAGATCCACACAGGTCGTCCCATCGGGACACGTGGTGCCGTCCGTGCAGACCACCGAGCTCGAGCGCGCGCACGCGGCAAGCACGCTGACGGCCAGCATCCACCTCGACATCGAACTCCGAGCATACGGTCTGACCGTCCGCTTCTGCTAGCCTCGACGGCGTGAGCTTCGTGTGTCCCGCATGCGGTCAGCGCTACGCGCAGGGGGGCTTCTGCTCCTCCGACGGCACGCAGCTCGCCACCACCACCGACCCGATGCTCGGCGCCGAGGTCGGGCGCTACCGGCTCGCGCGCCTCCTCGGCGAGGGCGGCATGGGCGCCGTCTATCTCGGCGTGCAGCCGCGCATCGGGAGCCGCGTCGCGATCAAGGTCCTCTCGGCCGAGTGCACGCGGAACGCAGACCTCTACCAGCGTTTCCTCTCTGAAGCCCGCGCCGTGAACGTCATCAAGCACGAGCACATCGTCGGCGTCGTCGACATGGCGGAGCTCCCCGACGGGCGGCCGTACATCGTCATGGAGTTCATCGAGGGCAAGACCCTCGGTGCCCTCGTGCGTTCGGGCCAAGCCCCGCTCGGCGGCATCGTGCAGGTCGTCACCGAGTTGCTCGCCGCGCTCGAGGCCGCGCACACGCTCGGCATCGTCCATCGCGACCTCAAGCCCGACAACGTCCTCGTCACCGCGCAGGGCCATGCCAAGGTACTCGACTTCGGCATCGCGAAGCTCGCGCCAGGCCTCGGGGCCACCAGCTCTCCTCGCACCAAGACGGGCGCGCTGCTCGGCACCCCCGCGTACATGGCGCCGGAACAGATCAGCGGCGCGGGCAACGTCGACCCGCGCACCGACGTCTACGCTGCGGGCATCGTCCTGTTCGAAGCCGTCACGGGCAAGCCACCCTTCATCAGCGATACCCTCTTCGAGCTCATGCGCATGCACCTCGAGCAGGTGCCCCCGTCGCCGCGGCTCGCGCGCCCCGACCTGCCGCTCGCCTTCGAGCAGGTGATCCTCACCGCGCTTGCCAAGGATCCGAACGCGCGCTTCCAGTCCGCGGCCGCGATGAGCGCTGCTCTTCGGCACGCCGCCCAGCAGCTCCCCGCTGACCAGTGGCAATCGCTGTCCACGCAGCGTCCGCTTGCCGGACAGGTCGCGCGCACGCCTGTCGAGCCCATCGCGTCGAGGGTCCAGGCGGCACCGTCGACCGTGCGGTCGGGGCCGCCGTCGGTCGCGGCGGCGACGCTGTCGACGCGCGGCAAGCTCTGGCTGTGGGCCATGCTCGGCGTCTTCCTCGTGGCTGGCGGCGTCGGCATCGGCGTGATGGCGTCGCGAGGGGACAGCTCGCTACCGTCCGAGACCGCCGCCTCAGCATCGAGCGAGCCCGCTCCACCGCCGCAAGCGCCTGCGGCCGAGGAGCCCGCAACAAAGACGACGGACTCACCGGCGACAGCATTCGCTGCGTCGGCGACGCGCACACCGCCCAAGCCCGCTCAGGCGCCTCTCGCACCGCCGAAGCCTTCCTCACCGCCAGCATCGACATCGACACCAGCCACGGTGACCGACGACGTTCGCGATCGCGCAGCCGCAGCCGGCGTCAAGATAGGCAACAACGTCTCGCTCGGGCCGAACGTCGTGATCGGCGGTGGCGCACCCACCTCGCCGTCTGGGGCACCCTCGAAGCCGCAGCGCTTCACGCGACCGATCGACTACAACCCGAAGAAGTTCGACGCCACCGCCTACGCCCCCAAGGCCCTCGCCCTCGCCCGCTCGGTGTTCCCGGACGCAGGCTTCGTCCGCATGGACATCATGGGCGTGTTCCCAAGCGGCCTCGCGGATCTCGGCATCACTGACGACGATTCCACCTACTGGTTCCGCAGTCCCGCGAATTCGGGGCGGCCCACCAGCATTCCCAAGAACCAAGAGATCGACATCTACTGCTACGTCGAGGTCACCGTCGGCACCAAGGGCGTCGAAGTGCGCGTGCGGGACATGTCGATGGACGCGCAGTGCAAGTGGCCACTGCGCCCGCTTCCGCGCTGCTCGCTCGCCAAGGTGTGGAACCTCGGAAAGAGCAAAGGTGCCGACCCCGAGACCTTCGCCAAGATCGCGTTCCTCGCCGACGGTGAGTGGTTCTTCGACAACGACACCGAGTCCTACGACGGTGTGACTGAGTCATTTGCAGACAGCTGTCCGTAGTCGCCCCCCCCGTACCCCCACTGGGACTGATCTTCGGCCCCTGCAGAGGGGCCTGAACGTGTCCGAAAGACGTCCGGCCGGGGCGGAGCAATCAACGTCGTACGCCGCGCGTACGGTCGCGTCCGGACGTCGGACAATATTGTCCGACGTTCGGACTCTGCCGGACAGGCGACGCTGTGATTCTCAGCGGTTGTCGCTGGCAAGCGGTGTGCTGTTTCTTCAGTCGTGAAACCGCGGCCCGTTGTCCCAGGCACTACCATCTTCAGCACGCGGCGCGTGACTCAACGCCAGTTCCTGTTGCGCCCGGATGACGAGACCAACAATGCCTTCGTCTATTGTCTGGCGGAAGCTGCTCAGCGCTGCAACGTGAACATCATCTTGCCGCAGATGATGTCGAACCACGACCACGTCAGTTCCTACGATCCCGACGGGAACGACGTCGAGTTTCGCCAGCGGTTCCATGGCCACCTAGCCAAGTGTCAGAACGCGTTGCGAGGTCGGTGGGAGAATCTGTGGGCGAGCGAGGAGCCGTGCATTGTCGAGCTGATGACGCCCGAGGACCTGATGGATAAGCTCGTATACATCGCGACGAACCCCGTAAAGGACGGGCTCGTCGAGCGAGTCCACCACTGGCCTGGACCCAAGTTCTTGCGTGCATTGCTCACCGGCAAGCCGCTACGGGCGCATCGGCCCAAGCACTTCTTCCGCGAAGACGGCCCGATGCCCGCCTCGGTCGAGTTGATCCTGCGGCTTCCTGACTTCGTTCCCGATCACCCAGCATTCTTGGCCGAGCTCAAGCGTCGCGTGCACGAAGTCGAGGAGGCGTGCGCGCAGGCCCGCCGCGCGACAGGGCGCTGCGTCGTAGGGCGTCGACGTATTCTTCGGCAGTCATGGCGCGACTCTCCGACTAGTCACGAGCCTCGCCGGGGACTGCGTCCACGTGTGGCTGCGCGCAGCAAATGGCTCCGTATTGCCAAGCTTCAGCGCAACGCCGCTTGGGAGGACGCGTACCGAGCCGCGCGCGCGCTATGGTTGGCCGGGCTGCCGGCCGTGTTTCCTTATGGCACTTACTGGCTCCGCAAGTTCGCTAACGTGACCGTCGCGCCACCACCCAGGGGCTCGTTGTTAGCAGCGCCCTTGCCTGCCTAGTGACAGCGGCGTAACGCCTTGGGAAGCGTGTGCGGGCATCCGTACGCGCCGTCGCGGCGTGGTGTTGTTGCTAGGACTCAGGTGCCAGGAAAAGTGCCGGCAGGTCAACGTCGGTGCTGCAGCAGCTTACTTCTCTGCGCCGTGTTTAAAGTCGTCCCAGTGGGGGGAGCCGGGGGAGCCTTGCGGACCTGCAACGAGGCAAGTAGCCTGCCGCTGCCGTGAGCAACGCCAAGCCCCAGACCGCGATCGTCCCGACCCGCGCCGACAACTATCAGGATTGGTATCAGGAGGTCATCAAGGCCGCCGATCTCGCCGAGAACAGCGATGTTCGCGGCTGCATGGTGATCAAGCCGTGGGGCTACGCGCTGTGGGAGAACATCCAGCGCGTCCTCGACGGCATGTTCAAGGCCACGGGGCACGTCAACGCGTACTTCCCGCTGTTCATCCCGGTCTCGTTCCTCGAGAAGGAGGCAGCGCACGTCGAGGGCTTCGCCAAGGAGTGCGCGGTCGTCACGCACCACCGCCTCGAGGCCAAGGACGGCAAGCTCATCCCGGTCGGCGAGCTCGAGGAGCCGCTCGTCGTGCGCCCGACGTCCGAGACCATCATCGGCGCCTCCTTCGCGAAGTGGGTGCAGAGCTATCGCGACCTGCCGCTGCTCATCAACCAGTGGGCGAACGTCGTCCGCTGGGAGATGCGCACGCGCTTGTTCCTGCGCACCGCGGAGTTCCTCTGGCAGGAGGGCCACACCGCTCACGCCACGTCCGAGGAAGCGGTCGAGGAGACGATGAAGATGCTCGCCGTCTACGCCGACTTCGCGGAGAACTGGATGGCGATGCCCGTCATCCAGGGCGCGAAGACCGCGGGTGAGCGCTTCCCCGGTGCCGTCGACACCTACTGCATCGAAGCGATGATGCAGGACCGCAAGGCGCTGCAGGCGGGCACCTCGCACTTCCTCGGCCAGAACTTCGCCAAGGCCTCCGAGATCAAGTTCCAGGACGACAAGGGACAGATGGTCCACGCGTGGACGACGTCGTGGGGTGTGTCGACGCGTCTCGTCGGCGGCATGATCATGACCCACGCCGACGACGACGGGATGGTGTGCCCACCGCGCCTCGCGCCCGAGCAAGTCATCATCATCCCCGTGATCCAGAAGCCCGAGGATCGCGATCGCGTCATGACGTACTGCAAGGCACTCGAGAAGGAGCTCGAGGCGGTCACCTACGCCGGCACGCCCGTGCGCGTTCACGTCGATGGCCGCGACATGCGCGGTGGGGACAAAGCCTGGCAGTGGATAAAGAAGGGCGCGCCCATCCGCCTCGAGATCGGCCCGCGCGACCTCGACAAGGACTCCGTGTTCATGGGCCGTCGCGACAAGGGCCCCAAGGAGAAAGTCTCCATGGGCCGCGCCGAGCTCGTCGCCTCGATTGGTGACTTGCTGCAGAGCATCCAGGATGCGCTGTTCCAGCGCGCGCTTGCCTTCCGCGAGGCGCACACCAAGCAGATCGACACCAAGGACGAGTTCTACGCGTTCTTTGCCGACCCGCCGAAGAAGCACGCCAGCGACCCGACGCCGATCCACGCCGGCTTCGCGATGACGCACTTCAACGGCGACCCGGCCCTCGAGGCGAAGATCAAGGAAGACCTCAAGGTCACCGTGCGCTGCATCCCGCTCAGCCCCGACGAGCCGGGCACCTGTCCGTTCACCGGACAGCCGAGCAAGAAGCGCGTCGTCTGGGCGAAGTCGTACTGAGCGTCATGCAGGGAGGGCGGATCGCGCTGGTGGTGTTGCTCGCGGTCGCGTGCGGCGATCGCTCGGAGCACGGCCCGGAACAGGCACCGAAGCCCACCACGCCCACGGGCGCGGCGAGCGGCGATCCGTGGGGGGCGCCGCCGCCCGCGCGCGACGAAGCGCCTCCCAACCCGACGCGCCCGCTCGAGCATCCCTTCGTGTGGGTCGCCGAGAAGGATGGCCACGCGACGACCCTTCTCGGCACGCTCCACGCCGGCTTCGATGCGAAAGATCGGCTGCCGCTGTGGGTGTGGAAGCGGCTGGAGAATGCGAAGACGCTGGTCGTCGAGGCGGATCCGCTGGACCCCGAGCTCTCGAGCTGGACCATGCGCGCACCGGGATCGCCGACGCTGCGCGAGGAGCTCGGCGAGGAGTACTGGGCCAAGCTCGTCGATCTGATGGGTAGGAAGCAGCTCGCGATGAACGGGCTCAGCTCGACCGCGATGGTGGCCGCGCAGATAAGCGGCTACGGCAACCGCGTCGAGGCGACGCTCGCGATGGACTTCGCGTTGCTCGGGCGTGCGAAGAAGCTCGACAAGGCCATCGTGTACCTCGAGCGGGCGAAGGCGCAGGGCGCGATGCTGACCGCGCAGTTCTCGCTCGAGGCGCTGAAGTTGCTGATCGATCGCCACGAGGATCTACCGCGGATCAATCGCGCGTTCTTTCGCGCCTACGAGGACGGCGACGCCCAGACGTTCGACGCCCTCGGCCGCGAGTCGTTCTCTAAGCAGGTGCCCGACTACGCGGCGCACCAGCGGCTGATCGCCCAGCTCCTGACCGATCGCAATCGCGCATGGCTGCCGGTCATCGAGGAGCTGCATGCGAAGGGCGAGGCGTTCATCGCCGTCGGTGCGCTGCACCTGGTGGGCGAGGGCAGCGTGCTCGATCTGCTACTCGAGCGCGGCTACCGGATCCGGCGCCTTTACGAGTGATCAGGGCAGGGTGGTGGCGAGCACGCGCGGCTCGTAGCTGCGCACGTGCGAGGACCCGATCGCCCGTCGGTGAGGGACGCACGAGCGACAAGCTGTCGTTGTCGGCGACGGTGATCGGCGCGTACTTGCCCTCGTGGACGCGCGCGACCTCGTAGCAGTTGCGCCGCAGCACCGGGCGACGAGGAACGCTCCACGCGGATCGTCGGCCACGGCGCGCGTGCTCCGCCGCTGCGTCGGACACGTCGCGACCTCGCGCCGGTGGCGGCGTACTCCGTCCGGCCCATTTGCGCCCGCCGAGTATGCACCGCCCCCTTATCGTGAGGGCAGATCGAGTCGCGAGAGCGTGGGGCTGAATTGACGCGCGAGCACGAGCACATGGCGGCCATCGGGTGATGGACGTACGAGCGAGAATTGCTCGTTGTCGCTCTGGGCGAGCAAGTCGTAGCCATCGCGGATCGTGCCGAACTGAAAGCGGGCTCGGTCTCCTGTGCCGCTGACGAGTAATCCACCCTGCGGGTCGAGTGCGACGCTGCGGACAATTTTCAGCGGAGTCGCGATGGAATCCAGTTGCTCTCCGGAGGACGAGAGCACCAGCAACGACATCCGGTTGCCGGCGATCACGAGCTGCGTGCCATCCTCACGAACGGCCAGGTCTTCGATCGACGCATGCTGCTCGTGTCGCTGGTACACGAGGTCACCGGGGCGGCCGGTCGTGGGATCGAACTGCACCACGCTCTCGCCCGAACGGATCGCGAAGCAGGGTGGGCGATGGTCAGCGGCGCACCGCACCGCGATCGTGTCGAGGTCGGGACCCGTCCACAGCAGCCGTCCCGTCGCGAGATCGTGACCCTGCAGGCGTCTGCCACCGGAATCGCGCGTCGCGACGATCAGCGTCCCGTCAGCAACCGTAGCTCCGGCGGGTTCGCCGGGTAGCGAGATCGAGGTGCGCGTCACGTCGCCGGTAGTGGAGCGCTGGTCGACACTGCGCGTGTTGGGGTTCCAGGTCAGGTACGCGGTGCTCGAGACCCATGCGAGCGCCGCGCCGACGCGTGATGTATCGAGCTCGCGCGAGGACATCGGCGTCGCCGCGCGGTCGAACACCTTTGCTCGCGAGGTCGGGCGCATCTCCGTGAGAAGCACCGTCGCGCCGCGCGCGGCGAGATGTCCGAACCAGCCCAGGGGGCGCTGGAAGATCGCAGTTGGAGGACCAAACCCAGAATCGTCGACGGGCACGCGATACAGCGTCGGCTGGAAGCTCGTCCCCGTGGCGTAGAGCAGGGTGTCATCGTCGAGCCAGGCAAGCGCGGTGGGCTCCGGCAGGTGGGGCGACGCGATCTCGCGGCCCGTGGTGAGATCTTTGACGACGATCGTACCGCGATACCGTGTGGATTGCAGATAGGCGACACGTGTGCGATCGGGCGAGATAGCGACGACGTCGACGGGCTGCGAGGTCTTCCACGCCTGGCGCTGCGTGGTGCCGTCGACGATGGCGAGCTCGCCCTGCCGGGTACGATAGACCAGCGCGCCGAACGCCGTGGTCCCGTCCCAGCGGCCGCCGACATCCTCCATCACCGTCGTGACTGCGCCGGTCGTCGCGAAGTCCCAGCGCATCACCGAGTGCGTGTCCACCAGGGTGAAGCGCAGGCTGTCGTGGTCGAGCTCGAGGTTGCTCACGCGTTTGCCGTTGAGCCCGAGCGTGAACATGGCGCCGCTGCCGTCGAGTGACCGGACCTCGAGCGCTTCGTTGTCGAGCGCGAGGAGCTTGCCGTCGGGAGACAGCGCGAGCGAGCCGCCCAGCGCGACGTTGAACATGTGCACCGGTTCGCGCTGGCCTCGGTCTGGGGACCGCAGGGTGACCGCGGCGATGCCCGCGGCGCAAATGACGCCGGCGCCACCGACGGCGGCGAGCACGAGCGGCCACCTGCGCGCTCGCCGGGGCCGCACGGCCGCCTCGAGTGCGGCAAGCAGTTGCGTGAGCTCGGGCCACCGCGCCGATGGCTCCGGTGCGAGACCGCGCGCGAGCACGTCCCGGATCGCGGCGGGCACGGGCGATGTCGCGGGCGCCGGAGGCAGCGCGCCCCGCTCGATCATCTCCAACAGCGGGCCCATCGCCTCGTACAGGCTTCCCGAGACCGGGAAGGGGCGCTCGCCGTACAGCGCCTCCCATGCGGTGACGCAGAAGGCAAACTGGTCGGCGCGCGCGTCGATCGTCTCGCCGCGCAGCTGCTGGGGGCTCATGTACAGCGGCGTCCCGATCAATGCGCCCGTTTGTGTCAGGTCGGAGGCGACGAGCGCGACAGGCTGACTCGCCGCACGCTTTGGGTCGGGCTCGCCGACCAGCGCGACGCCGAAGTCGCCGACGCACGCGCGCTCGTTGCGGTCGACGAGCACGTTGTCGGGCTTGAAGTCGCGGTGCAGGACACCGCGCGCATGCGCTGCTGCTAGTCCCTGGCCCGCCTCGACGAGGATCGCGAACCAGCGGCGCCAATCCGCGGGGGCGCCGGGGGCGCGTGCGCGCAACAACGCGCCGAGGGTGGTGCCCTCGATCAACTCCATGGCGATGAACAGGTGCCCGTCGACGTCCCCGGCGTCGTGGACGGTGATCACGTTGCGATGGGACAACTTCGCCATCGCGCGCGCCTCGCGCAGCAGGCGGGCTGCGGCCTCGGGCGTGTCGCCCATGTGTGGGTGCAGCAGCTTGATCGCGACGATTCGGTCGAGTTGCGGGTCATGCGCCGACCACACCACCCCCATCGCCCCGGCCCCCAACCGCGCGACCAGTTTGTAGCGACCGAGCATCGCGCCCGGGGCGAATCCCTCGATCGCGGGCCGTGACAGCCGCGAGACCTGCGCTGTCTCGTGTAGCGCGGTCGCGGCCATCGCGGTAGCTGCACCCCCCTCGTCCTCCGAGCTTCCCATGCGTGTCTCAGTATCGCACGGCCCGCCGAGCGCTCCCGCGCAACCGCCCCGGACCCGTTCCCTTCTCACCGATGCGGCGCTAATGTCCGTCGTCATGGCGGAAGCCCGCAAGCCCGCGTTCAAGCGCATCCTCCTCAAGATTTCGGGTGAGGCGTTGATGGGCGATCAGAGCTACGGGATCCATCCCGAGGTGCTCAACCTCGTCGCCAAGTCCATCGCCGACGTCGCCAAGCTCGGCGTTGAGGTCGCCGTCGTCGTCGGTGCTGGCAATATCTTCCGCGGCGCGCAGGCGCGCGGCATGGAGCGCGCGACCGGCGATTACGTCGGCATGCTCGCCACCGTGATGAATGCCGTCTCGCTCCAGGAAGCGATCGAGCGCCAGGGCGTCACCACGCGGGTGCAGTCGGCGATTCCGATGTCGCAGCTCGCCGAGCCGTACATTCGCCGTCGGGCGATCCGTCACCTCGAGAAGGGGCGCGTCGTGATCTTCGGCGCGGGTACGGGCAACCCGTTCTTCACGACCGACACGGCGGCCGCGCTGCGCGCCATGGAGATCGGGGCCGAGGTGCTGCTCAAGGCCACCAAGGTCGACGGCATCTACGACAAGGATCCGAAGAAGTTCCCCGACGCGAAGCGGTACTCGACAGTGACGTTCACCGACGCGCTGCAGAAGGATCTGCACGTCATGGACGCGACTGCGTTCGCGCTGTGCCGCGACAACGAGATGCCCATCATCGTGTTCAACATGACCAAGCCCGGGAACATCGAGCTCGTCGTGAAAGGCGAGGCGGTGTGCACCACCGTGGTGCGTGATAGCGAGAAGACGGCGTACGCCTGAGCCACCAGGAGAGACCCATGATCAACGACATCACCAATGACACCGAAGACGGCATGAAGAAGGCCGTCGAATCGTTCAAGCGCGAGCTCCAGAAGATCCGGACGGGTCGTGCGAACACCTCGATGCTCGACGGGATCAAGGTGGACTACTACGGCACTCCGACCCCGGTGAATCAGGTCGCGACGGTCCAGGTCGTCGACGCGCGTCTCATCACGGTGAAGCCGTGGGAGAAGAACATGATCGCCGTGATCGACAAGGCGATCCGCGCCAGCGACCTCGGCATCAACCCGGTCGCCGACTCCGAGCTCGTCCGTCTCCCGATCCCACCGCTGACCGGTGAGCGCCGCAAGGAGCTCGCCAAGGCCGTCGGCAAGCAGACCGAGGAGGCCCGCGTAGCAGTGCGCGCGGCCCGCCGCGACGCCATGGACATGATCAAGGATGCCGAGAAGGACAAGCAGATCACCGAGGACGAGCGCAAGAACGGTGAGAAGAAGATCCAGGACCTCACGGACAAGTACATCGCGATGGTCGACGACGTCGCGAAGGCCAAAGAGAAAGAGATCATGGAGCTGTGACCTGCCCGGCCGCCTTGGGGGTATGATTCCCTCGCATGTCCGGCATTCCGGCGGGTGCGGGGTCGCTGCTCGGTAAGCGACTCGGCAAGTACGAGATCCTGGCCCTCCTTGCGTTGGGCGGGACCGCCGAGATCTATCTCGCGCGCATCGGTGGTGCCGCGGGGTTCGAGAAGTACGTCGTCGTAAAGTGCCTCCACGATCACCTGGCCGATGACCAGGAGTTCGTGAAGATGTTCCTCGACGAGGCGCGGCTCGCGGCGCACCTCGACCACTCGAACATCGTCCAGACCATGGAGCTGGGCGAGCACGAGAACCGCTACTTTATGGTCATGGAGTTCCTCGCGGGCATGTCGCTCGCGATGATCGTCCGCCGCGCTGGCGAGCGCCTGCCGGGCGGCATGATCCCGGTGCCGCTCGCGCTCAACATCGTCGCGCAGGCCTGCGCGGGCCTGCACTACGCGCACGAGCGCGCGGTCAACGGCAAGCTCCTCAACATCGTCCATCGCGATATCTCGCCGCAGAACCTCGTCGTCAGCTTCGAGGGTGTGGTGAAGGTCGTCGACTTCGGCATCGCGAAGGCGGAGCTGCGCGAGACGAAGACCAAGTCGGGCACCATCAAGGGCAAGTTCGCGTACATGTCGCCCGAGCAGTGCATCGCGGCGAACGTCGATCGCCGCACCGACGTGTTTGCCCTCGGTGTCATCACGCACGAGCTGCTCACCGGGCAGCGCTTGTTCAAGCGCCCGTCGCCGTACGAGACCTATCAGGCCGTCATGGACTGCAACGTGCAGCCGCCATCGAAGATCAACATCCAGGTCGACCCCGCGCTCGACGCCGTCATCATGAAGGCGGTCGCGAAGGACAAGGACAAGCGCTACCCGACGGCCGAGGCATTCGGCGATGCGCTGCTCGGTTACCTTCACCATCGCGGCAAGGGCTCCGGTCCCGGTGACGTCTCTCGGTTCTTCGACGCCTCGTTCAGCCAGGAGATCGAGGAGCACAGCGCGCGCATGCGCGAGCTCATCTCGGGCGAGGATCAATCGCTCGACGCTGTCACTAGTTGGGGCGAGGAAGACGACAAGCGGCGCGAGACCGTCGACCTCGGCGGCCGTGGCCGCGGCAGCGCGGAGTCGCTCAACACGAGCGACCTCGAGATGGCGTCGCGCGATAGCATGCCCGCCGTCTCGGGCGCGATCGGCGAGGATGACATCGACGAGGAGCAAGACGACGAGCAGCAGCCCGCGGAGAAGACCCGCATCGAGGCCAACCCACTCGAGCTGCTCAAGCAGATGAACGTCGCCGCCGCCGCGCAGCCGACGCCGCGTCCCACCGGCAGCATCCCGAGCCTCGTGCGCCCTGGCGCTGCGATGCCGGCCGGAGGTGCACGCATGACGTCCGCCGAGGCCCGCGGTCCGACGGCGCTTGTACCCGTGGCGGTTCCGTCGATTCCGCCGCTCGCATCACCGGCCGCCACGGCTCGCCCGGCAATGCCGCCGGCGGGCCCGCTCGCAGTCCCCGACACGCCGCTCGCGTCGGGGCAGGCGTCCGTCCAGGGCCTGCGCCCATCGAGCCAGCGCTTCTCTCCGGCGGCCCAGCTGCCGACGATGATCGCCGATCCGGACCATCCCGCCGCGCAGAGCACCATGATCGCGTCTGACCCCGTTCAGGTCGACAGCGCCTCGTTCGCGCAATCGCCACACGGCATGCCGACCGGCATGCCGCTCGGCGGCCCATCACCCTATCCGGTGATGAACGCCCAGATGAGCGAGCAGATCGCGCGCGGCGCAGACGTGTTCCCGAGCGGCTCCTATCCAGTTCCTCCGGGGACGCCGGCCACCCCAGTGCCGGCGATTCCGTCGGCTGCACCGACGTCTCCGAACGCCCAGCCCTTCCCCGATCACGGGTCCATGCATTCGGTGCTCGACCCGAGCCTCATGTCGCCGGTCGGTCAGCACTACACGCAACAAGTCGACTGGGCGCAGGCCGCGGCCGCGCCCGCGCGCGCACTGCCGCCCTGGATGATGATCGCGCTGTTCGTCGCCGCGATCGGCATCGCACTCGCCGTCACGATCGCGATCGCGAAGGGGCTCAGGTAGGCCGGCGTAGCGCCGCGGCGATGCGCTCGATCGCACGAAACCCGACGCGCTGATAGAGACGCTCGGCAGCGCTACCTGGCTCCGCGACGATCACGAGCTCGCGCTCGGGTGCGCCAGCGGCAGCGGCCGCAAGCAGGGCACTTGCGATGCCCTGCTTGCGGTGCGTCGTTGCGGTCTGCACGTCCTGGTAGCGCGCGCATGCGCCGAGCGGGACGAGGCCGAGGCTAGCGACGAGGACGCCCGCATCGAACGCTCCCCAATACGCTGCCGTGCCGTCCTCGACGAGGCGTTGCTTCCACGCGGCGCGGCGGTGGAGGAAGCGGCGATACAGATCGTCGTGCACCTCGCTGTCGGCGAACTCGAGCTCCGCCGTCGCAGGGAGCTCGCGCGAGTAGAGCGGGCGCAGCAGATAGGGCGAGGGCGGCGCGGTGATCGAGCGTGCCGTCATGACGACGGAGTGCTCGATCGTGAAGCCGGCAGCGGTGAGCTCGTCGGTGGCGCCCGCGTCGCCGTGGATACCGTCCCAGCGCAGCGCGACGTGGCGGATATCAGGGTTGGTGCCGAGCTCGGCGGCGAACCTGCGCGTCCAGTAGGCGACCTCGCCGACCTGCGGAGCTGCGGGGAGCACGAGCAAGTTGCCGTAGTAGTAGCTGGGGTCGTCGGGCGTGGTGACGACGAGATAGTCGTCGCGATCGACGACGGTGCCGCGCGTCCGCGCGAGCTCGAGGTCCGTTCCGAGCCCGATGCTACGGACGTGCATTGTTTACCTTCGCACCGCCCTTCGGCGGTGCTACGCGGCCCGGCGAGCCGTGCGTTGTCAATTTCGAACGAGGCCGAGCAGCTTCGACATCGTCTTCTCGTCGGCGGGCGGGAAGTCATAGTCGAGGAACTCGCGCGACGTGACCCAGCGCAGGTCAGCGACGGTGGCCGGGTAGGGCCGCGCTTCCGAGGGCAGCTTGCACGAGTACATCGTGAGATGGACCTGGTAGCCCGTGTAGTCGTGGAGGTGCTCTCCGAGCTTGGCGCCCACGACGACCTCGACGCCGATGCGGCCCTTGACCTCGCGCAGCAGCGCGCCGGTCTCGCTCTCGTCGGGCTCGACGCGTCCGCCGGGGAACTCCCACAGGCCGGGAAGCACAGCGTTCGAGTTGCGCTGGGTGATCAGGTAACGGCCGTCGTGCTCGATCACGGCGGCTACTACACGGATCACCTCTTTCCTCATCGTCGCGATTATCGATGCTTTGGCTCGGATTGCAACCCAACCCATGTACACTGCGCCCCGCTATGGCGATCCGGTTCGTCGAGATCAAGGCCGCGGAAAACGCGGAAGCCCTCAACTCTGAGTGGGTCATCCTCGAGAATGTTGGGAAGACCCCGTTCAACACCCGCGGTTGCGGCATGACCGTCGGCCGCAAAGGCTCCTCCAAGAAGTCGTTGCTCGGCATCATCGATCCGGGCTTCGTGCTCCAGCCCGGCGAAAAGATGCGCATGTGCACTGGCAATCCGGCGACGGAGAAGCACGGCGCGCCGCCTCCCGAGGACGCGGTGAAGAACTACTTCCTGTTCCTCCCGAAGACGTATCTGCAGGGCGGACCGGGCACGGTGCTGACGCTCGTCCTACGTGGACTCCCGGTCTCGAAGGCCGAGTTCGATCCGGCGCAACCCGGTGGTGTCGCTCCCGCTCCCGCGAAGAAATAGGCGATGACGGCGACGCCGACGGCCGAGAGTCAGCAGGTCTTCGCCCCCGGCACGTTCGCGGGCACGGTCGCGTTGGTCACGGGTGGTGGTTCCGGCATCGGGTTCGCGACGGCGAAGGAGTTGATCCGGCTCGGCGCACGCGTCGCGATCTGCGGGCGCACGCAGCCCAAGCTCGACGCCGCGCTCACCGCGCTCACGATCGACGCAGAGCGCGTGCCCGGTGCGGGCGTGCTCGCGCGCGTGTGCGACATCCGCGAGCCGCAACAGGTCGAGGAGCTTGTGAAGACGGTGCTCGCGACGTGGGGCCGCATCGATGTCGTCGTGAACAACGCCGGTGGGCAGTTCCCGTCGCCGGCGCAGCACATCTCGCCCAACGGCTTCCTCGCGGTCGTGAGGAACAACCTCGTCGGCACGTTCCATGTCTGCCGCGAGGTCGCGAACCAGTGGATGATCCCCAACAAGGGCGGCCGCATCATCAACGTGATCGCGAACATCTATCGCGGCTTCCCGGGCATGGTGCACACGGGCGCTGCACGTGCGGGCGTCGAGAACATGACCATGACGCTGGCTGTCGAGTGGTCGCAGTTCGGCATCCTGGTCAACGCCGTCGCCCCTGGCATCATCCTGTCGTCGGGGACGGCGCAATATCCGCCGCAGCTCCTCGAGCGCGCCGTCGCCGAGACGCCGCTCAAGCGGGCCGGCACCGTGGAGGAGGTCGCTGCCTCGATTGTCTTCCTCGCGTCGCCCGCGGCACAGTTCATCACCGGTGCCACGCTTCGCCTCGATGGTGGCCAGGCCCTGTGGGGCCGCAGCTGGGAGCTGCCCTAGTGGACCTCAGGCTCACCGATAAGGTCTGCCTTGTCGCCGGTGCGAGTCGCGGCATCGGGCGCGCCATCGCTCTCGCGTTCGCGCGTGAAGGTGGCCGCGTCGCCGCCGTCGCGCGTGGCGCCGAGGACCTCGCTGCGTTGGCTCCCGACCTGGATGCGGCGGGTGGCGACCTGCACACCACGATCGTCGCCGACGTCTCCACCGCCGACGGTGCGCAACTAGCAATCGACACCACGCTCGCGGCGCTCGGCGGCGTCGACGTCGTCGTCTGCAACGTCGGCAAGTCGTTCGCGCGCGTCGCGCACGACATGACCGACGAGGACTTCGCGAAGTCGCTCGACGCCAACCTGTGGACCGCCGTGCGCATCGCTCAGCGCGCCGTGCCACACATGGTCACGCGCGGCGGCGGCTCGATCACGATGATCTCGTCGATTTTCGGCCGCGAGGCGGGCGGCGCACCCGGCTACAACGTCGCCAAGGCGGGCATGATCGCACTCGCCAAGGCGCTCGCGCGCGACTACGCGAAGCACGCGATCCGGGTCAACGCGATCGCACCGGGCTCGATCCTGTTTCCCGGCAGTGGCTGGGACCGCCGGCAGCAGGCCGACCCCGCGGGCATCGCCGAGTTCGTCGCGCGCGAGATTCCGTCGGGTCGCTTCGGCACGCCCGAAGAGGTCGCCGACGTCGTCACGTTCGTCGCATCGCCGCGCGCGAGCTGGATCACCGGCACCTGCATCACGGTCGACGGCGGCCAGTCGCGCGCCTTCTAGCTCCTCAACGCACGTCACCGGAATTTCGCCCATCGGGGTGCGGTATTGCGTCGGCATGAAGAATCGCGGGGTGCTCGTTCTCGTGGTCGTGGCCGCGGTGGCCGGTGGGGCATGTTGGTTCATCAAGAGCCGAGAAACGGACCGGACGCGTGCGACGTCCACGGTGACGCAGGGGCCGGGTTCCGCCGCGCCGGCGTGGCCGACGAACACGCCCTCCATGGTCGCGACGAAAGATCCTGCGCGCGCGACAGTCACGGTGACGAGCGAGAAGGGCCCGATCGCCGGCGCGACGGTGCGACTCGCGCCGGGTGACGGCGAGGTCATCACGCTGCAGACGGACGCGCAGGGCATCGGGCGCGCCGACAAGCTCGAGCCCGGCAGCTACGCGATCAGCGGCTCGGCACCGGGGTTCGAACCGGCCGCGCTCGACGCGCAGGAGCTCGCCGCCGGGCAGGAGGCGACGCTCGCGCTCGTGCTCGTCGCCGGCGGACGGCCGCTGACCGGCACGGTGACCGACGCCAGTGGTGGCCCCGTTGCGGGCGCCCGCATCGACGCCGCGCGTCGTAACGCGAGTGGCCGCACGGAGTCGGCGGTCGCGTCGACTCTCACCGGCACCGATGGCACGTATCAGCTGTCGGTCGCCGAGGGACATCACGTGGTGGTCGCGGCGAGCCCCGACTACGCACCGCAGGCGAAGAACGTCGACGTCGGTGCGAGTGGTGCCATCGCGGACTTCGCGCTGGTGCCCGGCGGCGTCATCGAGGGCGTCGTGCGCGACGCGCGGTCCAGGGAGCCGGTGGCAGGCGCGATCGTGCGCGCGCGGCTCGACGGAGGCAGTGGGATCCGGTTCGGTGGCGAGACCGTGCGGCGGGCGACCGCGAGCGCCGACGGCAGGTTTCGGCTCACCGGCATGCGGCCGGGGTCGTACGAGATCGAGGCGGAGGACGAGACGCGCACCACGCGCGAACCGACGGTGATCGGCCTTGGCGTCGGCGAACAGGTCACCGATCTCGCGCTACTGGTCGGCACGGGTGCCACGGTCTCGGGCACCGTCATCGACGACGCGGGCGCGCCCGTGCCGAACATCGAGGTTATTTCGTTCGGGCCAGGCCGCTCGGACGGCAGGAACAAGACCGACGCGAAGGGCGCATTCGTGCTGTCCGGCATGCCTCCCGGCTCGCACACGCTGATGGCTCGCTCCGACATCTACGCGCCCGTGCTCGGTCGCGCGGTCGAGCTGGGTGACAAGGACCTCACCGGCGTGGTGGTGCGCGTGCGGCGTGGGCTCGAGATCATCGGGCACGTCGAGCCGCGGCAGCCCTGCGAGATCGAGCACGACCCCGAAGGTCTGGGCACCGGCCCGATCAACTTCCCGCTCGAGGCGAAGACCACGGGACTCGACGGCGCCTTCAAGCTGAGCCCGGCGGAGGCAGGTCAGGCGCGGCTGAGTGCCGTGTGCACGAGCGGCGACCGCGGCGAGGTCGTCGTCGACGTGAAGGCAGGCATGCCCGAGGTCGTGCTCGTGGTGAAGCCCGGGGCGTCGATCGCGGGCAAGGTCGTCGATGGCACCGGCAAGCCGGTCTCCGGGATGACCGTGATGGCGTCGCCGGAGGAAGGCACGATCCGCACCACGATCGTGAACGGCATGGTGACGAGCGGCGTGCAGGGCGTGACCAGCCCCGACGGTACGTATCGTCTCGTCGGGGTTCCCGCGGGGGCCCACCGCATGACCGTGCTCGATCGCGGGCGCCCGGCGCGCATGCGCGGCAAGCCGGTCGTCGTGAGGCTCGGACCCACCGACAAGAAGACGGGCGTCGACGTCGCGATCGATCTCCCGAACGGTGTGATCGAAGGTGTTGTCACCGGCCCCGACGGGCAACCACTCGCCGACGCCTGGGTATCGGTGCATCAAGATGTCGAGGAGCTGTTCCGCCGCATGGTCGAGGACGGGGAGGCAGCGGAGGAGAAGGCAAAGCAGGATGGCGAGAAGAAGTCGTCGTCGCGGATGACGAGCATCACGACCAGTGACGACGGCGAGGGCAGCGTCGGCGCAGAGTTCCCGCCGGTGCTCACCGACGCGCAGGGCCGGTTTGCGGTGCGCACCCTGCCGCACGCGAAGTACGAGGTGATCGCCGAGGCGCAACAGGGCGCGCTGCGTGGGCGAAGGCTCGGTGTCGAGCCCGATGCGAAGCTCGCGATCCAGGCGCTCGGCATCACATCGCTGTCGGGCACGGTCACCGGCGCCAAGGGGCCCGTGGCGCTGTTCACGCTCGAGGTCGACGGCCCGACGAAGACGACGCGCTCGTTCACCGGCGGCACGTTCAAGCTCGGCCGCGTCGACCCGGGCACCTACACGCTGCGCGTGCGCTCGAGCGATGGCAACGCGGAGGCCAAGGTTACCGTGGTCGCGGGTCAACCGGCGAAGAGCGACATCACGTTGATGGCGAACGCTGTGGTGATCGGCACGCTCGTCGACGTGCAGGGCAAGCCGCTCGCCAACACCGGCGTGATCGTGGTCCCGGCGTCGCCGGACGGGCGCACGCGGATCTCCCTCGAAGGTATGCCGCCGATGTCCAACGCCGACGGTACGTTCCGCGTCGAGACCAAGGCCGGGCCGTCGGTGCTCGTGGTGCTGACGCAGCCGTCGCCCGTCATCAAGAAGGACCTCGCGCTCGAGGCCGGGAAGACAGCGGACATCGGCACGTTCACCGTGGACCCGTCGAAGCCACCCCCGTAGGTACGAGCGTGGGGACGACGGAGAAACTCGCGCGACCAGCGCATCTCGCCATGCGCGGTACAGTTCGATCGAGATGGCCAACGTGGTCTATCAGCAATGCCAGGTGACGCTGCAAGCGGAGCGGCGAAACGTCGAGGCGCTGCTCGACCGCGACCCGAGCGACGAGCTGCGCGTCCACCTGCAGGAGATCGAGGATGCGCTGCGCCGCATCGGGTATGGAGACTTCGGCACGTGCGAGCACTGCAAGCGCAAGATCCCTGATCACGAGCTCGGTCACGCACCGACGACGCGCTTCTGCGCGGCGTGTATCGAGGTGCGCCGACCGGTGATCACCAGTGCGCCGGACGTCGAGTGACGCCTCCGGCTACGCCAGCGCGCCCACGTAGTGGGACGCGGGGCGGATCAAGCGGCCCGTGCGGCGCTGCTCGATCACGTGGGCCGACCAGCCGGCGATGCGGCTGGTCGCGAACGTAGCGGCGAACTGTTCGCGCGGCAGGCCGACCGCATCGAGCAACACGGCCGTGTAGAACTCGACGTTCGCCGCGAGCGGGCGATCAGGCTTCTTCTCGGCGAGGATCTTCGCGGCAGCTCTCTCGACGGCACGGGCGAGCTCGAGACGCCTGCTCGCGAGCGGGCGTACCGCGGTCTCGAGCACGGCTGCGCGCGGATCGCGCACGCGATACACGCGGTGACCCATGCCCATGATCCGGCGCCGCGCCGCGAGCTCGCCGAGGATCCACGCCTCGGCCGCCGCCGGCTCGCCGATCGCATCGAGCATGTCGAGCACGGGCCCCGGCGCGCCGCCGTGCAGCGGGCCCTTCAGCGCCCCCACCGCGCCGACGATCGCGGAGAGCAGATCGCTGCCAGTCGACGCGATCACGCGCGCGGTGAACGTCGACGCGCTCATGCCGTGATCGATCACCGTCACGAAGTACGCGTCGAGAGCCGCGGCCGCGGCAGCGGAAGGCGTGGAGCCCGTGGTCATCCGCAGGTAGTCGACAGCGTGATCGAGCTTCGCATCGGGCGGGACGGGCGCGAGCCCAACGCGCTTGCGGCCCCAAGCGGCGACCACGACGGGTGCGGTCGCGATCGCGGCGACCGCGTCGGCGAGGTCGTCGCCCGTCGGTCGCAGGTGGCCGAGGCTCGTGCGCAGCGCGTCCATCGCGTCGGGGGCGTCGAGGGCATCCCCGAGGCGCGGGAGCAGCTCCCACCCGGCCACGCGCCCGCGGCCGAGCTCGAGGGCGCTCACCTCGGCGCCGCCAGCGCGCAGCACCCGCTCGCTGGCGGTGGCGAACCCGACGTCCGCTGCGAGTTGCTCGACGTCGGCGCCGGCGATGGCGAGCTTGCCGCGCTCACCATCGACGTCCGAGATGTTCGTGTCAGCCACCACGATGCCCTCTAGCCCGTTTGCGGTCGCCTTCGTCATGGTCACCTCCTGCTCCTCGAAGTAGCCTCGAACGTATGGTTGATCAACGTCGAATCGACAATCAACGTTTGGTCGATGCGCGTACGGCCGCGAAGCACCTCGGGATCCAGCTGCGATCTCTCTACGCGTACGTCAGCCGCGGCCAGGTCCGCAGCGTGCCCGGCGAGCACGGGCGGCCGCGCTTGTACTCCCTGGACGATCTCGAGCGCCTGCGCGTGCGCCGCGATGCGCGCGCGGGCCATGGCGCGGTCGCGGCCGGCGCGCTGCGCTGGGGCGAGCCCGTGCTCGACTCGGCGGTCACCGCGATCACGCCCCGCGGGCCCGCGTATCGCGGCCGGCTCGCGGTCGATCTCGCGCGCGCGGGCACGCCGTTCGAGAACGTCGCCGAGCTCTTGTGGTCCGGCTATCTGCCCGAGGGTCGCGTCACGTGGCCACGCATCGCCGTGCCGTTCGCCCAGCTCGCGCGCCTGCTGCCGGCCGACGCGACGCCGATGGACGTGATGCCGCTCGTCGTCCAGGTCGCGTCGCTCGCCGACCGCACGCGCGACGATCGCCGGCCCGACGCGATCATCACGCGCGGACGCCAGCTGATCCCGCTGCTCGCCGCCGCGCTGGCCCCCGGGTTCTCGGCCGCGTCGGTCAGCCGCGCGCTCGGTGCACCGTCGGTCGCCGCGGTCGCCGCTCGCGCCCTCGGGCTCGACGACGATGTGGTGCCGCTCCTCGAGCGCGTGCTCGTCGTGCTCGCGGATCACGAGCTCAACGCCTCGAGCTTCACCGCGCGTGTCACCGCCTCGACGGGTGCCGATCCCTACGCATGTGTCGCCGCCGCCCTGGCGACGCTGTCGGGCCCCAAGCACGGGACGGCGTCGCTCGACGTAGCGCGGTTCGCCGACGACGTCGGCTCGCCTGAAGCAGCGCGCAATGCCGTGCGTGCGCTCGCTCGCAAGCAGCAGGTACCGCCCGGCTTCGGGCATACGCTGTATCCACACGGCGATCCGCGTACACGACCGGTACTCGATGCCGTCGCGGCGCTGCCGAGCACCAAGCGCTCGCGCACGCTGCTCGCGATCGTCGCCGCGACCAAGGGCACCGCGCCGACGGTCGACGTCGCCCTCGCCGCGTTGGTCGCTGCGCTCGGGCTTTCACCGGAGGTGGGAGGCGGCTTGTTCGCGGTCGCGCGCAGCGCTGGTTGGCTGGCGCACGCACTGGAGCAGCGCGCCGCGGGGTACTTGTTGCGACCGCGAGCGCGTTACACCGGGGTTCCCGTCGCGGACTCACCGTAGCGGCACGTAGGTGCGAAGCGGGCACCGCGCGTGCAAGCAGATTGCGGCATGCGGGGCGTGCAATGACGGCGGTGTTCGACCAGGTGATCATCGGGGCCGGGCCTGTTGGCTCGCTGGCAGCGCACGCGTTTGCACGACGCGGTGCACGCGTCGCGCTGCTCGAAGCCAATCCGAACGCACCGATGCGCGTCGCGGGCGAGTGGATTCACCCGCCCGGCGTGGAAGTGCTCGATCGATTGCGCGTCGGGCGCTTCGAAACTCACGGGGCCCGCGTCGGCTACGGCTTCGCGGTGCTCCCGGATGACGGGTCGCCGCCGATCGAGCTTCCCTACCCAGACGGTGGGGTCGCGCTGGCTTGCGAGCATCGAGGGATCGTGGCGTCTCTTCGCGCGCGGGCGCTTTCGCACACAAGCGTGACGTACGTAGCCGGCGGTCGTGCCGTCGCGATCACGGATCGCGGCGTGATCGTCGAGCGCGATGGGCAGCGCACCGAGTTGCGTGCCGACATGGTCGTAGGCGCGGATGGCCGCTCGTCGGTGGTCGCGCGGCACCTCGGCGCGGGCGAGGGCGAGCTGATGTCGTACATGGCCGCGGTCGAGCTGCGCGGCGTCGAGTTGCCGCGCGAGGGTTTCGGGCACGTCGTGCTCGGTGGTCCTGGCCCTGCGCTGCTCTATCGGCTCGACGACGGGCGCGTGCGTGCGTGCCTGGACGTGCCCATCGCCTTCGGCGGCGCCGCGCGTACGCCGCAGTTCTTGTGGGATGGCTTCGGGCCCGCACTGCCACCCGCGATGCGCGAGGGCTTGCGGCGCGCGCTCGAGCGTGGCGACGTGATGTGGGCAGCGACGCGGTTTCGTCCCCGCGCGCGCTATCGCCACGGCCGCGTGATCGCCCTCGGTGATGCGGTCGGCCACTGCCATCCGCTCACGGCGATCGGGCTCACCCAGGGCTTCCTCGACGCCGAGGCCGCTGCGTCCGGCACGGCGTCGACGTATCCCGGGCCGCGCGAGCACGAGAGCTACGCCGCCGAGCTCCTCGCGAATGCGCTCTACCACGTGATGCGGCGCGACGACCGCTCCGCGTCGGCGATCCGCTCGGCGATGTACGACGGGTGGCGCGCGGATCGCGACCTGCGCGAGCGCTCGATGCGCCTGCTCACCACGGGCGCGCGCCGCTCGGCCGACTTCGGTCTGGTGTTCAGCCGGATCGCCGCGACGGCGTTCGCGCGCGAGCTCGGGGACGGCGGTGTGTCGGCGCGCTCGGCCGTGCAGCGGGTCTCGTCGTTCCGCCAGTGGCTCCCGTGGGGCATGGCCGGCGTCGTGCCGCAGCGGCTGCGCGCGCGCTATCGCCAGCGCGTGACCGCGACCATGCCGATGCCGGGCCTCGGCGCCACCGTCGATGCCGCGGAGCGCGTCGTCGTCGCGCCCGCATCGGAGCTGGACCGCGAGCTGATCGCGCGCACGCTGGTATCCGCGAGCTCCGCCCTCGCGCGCTTTCGCAGCGGCATCATCGGCCGCGGGAACCTCGCGACCGAGCTCGCCCACATCCTGCTCGCCGCGTTCGAGTCACCGTCGGTGGTGGTCGATCCGCATGGGCCCATCGACGACGTCGTGCAGGCCTTGCTGAAGCTGCAGACGCGCGACGGTGGGTTCTCCGATCCGGGCATCACCGCATGCGCGTGTCGTGCGCTGCAGTGGGTGCGTCGCGCCGGGGCGCACGAGGCCGAAATCGACACCGCGTTCGCGCGCGCCGCTCACTGGCTGCGAACGCGCCAGCGCGACGATGGTGCGCAGCCCGGCCCCGATGCCGTCGCGCACTCCGCCGCGGCGATCGAGGCCTGGCTCGCCTGTGGTGTGGCGCCCACGGACGCGGCGGTGCGGCGGTCGGTGCGCTGGCTGGTGCGCCAGCAGTCGACGCGTGGCGCGTGGAACCCGGAGGCAGGTGCGGCCGCATCGGCACTCGCCACGGCGCGCGCGCTGTCGGCGCTGGCGTCGGTGCACGGCCCGTTCCGCGCCGCGCGCGATCTCGGTGTGATGGCCCTCGTCGAGCTCCTCGCGACGCACCTGCTCGATGGTGAGGAGTTGCGCGAGCGGAGCTTCGCGCCGGTCGTGGCCGAGGCCGTGCGTGCCCTCACGACGATCGTCCGGCTTGATCGCGAAGGTGCCTCGGTGACCCGCGCACCTCGCACGCGAAGCGTGCGCGTGACGGACGAAGATCACAGCTTCTGCCGCGACGCGCTGGAACAAGTTTCGCGCACCTTCGCGCGTCCGATCGCGCTCTTGCCGGAGCAACTCTCCACCGCCGTCAGCTGCGGCTACCTGCTGTGCCGGATCGCCGACACGATCGAAGATCACCCCGCGTTCACACTCCAGGACCGCGAGCGCCTCTTCGCGCGGTTCCTCGAGACGCTCGACGGTGGTGACCCTCGCTTGTTGATCCGCGGCTTCGAGGCCGTGGAGGGCAACGACGCGGAGCTCACGCTCGGACGCAACTCCGAGCGGGTGATGCGCGTGCTCGCCTCGCTCACCGACGGACAGCGTACGGCGTGTCGTCGCTGGATCGCCGAGATGGCGCGCGGCATGGAGCTGTACGTTCATCGTCCGCCTGGGCAAGACGGCTTGATCGCGCTCACCACGCTCGCGGACCTGCAGCGCTACTGCTACTTCGTCGCCGGCACCGTCGGTCATCTGCTCACCGATCTGTTCGACCCGGTGTTCGATCGCGACGTGGTGCGAGGGCTGCGACCGCACGCGGAACGATTCGGCGTGGGCTTGCAGCTCGTCAACATCCTCAAGGACGTGACCGAGGACCGCACGCGCGGGTGGTCGTATATCCCGCGCAGCCTGTGCGTCGAGCACGGCATCGACGTTGAGGCCCTTGTCGACGTCGCCCAGCGCGAGCGTGCGCATGCTGCCGTCGCGCCGGTGTTCACGATGGCGCGCGAGCACCTCGACGCGGCGCTGCACTACGCGCTCGCCGTGCCGCCGGCGCACCCCGGTGTGCGCCTGTTCTGTCTACTGCCGCTGTGGATGGCGGTGCGCACACTGACGTGCGCGCGCGGGAATGATGCGATGTTCGTCAATGGCGCCGAGGTCAAGATCTCGCGCGCGGAGGTCGAGGCGAGCATCGCCGAGGTCACGCATCTGGTCGCCGACGACGACGCCCTGCTCCGCCGCTACCACTCCTTGTGGGGCACGACGTGAGAGAGAGCGATACCGCGATCGACAACGCGATCGACGCGGCGCTCGATGTCCTCGCGTCGACTCAGGCAGATACCGGCGCGTGGCGTGGCGACTACGGCGGGCCGCTGTTCTTGTTGCCGATGTACGTCGGTGTTGTGCGGATGACCGAGCTGCCGCTCGACGAGGAGACGCGCAGCGGCATGGTGCGCTACCTGCGGGGCGCGCAGAACACTGACGGGGGCTGGGGCCTCCATGTCGATGGGCCGAGCTGCGTGTTCACCACCGCGCTGTGCTACGTCGCGTTGCGCCAGCTCGGCGAGCCCGCGGATGCGATGTGGGCAGCATCGGCGCGCAGCTGGCTCGCGGCACATGGTGGACCGCTCGCCTCCGCGTCGTGGGGGAAGTTCTTCCTTGCGGTGATGAACCTGTACGACTACGAGGGTCTCGAGCCGATGCCGCCCGAGCTGTGGCTCTTGCCACGCGCGATGCCGATGCACCCGAGCCGCATGTGGTGCCACTGCCGCATGGTCTATCTGCCGCTCTCGTACCTGTACGGGACGCGCGAGCGCGCCCCGCTCGATCCGCTTACCATCGAGCTGCGCGCCGAGCTCTACGCGCCCCCGTACGCGGAGATCGACTGGACCGCTGCGCGTGGGCGGGTCGCCGCGACGGACAGCTACGTCGAGGTCTCGGTGGTGATGCGCGCGATCCACGGGGCACTGCAGCAGTACGAGCGTCGACCCGTAGGTCGTCTGCGCAAGCGCGCGCTCGCGTTCGTGCTCGATCAGATCCGCGCCGAGGACGAGAACACCGGCTTCATCTGCATCGGTCCGATCAACAAGCTATTCCACACGCTGATCTGGCATCGCCTCGATCCCGAGGGCCGCGCGTTCCAGGCCCATGCTCGCCAACTGCCCGCCTACCTGTGGCACGGCCCCGACGGCGTGAAGATGCAGGGCTACGAGTCGTCGGAGCTGTGGGACACCGCCTTCGCAGCACAGGCGATCGCGGCCACGGGGCGGGCTGCGCGGCGGCGCTCCATGGTGGCGAGCGCGCATCGGTTCATCGAGCAGCAGCAGGTGCTCGAGGACGTGCCGCAGCGCGAGCGCTACTTTCGCGATCCCTCGCGTGGTGGGTGGCCGTTCTCGACGCGCACCCACGGGTGGCCGATCACCGATTGCACCGCCGAAGGCATCATGGCGGCGCTGGCCCTCGCGGAGCATGTCGACGAGCCGCTGGAGGAAACGCGTCTCGCGGCGGCGGTGGAGCTGCTGCTCGCCTGGCAGAACGACGATGGTGGCTGGCCGACGTACGAGCGCACGCGTGGGCCGCGCTGGCTCGAGCAGCTGAACCCGTCGAACTGCTTCTCCGACATCATGATCGACTACTCGTACGTCGAGTGCACCGCGGCCTGCATGCGCGCGCTGGCCCGCTATCGCGCACGCTATCCACGCCATCGCGCGCGGGATATCGCCGCGGCGGTCGAGCGCGGCGCGAAGTTCCTTCGCAAGCAGCAGCGCGACGATGCTTCGTGGGAAGGCTCGTGGGGCGTGTGCTTCACCTATGGCACGTGGTTCGGCATCACAGGCCTGCGCGCGGCAGGGGCATCGCCTGACGATCCCGCGATCGCGCGCGCGTGCGAGTTCTTGCGCGCGCGCCAGTTGCGCGATGGTGGCTGGGGTGAACAGGTCGAGAGCTGCCGTGCGCGCGCGTACGTGAGCACCGACGTCGGGCATCCGGTGATGACGTCGTGGGCGCTGCTCGCCCTGGCGGAAGGGCCGGCGGCGACCACCCCGGCGATCGAGCGGGGCGTCGCCTTTCTGTGTGAACAGCAAGGCAACGACGGCACGTGGACCGCGGACCAGCTCGCCGGGGTGTTCAACAAGACCTGCGGCATCCACTACGACAACTACGTGAAGGTGTTTCCGCCGTGGGCCCTGGCCATCGCGGGGCGTAGGCTGGCCGGCGGATCAACTTTCCAGGGGACAAGTGACGCCCGGTAACCTCCGGGAACGACGGTTGCGCGGAATGGTACTGGCCGTGCACAGAAGGGCGGCATGCGCTCGCTGGCCTGCCACCTGGCTACTCGCCTTGCCACCTATGGAATTCTCGCCGCCGTCGCCGCGGGTTGCGCCGGTGAAGAGGCCACGGACGAGGATGTCGAGGACGGCTTCGTGGTCCCGGACGGCAAGGCCGACGACTTCCTGTCGCTGAAGGCGAAGGAGTTCATCGTCAAGGGCACCGCGCGCATCACGGCCGAGGCCGGCGCGACCCAGGCCCGCGTTCGCAAGATCATCACTCACCACCACATGGCGGTGACCTGGTTCTTGAACCAGTACCTCGTGGACAAGGAGAAGGAAGGCGAGCACGCCGACCCGAACGCCGAGTACGGCGGGTTCTCCGCGATGGTGAAGGACGGCTCGACCGAAACCCTCCGCATCACGCAGCGCAACGCGACCACCTGGGACTACGAGTTCGAGCAGATCATCGCGGGCCGCAAAGACCTCCTCTCGCGCCTGCCGCTCGACGCGCAGGGCAACCTGACCATCGAGATCGGCAAGCCCACGAACGAAGAGATGCTCGGCGACCCCGAGTGGTACCGCCAGGAGCCGTGGAAGGCGTGGGACCCGTCGACCCAGCCGGCGTCGAAGAAGGAGACCCTCAAGCTCGCGATCCGTCCCGAGACGAAGTCGAGCGACGGGTGGTGGGATTACAAGCGCCTGTTCGAGGATGGCGTGCTCACCGTCGATGTCCACTACGGCTACGACTACGCAGCGCAGGGACACCTCACCGACTCGAAGGCGTTCTACCGGTGGCTCGGCGATCACGGCTTCCGCTCGCCGGTGAGCTCCTACGACAAGTACAAGCGCACGAGCGGCGCGATCACCAAGACCATCAAAGCCGGCGGCCGCAACGTGAAGGTGGAGGTTCGGCTATACTACGGCCGTCCCGGCACGGACACGGATCCGGGCACCGACGCGGGTGGCCGCCTCCTCGAGGCCGACCTGCGCAACTCGCTCAAGTCGCGCGACGTCATCATCTACGCCGGTCACTCGGGCCCGCTCTACGGGTTCTCGATGGCCGACTGGGACAAGACCGCGGA
This sequence comes from Kofleriaceae bacterium, assembly GCA_033763475.1. Classification (GTDB taxonomy): domain Bacteria; phylum Myxococcota_A; class Polyangia; order Haliangiales; family Haliangiaceae; genus JABFXX01. The sequence goes on from JANRKM010000219.1 coordinate 31,480, forward strand.
AGGCGACCTCGACGACAGCGAGCTCGCGACGGTGGAGCTCGCGCGCAACAAGTATCAGATCGTGTTCGCCGAGGCCTGCAACACGTACATGCTCGGCATGACGCTCAAGAACAACCCCAACAAGATGGGCAAGGACATCGACGTCATCACGTCGACGAACGCGTCGGTCTCGTACGCGCCGGTCGAGGACTTCCTCGCGCGCCTGCTCGAGGTAGACACCCAGGGCCGCCACCGCCCGCGCACGATGTCCGCGACCATCGCCGACCTCGACCTCTACACCTGGGGCGAGACGCAGCCGACGATGTACGGCGTCCACGGCGTCGACGACAACCCGAAGCTCCACCCGTACGCGAACCCGGAGAACCTGTGCGAGAGCTGCAGCTCGAACGCGGAATGTGGCGGCGTGGGTAACTCGTGCGTCTCGGTCGGCGACAGCGGGCGCCGCTGCGTGGCGGCGTGCACCGACGACGCGGCGTGTGGTGAAGGTTATCGCTGCCGCGAGGTCGCGTCGGCTTCGACCTCGACGATCTACGGCAGCTACTGCGTACCCGCCGACAACACCTGCGAGTAGTCAGTCGGTGCGCGCGAGCTCGCGCAGGATCCGACCCTTCCACAGCGGGTTGCGCATCGGCTCGCGGAAGGCGCCGAAGTGACCAACGCGCTCGACGCCGAGCTCGTCGGGCGCGAGGCGCCGCATCGTCTTGGGGGCGTTGAGGTAGAGCTGGTGGAGCGTGGTGATGCTGGCGTCGGACATCATCTCGTCGTCGGTGAACGAGAACGCGGTGATCGGCGTGGTCACCGCCTCGTAGAGCTGGCGCACCGCGGGGCCATCGCCGGCCGCATAGTCAGCCTGCATGCACCAGCCCTTCCACTGCCGGATCACGTTGCGCGGCAGGTCGCCGACCATCCCGAGCTTCGCGCCCGGGAAGTAGCCGAACAGCGGCGTCAGCACGGGCTGTGCGACCCACCAGAACAGCCACACCTTGCGGCGCAGCGGCGGCGCGTTCATCCGCCAGTAGCCGTTTCCAGTAGCGAGCGTGATGATCTTCGCGACGCTCGCGCGGTCTTTCACGAACGGGACGATCTGGCCGCCGAGGCTATGACCGAACCACGTGATCGGCACGCCGGGCGCGCGCTGCTCGAGGGCGCGAAGCACCGCGGTGGTGTCTTGTTCAGCCCACGTGAGGATGTCGGCGTCGACGTCGCGCAGCGAGCCGCGCCGTGACTCGCCCATCCCGCGGTAGTCGAAGGTCACGGCCGCGAAACCCTCCGCCGCGAGCCACTGCGCGAACTTGGCGTAGAAGGTCTGCGGGACGCCCATCGCCGCCGCGATGAGGACGGCGCCCTTGGGGCGCGCCGGTACGTAGAGCTTCGCGGCGATCGGCGTCCCATCCTGGGTCACCACGTCGGTCGGATCGGCGAGCACCCACGGCTCGACGGTGGTCTCGCGGTCCACTGGAGCAAGCTGCGAAACGGCCATGTCGTTTCCCTCCTTGGGTCCCATCGCCTGCGCGTGAGGGCCCGTTACACCCCCAGATTGACCGTTTCCAGACGCGGGAAAAACGGTCAGGATTGCAAGTAATCATTGCATGCCTCGCAAAAATCACCCTGCTCCACGCCCTGCCTTCGACGAGCTTGCCCACGCCGACGTGTTCCTCCACGTCGTTCGCGCGCGCGGATTCACGACCGCCGCGAAGGTCCTCGGTAAGAGCACGTCGACGCTCTCGCGCATGGTCGCGGAGCTCGAGCGACAGCTCGGCGCGCAGCTCCTCACGCGCACCACGCGCCGGCTCCATCTCACCGAAGCCGGCGCGCTCTACGCGACGCATGCCGAAGGCCTCCTCGCCACGCAGCGTGCGGCGCGTGACGCCGTCGCGGAGCTCACGGGCGGCGTACCGCGCGGCCACCTGCGCGTCTCGATGCCGGTCTCCGTCGGCGAGCGCCTCCTCGGCCCATACGTCCCCGAGCTGCGCCGCCGCCACCCCGAGCTCCGCCTCGAGCTCGACCTCTCCGATCGCAACGTGCCGCTCGTGCAAGGCGGCTTCGACCTCGCGATTCGCGTCGGGCGCCTCGCGGACTCCTCGCTGCGCGCCCAGCTGCTGACCAAGGTTGCGGTACGTCTCGTCGCGAGCCCGCGGTACCTCGCGAACCACCGCGCGCCCACGCACCCCGATCAGCTCGCCGAGCACGACTGCATCACGCTCGGTGTCGTCGCCGGCGCGCAGGAGTGGCCGTTCCACCGGCGTGGTGCGCGCACCCGGCATGTCGTCGTCGAGGGCGTCGTGCACACCACGAGCCCTACGCTGGCCGGGCAGCTCGCCACCGCCGGCCTGGGCGTCGCGCGGTGCGTCGAGTGGGTGGTGCGCGAGGAGCTTCGCCGTGGCGATCTCGTCGAGATCATGCCCGCGTGGTCGTGCGACAGCCTCACCGACGGCGGCACCCCGGTCTACGTCGTCTACGCGCAGACCGCGAGCGCGACGCCGCCGCTCAAGTCGCGCGTGTTCGTCGAGCTCGTGCGCGAGATCATCACGCGCGAGTCACTCGAGCACCCACACCGCGCGCGCCGCTAGCCATTGGACGCGTACCGCGCTGCGACACGTGATGCGTGTGGCTGTCACGATGTCATGCGCGTTGATCAGGCGGCTGTCGCGCGCCTCGGTGATCGCAGCGAAGGTGGAGGTATGTGGTCACGCTGGAGCAAGTTCGCGAAGCTCTTCGTCCGGGGACCGGCGCCGTGCAGGTAGGGACCGCGATCGCGGCGAATGCGGTGCTCGCCGTCGCGTGGATCGTCGCCACGCCGCCCGTGGTGGAGCGAGCCCTCGCGCCCGCGCCCGAGATGCGGGCGTTCATCACGGTGCACACTCCCCGGAAGCTCGACTGCGCGCGCGAGGCTTCGTGGGACGAGCCGGCGCCCGTACGCTGGGTGCGGTTCGAGCGCGATGCCACGCAGAGCCTCCGTGGGCTCCTGGCTAACGAGGCGTTTCTCCAGCCGGTGGAGCAAGTGGATCACCCGGTCATTTACTTCGATGCGGCGGACGACCTGGTGCGGGGCAAGGTGGCGCCCGAGACGCTGCTGGTCATGGCCGTCACGGCGAACTGGTAAGCGCACGAAATTTCGCGGATTGCCGTGAAGGCGCTACGATCCGCCCGTGCAGTGCCCGTATTGCACCGGCGATTCGAGCGTGACGGAGACGCGCGTCACCGCCGATGGTCTGCGCCGGCGGAGGGTCTGTACCGTCTGCAAGCGCCGGTTCACGACCTACGAGAAAGTCGGCGCGCCCGGCCTCAAGGTTCACAAGCGCGATGGCTCGGTGGAACCGTTCGATCAAGAGAAGCTGTTCGCCGCCCTGCAGCGGATCGCGGCGCATCGCGAAGCGGTGACCGACGAGGATCTGCGGCGCGTGGCGCGTGACATCGAAGCAACGCTGGTCGACAACGGGCGCAAGGCGGTCTCGTGGAGCGACATCGCCTCGGCGGCACTTGCGCGGCTCGAGAACATCGATCACGTGTCGGCCACGCGCCTCGCCGCGAACTACACGGACGAGAACGGTGAGCTCCGGCTCGACGGTGATGCGCCTAGGCGCCCGACGCAGCAGCTCGGCCTGCCGCTCGACGAGGAGTGATGTCGGCCCTGCGCGAGGTCGCGGGCCTGTTCTTGCGGCTCGGCACGACGGCATTCGGCGGCCCCGCCGCGCACATCGCGATGATGGAAGACGAGGTCGTGGTGCGCCGGAAGTGGGTCTCGCGCGAGGAGTTCCTCGACCTGGTGGGCGCGACCAACTTGATCCCCGGGCCCAACTCGACGGAGCTCGCGATCCACCTCGGCTATCGTCGTGCGGGCTGGCCAGGGCTGGTGATCGCCGGGCTGTGCTTCATCGTGCCGGCTGCGCTCCTGGTGACCGCGATCGCGTGGGCGTACGTGCGGTATGGCGCGTTGCCCGAGGGGCTAGCGGCGCTAAACGGCATCAAGCCCGTGGTGATCGCGATCGTCGCGCAGGCGTTGTGGCGGCTGGGGCGTTCGGCGGTGAAGTCGCCCCTGCTCGCAGCCGTCGGCGCGGCGGCGTTTGCGGCGGTGGCGCTCGGCGCCCACGAGCTCGCGGTGCTCGCCGCAGCCGGCGCGGTGATGGCCGCCACCAGGCTGCATCGCGCGCCGACCGCAGCGGTGATGGTTCCCCTCGTACCGGCGAGCGCGGCCATGCTCGCAGCACCGTTCAGCCTCGGCGGGCTGTTCTTCGTCTTCCTCAAGATCGGCTCGGTGCTGTTCGGTAGTGGCTACGTCTTGTTCGCGTTCATGCGCACCGAGCTCGTCGAACGCCTGCACTGGCTGACCGAGGCGCAGCTCGTCGATGCCGTGGCCGTCGGGCAGCTCACGCCGGGCCCGCTCTTCACGAGCGCGACGTTCGTCGGCTACCTGCTCGCCGACGTGAGCGGCGCGGCGGTCGCGACGGCGGGCATCTTCTTGCCCGCGTTCGTGTTCGTCGCCGCCAGCGGGCCCCTCGTGCCGTGGCTGCGCAAGCACGCTGCCGCCGGCGCATTCCTCGACGGGCTCAACGTCGCTTCGCTCGCGCTCATGACGCTCGTCACGATCGAGCTCGGACGCGGAGCGCTCGTCGACGGGACGTCGGTCGCGATCGCTGGCGTCTCCGCCGTTGCGCTCGCGCTACGTGTGAACACGGTGTGGCTCGTGCTCGCGGGCGCGGCGGCGGGCGTGCTCGTTTACTGATCGGGGACGGTTTCAACTTGCCCAACTTTCTGCCGCCCAACCAGCGGAGATTCCTCGATCTCGGAGGGACGTTTTCAACTTACGCCGACACCCGTGATGCTCAGCGTGTGCCGACGCACGCCCGACCAAGTTGAAACCGTCCCCTCGAATTTGAACAATTCCAGAGGGTTGAATGGGTCAATGTTGTGTACGTTGAAACCGTCCCTACGGACGCTCGCAGTGGAACTTGGCGAGCAGGCTCGGCGCCCCGCCGGTATCGGACATTCGATAGAAGTCTTCGCCGCGCACCGCGAGCACCTCGGCGAACCCGACGCCGACCTTGGCGAAGGGCACGACCCGGGCGGTCTTCGGCGCATCCCAGCCGTCGATGCGCCACACCTGCGAGAGGCCGATCATGTTCGCGCCGGCCCACAGCGAGCCGTCGTCGGCGAACGCGCAATCGGCGAGCGCGCCTGGCTTGGCGACCTGGATGCGCTGCTCGTATTTCGCGACGTAGGTACCGTTCTGGTCGACGAGGCAATATAGGTGCCCGTCGGCGCGTGCCGCGACGAAGCCCACGCACGGACCCTTCTGCTGCGCCGGCTCGACGAGGCACAGGCCCTCGTAGTCGCGACCGCAGTTGGACTTCTTCGGGCCGCACACCATGCCGGTGCCCGGCGGTGGGCCCAGCTTGAACGACTTGTCCGGGAGATCGACGGCGCCGAGCGGGTTCGGCCCGAGGACGAGCTCGAAGCCCTGGCCCTTGCGCTCCCACGCGCGCAGCCAGCCCGACGAGGTGAGACCGAACACGCGATTGCCACGCGTCGCGAGCCCCTCGATGTCGGGGCCCGCCGCGCCGAGCGGCAGCTTGCCCTGCTCGAGCGTCTTGCCGCTCTCGGGATCGATGAGTGCGTAGGCACCGTCGTTGCCGCTGTCGCTGCTCACGACGAGCGTGGGTTTGCCCTCGATGGTGAGCCATGCGGCCGCTGACGCCTCGGGGATCGGCGACGACTCGGCGAACGGCTGCGGCGTGCACTCTGCATCGACGGATGCAGCCGCCGCGACCTCTTCGGTAGGAGCCCCGCTACCCGTCTGGGCGCTGCCCGCAGCGTTCTGCACCGGGTCGCGTGTGGGCTCCTGTTTCTCCTTACCGCACGCGATCAGCGCGCACGCGATCAGTAGGAACCGGACCACCGCCGCGCTATAGCATCACCGTCGCCCGATGTCCGATCGCAGATACCTTGTCAAGGAGATGTTCGGCCCCACGCTGCAAGGCGAGGGCGCCCATGCGGGACGTGCGGTCGTGTTCCTGCGGTTTGCAGCGTGCAACCTCGACTGCACCGGCTGCGATACGGACTTCCGGCCCGAGGGTGCCGTGCGGATGTCCGCCGACGACATCGTGGCCCGCCTGCGCGAGCTCGACACCGGCCGCACGCAGCGCGTGGTGGTCACCGGCGGCGAGCCCACGCTGCAGTGGGACGCTTCGCTCGCGGCCGCCATCCGCGGCGCTGGGTTCTGCGTCCACATGGAGTCGAACGGCACGCGCCCACTCGCCGGCCCGGTCGACTGGCTCACCGTCTCGCCCAAGCCGCAGCATCACCCGACCAGCATCTCGCTCGCCGACCACCTGCCGGCCGACGAGCTCAAGGTCGTCGTCGACGACACCGTCGATGAAGCGGTGCTCGATCGGCACGCGGCTCGCTATCGCGTCGAGCACTACTTCCTTCAGCCGTGGATGAACGACAACTACGCGCACAACCTGAAGCGCACCATCGCGCTCATCCACGCGCGCCCGCGCTGGCGCCTTTCGCTCCAGACGCACAAGATCATCGGCGTCCCGTGACCGACCAAGCCCGGGCCGAGCGAAGCTTGACGGCGACGCCGAAGGCGTCGGTGGCGAATCAGCGCAGCGCGAGACGGGCCGAAGAAGACGACGAGGATGTGACCCCGAAGGGGGAAACACCCGCGCGCGAGCGGGTCCTGGCCTTGCTCAAGCGGTTCGGCTGGAATGCGACGTCGTTCCAGATCCTCGAGCCCGGGTTTCACTACTGGTTCGACGCCGACGACGCGTGCATCGGTTACGTCGACACCGGGCGTGCGTGGGTCGCGGCACCGCCGGTGGCCGCGCCCGAGCGATTCGCCGCTGTGATGGACCGGTTCATCGCGGCCGCCACCGAGGCGGGCCGGCGCGTGTGCTGCTTCGCGGCCGAGGAGCGGTTCGTCGCGGCGACCGGCTGGCCCGCGCTTCAGGTCGGCGACCAACCGGTCTGGCAACCGGCCGCGTGGAACGGGATCCTCGACCACACGAAGAGCCTGCGAGAGCAGCTGCGGCGCGGGCGTGCGAAGGGTGTCGCCGTCCGCGAAGTCCCTGCCGAGGAGCTCGTGCCCGGGCATCCGACGCGTGCGCGGCTCGACGCCTTGATCGTGCGCTGGCTCGCGACGCGGCCGATGGCCCCGATGGGCTTTCTCGTGCAGGTCGAACCCTTCGAGTTCCCCGCCGAGCGCCGGATGTTCGTCGCCGAGCATGCAGGCGAGGTCGTCGGCCTCCTCGGCGTGATCCCGATGTACGCGCGGCGCGGCTGGTTCTTCGAGGACTTCCTCCGTGACCCCACCGCGCCCAACGGCACCGTCGAGCTGCTGGTCGATGCGGGCATGCGCGCGGCGGTCGCCGCCGGCATCGAGCACGTGACGTTCGGCATGGTGCCGCTCGCAGGCGACGTGAGCCCGGTGCTGCGCGCCGTCCGCCGCGCGGGGCGTGCGCTCTACGACTTCGACGGCTTGCGCGCCTTCAAGGCCAAGTTCCGCCCGACCGGGTGGGACCGAATCTACCTCGCCTATCCGCACGGCGAGAGCAGCATCCTCGCCGTGCTCGACACGCTCACCGCGTTCTCGCGCGGCGGCCTGCTGCAGTTCGGCGTGAAGACCGCGCTGCGAGGCCCCGCGATTGTCGTACGTCTGCTCGCAGTGCTCCTCGTCGGCTGGACGGTGATGCTCGCGCTACCGACGAGCGCGCCGTGGTTCCCGTCGCCTGCATGGCAATACGGCTGGGTCGCGTTCGACGTCGTGCTCGCGGTCGCGCTGATCAGCCTCAGCATTCGGTGGCGCCCGCGCCTCGCCGAGGCCGTCACCATCGCGGTCACCTGCGACGCACTGCTCACCGCAGTCGAGGCGCTCGCGTACAACGCGCCACGTAGCCAGCGCGCACTCGATGTTTGCATCCTCCTGATCGCGGTGATGGCACCTACGGTTGCAGCGATCTTGCTGTGGAACGCGCGCGCGCACCGCCTCAGTTCATCTGCAGCGCCGTCCCGATCGTGATGCGCGTGCCGAACGGATCGCCGACGAGACCTTGAGCGAGGTCGGCCGAGGTCTCGAATCGGCCCCGGCGCCATGCTACGCGCAGCGCACCGACGAGCCGATTGTCGGCGTCGTCGACGAACGGCACGGCAGCGATCGCGCGCAGTGCGACCGAGAGCTGACGCGTTGTGGTCACGGAGACGCCGGCGCGCATGGTGAGCTCCGACATCGTCATCGGGTCGACGAGCGGCCACATGACCGCCCCGTGCTCGGCGTGAGCATTCGTGCCGCCGAGACCACGGGTGTACCCAGCCCCGGCATCGAGCATCACGCGCCCGAGCATGAGCGTGGCGAACGCTTCGGGCATCAGCATCGCGTGCCCCATGCCGATGCCCGCCTGTGCGCTTCCCGTCGGCGCGGAGACCATCAGGATGAACCCCGTGCTCCATCTCTCGTTCGCCCACGCACTTACCTGTCCGTGCACCATCAAGTCGCCGACGCCGTAGACGGCGCGGCCGTTCTTGTCGAGGCGATAACCGGTCAGCATTGCCATCGCCGCGAATCGCCGATACGACCAGCTGACGCCCGTGGTGAGCCCCTGGTACGTGCCTTCAAAGAGCGGCGAGACGTAGTTCGCGCCGACGACGGCCAGCGCGACCCCGACGTGGTGAGGATCTGGCGTCGCGACCACGGCCGCATCGTCCATGCCGTGATGGCCGTGATGGCCGTGATGGTCGTGATGGTCATGACCTTGCGCCACGGCGTTGCCAGTCGCGAGCGCAACGCACAGGACAAGCACGCGAAGCCGTCGAGGGGTCAGTTCCACGCGAACGCCACCGTGCCGAACAGGATCAGCTCGACATCGAGGGAGATATCGGCCGTGCCGGAGTTGGTCAGGATGAGCCTGTAGGTCGCACGCGCTGGCGCCGAGAACGCGTAGTCGACGGCCGTCTGGCTCTGGCCTTCACCGACGGCGACCGCACTCGCATCCTCGATGCGCCAGTCGAGCTCGGGGACGGCAGAACGCAGTCGGAGCAGCGCCTTGCCTTTCGCAGGGCTCGTGATCGTGCCGGTGAGCTGTTGCCCCGGCGTGAGCGTGCGCGCCTCGGTCAACATGTCGCGCGGCATGTCACACGCGATCCACTCGCCGAGTTGCTTGCGCTCCGCCTCGGACGGTGCGGGCTCGTCCTCCGGCGGCATCGACGTGTTGGTCGCGGCGGGACCGGACGCCGTGGTGAGGTCGATGTGCTCGTGCACCGCCTCGATGCCGAACAGGGTGTCGAAGTCGTGGAACGACGTCGCGCCCTGGCGCTCGGCGCCCATCTTCTTCGAGTCGTGACACTCGACGCAGTAGTCCTCCATGAACTTCTTGCCGAAGTTCGCGTAGGTCAGCGTTTGCTCCGTCGGGCACGTCGATTCGGTGGGGGGACCGAACAGGGGTTCCTCACAGCCCGCGAGCGCGACGAGGAACAGCAAATACTTCACTGCCACTCCCACGTCAGCGAGCCGAAGAGCTCGACCTTGATGTCGACCGTTAGATCGGTGGACCCGGAGTTGCGGATGAGGAGGTACCACTTGGCCTGCGACGGCAGCGTGAACACCTCGTCGACGGTGGTCACCTTGAACCCCTCGTCGACGATCTGCGTGCCGCCGTTCGCGTGCCCATGGATGTTCCAGTCCATGTCGGGGCTCGGCGCACGCAGCGTGATCACCGCGTAGTCGGGCGGCCCGCCGGTGATGAACCCCTCGACGAGCTCGCCGGGGACGAGCGGCTGCGAGACCATGATGGTCTCGCGCGGCACGGCGTCGACGGGCGGCGCCGAGTCGACGGTTACGTCCGGTGCGTCCGGTGTCGACGTGCCCCCGCCGTCATCGCCGCATCCAACGAGCACGGACGCCATCGCCAATGCGAAAGCGGCGCGCATCACTGCGCCTCCACAAAGCCCGGCGGCAGCATGTTGCACTCCAGTGCGCCCGTCGGTGGCCGCGGCAGATCGGTGGGCCGATCGATGCAGGCGCTGCGGACGGTTTGCGGCGGCGCGTCGATCGGGGCGTCGACGGAGGCATCGATCGCCACATCGGGTGTGATGCCGCCATCGCCGGGCGGCTGGTTCTTGATGTTGTCGCCGCACGCGCCCAGGGCGAGCGCGGCGACCAGATACATCACCTTCATGGTTAGTACCTGACCCAGATCTCGTCGCCAGCGGCGAGATCACCAGTGAGGGCGGTCACGCCTGATGTGCCCGCGATCTGCGCGACGGTGTTGGAGTTTGCGCTGAACGCGCTCGAGCCCTTCCACACGATCAGCGCATCACCGAAGTACGTCGCGAGCTTGTTGTTCGGCACCGTGACGCTCGCCGGGATGGTGAACTTGTTCCAGCCGGTCGCGGCCGTGCGCGTGGGGGCGACCGTGAGGATCGGTGCCGGGTTGCCGGTCGTCGCGCCGGGTGGCTGGTCCCACAGGACGGGTTCGCCCTCGGCGCCGTTGGTGCCTGGCTCGCGGCAAATCTGCGTGACGTTGAACTGGAGCTGCGTGTACGGCGCATCGGGGATGCGCGCGCGGATCGTCAGCTCGTAGTAGTTGGTGTCCTCTGCAAGCAGGTCGTCGACGTTCCGTGTCCACTCGACAGCGGTGACGACATTGCCGGTCTTGATCACGGTCGCCTTGCCGAAGTCGCTGGTCAGCGCGCGAACGCTGGTAACCCCGGCGGGGATGTCGATGCGGACCTTGTAGGTGTCATGCGCCGTGCCGGTTTCGCAGCCGTGACCGACGCCGAAGGTGATCTTGGACGTCTTGTTGGCCTGCGCCGGGCCGCTCGAGACCGAGACGTGGGCGAGGGCGGTGGACGAAGAAACGAGGACACATGCGACCGCGAGGCCGCTACGAGAAATCGCGAACATGGAACGTAACCTCCGAATGTCCGGAACGCGGACACTCCAGCGAGTAGGGATCTAGCGTGACGTGAGCTGAAAAACAGCCCGTCGCTAGAACGGAGGCTTCTCGGGGCGTGTCGTTCGATCGGGAGGCTTCGGGGAGCTCGGGTGCACCACGGCCGTGGTGGTGGTCGTTGTGGTGAGAACGAACGGCTCGACCAAGACGGCAACCACCGCGGTTGGTGCGACCAGCTTGGCCTCACCGCCGCATCGCTTCATCGTGGGCGAGGGAACAGGCTCCTGGTCATGGTCGTGACAGTTGCACTTGTCGGGATCGGGGCAGCAGCACTCGCTGTCTCCGACGAAGCCCGAGCCCGCAAACGACGTCATCGACGTGCCCATCAGGGCAACCGCCGCGGCGATCGAGAGCAGCCAGCGCAGCAGAGCAGGCACGACGAAGGATATTAGGCCTCTCGATTTCGCCTCTGTCAACGCGCGCCGTTGGCACCCTCTGTCGCAGCCGTGTACGTGGGGTCTCATCCTGGACGCTCTGCAATGTGTCCGCGGGCTTGGACCAGGACTCGAACGTGCCGGGTCCCGTGACCTCGCGGGGTACCACGCAGACCACACGACCTGCCGTGGCCTAGCCCGCGCGGTCGCCGGCGCTGCGCGGCATCCCGCTCGGATGACGTGATACCACTGAGCTGATGCGGCAGCTCTCGCACGCGATCCTTCTCGTCGTGGTGCTGTGGTCGGGATGGGTGGCGGCGCAGCCGCAGATCCCCCGCCGACCCAATGCGGCGCAACAGACCGAGATCGACAAGCTCGAGAAGGAGCTCACCGATCAGCAGCTGAAACAGGCGACCTTCGCGGCGGCGAAGACGTCGCGGAAGCTCTACGAGCTGTCTCGCAAGTACTACGGGGAGGCCGCGCCCCAAACCCTGGCGCGTCTGCTCTCGCTCGCGGGGATGCTCCAGCAGATCAACGACTACGAGGGCGCCATCCTCGCATACAAGGCACACCTCGCGGCCATCGAGAAGGTGAAGGGGCGCGACTCGCGCGATACCCTTTACGCGCTTACCTACATCACGGGTCCGTACATGGCGCAGGGCCGGTGGGACGAGCTCGAGCCGTACCAGACGCGCGCGCTCGAGCTCACCAAGAAGCTCGACGGCGAAAAGAGCGTGTCGTACGCGGCGGCGCTGCAAACGCGCGGCATGGGTATGCAGATGCGCAACGAGCTGTCGTCGGCCACGCGGGTCTACGAAGAAGTGCTCAAGGTGCACGAGAGTGTCGCGAAGGGCCCGAACGATCTCGCCTTGCTCTCGCCCTTGCAGGTGCTCGGTACCGCCTACTGGCAGCTCGGACAGCACCAGAAGGCGACCGCGCAGTTCGATCGTGCGATCGCGATCGTGACGAATAGCAAAGACACCAACATCCACACGGTCGCGGGCACGCTGTGGGCCGTCGCGGCGCAGTACCACTACGGCGGCCGACCCGACCTCGCGGCGCCGCTGCGCAAGCGCGTGATGGAGCTGTTCTCGCAAGAGATCGCGCGCCTCGAGGCGACGAAGCCCGATGATCCGATGCTGTCGAGCCTCGTCGGTCAGCTCGCGTTTCAGCACCGCGAGGAAGGTGACCTCGTGAGCGCCGAGAAGATGTTCAGGAAGGCCCTGGCGCTCGACGAGAAGCGCGGTTCGATCTCGGGCTGGGGCACCTCGCTCGCCGACCTCATGCGTGGGACCGGCCGGCCCAGAGAGGCGCTCGCCTACCTCGAGAAGGCGCAGACCGAGATGGCGAAATGGGCGCCGCAGAGTGGTACAGCGTTCAGCGGGCAGATCGGGGACGTGTTGCGCGAGATGGGCGAGTACAAGCGCGCGGAGCAGGTGCTCACCGCGTACCTCGCGAACATCGAGAAGACCTACAGCAAGCGCCATCCGATCTACGGCATGGCGCTGCTCTCGATAGCGCGCGTGTACATGGCCAGCAAGCGCATCCCGGACGCCGAGCGCGTGCTGACGGCGAGCCTCGAAACGGCCGAGCGCGATCTCTCGCTCGTGCTCAAGACCGGCACCGAGGCCGACCACGCGATCTACTTCGCGCGAAACAACTACCTGCTCGATCTTGTCATCAACTTCCACCTCACGTACGCGCCCAAGAGTCCCGCGGCGAGCCGGCTCGGGCTCACCACGCTGCTACGGCGCAAGGGCCGCGTGCTCGATGCCGCGGCCGCCAACCTGAAGACGATCCGCTCCAAGCTTTCGCCCGACGACAAGAAGCTGCTCGACGACCTCGCGAACCAGCGCGCGACCCTCGCGAAGCTCACCGTCGTGGGGCCTTCGGCCACGGGGGCCGAGAACTTCGCCAAGGAGATCGCGGCCCTCGAGGACCAGATCCAGAAGCTCGAGATCGCCGTCGGAAAGAAGAGCGCGGCATACCGCGTGGTCACCCAGTCGATCGACCTCACGGCGGTGCAGAAGCTGATCCCCAAGGATGCGCGGCTCGTCGAGATCGTGAACTACGCCGCCTACGATCCGCTCACGCCGTACACGATCGTCCGAAAGCCGATCGAGCGTCGCTACGCGGCGTACGTCGTGGGCAACGCGGGTGACCCGGCGATCGTCGACCTCGGCCCGGCACCCGCGATCGAAGCGGCGATCGAGAACTTCCGCAAGGCCGTCGCCGACCCGGCGAACAAGAAGGTGTTCGCGCTCGGCCGCGACCTCCACGCGCTGACGATGGCCAAGATCGAGCCGTTGCTCGGCAAGGCCAGGCAGCTGCTCGTCGCGCCGGACGGTGCGCTCAACGTCGTGCCGTTTTCGGCGCTCGTCGACGCCAAGCAGGAGCTGCTCATCAAGAAGTACACGTTCACCTATCTCACGTCGGGCCGTGACCTCCTGCGCCTCATGCTCAAGAGCAAGGCGCAGGGTGGTGGCGTGATGTTCGCCGACCCCAGCTTCGACGCCTCCGGCCCCGCGCCCACCACCGGCACCTCTGGTTCGCGCGGTCGCCGTTCATCGGACCTCGCTTCGCTCCTTTGGCCGCCGCTGCCCGGCACCGGCCAGGAAGCCGACGAGATCGAGAAGCGGATGCGTGGCCTCACCATCTATCGCGGGACGGCCGCCACCGAGACCGCGCTCAAGCGGGTCCGCGGCCCCAAGATCCTGCATCTCGCGACCCACGGGTTCTTCCTGCCAGACGAGCAGCCCGCCGACGCCGCCTCCAGCGCCGCGCGCGCCGCGGGCCCCGTCGGGCTCACCGCGCCGCTGCCGCTCGGCTCGTTCGAGAACCCACTCCTGCGTTCGGGCCTCGCGCTCGCCGGTGCCAACAAACTCTCGTCGGGCGACGACGACGGCATCCTCACCGCGATGGAGGCCACGGGCCTGGACCTGTGGGGCACCAAGCTGGTCGTGCTCTCCGCCTGTGAGACCGGCGTTGGTAAGGTCACCAACGGTGACGGCGTCTACGGCCTTCGTCGCGCTCTCGTCATCGCGGGTGCCGAGAGCCTCGTGATGTCGCTCTGGCAGGTCGACGACATCGCGACCAAGGAGCTGATGTCCGGCTATTACGCCAAGCTCGACGCCGGCAAGCCGCGCTCCTCCGCACTCCGCGAAGTACAGCTCGAGCTCGCGGCCAACAAGACCTACGCGCATCCCTTCTACTGGGCGGCGTTCCTCCCCGCAGGCGACGATTCGCCTCTTGGCAAATAATGTCCGGCGCGCGGACACTCGGCCAATTCGTCGAGGAGACCGAGCTCCTCGCCTGGCTTCACGCCACCGTCGCCGACATCAACCAAGCCGCGGGCGACGGCGCCACCGAGACCTCCAAGGCCCTCAAGCTCGCCGTCTCCTGCGACACTTGCACGGCGACCAAGACCTGTTGCTGGTCGCTCGTCGTCGCGCGCCTCTACGAGGGCATCGTCGTCGCAGCCGAGCTCGTGCGCACGCAGCGCGACACCCCCGAGCTTCGCGCAGAGCTCCTCGCCCGCGCCGAGGCCATGGAAGCCTCGAGCCCCTACGACTGGCGCACACCGTGCCTCTTCCTCGACGAGCGCGAGCGCTGCACCGTCTACAACGCACGGCCCACCTCGTGTGGCGCCCTCTACGTCTACTCGCCGCCCGAAAACTGCACCGCGCGTGGTGCCGAGATCAAGGCCTACGTCGCGCAGGCCGAGCTCGCCGCCGCCAACGCCCTCGAAGAAGAGTTCCGCAAGCGGCTCAACCTGCGCCTCAAGGTCGGCCGCCGCTACCTCGGTGTCCTACCGCGCATGGTCCTCGTCGCGCTCGAGGCCTGGCACCGCGACGACTTCCGCGACTACCTGCGCAAGCTCAGCTGGCCAACCGACGCAGACATCGCCCGCTGGAGCCCGGCCTCCAAGCCCCGGTAAGGCTGGCTAAGGCTTCTCCCTACGGTCTGGCACCGAGCCTGCATGTCACGCATTCATGCTCAAGACCACAGACGAGCTCAAGGACCGCATCGAAGCCCGAAAGCACGACCTCCTCTCCAAGCTCCACGAGCTAAAGGCAGATACGCGACGCGAGGCCATCGAGGCCAGCGACGTCGCCCGCGCCAAGCTCGAAGAGCTCGAGCAATACCTCAAGGACGGCTGGACCAACGTCTCGGAAGCCACCCGCGCCAAGCTCAACCGTTGGCTCGACCGCGGCTGATCCCGCACGGTGCGCGCATTCGCACGCGCATCCGCATCGCCCTTCGAACGCCGTCGATCCTCAGCCTCATCGGGCTGCATCGCTGACGCCGAGAACGCACATGCGGTGACCATCCATGCGCGATCGATGATTCAGCGCGTGTTCGCTACTGCCGGGCTCGACCATCCGCATGGATGTCACCGAGGCGGTGACAGGGCGCGGGCCGAGTCACCGCGTGGGTGACGGGGCAACGGCAACGTGGCGTGATCGCGCGCGGATCGGGCGGCATATCGAGTGCAGTGACGCGCGGCCGCATGCAGGTGCCAGTCGCGATCACGGGGCTCGGGTTGGTGTGTCCGCTGGGGAATTCGGTGGGAGTGGCGCTGGGTCGCGCGGTGCGCGGTGAGAGCGGGATCCGCGCGTATCGATCGCCGTGGGTGGGGCCCACGCATCGGACGCTGCACGTGCGCGTGGGGGGAACGGTCGAGGGCTTCGACGCGAGCGAAGCGATCGATGGGAAGGTGGCCGCGCGGCAGGAGCCCGCGACGCTGTTCGCGCTCGCTGCGGCGGCGGAGGCGCTGGGGCAGGCGGGGTTGCTGGAAGGCGGGAACCGCGACCGGATCGGATGCGTGGTGGGCGCGGGGCTGGCGGGCGCAGAGTTGTGGCATCGCGCGCTGCATGCGGCGTATGCGGCGAAGGCGCCCGATGGGATCGCGAGGATGGCCGCGATCTCGATCACCGGTACCGCGGTGACCGGCTTGCTGGCGATGCAGCATCAGCTGCGCGGGCCGTCGCTGGGCGTTGCGAATGCGTGCGCGTCGGGAACGTCGGCGATCGTGGCGGGCGCGGATCAGATCCGGTTGGGGCGCGCCGACGTGATGGTGGTGGGCGGCTGCGAGTCGAGCATGCGGAGCCTGATGTCGTACGCGTCGTTCATCGATGCGGGGATGCACGTCACGGAGGATCCGGTGGGTGCGTGCACGCCGTTTGCGGCGAAGCGGAGAGGGTTCGTGCTGGCGGAGGGTGCGGGGATGCTGGTGCTCGAGCGGCTCGATGTCGCGCGGGCGCGGGGGGCGCGCGTGCTGGCGGTGCTGGCGGGCTCGGCGATGGTGAACGATGCATATCACCCGATCAGTCCCGATCCGACGGGGCTGCCGTGGGCGCGCGCGATCGAGCTAGCCTTGGCGGACGCCGGCGTGCCGCCGTCGGCGGTGGATGTCGTGTCGGCGCACGCGACGGCGACGCCGCAAGGGGATGTGGCGGAGACGCGCGCGATCCGGGAGGCGCTGGGGGCGCGTGCGGATCGCGTGGCGGTATCGGCGACGAAATCGCTCCACGGGCACGCCTTCGGTGCGGCGGGCGCGATCGAGACGGCACTGGCGGTGGCGGCGATGCAGGACGATCTGGTGCTGCCGACGATCGGGCTGCGCGAGCGCGATCCCGAGTGCGACCTGGACGTGGTGGTGGATCGCGCGCGGCGGATGCCGATCGACGTGCTGGTGAAGAACGGGTTCGGTGCGGGCGGGGTGTCGACGGCGCTGGTGTTGCGCCGTGCCGAGCGAACGAGTGGTTCGTCGTTGCTGCGCGCTGTCGATGCCCACGGGCTCGACGGCGACGAGTTCGCGTTCTGACTTCTTACCCTGGAGTTGCGATGTCACAGACCGTGTCGACCGCGTTCATCGATGCCCTCGTGCGCCTCGGTGTCACGCATGCGTTTGGTGTGATGGGTGGCGCGATCGCGCCGTTCTTTCGCGCCGTGAGTCAGAGCAGCATCGCGTACGCACACCTGCGTCACGAAGCAGGCTGCGCGTTTGCTGCCACCGAGGCGTCGCTCGCAACGAGGCGGCCGGTGCTGGTGTTCACGACGTCGGGGCCCGGCCTCACCAATGCGCTCACGGGGATGCTGGCGGCGCGCTGGGAAGGTGCGCAGGTGATCCTGGTGTCGGCGGGTACGTCGGCCGCGCAGCGCGGACGCGTGGCCACACAGGAGACGCGTCCGGGTGACGTGAGCGGTGAAGCGTTTCACTTCGCGACGACGCTCGAACATCCGGCGCAGCTGAGCGCGATCGTTAGCCAGCTTGCCACCGGGCTCGGCCGCGCGAGCGGCTTCGTGGCGCACGTCAACCTGCCGATCGAGATGCAGATGGCGCCCGCGGCACCGGTGCGGTTGGTGGCGCGTTCGGCGTCGCTGCCGATGTGCTCGCAGGAGGTGATCCGCCGGCACGCGGCCATGCTCGCACAGCATTCGCTCGCGATCTGGATCGGCCACGGTGCGCGCCATGCGGCCGCGGAGGTGCGCGCGCTCGCCGAGGCAACCGATGCACGGGTGATGTGTACGCCACGCGCGAAGGGCGTGTTTCCCGAGAACCATCCCCAGTTCCTGGGCGTTACGGGCGTCGGTGGGCATCCCGATGTCGACGCGATGCTCGTCGAAGACCGGCCCGTGTACACGCTCGTGCTGGGCACGCGGCTCGGCGAATCGTCGTCGTTCTGGTCACCCGAGCTGCGCCCGAGCGAAGCGTTCATCCATGTCGACGTGGATCCGTCGGCGTTCGGCGTTGCGTACCCCGAGGCAGCGACGCACGGTGTCGTTGCGGACGTGGGCCCGTACTGCGCAGCGCTGCTCGCTGCGTTGTCACCGCGGCAGACGAGCCAGTTGCACGGCATGCGCAGCCTCGAGCGGCCCACGCCGCGCACGGGCGGTCCGGTGCGCCCGCAACAGCTGTTCGCCGAGATCCAGCGCGTGGTCGTCGAGGGCTCGGATGCGTGGGTGATGGCCGAGAGCGGCAACTCGTTCTGCTGGGCGAATCACCTGCTGCAGTTCTCCGCGCCCGGGCGCTATCGCGTCAGCACCGGTTGGGGCTCGATGGGGCACGCACCGACGGGCGTCGTGGGGGCCGCCTTGGCGCGCGGTGGCAAGGCGTTCGCGCTGGTGGGTGACGGCGCGATGATGATGCTCAACGAGCTACACGCCGCCGTGCAGCATGGCGCGGACGCGGTCTGGATCGTGCTCAACGATGCCGGGTACTTGATGTGCCAGCAGGGCATGCAAGCGATGGGGTGGACGCCGTTCTCGTGCGAGCTACCGCGCGTGGACTTCGTCGCCCTCGCGCGCGCGGTCGGCGCCGACGGCGAACGCGTGGAGACCGAGGCGGAGGTCGCCGGGGCGCTGCGTCGCGCGCTGGCTGCGAAGGGCCCGCGCGTGATCGACGTGCGCGTCGACCCGGCCGAGCTGCCACCCTCGGGCCGCCGCAACCGCAGCCTCATGCAGCAGGGGTACGACCATGGCGGACGCTGATCACACCGACGCCCTCGCGACGCTGCACGACGCTGGCGCCACGCGGGTGCCTCCGTGGCTCGCCCTCGTCAGCGCGCTCGCGTCGGTTCGCCCCGGCTCCATCGGCGAGACGATCGACTGGCTGACCGCACATCGCGACGAGCTCGAGCACGCCTACGAGAGCGGTCGCACGGGGCCCTTGCGGCTGGCCGAGGTTCCGCGCGACATGCAGTACGAGCCCGACCTCGGCTACATGGATCGCACCGCGCGCGTGCACTACATCCGCGGCCGCTCGCTGTTCAAGGACCTCACGAAGCGCAGCTTCTACCAGTCGGCGATCTTCGCGATGACCGGCCTCGATCTGCGCGAGCGCGACTGCGAGCTGCTCGACTACCTCGGCACCGTGAACCTGCTGGTCGATCGCCACGTGTGGCCGATGGCGGCGACGCGGCGCGTGGCCGCACGCGGTGGTGGGTATTCGGCGGCGGTCGTTACCGGGCTCGCGATGATGTGCTCGCCGATGCTCGCGGGTGAAGCCGCTGCCGGATGCGCGCGGTTCCTCCAGCGCGCGCGTGCCGAGGCCGAGGCCGGCGGCAGCGTGAAGGCGTTCGTCGAGCGGATCCTTCGCGATGGGGAGCGCGTGATGGGCTTCGGCCGCCCCGTGGTGGGACCCGACGAGCGCGTGCCGTTCATGGCCGACGCCCTCGAGCGCCACGGCCGCCTCGACCTGCCGTTCGTGACGCTGTTGCGCGAGGTCGACCAGGCGTTCTGCGCTGCCAAGGGCCTGCGTTCGACCTCGGCGGCGTGGGCCGCGGCCGCGCTGTGTGACTACGGCATGAACCCCGAGCAGGTGCTCGCCGTCTCCAACTACTGGGTCGCCGTGTGCGTGTATTCGCAGGCGCTGTATTCGGGCGAGCGGAGCGTGGTGCGGGATTAGGTCGATTCCCGGTACTCGCGGCGGATCAGCGCGAACGCGACCGTCGCTACGGCGAGGAGGCCGGGGACGATCAGCGGGTAGTAGAGCGAGACCGGCTCCTCGAGCGCGCGCTGGAGCTGGTCGCGCAGCTTGGTCGAGCCGAACAGCATGAGCACCGCGAACACCGAGGTTACCCCGACCAGGAAGGCCCACGCCAACCGCGACCGCTCGAGCGATTGCCAGGTCAGCACCAGGAACAGCGCGCCGAACACGAACAGCGCGATGGGCATCACCAGATTCACGTCGGGCAACGCGAGGGCGCCGACCACGGCGGTGACTCCAGCGAGCGCCGCCAGAGAATGCCCGATCGCGCGTGGATATCTCGCCGCGAGAATGCCGAAGGCGGCGAGCACGCCATCCAGCACACCGAACGCAACCCTAACATCGCGGATGTGTTCGTCGGTGATGACGATGTTCTTGGCACGGTCATCGAAGTACGCCTGCGAGAGGAAATAGAACGCGATATAGACGACGACCGCGCCGGCGGCGATGAAGCCGGCGACCACGTTGGCATCACGCGAGTCGATCTCGTACCGAGCGGGCATCGTCGACGAGTTTGCGCCAGTTGGCCCACGCGTACAAGCGCGACGTAGCGGCCGAACTGCGAAGTCTGGCGATGTCAGGGGCGCACGCCGGTTTCGTACTCGTCGGCCTCGATGCCGGGAGGTACCCCGGTGGGAGGACCTCGTGCTTTCGGAAGACATTGGTTCGCGGCGGCGCATTCCGGGCACGGGCCTCGCGCTGGCCGTCACGGCGATCGCGATCGTCGCGGGACTCGCCCTGCGTCCCGGCATTGTCGCGATGCCCTATGTGGTTCCATTTATCATCTGCGCGCTCGGCGTTGCGCTCGCGACGTCGTGGGGCGGGCAACGCGCGGGGGTGATCTCGCTCGTCGCGTCGGCCGTCGTGGGGGCGCTCGTGTTTCACGATCCTCCGGGGCCGCAGGGCATCCACTTCCGGAGCCTCGCGACGACCGCAACGTTCCTCGTCGTGGGCGGCCTGCTCGTGTACCTGATCTCCTCGCGCAGCCAGACGGCGCTGCGGCTGCATCGCGAGCACCAGCGTCATCAGTTGTCCGCGGAGATCAGCACGGCACTCGATCAGTCACTCGACTTCGAAGCAAAGCTGCGCTCGCTGTCGCAGCTGTTCGTGCCTACGCTCGCGGACTGGGCGTTGATCGTGTTGATGGAGAACGGTGTGCCCAGGTACGTGGCGGTCTCGCATCGCGATTCCAGCAAGATCGGGCTCGCGCGCCAGCAAGCCGAAATGCACCCGATCGATCTCGAAGCTCCGCATGGCCTGGGCCCTGTCTTGCGCACCGGCCAGTCGGAGCTCATCGCCGATGTCGCGCGGAAGCACGTCCCCGGCGCGTCTCCTTCCGAGGACGCGTACCGGCAGAAGCTGCGCAGCTTCGGTGTCTGCTCGTACATGACCGTTCCGATCCGGCGGGACGCAAACACCGTCGGCGCCATCGCCCTGGGCATGTCCGATTCGGGCCGCCACTTCGACCAGGACGACCTCGCGATGGTGCAGTCGTTGGTGGGCCGGATCTCGATCGCGATCGAGAACGCGCGGCTGTTCCACGAGGCCGAAGCCGAGCGAGGCCGCGCCGAGACCGCGAGCCGTGCGAAGGACGAGTTCCTCGCGATGCTGGGTCACGAGCTGCGCAATCCGCTGGCGCCCATTCGCACCGCACTCGACCTCATGGCCCTCCGCGATCCGAACGCTCTCCGCAGCGAGCGCACCGTGATCGAGCGCCAGGTGCGGCAACTCGTGACGCTCGTCGACGATCTGCTCGACGTCTCGCGCATCACCCGCGGCATGTTCGAGCTCGAGCGCGAGCCGGTGGAGCTCCTCGACGTGGTGACCAAGGGCGTGGAGACGGCGAGCCCCCTCGTCGAGTCGCGCAAGCACGAGCTGTTCGTCGACATCGAGCCTGGGCTCGTGGTGATGGGCGATCCGGCGCGCCTCGCGCAAGTGGTCGCGAACCTCCTCACCAATGCGGCCAAGTACACCGAACCCGGCGGCCGCATCACGGTGCGGGGCGAGCGCGTCGGCGATCAGGCGGTGCTGCGCGTGCGCGATAACGGGATCGGCATTCCGCCGGAGATGCTGGAGCACATCTTCGACATCTTCGTGCAGGCGCCGCAGGCGATCGATCGCGCGCGCGGTGGCCTCGGGCTCGGCCTCGCGATCGTGAAGAGTATCGTCGCGCGGCACGGGGGAACGGTGACCGCGACGAGCGAAGGGCAGGGCAAGGGCAGCGAGCTGGAGGTGCGCCTCCCGGCGCTCGCCCAGCAGCGGCCGCACGCGCCGTCACCTGGTCTCGAGCCCGCTAAACATGCGCGCGGGCGCGTGCTCGTCGTCGACGACAACCCGGATGCGCTCGCGATGCTGTCGGATGCGCTCGAGCGCCGGGGCTTCGAGATCTCGCGTGCACACGACGGCCCCTCGGCGCTGGCGATCGCATCGCGCGTACACCCCGAGGTCGCGCTGCTCGATATCGGGCTCCCCGTGATGGACGGCTATGAGCTCGGGCGCCGGCTCCGGGAAGAAGACCACGCGGTGAAACTGGTCGCCGTCACGGGCTACGGACGTCCGGGCGACTTCGAGCGCTCGCACGAGGCGGGCTTCGCGGCTCACCTCGTGAAGCCGATCTCGCTCGATCGGGTGCAGGAGACGATCGAGAGCCTCGTGGTGCGCTGACGCCGCCTACTTGCGCTTCTTGAACAGCGAGCCCCAGAAGCTCTTGCGCTCTTCCGGTGGTGGCGGAGGAGGAGGGACCATTGCTTGCGGCGGGACCACGGGCTGCGGTGGAGGCGTGGGCATCGCGACGCGATGGACGACCTCGCTCGGCGTGCCCATCACGCCCGACGGCATGCGCTCCGTGTTCGGTGGCGTACCCATCGACATCGACAGCCCACCGGCGAGCGTGTCGAGCGAGAGCTGCGTCTCCTCTTGCTCCTTCGCGTACTCCTTGCGGAACAGCTGCCGCATG
Organism: Kofleriaceae bacterium; assembly: GCA_033763475.1. Classification (GTDB taxonomy): domain Bacteria; phylum Myxococcota_A; class Polyangia; order Haliangiales; family Haliangiaceae; genus JABFXX01. The sequence goes on from JANRKM010000219.1 coordinate 54,250, forward strand.
AGCTGGCGCAGCTCCTTCGGATCGAAGCGATAACCAGCGATCAGCGCGTCGAGGTCGGCGGCGAGCTGCGCGGCAGTCTGGTAGCGATCGTCGACGTCGCGCGCGAGCGCACGCAGCACGATCGCGTCGAGCTCGGGCGTGACGCGGCGGTTGAAGTTCGACGGCGGCGGCACCTCGGCCTTGCGCACCTTCTCCATCAGCGCGAACTCGGTGTCCCCACGGAACAGCTTCTCCGTGGTGAGCATCTCGTGGAGGATGATGCCGGCGCTGAACACGTCGGTGCGCGCGTCGAGCGGCATGCCGCGGATCTGCTCCGGGGACATGTAGCTGAACTTGCCCTTGAGGATGCCGATCTCGCTCGTGAACTTCATCAGCGCTTGGGCGATGCCGAAGTCGAGCAGCTTGACCTCGCCCTCGTACGACAGGCGCACGTTCGACGGCGAGACGTCGCGGTTGACGATGTTGAGGGGCCGGCCGTCGGGGCCGACGAGCGTGTGCGCGAAGTGCAGGCCCTCGGCGATGCGCGCGGCGATGAACACGGCGTGGGGCACCGGGATGCGCTGCTGCGTCTCCTGGCACCGGCGCAACACCTGCGTGAGGTCGCGGCCGCCGATGTACTCCATCGTGATGAAATGGCGGCCATCGTGCTGCCCGATCTCGATGGTCTCGACGATGCAGCTGTTCTTGAGGACCATCGCGAGCTTGCCCTCGCGGTGGAACATGTCGATGAAGCGGGCCTCACGCGCGAGCTGCGGCCGCATGACCTTGATCGCGACCATCCGCTGGTCGCCGGTCGCCGGGCGTGCCCGATAGACCTCGGCCATGCCGCCGCGTGCGATGAGCCCGAGCAGATAATACTTCCCGAATGGCACCGGGTCATTCGGTGCGCCAGGGGATAGCTTGCCTTCCTGAGACGGACGCTCGGTCACCTGCTCGCGGCGAGGTTACCACTTTCGTCCCCCAGGATCGCGGCCCCTGCTGCCAGACCCTTCTGCCCGACAAATGGGATGATACCGACATGCGATTCGGCCCCGGCCTGCTCGCGGTGGTGCTCAGTGCATGTGGCTTTCGTGTCGAGATCGGCACGGTAGACGCGGATACCGTACAGCCCGATCGGCCGGATTCCCTTGACCCGGACGCAGCTCCCGATGCCGACGTCACTGTCGATGCCGCCCGGCCACGTTTCTGCGAACCGATCGCGCCGCTGCAGCTTTGCTTCTCGTTCGACCAGGATCCGCTACCCGGTACCCTCGCGAATGAAGGCTCCGTCGCGGTCGACGCAACGCTTCGCAACATTACGCGCGTCACCTCGGCGCAGGGTGGGGCGGCGCAGTTCGAGACCGACAGTGCGATCATCGTGCCCGACACCGACGTCGAAGGCATTGTCTCGCTCGAGACCTGGTTCCGCATCGACACCTTGCCGGCATCCGATGGTGCCCGACAGGGCATCCTCGATAGCAACACCAACCCGAACATCAGTTTGTTCGTGTATCGCCAATCTTCTTCCTACGCGCTGCGCTGCGGTCTCGGTGCGGGTCTCGTCACGTTCTCGACGAGCGCGCTGACCGCCGGCACGTGGCACTACGTCGCCTGTAGCTGCGACGGTGTGAACCTCGCAGTCTACCTCGACGGCGTCTCGATCGGGTCGCTGGCCGCGGCGTGCACGGGGGGAGGCTCGATCGTCGGCGACGCCTTCACGATCGGCTCGGACAATCGTGCGGATCCGCAGAATATCGGGGAGCGCATCGAGGGCGCCATCGACGGGGTGCGACTGTGGTCCACACCACTATCGGCGACCCAAGTTTGCCAGCGCGCAGGACGTACCGGCTGCTGATTGGCATCTCCGGCCGTCCTCGGTCTAGGATGGCCCGACGATGGCCCGCTCCTCCCTGTTTCGCGCCCTGCGCCGCGTACTTCGGAAGTCGTCCCCAACATCCGCCCGCGAGAGCGGCGTTTCGCGCCGCCAGTTCATAGGCTCGCTCGGCGCACTCGCCGTCGTGCCCGCGCTCGGTGCGTGCGGCAGTGATGATGGCGACGACGTCTTGCCGGTCGCGGTGGTCGGCGGTGGCATCGCGGGCCTGTCGGCGGCCTACTTCCTCGCGCTCGGCGGCGTGCGCGTGAACGTGTTCGAAGCGTCGGCGCGCATCGGCGGCCGCATGTACACCGACCGCACCACCTACACGAACGGCCAGCTGGTGGAGCTCGGCGGCGAGCTCGTCGACTCGAACCACGTGGTTGTCCCCGCGCTGTGCGAGGCGTTCGGGCTCACCCTCGACGACCTCGTCGAGGACACGCAGGGCCTCAAGCAGGACATCTTCCACTTCAACGGCAACGAGCTCGACGACAACCAGATCGTCACTGACTTCACCCCGGTCGCCGAGAAGATGCAGATGGCGCTCGCCGCCACCGAGAGCGAGACGGATCCGGCGTCGATTGCCGAGTTCGAGCGCATCGACGCGATGTCGATCCCGCAGTACCTCGAGAACGACTGCGGCCTCGCGGCCAATTCGACCATCCGCCAGCTCCTCGAGCTCGCGTACACCGAGGAGTACGGCCTCGACGCGAGCCAGCAGTCGGCGTGGAACCTGATCTACCTGATCGACTCGGAGACGCCGGATCCGTTCCGCGTGTTCGGTGACTCCGACGAGCGCTTCCACATCCACGAGGGCAACGACGCGCTGCCCACCCAGCTCGGCGAGGAGCTCGCCGATCGCGTAAAGCTCGGCCATCGCCTGAGCAAAGTGACGAAGGACGGCGATACGTTCGTACTCACATTTGGCGTCGAGGACGGCGACGTCGAAGTGCGTGCCCAGCACGTGGTCTACGCGCTGCCGTTCACCAAGCTGCGCGAGGTTGACCTGGAGGGCGCCGAGCTATCCGAGGAGAAGCGCGAGGTGATCGACGAGCTCGGCTATGGCACCAACGCCAAGCTGATGATGCAGTTCAGCGATCGCCACTGGGAGACAGCGCACAACTCCGGTGGCGGCGTGATCACCGACGTCGGCGAGCTCCAGACGATCTGGGCCACGTCGCGTGGCCAGGACGGCGTGCAGGGCATCCTCACCAACTTCGTCGGCGCGGCCCGTGGCCTCTCGATCGGCGAGGGCACGGCCGAGTCGCAGGCCGCCACCGTGCTGCCGTGGATCGACACCATCTTCCCCGGCACTGCCGCCAAGTACGTCGCGGGCTCCGCCATCCGGCAGCACTGGCCGAGCTACGAGTATGCGAAAGGCAGCTACGGCTGTTACACCGTTGGTCAGTGGCGGTTCTTCGGCACGGAAGGCGCGCGCGAAGGTAACCAGCACTTCTGCGGCGAGCACTGCTCCGAGGACTTCCAGGGCTACATGGAGGGCGGCGCGGAGACCGGCACCATGGTCGCCGCCGAGGTCCTCGATGATCTCGGCCTCGAGCAGCCCGCGATGTTGAAGACTCTGCTCGATATGGTCGTCGCCGAGCGCCCGCGCGCGAGCTACCACGCGGGCTTCGGCAAGCGCATGCGTGTGTCGCAAATCCGCAAGCGCGGCACCCTCGTACGCCGCCGGGCGGTCGGGGGCTGAGCGTTAGTTCCAGAAGCCGTTCGTGCAGGTGCCAGAGGCGCAGTTCGCGCGTCGATAGCTCACAAGCCGTACAGCGTGCCCTGCGCCGCGCGATCCACGATCAGCTGGAGCAGCGCGCCCGACAGGTCGGCCTCGACGGCGAGGTCCGCGTCACCGAGGGCCTCGGCGTCCGCGGTGTAGCGCGTGTGGGCCGTGCGCATGATCTCCTCGGCGGCTTCGGGGTTCGCGCTGTAGACCACGGCGGCATCGTGCATCGCCTCGGTGAGGAGGCCGAGCGCGGTCGTGCGCGCGACGCCATGCTGCGCGAACCAGTGGCCGCGCGCGTCGATCGCGCTGTCGTCGTAGGCGAACGGCGCGGTCGTGTGAACCTCCGTGCCGTCGCGCTCGGTGTACGCCAGGTCGAAGGCGCCGGCGAGCCCGGCCGGCGTCGTGGTCTCGGCGGGCGGCGTGAACGCTGCGAGGAGCGCGCCCTTGCGCTTGGAGAGGAACACGGTCTCCGCCTTGAGGCCGATCTGCTCCTCGTCGCTCGCGGCGGGGAAGCCGAGGCCACGATCGATGGACCACCCATTCTCGAGCTGCACGTTGACGCGCAGGCCATAGGCGATAGGCGTGGTGAACCACGGGTATTCGTCGGCGATGAAGTCTTCGACGTCCTCGTCGTCGGTCATGCTGAAGGCGTTGGCGCCGCGCAGCGAGGCCATCGCGCGCATGACCTCCGGGCCGATGCCGGTGCCGAGCGCGAGCACCGTGGTGTGGACGTCGTGGGTCGCGGCGTCGCTGACGAGCGTGTTGAACTCGCTCGCGCCGGTCGCGCCGACGTTGGGCTGGACGTCCGTGAACACGATGACGCGCACCTGCTCGGTGCTGCCGACGGCGTCGTCGCCGAGGGTATAGGCGCGCCGCATGCCGTCTTCCATGTTGGTGGAGCCGTCCTCGCTGAGATCGTCGATCGCATCGTGCACGCGCGCCCGCTGAGCGCCCGAGGTGAGCGCGAGCTTGGTCTCGATGTCGCTGCCGTAGGTGACGATCGCGACGCGATCGTCCTCGCGTAGCTCGTCGGTGAGCTTGTGCAGGAGAGAGCGCGAGAGCTCGCCGGGCGAGACGTCGGAACCCCAGCCCATCGAGCCCGAGACGTCGACGGTGAAGATGAACGTCGTCGACGGGCGCTGCCAGGTCGCCGGATCGATGGTCGAGGAGAGGCCGACCTGCGCGAAGCCGCGCGGAGCCTCGTCGTGCTCGGGCGCGAAGCCCGCGGCCGCACGAAGGCAGAGGGTGCTCGCACACGGGGCGCCCTCGAGCGCGAGGTCATGCTCGGAGAACATGGCCTCGACGAGGAGGGCGTCGGCGGGCGGGACCTTGCCCGCGGCAATCAGCTCGCGGGCGAGGGTGAGATCTTTCACGCCACCGGGAGTGGCGCCGAAGTCGCCCCCATAGTGGCCACCGCAGCCGATGGACGAGATGAGTCCGAGGAGGAGTGTCTTCCAGCGCATGGCGTCTTTGATTGGCAAGCTCGGTGCCGCCACGACTCACGTAATTTGAAGTACTTCGCGCGCAGCCGCCCCGGGGTCTGGAAGCGAACCGCGACATCTCGATCACCCCTGGCGATGACCTGCTGACGGGCGTAGCGTCGGGGTGGATGAGACACATCGCATGGGTGTCGCTGTTTCTGGCTTCGTGTACCAGCAACGATGGCACCGAGCCCGAGCCGATCCAGAACCCCGTGCGCGATCAGTACGACACGTGGCTCAAGGTCGAGCCGCCTGGCGTCGTGTGCGGCAACAACAGCCAGTACAAGATCTTCGTCAACTACTCGGACAAGAGCGACAACCTCGTCGTCGTGTTCGAGCCAGGGGGCGCGTGCTGGGACTACGACAGCTGCGCGGGCCGCAACGGTATCCGCGGCGCCGCGAATCCGAACGGCATCCCCGACGACCACTGGGAGCTGGCGCCGTTCGTGTCGCCCTTCCTGTCGCGCTTCGACGACACCAACCCGGCGCGCGAGTGGAACATGATCTACGTGCCGTATTGCACGGGCGACGTGCACACGGGCGCGAAGGTCGTGACGTACGCGAGCGGCAACACCGACCCAGACCTCACATTCCACCACGAGGGTCACAAGGCGGTGCAGACCATCACCCAGTGGATCGAAGGAAACTTCACGAACATCCCGAAGCTGCTCTCGACGGGCTGCTCGGCAGGCGGTGTCGGCTCGCTCGCGAACTACCATTTCCTGCGGCAGGGGTTGTCGTCGGTCAAGAAGGCGTATCTGCTCAACGACTCGGGCCCGATCTTTCCGAATGGCGGCTACTCCGAGCCGTTGCACCGCATGATCCGCGCCGCCTGGAACCTCGACTCGCTCAGCGCCGAGTTCCCGTCGTCTTTCAACCTGGACGACATGTCGTCGATCAACACGACGCTCGCGGATCTGTATCCGAACGATCGGCTCGCCGCCACGTTCTTCCGGCGCGACTACAACTTCTCGCTCTACTCGTACGAGCGGTTCTACGACTTCCCACCCAAGTCCGAGATCATGCGGATGTGGGACGCGGACACGCAGTTGCTCGCGCAGCAGTTCGACACGCGCGACAACCTCTACTACTTCATCCCGTACTTCCGGGACATCAACGACAGCCACTGCACGACCGTCCTCAACTTCGCGGGCTCCGACATCCAGGACCACGACATGACGCTCGCGGACTGGGTCAACGACTTCATCGACGACAAGCCCATCGAGAGCATGATGGAAGCGCCGGTCCCCGGCGAAGACGACTGAAGGTTACTTCGCGTAGAACGAGCCGCCGAACGAGACGGTCGCGCCGGTGCCCGCCATCGGCGTCTGCGCCGCATCGTAGTAGTCGAGGTACGGCGTCCACGCGAGCGTCATCGGGTCCTGGATCTCGGCCAGCGCCGTGATCTTGAACGCGACGCCTGTGATCTCAGCGCCGTGCTTGCCGTCCTGGGAGGAGACACCGAGCGTCGCCACGGGAGCCCAGGTGAGCGGCTGCTCCGAGCTATCGACGATGTTCATCGTCAAGCGCCCCGCCAGCGTGGGATTGCCGCCCCCGTCGAGCACGATGTGCGTCGAGTTGGTGAACGCGAGCCTGCCGTTGGTCAGGTTCGAGTCGCTCATACTGTAGTGCCAGGTCTCGAGCGCATCGATGGGGCCGTCGAGCGACAGGCCACACGGCGTCGCCGGGTCATCGCAGAACATCCATACGATGCGGAACAGGTCCTCGCGCTGGATGCCGGTATACGTCCAGGTGAGGCCGCCCGCGCGGCCCAGGTCGCCCGAGGGCGTCCACTGCAGGCCAAAAGGCGGGAAGGGCACCAGCATCCACGGCAGCTGGCTCTCCGCGCAGCCGTCCATGTTGATCAGCGAGCCGGAGGGCGTGCTCGGGCACTTGTCGAGGTTATCGAGCACGCCGTCGGCATCGGCGTCACAGATCTCGCCGCACGAGGCATCACCCGAACCCTGCTGGCCTCCGTCGGTAGACGACGACGAGCTCGCATTCGCGCACGCACCAAGAGTGGCCAACAGCGCCAGCCGCAAGATTTGGCTGTTCGAGCTCATCAGGTCCCGCCCACAGCAACCATCCCATGCGGGTCGGGAGGGGTCAATTCACTCTTCGCGCTGCCCCTCGGCGCCGAGCGCGACGCCAACGATTGCCCCCGCGCGGCACGACGCTACTGCGCTTGGGCGCCGGCCGACGCGCTCACCGACGCGGACATCTCGATCGACACCGAGAACCGCGCCTGGATGTTCGCCGAAGCAGCAACGACGCCCGCGAGTTGCGTCCCGACGCAGATGCCCTTCTCGCCGAGCTGCCCGGCGAGCTCGCCCGCAGAGCGGAGCAGCGACGCGCCGGTCTGCACCCAGAGCACGAGCGCCTTGCCCGCGATCTCGAGCTTCTTGGTCGCGACGGCGAGCTTGGGAATGCCGGCGTCGATCGCCTTCATCGCGAGCTGGAACTTGCTGTCGTCGACGACGGTGACGTTCTCGCGCACCACCTCGACCTTGGGCTCGCTGCACTCGGTGCGAACATTCGCGCGGATCTCGGCGGACGCCTTGCACTCGGCGGACGCCTGCACGTCGGCGTACCCGTCGCAGCCACCCGTGCAGCGGCCGTTGCACGTACCCTGGCACTGGCCGGCGCACTGGCCGTTCGCGCCCGACGCGGAACAGGTCCCATCGCACGCGCCAGTGCACGTGCCGCTGCAGCTACCGCCACAGGTCACGTCGATGTCGGCGGCGGCCTTCGCTTCGCACTCGGCGACGAAGCCGGCTGCGAGCTCGAGCTTGGTCTGGCACACCGGCGGCGTGTAGCGCGTGACGAGGCGCGACTCGGTCTTCACGCTGATCTGGAGGTTGGCCTTGAGCGCATTCGCCGCCTCGGTGCACACCTGCTTGGTGTCTCCGGCGGTGGGCACGCCGAGGATCGACGCCATGTTGCGGCACGCCCCCGCGACCGAGCTCTCGAGCTCGAAGCTCGCCCGATCGAGCTCCGCCGACGCGACGAGGAAGCTGTGCACCTTGCGCCCGACGGGGTTCGTGTCGATCGTGCCACACGCGTTCGGGTTGATCGCGGCGCCACCCCCGGCGCCACCGCGGCCACCACCGGCACCCGGAGGCGGGCAGCCGGTGAGCGCGATCAGAAGCGAGACGACGAGAGCTTTGGACATAGGGCGGCATCCTCGCCGCCTCGCCGATGCAGGGCTAGCGACCGCAGGAACTTTTTTCCTCTGGGAGCTCGAACCAGAACGATGTCACACCGCCGTCGCAGGCGATGCCGACGGTGCCGCCGTGTGCGTGTGCGACCGAGCGCACGATCGCGAGGCCGAGGCCCGCGCCGCCGCTCGCCGTGCGCGTCGAATAGAACCGGTCCCACACCTTCGCGCGCGCCGCAGGAGACAGCGCCGGGCCGTGGTTGGCGACGGTGACGCGCGTCGCTCCAGCAGTGCGCGAGATCTGGACGTGCACGCTCGTGCCCGCTGCGGCGAACTGGGTTGCGTTGGCGACGAGGTTCTCGAGCGCCGACGCGAGGGCCGCCTCACGCCCGAGCACGATCGCCTCCGGTGCGCTCTCGACGACGACCGGCACCGGCCACGGCCGATTGCTACACGCGCGCGCGAGCCGCGCCAGATCCACGGGCAACACGGCGGTCCGGTCGTCATCGACGCGGGCGAGCTCGAGGAGGCGCGAGACGAGGCGATCGAGGCGCGCCGTGTCCTCGACGATCATCGCGAGGAAGCGCTCGCGCGCCTCGGGATCGTCGGCAGCACCGTCTCGCAAGAGCTCCGCCGCACCGCGGATCCCGGTGAGAGGGGTCTTGAACTCGTGGCTGATGTCGGCGGCAAGCGTGCGGGCGTCGCGGGCACGGCGCTCGAGATCGTCGGTCATCGCCTCGATCGCGCGCGCGAGCTCACCGATCTCGTCGTGACGACGTGTCTCGCGCTCGCGCGCGTCGACGGGGTGGCCGATCGCGATGCGCTGCGCGCGCCGGGTCAGCCGGCCGAGCGGGCGCGCGATCGTCGTCGACAGCAGCAGGGTGATCAGAGCGGTGGCGAGCAGCGTCGCGATGCCGACGCGGACCAACGACGAGCGCAGCCGGAACAGCTGCAGCTTCACGGCCCGCGTCGACTTGGTAACGTAGACGACGGCGGTGACGGCGCCGAGGCGATCGAAGACCGGCAGGGCCGAGAACAGGTAGACGCGGTCCTGGTTGTCCCACAGCCGCGTCGCGGAGCCGTAGCGCCCCCGCAAGGCCGCATGGATCTCGCGCCGCGCGGTGAGCTCGACGGAGCGCGGGACCTCCGCCACGTGCGTCGGCGATTCGCCGCCCGCCAGGTACGGCACCGCATGTTCGGGGCCCTCGGGCGGGCCTCCGCGGTGCGAATCGGCGCGCACGCGGCCGTCGCGATCGAGCACGCGGATGCGCGTGCGCGTGTCACGGGCGGCTGTGACCAGCATCGGTTGCAGCGCCTCGAGCGGCCGTGTGTCGACGGCGATCGTGGCGCGCACCAGCTCGGCTTGGTGGATCATGTCGGTCTCGAGCGCGGCGAGGAGCTGGCGCTCGTGCATACCGGCGAATCCGACACCGACGAGCGGCACCGCCACCACGAGCAGGTTGATCAGTAGCAGCCGATAGCGGATGCGCGCGAGTCGCCGCACCGCGCGGCCGGCGCGCTTACCCGCAGCGATAGCCCACGCCATGCACTGTCTCGACGACCTCGTCGCGCACGCCCGCCCCCGCCAGCTTGGCGCGCAGGTTGCGGATGTGCGTGTCGATGGTGCGCGCGCTCAAGTGGTGATCGTCGCCGTATGCACTAGCGATCAGCTGTGCGCGCGACAGCACGCGGCCGCGATGCAGAGCCAGCGTGGCGAGCAGGCGGAGCTCGGTTGCGGTGACATCGAGCGGGGCGCCGCGCACCGTGACCACGTGGCGATCGCGATCGATCGCGACCTCGCCGAGCTCGAGCACCGGGCGCGGTGCGGGCAGCTGCGCCACCGTCGAGCGCCGGAGCACCGCCGCGATCCGCGCGACCAGCTCCCGCGGGGAGAACGGCTTGGCCAGGTAGTCATCGGCGCCGAGCTCGAGCCCGAGCACGCGATCGAGCTCCTCGCCGCGAGACGACAAGAACACGAGCGGCACCTTGTGCTCGGCGCGCACGCGGCGGCAGAGCGCGAACCCATCCAATTCGGGCATGAGGACATCGAGCACCACAAGGTCGACCCCGCCGCGGCAAATCCGCTCGTAGGCTTGCTCGCCGTCGGTGGCGAGCTCGACGGCATATCCTGCACGCGCGAGCGCGAACCGCGCGACCTCGCGGATGTGTGCGTCATCGTCGACGACGAGGATCGACGCCATACTAGGCCCAACGCCTAGGCATGCGAGCGTATTCCCAGTAGTGCCTGAAGTTCGGCGGGGCAGCTACGTGCCGTTTGCGATGCGTCATTCGACCCTCGCATCCAGCGTCGCCTGATACGCGAACAGGTCCCCGAGCCCCTCGACGCGCGTGACCAGCTCGCGCACCAGCTCGCTCGACGCATGCGCGATCGACGGCTGCAGGCGCACCAGCTCGGCCTGGGTCACCAGCTGGGCGATCAGCTCGCGTACCTCCTCGAGCTCCGCGCGATAACGCTCGCGCAAGGTGCGCAGCTGCCCGAGCGTCCGCACCCGCAGGTGTGCCGTATTTGCCGCTGCGGTCGCACCGCGGGCCGCGAGCTCGCGCGCGCGCTGCGCGGCCGCCCCAGGGTCGAAGTCCGGTCGCGCGAGTAGGGTCTCGAGCTCGATCAACCGATCGCTCGCCTCGTGCAGTCGGCTCTGCAACACGCGCGCGGTCTCGGCATCCGGCAGCACCGAGGCGAGAGGCGATGCCGACGCGCGCGCGAGCGCGCTCACCAGCTCCGGCTCGTCGTCGCTGCTCGGCGGCGCGCGCATGAACACGTGGGGCGCGGCGAGCGGCCACATGAACAGCAACATCACCACGTCGCCCGCGACGAGCTTGCGGCCACGAAACGCGAGTGCGCCCACGGCAAGCGCGACCCCGATCGCAGCGTAGCCAGCACCGATGAGCGCGACGCTCATGGCATCCCCTCGCCAGGCAGCGGCGCGAATTCGCGGACGTAGATGCCACGGGCGGAGCGCACTGCGCCGGTGATGCCGTCGAACAAGCTGTCCTCGACGGGTCGCAGGAACGGTACCTCGGGAGCGCGTGGCCGCACGAGATACGGACGCAGCGCCCACGCCAGCTGGCCACCGACGAGCGCGAACACGATGCACAGGCCGGCGATCGCCGCCCCGCCACCAGGCCCGTGCTCGCGTGCGACCGCACCGACCACGACGCGCAACGAGGCGAGGCCCGCACAGGTGAACAGGCCGACGACGAGCAGGATCATCCGATGGTACGAGAGGTCGAACGCCTTCGCCGCGAGGATCAACGGGGCACACGACGCCATCAGCAACGCGCCGAAGGCGAGCGCGGTCACCACGAGCGCGAGATCCGACGCGAGCCGCGACCTACGCCCGAGCGCCGCGCCGATCGCCGTCAGCGCGGGGGCCGACAGCGCAGCGGTACCCAGGAGCACGAGCGGCAGCTTGATCCCCGCGTACAAGATCTGGATCCCCCCACGATACAAGCCGAGCGCGGCACCGACGATCGCCATCGCGAGCGCGATCGTCGCGACCATCGTGCGGGTGATGGCGGCGAGGTCCTTGCCCGCGGCGATGCGGGCAAGGATCCCATCGCGGTCCCGCAGGACCTGATCGATCGCCCCGAACATTGTCGATGGTGCCAACGGGACGAGCGGACGCGCGGCGGCGATCACGACAGCACCTCGTCGGCTAGGTCCCACCACAGACGGCCCGCGATCCCGAGCGTCGCGACCCACCAGACCACAAACACCACCGATGCGGCCACCGATGGCTGCCTCCATTGCGCACGCAGCTCGATGGCGAGCCGCCGCAACGCGAGCAGCGCCGCCCCACCGATCGCGGCGCTCGCCATCACGAACGCCGTCGTCGGGGCGACCGCCGACAGCGCGAGGAACGTTGCTGGCAGCAGCAACCCGGCGAGTGCGATCCCGAATGCGCCGAGTGCGAGCAAGAACGCGTGGGCGATCGCGGCGAGCGGCGGTGCGGTGCCGGTCGCCGCACTCGCGATGTACAGTGCGGGGCTGGTCGCGGCGATGACACCGAACACGACGCCGGGTACGGCGGCCACGGGTGCGTAGGTTCCCGTACGCGCGGCGATCAACGCGCCGACGGCGAACGGTGCGATCGCGGCGAGGACCATCGACGGTCCGAACACGCGTGGGCGCGGGGGAGGGTGAAGGGGCAAGGCGGGCAAGGCGAGCTCCATGCCTCGTTCAACCATTCGATCGTCAGCACCTGCCGCAGCCCGCGTGCAGGCCCTGACCAGCGTTTGTGGAGATTCAGCGCAGAGCCAACGTCACGCAAACCGGCGTCGGAGCACGACGGGAAACGTGCCGAATGTATGGACCGCGACGGACGCAGGCGCGGTAAGCCTCGCACCATGAGCTGGTGGAAGCGGCTGTTCGTTGGCGAGACGCCGAAGCAACGCCTCGCACGTGCTCGCGCCCATCTCGCCGACAACGAGCCAGAGATCGCGCTCCGCCTCCATCGAGGGCTCGACGAACGTGATGGTCGGCGGCTAGTTGATCACTTGTGGTCGCCGGTCACGTACTCACCGCCACTGATGATGCGCTGGTGATCCTCGAGCCGGGGTGCCTTCGGGCCCTTGCGCTCGATTGCGTCGGAGATCTCACCCCGGATCATCTCACCCTGGATCTCCTCACCCTGGATCATCTCACCCTGGATCATCTCACCCTTGACCTCGACCCGCGACTTCGAGCAGTCGGTCGCGAGTAGTGCTGCGGCCACGCCAGTCCCCGCGATCAGGGACACGGCGCCCGCCGCGATCAGGATGCGCCGGTGCCGGCGCCGAACACCGATCGCGCAGTCCTTGAGCAAGATCGTCCCGTCGTTGCGCTGGAAGTAGCGCACGCACAGCTTGCCCTCCTTCTCGACGATCAGCGCCTCGGCCTCCTCGCGCGTCATTTCCGAGAGGTTGTAGACGTTCTTCTTGCAGTCCCCGCAGGCGCGCACCCGTGCGTCACCGCTCATCTTCGACCAGTCGGCCGAGCACGGCGAGGCCACGCGGATGTTCGGGAGCACAGGAAGCGTGCGGCGCACCTTCATGTCCTCGAGCATGCGTGCGGCCTCTGCGACCTCGCGGGTCTTGGCGGAGAGCTCGGCCTCCAGGGTGGCGTGCCGGGCAGTCAGGGCTTCGAGATCGTCGCGGAAGGCGGCCATGGCGGTTCCATGTATGAACCGCCACGATCGATCTAGTTGCGGTGGCTAGTTCTTGCCGGTCGTCGAGTACAGGGCCGGCTCCACGTCCGCAGGCGCGGCTGGAGGGGCGGGCCTGCGACGCGCGCGTTCCTCTCGTCTCCAGTCGTGAGCACGGGGTCACAGCGCTTGGCGGGGCGCGCGCGTCAAACACCAGGCGAGCCCGCGAACGCGATGGCGTGGAAGCAACCACCGCCGTCTTCGGTCGGACCGAGGCCCGCGAGCTTGACTGCCTTCAGCTTCTTGCCGGTGGCGGCGTCGTAGGTCTAGAACCCGGCGAGGGGTACGCCTCCGACGGCGGCGCGCTTGCCATCCGCGCTGATCGCCACCACATACGTCTCCTCGTTGGCGGGTAGGCCGGCGAGCGGGGTGCAGGCGGTGCCCTTGCAGAGGGTGACCGCACCTTTGTCCTGCTTCACCTCGAGCGGCGCCGCAGCCTTCGCCGCCTCGGGCGGCTGCTTGCCCTCGTCGGAACCGACGCCACCGATGTCATAGTAGGTATCCTCGACGCGCGCGAAACAGAACTTCGCATCCGCGGCGGCGCTTCCCGCGGCGGCACTTCCCGCGGCGGTTCCTGCGCTGCCCGCGGCGCTGCCCGCGCTGCCTGCGGCCGATCCAGTGGCCGGCGCGGCCGACCCTGCGGCGGGCTTGGCCTCCGGCGCCGGCCCCTCGGATTTCTTACTGCACGCGACCAGCGGCGCGAGCACGGCCACCACCAATGCAGAACGCATGTTCACCTCGCGGACGCATCATCGGAGGGCACACCTACATCAGCGCTCGAGGCGTTTACGGTATGATTTAGCCCGCTCGGCTCTCGTGCCTAGCCCCGGGGAACCTTGTCCAAACGGCGCGTCCTCGCCATCTCGAGCGACCTCGATCAACTCCGCCGCATTGTTGGCAATCTCGAGCGCGCAGGCGCCGAGGTCGACGCCGTGCGTACCGTCGAGGCGATCGCGGGCGAGGTGATCCCACATCGCTACATCTTCTTCTCCGCGACCGACGGCAACGTGGCCGCGCTCCAGCCGCTGGTGCCCAAGCTCCGTGATCGCGCACACGTCACCATCGTCACGCCCAAGGCGACGCTCACGGATCTGACGGCATACCTCCGCGACGATCGCGTCAACCACGTCGTCGTGGGTGAGGAGCTCGATCAGGGCGTGTTCGTCACCGCGCAGAAGTTGCTGACCGGCGACATCTTCGGCATCGAGAAGTACCTGCCGCCGGGCACGCCGGTCGAATACGCGCGCATCCGCGACTTCGAGGGCCGGGGTCGCGCGATCGACACCGTGCTCGCGTTTGCCGAGCAGGCGAAGATGCGCCGCCAGGTGCGCACCGCGATCGGCGCCGTGTGCGAGGAGCTGCTGATGAACGCGCTCTACGACGCACCCGTCGACGCGGAGGGCAAGCCGGTGTTCGCCGACGTCGACCCGCATCAGCGCAAGGACGTGCTGTCGCCGCGCCCCGTCTCCATTCGCTACGCCGCGACAGACACCGGGTTCGCCGTCGCCGTGCGCGATCGGTTCGGGCGGCTCGCGAAGAACACGATCCTCTCGTACATCGAGAAGTGCATCCACTCGCCGACGCAGATCGACCGCAAGACGTACGGCGCTGGTCTGGGGCTGTACCTCGTCGCGAACGCCGCGGCGACCTACGTCGTGAACGTCGCATATGGCATCGCGACCGAGGTGGTGTGCACGTTCGATCGCGGCGCCAAGACGCCGCTGCGCCAGGTCGGTCTGTTCGTGCACCCGAACGGTGCCGACATGCTCAAGCAGGGCCCGACGCCTGAAACCGCGGCGGGGCAGGGACCCTAGGTGGGCGAGCGCCAATTCGGCCCGTACCGGCTCGTCCGTCAGATCGCTGTCGGCGGCATGGCCGAGATCCACCTCGCGAAGACGAAGGGCATTGCGGGATTCGAGAAGTTCGTCGCCCTCAAGATGATTCACCCCAACTTCGCCGAGGACGAAGCATTCATCCAGATGCTCGTCGACGAGGCGAAGATCGCGGTGCAGCTAACGCACGGCAACATCGCCCAGACGTTCGACCTCGGCCGTGTCGGCGAGACGTTCTACATCACGATGGAGTACGTCGACGGCGCGGATCTCTACAAGATCCTGCGCCGCGGCAGCGAAGACGAGAAGGACATGCCGCTCGACGTCGCGGCGTTCATCGCGAAGGAGGTCGCGTCGGCGCTCGATCACGCGCACCGCAAGCGCGATCACACGGGCAAGTCGCTCGGTATCGTGCACCGCGACGTCTCCCCGCAGAACGTTCTCGTCTCGTATTCGGGGGAGGTGAAGCTCGTCGACTTCGGCATCGCCAAGGCCGCGAGTAAGGTCAAGCAGACCGCCGCGGGCGTGATCAAGGGCAAGTACTACTACATGAGCCCCGAGCAGGCCTGGGGCGAACAGATCGACTTCCGCTCGGACATTTTTTCGGCGGGCATCGTGCTCTACGAGATGATCACGGGGCAGATGCTCTATCTCGAGGAGGATCTGCATCGCCTCCTCGACATGGCACGCCGCGCGGACATCGCGCCGCCGAGCCGACTGCGCCGCGGCGTGCCCGCGCAACTCGAGAAGATCGTGATGCACGCGCTGCAGAAGAACCCAGCCGACCGCTATCAGAGCGCCGGAGACTTCGCGAGCGACCTCGAGCGCTTCCTCCACGCGTACGCGCCGGTGTTCACGAGCTCCAAGGTCGCGGCGATGATCAAGGATGTCCTCGGCGATCCGATGCACGTGGCCTCGGATGCCGACTTCCAGGACGTCAGCGTTCACGACGGCCCCAATGCGACCTTCACGCTCGACACCAAGGACCTCGTCCAGGAACGCGACGAGCTGCGCGACGAAAACAGCGTCATCTTCCGGGTCGACGATCTGGACAAGCAGGGCGCCAAGCCGCTCAACGCCCCGCCCTCCAAGCCGTCGGGTCGCCAGCCCGCGGCAAAGGCACCCGGCAACCTGACCCGCGCGACCGCGCCGACGGAGCCGCCGCCGACGGTTGCTCCGGGTGCACAGTCGCGGCCGCCGGCTGGCAATCTCGGCGCGCCGATGTCGATCTCGAAGATCTCGGGACCGGCGGCGGCACCCAAGAAGCCCGCTCCGGCGCGCAAGCTCAGCGAGGAGACGCGCGAGCTCGCCTACCCGCCGCCCGCGACCAACAGCGGCCTCACGCGGTCTGCCCCTCCTTCGTTGTGGAACGACCCTGCCGACGATCTCGACGGAGGCGGCGAGCACACGATGATCAGCGGCCCGCCCTCCGGCGGCGGCTTCATGTTCGAGGCGAACGACGGCGACGGCGACGGGATCGAATCGACGATGGTGTCGGCGATCCCCACGGCTAGCGACGCCGCTGATGACGATGATCTCGTCGACCCGGAGGCCAGCACCGACCTCGCCAACCACCCCGAGGACGAAGAAGGTCCGACGCTCCAGCGCGACTTCACCGACAAGTTCAAGCCCAAGCCTGCCGCGCGCCGCTCGGCCCCGCCGGCCGCGCTCGCGGCGAAGATCCACGCGCCCGCGGTGAGCGCGATCAACAAGCCGCGCCCGTCGAAGCGCACGCCGCAAGGTGGCGTCCCGGCACAGAGCAGCGTGCTGCAGAAGATCGTCGGCAGCCAGGCGAGCGCACCGATGCCGATGCCGTCGCGCCCGCCGCAGCCGCAGCCGCAGCCGCAGCCGCAGCCATTGCCTCAGCCACCGCCGCAGGCAGCACCCGTGTACGCACCGCCTGCGTACGCCACAGACGCATCGGGGATGCCGCTCGCCGTTCCGACGCCTCCCTCCGGCGTCCCCGCTGCGCAAGATCCGAACGGCTATCCCCCGCAGCCTGGCTATCCCCCGCAATATGGCGGCTATCCGCCACAACCGGGCTACGCGCCGCAACCGGGCTATTCGCAACAACCGGGCTACCCGCCGCAGCCGGGCTACCCCCCACAGGGGTATCCGCCGCAACCGGGCTACCCGCCGCAGGGCTATCCCCCGCAGCACCAAGGCTACCCGCCCCAAGGCCAGCCGCCGATGTCACCGGGGGCGCTCTACCAGTTCCAGCCCGCGCCCCAACGGATGACGCTCACGGGGCAGCTGCGCTTACTGGAGGTCGACGAGATTCCCTCGCAGTACAAGCTCGGTGCGGCGCGCCGGCGCTGGTTCACGTCGGCCATCGCGGCGTTGATCGCGATCTCGGTCGCTGCGGGCGTGACCTTCATCATCATCCGCTCGACGCGCGACACCGCCCCGACCGTGGGCTCGATCAAGGTCGACTCGGTCCCGGCCGGCGCCGAGGTCTCCTATGACGGCGAGCGCCTCGTCGACAAGACCCCGATGACGATCGGCAATGTGCCCGTCGGAACGCGCCACGAGATCAAGGTGACGCTGCCGCGACACAAGCCCTACACCGAGACCGTCGACGTACCGAAGTCGGGCGGCGAGCGCGAGGTGCGTGCCGCGCTCGACCCCGTGACCGGCAAGCTGAAGATCAACAGCGTGCCGGGTGGTGCCGACATCTACATCAACGACCAGCTGCGAGGGCGTACTCCGAAGATCCTCGAGGGGGTCGATATGAACAGTGCGAAGAAGCTCGAGCTCAAGCTCAAGGACTTCCAGCCGCACGTGCAGAACCTCGAGTGGCCCGACAACGGCGAGATCAGCATCGACGCCAAGCTCAAGCCGTAGCCCGCCGTAGCCCGTGCTAGTGTGGCGGCTCCATGGTGGCCACAGCAAAGCACACGCCGATGGGTGAGATCACGACGCTCCTCGGTCGTGGGGCAACCTTTGAAGGCAAGCTCACGTTCGACGGTACCGTCCGCATCGACGGTCGGTTCAAGGGCGAGGTCTTTTCGGACGACACGCTCGTCATCGGCGAAGGCGCGATCGTCGAGGCCGAGATCGAGATCGGCGAGGTGATCATCCAGGGCACCGTCGTCGGCAACATCAAGGCGGCCCGCTCGATCGAGATTCACGCCCCCGGGCGTGTGAAGGGCGATCTGACGACGCCCTCGCTGCAGATCGACAAGGGCGTCGTGTTCGAAGGCCGGTCGTTCATGGAGGCTGCCGCCGGCGGCCTCAAGCCTCAGCCGCCGAAGCCGCCCGCGCCCACGTCGGTGAAGTAACGACCGCCCGATCAGAGGAGCGGGCCCGACACGCACGAGGCGATGTCGAAGAACATGAACGCGAGCGCCTTCTCCTGCGGCGTCAGGTCGGTGTTCTGGCAGGAGTTCGGGAACGGCGTTCCCGGCGACGAGGTCGAGTCGGCGGACACGTGCATGTCCGAGAACACGACCTTGCCGCAACGTTCGCCCGGCGGACGCTCGTTCGGCGTCGTGAACTGGAAGATCTGCGGCGTCTCCTCGCCCCCATCTTCGAGATAGGCCCACCGCTCGGCCTTCGCGGGATCGATCGCGCTTGCAGTGATGCGCGCCGCGATGACGTCAACCTCACCGCGCTGGGTCGAGCCCATCACGTTGAGCATCCACGTCGCGAACGATCCACCCTTCGGGTTGTTCATCTCGTCGATGATGGCCGTCGCGCTGCTAAGGTTCGTGCTGCGATCCCACGTCGCGATCGAGTCCCACACGGCCGGCGTCTGGCCGTCACCTTGATCGCGGAAGTCGCCACCGATCCAGATGTTGTGCCAGTGGGAGAGGAACACGCGACCGCCGAGGTCCGCGTAGGCCTTCATCGCATCGAGTGCCGCTTGCGGCTTGGTGTCGGGATAATGGTCGCCTTCGCACGACAGGATGACGATGTCGTACTGCTTCAGCTTGTCGACGTTGTTCCAGAGGGTCGTCGAGTTGGCGAAGTTGCCGCTGCCGCCCGGGAAGTTGGAGCGGAACTGGTTCGCGCCTTCGCCGTCACCGGCGCCATTGTCCGCGTACAGGTGCAAACTGCCCGCGTCACCGTCGGTCCCGATCTCCGAGTCGTCGATGCCGAGCTTGCGGGGGAGGCACTCGAACGCATCGGCGCTACCCGTCGAGATCGCGATCTTGGGCATGTAGCCCTCGGACTTGTTCTTCGGGAACCGCGTCTCCGCCGCGGTCAACGCGATGTCCGTGCACTCCGCGACGTTCGACACCGTGATCGTGCGGCGCCACTTGCCGCTCTGGATCACGACGGGGACGTTCGGGCCAGCGGGCACGTCGGTCAGCGTGAACCGACCCATCTCGTCGGTCTGGACCTTCGAGAGCGGGTAACCGGGGAGCGTGTCGCCGCAGCGATCACAGACCGCGCCATCCTGGGGCGGGCCGAGCGGAACGTTGGGGACATAGACGTTGACGCCGTAGAGTGGCAGCGTGCCGTTGGGCGCGTACACGACGCCGGAGATCGTGGTCGGCGGCATGTTCTTCGCGGTGCAGTTCACGACCCGACACTCGAGGCCGACGCACTCGTCTTCGCCGACGCAGCGGCCGTCGGGCGTGCAGCGATAGCCATCGCCACACTCGCCACCCGTCGGCGTGCAGAACGCGTCGCACGTGCCGTCGGGCGTGCAGTGATACCCGCCGGGGCACGTCGTCGCGGCGCCGGGCGCGGGATCGCACTGCGTCATGCAGGCGGCCGGCGGCGGCACGACGTTGTCACAGGTGCTCTGGCCCTTGGGGCCGTCGTCACCGCACCCGGCAAGAACGTTCACAGCGAAAGCTAGCGCTACGTGGAGGCCTACCCGCATGAACGTGATGGTAACCCCGCGCAGAAACCGACCGCCAGTATCGGTTTTCGGACGTCCCTGGCTGTGTAGGCCAACCGACAGTCAGCTGAGCAATCGATCACAGAGGGACGCTGACGCCACGAAGTGACGTCAGGATTGCGTCCTCGGTCCGCTTCGACAGGTCTGTCGTCGACGAGTCGGCCTCGGTGCGGAATGCACCTGCACACCGCAGGGCGCCGGTCGCGGGATCGAAGGCGTAGGCCGTGCCTGCGGCGACCCCGTGGGCGTAGGTGCGGAGGCGCGCGACCACGAAGGCGCCACTCATCGCATCGAGGACGTGGGCGCGGGCCTCCGCGGTGCGGAATCGGCGCCGGGCAGCCGCCGCGAGCATCGCGTCGATCTCCGGCCGTGCCACGACGTCGAGGCCATCGAGCTCCTCGCCGGGGAGGAGGATGATGCGGGTCGTGACGGCAGCGTCCGGATCGATGGCGCCCGCTTCTTCGTCGAGCTGGCTCGTGCTCGAGGTCGCCTTCGCGATCGGGCACGCGCCCACGCCGGTCATCGAGCCGACCGCGGGCGCATCGAACGCTGCGAGGTTCGCGAGGAGCCGGTCGCGCCCCGCGCTCCAGCGCGCAGCCTCGCGCGCGAGTACGACGTTGTCGGCGGCGGTCGCCACGATCGGATACTGGGCCTCGAGCTCTGCGCGCTCCGCGCGCGTCGAGTACGCCTGGTAACCGAAGGTCCCCACCAGGGCGACCGCCACCGTTCCCGCTGCCCACGGCCACAGCCGTCGGCGCGGGGAATCTGTTGTTGCCGTGTCGCCAAGCGCTGCGACCTGCGCGGTGCCCTCCGCGAGCACCGGTGCGTCGACCGTGCGGTCCTCGCGACGGCGCGCGATCGCCGCTCCCACTTTCTCCAGCACCTTCGCGCGTGTCCCGACACTCGACATGGAAGCTAGTGGCGGCCCTTGTAGGGGTTCTCGCCACGCCAGACAAGGGAGAAGTTACGTCGACTTCGCGACCTGCTCGACGACCTTGAGGACGTCGTCGAGCCGAAACGGCTTGGCCAGCTTCGGGTTTGGTATCGATTCCAGAAACTTTTCCAGCTCGGGCGCAAAGGCACCGCCACTGATGAACACCATGCGGCGCTCCATACCGGGGTGCGCCTCGGCGACTCTGCGGTGGACCTCGCGCCCGTTCATCCCCGGCATCATCACGTCGCAGATGATCACGTCGAACACCATCGTCGCGAGCAGCGCGATGCCGTCGGCGCCGCTGCCTGCCACCGTCACGGCA
The DNA here is from genome assembly GCA_033763475.1 of Kofleriaceae bacterium. Lineage (GTDB taxonomy): Bacteria > Myxococcota_A > Polyangia > Haliangiales > Haliangiaceae > JABFXX01. The sequence goes on from JANRKM010000219.1 coordinate 75,616, forward strand.
TGGGTGTCGGCGAGGAGCTTCGCGAGGATATTGCGAACCATCGGCTCGTCGTCGATGACCAGCACGCGGTGGCGGCCCTCGTCGATGGGGTCGGCAGGCTCCTCCGGTGCAGGGACCGGCACGCTCTCGTGGATGGGTAAGGCGATGGTCACAGTAGTACCCGCTCCTGCGACCGAATCGATAGAGATCTCCCCGCCGAAGCTATCGATAATGGTCTTCGAGACCGCGAGGCCCAGCCCCATGCTCTCACCGACCGGGCGGGTGGTGAAGAACGGCTCGAAGATGCGCGCGCGTACCTCGGCGGAGATTCCCGGCCCGCTGTCGCGAATGCGGAGGGCCACGAACTTCGCGTCGCGTGGGGCCACCGTGACCTCGATCGTGCCCGGCGTCGTCGCCGTCGCCGGGAGCGACTGGATCGCGTTGAGGAGCACGTTGACGATCACCTGCTCGAGCTTGCCCATGGTGCCGGTGACCGGCGGGACCGGCCCCAGCCACTTCACGAGCTGCGCGCGATGGCGGAGGTCGTTGTCGACCATCTTCAGCGCACGTTCGATGACGGGGACCAGATCGACGGGACCGGGCACCGTGTCGTCGGTACGCGCGAACGAGCGCAGGCCGGCCGTGATCGATGCGATGCGCGAGATCCCGTGCTCGATATCGCGGAGCTGCTCGCGTATCTGGCCCACGTTCTCGACGGGCACGCCGGCAGCGAGGGCGCGCGAGATCCCCTGCACCGTCAACTGCGCGTAGGTGAGCGGGTTATTGATCTCGTGTGCCACGGCGGCGGCCAGGGTGCCGAGCGCCGCGAGCCGGTCGGCCTCGACGAGCCGCGCCTCGATCGCCTTGCGCTCGGTGACGTCTCGCGCGAAGGCCATGACGGCGGGCTCGCCTTCCCACTCGAGCGGCACGCTCTTGATCTCCACCGTGCGCCCTGGAACCAGCACCTGGTACTCGTTGGGCAGCACGTCCTCGCCTGTGCGGATGATCTCTTCGAGCCGCGCGAGGGCGAGCCGGCCATCCTCCGGGGGCAAGAACTCGACGATCGACCGCCCCAGCAGCTGGTCGGGACGGGCGCTGGCGAGCAGCTCGGCCGCCTTGGGATTGATGAAGACGATTGTCCCGCGCCGGATGACCGCCACCCCATCCGGGGCGTGCTCCAGCAGGAACTGAAACCGAGCCTCGGATCGCGCGAGGGCCGCCCGGGCCGCGTGCTCCTCGGTGAGGTCACGAAAGTACCCGAAGGTGAGGAGGGCGCTGGCCGTGATCATCCGGGTGGTGGTCAGGGCGACCGGGATCAGCGTCCCGTCTGGCCGCAGGACGTGGACCTCGGCGGCCGCCGGGGGGGCCCCGACCGGGCGCGAGGCCATTGCGATGATCGCGGCCTGATCCTCTGGTCGGAGGATTTCCCAGGGGGCTATCCCAACAAGGTCCTGGGACGTGCCGCGCCCGACGATTTGGGCGGCCAGCCGACTGGCGTAGACCACCTGAGGCGGCGTCGAGTCGAGCCGGGCGACAAAGACGCCTAGGCCCGCGAGATCAGCCGCCTGTTCGAGCGCCGCCCAAAGTGCCCCGACCTCGACCTCAGGCAAGTGCGGCGTGGACATAAAGGAGAGAGCAGTCTAGTCCCGTCTGGTCGAGATCCCCCATACCGGTCGCGGCGCATTGTCGCAGTACCGACGAGGATCAGGGGACATCCCACCGTTGACACGCAAGGTGGCCCCGACTATAAGCACCCCGCGCCAACCCCTGGATTCTCGCTAGGTTGCGCACGCACGCAGGTATCTATGGACCAGACCGTCGTCGTATCCATCGCGTCCGGGCAGCCGTTGATCGACATCGATCTCACGGCGGTGCTCCAGTTCGCGCTGTTCTTGGTCGTCTACTTCGTCGGCAGCAAGCTGCTCTTCCAGCCGTATCTGGCGCTCCGCGAGCGTCGTAAGGCTGGAATTGACGGCGCGCGCGCCGAAGCGGAGCGGATGACTGCCGAGGCTGATGCCAAGCTCGCTGACTATCAAAAGCAGCTCGCTGTCGCCCGCGACAAGGCCGCTGAGGAGTCGCGCAAGGTTCGCGCGGAAGCCGCCGCGCACGAGAAGGATGTGACCGACAAGTCGCGCGCCGCTGCGCAGGCTGCGATCGACGAGGCGCAGACGAAGATGCGCAAAGAGACCGACGACGCTCGCGCGCAGCTGATGCCGCAGGCGGATGCGATCGCGAGGTCGATCGCGTCGAAGCTCCTCGGCCGGGAGGTCGCGTGATGTTGAAGAAGACGCTGTTTGTCGCGGTCCTCTCGCTGGGCATCGGCTCTGCGATCGCGCAACCTGCCGAGCAGCCGACCGGCGGCCTCGAGCCCTCGAGCGAACCGAAGTTCGCGCCGCCGTCCGACGAGAAGCCGGACACGGAAGAGAAGCGCGCGACCGAGGAGCGCCCCGTCGACTCCACCGTGGGTGGCACCGCGGAACCCACCGTCGATCACGGCGAGAAGACGCTGCAGCCCGGTCAGGTGTGGGCGGACCCCGACCACACGAAGCACTTCAACTGGTTCGGGTTTAGCTACCGCGGCAAGGACCAGTACGGCGGCAACTTCGGTGACGGCAAGGTGCTCGACCACGACGGCAATGTCGTCATGGATCCGCACACCGGCATGCCGGTCGCGGAAGAGCCGATGTCGGCGCCGTTCGTGCTGATGGTGCTGAACTTCGTCATCCTCCTCGGCATCTTGCTGTGGAAGGGCCGTCCGGCCGCGCGCCAGATGGCGGCGGAGCGCCACGATCTGATCAAGACCGCGCTCGACGAGGCGGCCAAGCTGCGCGACGCCGCGGCGAAGAAGCTCGAAGAGTACGAGACCAAGCTCAAGGCCGCCGACGACGAGATCAAGTCGATGGTCGAGGGCATGCGCAAGGACGCCGAGGCCGACAAGGCGCGCATTCTCGCGAACGCCGAGCGCCAGTCCGCGCAGATGAAGAAGGATGCCGAGGCGCGCATCGCCGCCGAGATCGAGCTCGCGCGCGCGAAGCTCACCCGCGAGGTGACGGCCGCCGCCGCCAGTGCGACCGAAAAGCTCCTGCGCGAGAAGATGCAGCCGGCCGATCAGCAGAAGCTGGTCGCCTCGTTCATCAGTGACGTCACGACCGCCGCGTCGTCGACCCGGAAGGAGCGCGTGTAATGGCCGCCGGCAGTCTCGCTCGTCGTTATGCCAAGGCGATCCTCGAGATCGGCCAGCAGAACGGCAACCTCGACAAGATCGGCGCCGACCTGCGCGCGCTCGCGAAGGCGATGAAGGAGTCGTCCGAGCTGCAGTCGTCGCTGACCAACCCGGCCATCCGCCGCGCGGACCGCCGCAAGGTCGTCGACGCCCTGCTCACGCGCATCGGCGCGCAGCAGCACACGAAGAACCTCGTGTACCTGCTGCTCGACGGAGAGCGCCTGAGCGCTGTGCCCGGCATCTCGCGCGAGATCGACGCGATGATCGAGGCGAAGGGTGGCCGCGTCACCGCCGAGGTCATCTCGGCCAAGCCGCTCGACGCCGGCCAGCTCTCTCAGATCACGATCGCGCTCGAGCAGCTCTCGGGCAAGAAGGTCGATGTCACCAAGCGCGAGGACGCCAGCCTGCTCGGCGGCGTGATCGCGAAGGTCGGTGACACCGTGTACGACGGATCGCTTCGCACCCAGCTCCGCAACCTCCGCGACGAGCTCACCAAGTAAGGACCGAGGAAGACCATGTCTGATATTCGCGCCGCAGAGATCAGCGACATCATCCGCAAGCAGATCGAGAACTACGACAAGAAGGTCTCGGTCACGGAGACGGGCACCGTGCTCACCGCCGGCGACGGCATCGCGCGCGTGTACGGCCTCTCGGGCGCCATGGCAGGCGAGCTCCTCGAGTTCGAGGGCGCCGGTGGCGACAAGGTCAACGGCATGGTGCTCAACCTCGAGGAGGACAACGTCGGCGTTGCGCTCCTCGGTAAGTTCGAAGCCGTCCGCGAAGGCGACGTCGTCAAGCGCACGGGCCGCATCGTGGAAGTTCCGGTCGGCGAGGAGCTCCTCGGCCGCGTCGTGAACGCGATCGGTCAGCCGGTCGACGGCGGCAAGCCGATCGTCGGCACCAAGAAGCGCCAGGTCGAGATCAAGGCCCCCGGCATCATCGCCCGCAAGTCGGTGCACGAGCCGATGCAGACGGGCATGAAGGCGATCGACTCGATGATTCCGATCGGCCGCGGTCAGCGCGAGCTGATCATCGGTGACCGTGGCGTCGGCAAGACCGCCATCGCGATCGATACGATCATCAACCAGAAGGGGCAGAACATGTTCTGCTTCTACGTCGCCATCGGCCAGAAGCAGTCGACGGTCGCGACGGTCGTCGACCGCCTCACCAAGGCGGGCGCGATGGAGTACACGACGGTCGTCATCGCCGGCGCGTCGGAGCCCGCTCCCCTGCAGTTCATCGCGCCGTACACCGGCGTCACGATGGCCGAGTACTTCCGTGACTCGGGTCGCCACGCCCTCATCGTTTACGATGATCTCTCCAAGCAGGCTGTCGCGTACCGCCAGCTGTCGCTGCTCCTCCGCCGCCCGCCGGGTCGCGAGGCGTACCCGGGCGACGTGTTCTACATCCACTCGCGCCTCCTCGAGCGCGCGGCGAAGATGTCGGACAAGGAAGGCGGCGGTTCGCTGACCGCGCTGCCGATCATCGAGACCCAGGCCGGTGACGTCTCGGCGTACATCCCGACCAACGTCATCTCGATCACCGACGGCCAGATCTTCCTCGAGGCAGATCTGTTCTACTCGGGCGTTCGTCCCGCGGTGAACGTCGGCATCTCGGTGTCGCGCGTCGGTGGCGCCGCGCAGACCAAGGCGATGAAGAAGATCGCCGGTCGCCTCCGCCTCGAGCTCGCGTCGTACCGCGAGAAGGCGGCGTTCGCGCAGTTCGGCTCCGACCTCGACAAGGCGACGCTCGCGCAGCTCAACCGCGGCGAGCGCATGGTCGAGCTCCTCAAGCAGGGGCAGTTCGTCCCGATGCCGATGGAGGAGCAAGTCATCGTGATCTACGCCGGCACCAACGGCTTCGTCGACGACTACCCGGTCTCGGTGCTCGGTCGTTACGAGAAGGAGCTCCTCTCCTTCATGAAGTCGCGCAAGGCGGACGTGGTCAGCTCGATCGCGTCGACCGGCAAGCTCGAGGGCGATGTCGAGAAGTCGCTCCGCGACGCGCTCACCGAGTTCGCCAAGCAGTTCTCCGTCGAGGAGAAGAAGGCCTAACTACCGTGCCCAGCCTAAAGGCAATTCGTAACCGCATCACGAGCGTCAAGAACACGCGCAAGATCACGCGTGCGATGAAGCTCGTGTCGACGGCGAAGCTGCGGCGCGCACAGGAGGCGTTGATCGCGGCGCGTCCGTACACCGCCGCGATCTCGCGCGTGGTCGGCGAGCTGTCTGCCGTCGCGGGCACCGACAGCCACAAGCTGTTCGAGGACCGCGGCATGGCGAAGGTCGCGATCGTTGTCGTCACCAGCGACCGCGGTCAGGCCGGCGCCTTCAACGCGAACGTCATCAAGGCGGTCGAGCGCCTCGCGGCCAACGAGCTGTCGGGTGCGACGGAAGTCTCGCTTCGCATCATCGGCCGCAAGGGCAACCAGTACTTCTCGCGTCGTCGCACGACGGTCACGAGCTTCGACGCTGCTCCCACGGGTGCGAATGCACTCGAGGTGGCGCGCGAGACCTCGAACCGCATCATCGATGACTTCACGAGCGGTAAGGTCGATCGCGTCTACGTCGTCTACAACGAGTTCAAGAGCGCGATCAGCCAGGTCACCCGCGTCAAGCAGGTGCTGCCGGTCGTGCCGGGCGCGGACGAGAAGGCCGAAGGCAAGACCGAGGCCCTCGTGAAGAAGGACGCCGAACACGGCGATGCCGGCTCGACGGACTTCATCTACGAGCCGGGCAAGGAGGAGCTGCTGAACCGCCTCGTGCCGCTGTTCGTGCAGATCCAGCTCTATCGCGCTGCCCTCGAGTCGATCGCCGCATTCTTCGCGGCGCAGATGACTGCGATGGAAAACGCCACCAAGAACGCCGGCGAGATGATCGCCAGGCTCACGCTTCAGTACAACCGCGCCCGTCAGGCGTCGATCACCAAGGAGCTGCTCGAGATCATCGGCGGCGCCGAGGCTCTCAAGGGTTAAGGAATCACCATGGCTACCACCGACTTTTCTCCTAACAGCATCGGCCGCGTCGTGCAGGTCATCGGCCCCGTTGTCGACGTGGCGTTCGATTCCGCCGAGCTGCCGGAGATCAACACGGCGCTCCTCCTCACCAACCCCTCGATCGACAAGCGCGAGGACAACCTGACCGTCGAGGTCGCTCAGCACCTCGGCGAGCACATGGTCCGCTGCGTCGCCATGGACACCACCGACGGTCTCATCCGCGGCCAGTCGGTGAAGAACACCGGCTCGGCGATCTCGGTGCCGGTCGGTAAGGGCGTGCTCGGTCGCATCCTCAACGTCGTCGGCGAGCCGATCGACGAGGCGGGCGACGTCAAGTTCGAGAAGCGTAGCCCGATCCACCGCTCGGCCCCCGCGTTCGTCGACCAGTCGGTGAACGTCGAGATGTTCGAGACGGGCATCAAGGTCATCGACCTCCTCGCTCCCTACCGTCGCGGCGGCAAGATCGGCCTGTTCGGCGGCGCCGGCGTCGGCAAGACGGTGCTCATCCAGGAGCTCATCAACAACGTCGCGAAGAAGTCGGGTTCGTACTCGGTGTTCGCTGGCGTCGGTGAGCGTACCCGCGAGGGCAACGACCTCTATCACGAGCTCGAGGAAGCCAAGCTGTTCGACGGCTCGAGCGTTCTCTCGAAGACCGCGATGGTGTTCGGCCAGATGAACGAGCCGCCCGGTGCGCGCGCCCGCGTCGCCCTCTCGGCGCTGACGATGGCCGAGTACTTCCGCGACGTCGAGAAGCAGGACCTCCTCCTGTTCGTCGACAACATCTTCCGCTTCACGCAGGCGGGCTCCGAGATGTCGGCGCTCCTCGGTCGTATCCCCAGCGCCGTCGGTTACCAGCCGACGCTGTCCACCGAGATGGGTGGTCTGCAGGAGCGCATCACGTCGACGAAGGACGGCTCGATCACCTCGGTGCAGGCGATCTACGTTCCCGCCGACGACTTGACCGACCCGGCGCCCGCGACGGCGTTCGCCCACCTCGATGCGACCACGGTGCTCAACCGCGCGATCACCGAGAAGGGCATCTACTCGGCCGTCGATCCGCTCGACTCGACCTCGACGATTCTGTCGGCCGCGGTCGTGGGCGAGGCCCACTACAAGACCGCTCGTGAAGTGCAGCGCATCCTGCAGCGCTACAAGGACCTGCAGGACATCATCGCGATTCTCGGCATGGATGAGCTGTCGGAAGACGACAAGCTGACCGTGTCGCGCGCCCGCAAGATCGAGAAGTTCATGGGCCAGCCGTTCCACGTCGCCGAGACGTTCACCGGCATGAAGGGCATCTACTGCTCGCGTGAGGACACGGTCCGCAGCTTCTCGGAGATCCTCGCCGGCAAGTGCGATGACCTGCCGGAGCAGGCGTTCGAGATGACCGGCACCATCGACGACGTCCGCGCCAAGGCGGCGGACCTCGCGAAGAGGGGCTAATGTCGACGCTCGGGACCATCCTCGGAGTGAACCTAGTGACGCCGAAAGGCGTCGTCGCGCACACCGAGGCCGACAGCGTGCAGGCGCCTGGCGAGCTCGGCGAGTTCGAGCTGCTCCCGGGACACATCCCGCTGCTGACGGCGCTCAAGCCCGGCGTGCTGACCATTGGCACGAAGGCGAAGGCGCGGTACGCGGTTGGCTCGGGCTACCTGCGCGTTGACCCGACCGGCGAGGTGGAGATCCTCGTCGAGCAGGCGGTACCGGCGAAGGACGTCGACGCCGAAGCGGCGAAGAAAGACCTCGCGAATGCCGAGGCCGAGCTCGCCAAGTGGGGCGACAAGACGCAGGACGGCGACTACCTGAACATGCAGGCGCGTGCCGCGTGGGCGCGCGCGCGTCTAGACGCCGCCGCGCACTGAGCTCCGCGTGGAGCTCGTGACGCAGCGGCTGGTCCTTCGCGACTTCGTCGAGGAGGACTGGTTGCCCCTGCGCGCGATCGAGGCGCGGCCCGAGGTCGTGCGCTACATGACGCAGGACGTGGCCTCGGATCTGTCGATCCGCGCGTACATCGCGAGTGGCATGGCGACGGCGCAGGTCGTGCCGCGCATGGTCTTCGACCTCGCGCTCACGCTTGAGGGCCAGTTCATCGGCCGCTGCGGGCTCAAGCGTAAGGACCACGAGCCGCGCGTCGCCGAGATCTGGTACCTGCTCCACCCCGCGCACCACGGCAACGGGTATGCGTTCGAGGCCGCGCGTGCGCTCGTGCGGTTCGGGTTCCAAGAGCTCGGGCTCCATCGCATCTACGCCGACGTCGATCCCCGAAACGTGCCGTCGGCGCGTTTGGTGGAGCGGCTCGGCATGCGGCGCGAAGCGCACTTCGTGAAGGACGTGTGGATCAAGGGCGAGTGGTGCGACACGGTCATCTACGGAATGCTCGACGACGAGTGGGTCGCGAAGCTCGCGTGACCGCGGTACGTCGCGGGCGCGCACCGTGCGCTGCTTCTTAGCGAGCGCCTGCGCGGCTAGCTTCCCACATGCGGAAGCTCTCGTTCGTCGGGGTGATGGTGCTGGTGATGGGGTGCTGGCGCGGCGGTAGTGAGCCGGTGAAGACGGTGGCCGCGCCCACGCCGGTGCGGCCTCAGGCGGAAGCGAACCTCGCGATGATGTCGCTCTTCCGCGATCGCATGTGCGAGTGCGAGAACCGCCCGTGCCTCGACGGCGTGCAGGCTGCGATGTCGGAGTGGGTCGAGCGGAAGATGGCCGAGCCAGCCGCGTATGCGCCGCCGCCGAGCGAGGAGACGCTGGAGCGGATCACCATGGTCGGGCTGGCGATGTCCGAGTGCGCATCGCGCCTGCTGGCGCCGCAGAACGACAGTGGCGTGATCTACCGGTAGGTTCGCTGCTCCCGTTGCGGGCGCGATCGCGTACGATCACGCTGCGATGGCGCTTTCGAGAACGGCCCGGCGCGTGATCCTCGGGCTGTTCGTCGTCGGGTTCGTCTCGGGCGCTGTCTACCTGTGGCGCACCGGCGCGGTGACGCCGTACACGGTGAAGGCATGGCTCGACTCGCTCGGACCCGCGGCACCGCTGATCTTCATCGTGGCGTGCGTGGCCGGTGCGTTCATCGGTCTCCCGGGCATGGCATTCGTGATCGGCGGGCGGCTCGCGTTCGGCCCGTATCTCGGCTTCGCGGTCGGGTTCATCGGCGGCATGTGCGCGGTCAGCGTGCCGTTCCTCGTCGCGCGGCGCGTGCGCAAAGCCGGCTCCGATCCGTGGCGGCCGAAACAGAAGATGCTCCAGCGCGCGTTCGAGATGCTCGAGACCCATCCGTTTCGCGCCGTCGTGCTGCTGCGCTTGGTGCTGTGGTTCAACCCGCCTCTGTCGTACGCCCTCGCGTTCACGACGCTTTCGTTTCGAACTTATTTCCTCGCGTGTGTCACCGCGCTCGCGCCCGTGGTCACGATCGCGATGATCGCGACCAGTTGGTTTCTATAGTAGGCTCCGCGGCATGCACGCCGGCCTAGGACTCGCGGTCTGGTTGCTCCTCGGTTGCGGCGGAGGGCCCGCCGCGTCGACGACGCCCACGAGTGAAACGTCGGGCGCGCCCGTGAACCCATCGCCCGAGGTCGAAGAAGCCATCGGCGTGATGACCACGTACCAGGACCGCATGTGCGCGTGCACGGACAAGGCGTGCGTCGAGAAGGTCGCCGCGGAGATGGGCGCGTGGGCGGAGAAGCAGGCGAAGAAGTACGCGGGCCACGAGCCGGTGCCGAGTGACGAGCAGAAGCAACGGATGACCACGGTGAGCGAGAAGCTCGGCTCCTGCATGACGCAAGCTGCGTCGGCCCCACCACCCGCCGAGTGATGCGACCGCGTGCCGCAGCACCGGTTCCCGTGGGGCGCGGCATCGGAGCGAGATGGATGTGTTGGTCCTCGGGGGCACCGGCGGCCTCGGGAAGCTCGTCGCGGTGGAGTTACGGCAGCACGGGCACACCGCGCGCGCCGTCGGGCGCAGCGCCGGTGACCTGACGGAGCCAGCCGTGGTGACCCGGCTCGCTGAAGGTGCGGAGGCGATCGTGAACTGCGCCGGGGCGAGCGTCGCGATGGCGCTCGGCAAGGGCTGGCGCGGCTACCGGTCCATCGACACGCCGATCGGGTTGGCAGCGGTCGCGGCGGCGCGGCAGACTGGAGCGAGGTTGGTCTACGTCGCGGTGGCGCATGCACCTGCACTCGCGGGCTGCGCGTACATCGATGCGCACGAGCGCGTGGCGCGCGCGATGACCGACGTCGATGGCGTGATCGTGCGACCGACGGGGTTCTTCTCGGCGTACGCGTCGCTCCTGCCGATGGCGCGCCGCGGGATGTTGTTCGACATCGGGGACGGCAATGCGCGCACGAATCCGATCGACGAGCGCGACCTCGCGGCGATCGTGGCCGAGTCGACCCGAGGCGAGGGCGCGCGCGAGATCACGTGCGGCGGGCCCGAGGTGCTCACGCGCCGCGAGATCTTCGAAGGTGTCGCCGCGGCGTCGGGGCGGCGTGTGAAGGTGCGTGGGGTGCCGGCGTGGATCGCGGCCACGAGCGGCGGGTTCGTGCGGCTCGTGCATCCGCGCATCGGCCAGTTCGTGCAGTTTGCCGTCGGGCTCGCGAAGCACGACGTGATCGCGCCGGCGCTCGGCACGCGGAGGTTCGCGGACTACTTGCGGACGACGCCCGCGGCCGCGGCGGCAGCTTCGAGTAGCTGAACGGCCGCGTGAAACCGCGGGTACGAGCTGCTGGCGACGCCGTGCTCGTGGCCCATGCCGCGCTCGCAGGAGCCCGCGGGCCAGGTCACCGCGATCGTCGCGCCGCCACAGTGAATACACATGCCGTGCGGCTCGAGGACGATCTCCTCCGGCTTCAGCGCGCGGAGCTCGCGCCACACATAGTCCATGGCGTCGTCGGCGAGCCGCACACACGCGGGCGCGGGCGGCACGTAGCTCGTCGGGCATGCGGCATCGGCGACCAGGGCCGCGTCGAGCGTGCGCTCGAGCGACTTGCCGTCGATCTGGATCACCCGCATCACCACGCCCGGCGGGCGCGCAGGGGGCAGCGCGTCACACCCGGGGATGGTGGTCAGCTCGTCGCGCGGGGCCGCATCTACGCGCGGCGGGCTCGGGCTCGGCGGCGGACTCGGCTTCGCCGAAGGGCTCGGACTCGCGCATTCGACGAGCACCACGAACGCGAGGTATTTCATCGTAGCCTCCGCAAGGCATCGCTGTCCCCGTTGAACACGTCGAGGTCGACGGGGCCCTTGATGCCCGGCACGGTGCCGGACTTGCTGTGCTGCCAGAACGTCCACGCGGACCACTCCGGCGGTACACGCGGGCATCCGGTCGTGTAGTGCGCGATCCAGAGCGGCTGCGTCGACAGGTCGGCGTTGCCGGTGAGGTCGCCCCACAGCTCGGGGCTCGTGTAGACGATGGGCTCGACGCCCAGGCGCGCGCGCACGCGATCGACCCACACGCGGATCGCGGTGGTTACCTGCGGGCGCGTGCGGCCTCCGCTGACCTCGACATCGATCGCGGGCGGGAGCTCGCCGGGATCGCGGGCGATGGCGGCGATCAACATGTCGGCCTGCTTGATGGCACTCTCTTCCGGACGGAAGAACTGGTACGCCCCGCGCACGATCCTTGCCGAGCGAGCGCCATCCCAGTTGGCGCTGAACCGGGGGTCCTCGAACGTGGTGCCGTCGGATACGCGAATAAACGCGAACCGGATCCCGGCCTTACGGACCTTGGCCCACTGGATCGTGTCCTGGTGATAGGAGACGTCGATGCCGGGCGTGGTCGGGCCATTCCCGCAGCCCGGCACCTCGACGTCGGGGGCGTCGTCCTCGCTGCGGTGCCAGGCGAGCACGAGCAGCGAGGCGCCCAGGGCGAGCCCCGCCGCGATCAGCACGATAGGCCTCCGTCGTCGGTTACGCCGCACCTTCTTCCTCGAACGCACGAGAGGCCGCACGGATTCTATCTGGCGCGAACGCTGCCCGCACGTGCGCGCACGCTGCGCACGGCGTGCAACTGCGTGAGATCACGGCGCCCGCGATCGGCGCGGTCCGTGCTCAAGCGCTGGGGACCATGCGCACTTCCTCCTCGACCCTGGCCTCCCTCCTCCTCGCCTTCGCCACCGCTGCCTGCGCCACCGATGCGCCGCCCTCCGACGAGGAGATCCCGCCCACGATGGAGCAGCCCACGCTCGCGCTCGACGCCGCCGCCAAGGCGCGGGTGATCCGGGGACGCACGGTCACGGTCGCCGTCAAGGTCGAGCGCTCGAACCTGGAGGGTGACGTTCGCGTTGTCCTCGAGGATCTGCCCGACGGCGTCTCCGCCTCGCCCGTCGTGATTCCGGCCGGCAAGCAGACGGGCATGCTGCACATCGAGGGCGGCCCTAACCTCGCCCTCGGCACGTTCGCGACCGCCACGCTGCGCGCGACCGGCGAGGGCCTCGAGGCCACGCGCCCGCTGGATCTACATCTGACGGATCCCGCGGGTACGCTCGACGCGACGTTCGGCCTCGGCGGTATCGTCTCGCACGGGCTGCACGACGCGCGCAACGAAGCTGCGCACCACGTCGCGCTCCAGGAAGACGGCAAGGTCGTCATCGCCGGCGTGGACTTGACGGCGCAGGGGTTCTTCGTCGCGCGCTATGATGCACACGGCACCCTCGATCCGTCGTTCGCTACGGGGGGCGTGTTCACCATCCCCGACGGAAACGCGAGCTACGAAGCGATCGGCCTGACCATTCGCGCCGACGGTACGATCCTGTTCGTCGTGCGAAGCACGAGCGCGGCCGGCATCGTGTACGCGCTGACGCCGACGGGCACGCTCGCGGCCGACTACGGTAGTGGCGGTTTCGTGGTGCTGAACCAGAACACGATCGGACGGGCGTTTGGTGTCGGCGGGATGTCGCCGGCGCCCGATGGCACGCTGATGCTCGCCGCGCCGAAGGCCAGTGGCATCTCGATCCTGCGCCTCGACCCGAATGGCGCGCTCGATCCGAGCTTCGATCAGGATGGCATCGCGGAGCTCAGCTACGGCCCCGGTGCCCACATGGTGCGCGGACTCACCGTGCGCCCGGACGGACGCGCGATCGTTGCCGGAGCGTATTACAACGTCGACTACCGCTACGCGGTCGCGCAGGTCACGCCCGCAGGGGCCCTCGATCCCGAGTTCTCCGAGGACGGCAAGCTCGTCATCGAGACGCCGCAGCAGTCGGGCTTCGCGGACGTGTCGCTTCTGCCCGATGGCCGGATCGCGCTACCGGGCGCCACCGGCTCGACAGCGACGATGATGCTGTTGACGCGCGACGGCCGCCTCGATTCGAGCTTCGGCGGCGATGGTGTCGTCGAGCCGAACGCGAGCACCGTCTATCAGCTGACCGCTGTCGAAGGCGGACTCGTTGCGACTCTCACCCACCCGGGCGCGCCCGATTTCTCGGTGCTCAAGGTCCGGCTCGATGGCAGCGTGGAAGACGGCTTTGGCGTCAGTGGTCTCGCGTCGGCGAGCATGACCCCGGGAGCGGAGTTCGCGTTCTCCATCGCCGTCGATGATCAGGATCGGCTCGTGACCGTCGGCATGGCGCAATCCGGCGCCGAGCTCGGTCAGATCGCGCTCGCGCGGTTCTGGCAGTAGGTACGTGCCTCGCGCCCCAGATCGGGCGCGGCTCGCCTGACGGCGCTATCCTCGGCGAGCGATGGGCACCCGCCTCGGAGGACTTGCAGACCTCGATCCGGCCGCCGTCCCGTTGCCGGTGGGCACCGAGGTGACCACGCGCGTCGATCGCATCGTCGACGGTGACGTGCGGCCACAAGGTGCGGCGGGCAGAGTCGCGGCCGTCGCCGGTGACCGCGTGGACGTGGTGTTTCTCGACGGCAAGCGCGCGAGCTACCTGCGTGCGGAGGTGCTGCCGCGTAAGCTGGGCGTCGTGCGGTACGCGCAGCGACGCGCGGCGGCGTGGGATCAGCTCCGGTCGTGTGTGGTGATCGATACGGTGGTCGGCTCGCGTGCGTGGGGAGTCTCCGATGCGGGCTCCGACGAGGATCACCGCGGCGTGTTCGTGCTGCCCCTGCCGTGGACCACCGGCCTCGTCGAGCCGCCGCTCGATCTCACCTCCGTCGACGGTTCGCAGTGCTACTGGGAGCTCGGCAAGGCCATCCGGCAAGCGCTGCGGGCCGACCCCAACACGCTCGAGATGCTGTTCGCGTCGCCCGTCGTCGTCGATGCGATGGGCGCGGAGCTCGTCGCGATTCGCACCAGCTTCTTGTCCCAGGAGATCTACGGCAGCTTCGGGCGCTACGCGCTCTCGCAGCTCGATCGCCTCGAGCACAACCAGCGCCTCGCCGAGCACCGCACCACTATCGTCGACTGGTTGCGCGACGACCCGTCACTCGAGCTGGACGCGGCGGCCACGCGCCTCGCCGACTCGGCGGCGATCGTCGCGCCCACGCGTGCCGATGCCATCGTGCGTGCCCGCGACTACATCAAGCAGCTCTACCGCTCGATGTACGATCAGGGACTGATCGCTGCCAACGACTGGACATCGCTTCGCGCCGCGGCGCGCACGCAGCTCGAGCTGCCGCGCGATCTACGCCCCAAGAATGCGTACAACCTGATCCGCCTCCTCGACGTCGCCATCCGCTGGCTCGGCGGCGAGCCGCCCGATGTCCGCGTTTCGGACAGTCTGCGTCCGACCCTCCTGGCCATCAAGCGGGGGGAAGTGCCGATGCGCGACGTCATGGCCCTCGCCCGCGAGCTCACGCCGCGCCTCGAGACCGCGCGCCAGACCAGTCCGCTGCCGCGCGTCGCCGATGTCGCCGCGGCCGAGCGCGTCCTGCGCGCCGCACGCGAGGAGGCCGCGCGCCGCTACATCACGCGTTCGCCAGGCCCGTGGGGTACGGATGCCCCGGCTGCACCGGAGGCACGTTACGACCGAGCCGATCCGAGCGATGCGCGTCCGCAGCGAAGCAAGGATGCGCATGACCTTACGGCGAGGGAGTCCCATGCGGATGACGACGACTGATCCCTGGAACGTTCTCACCTCGAAGCAGCAGGAGGTCGCGCGGACCTATCTCGCGGCGCGCGCCGCCGAGCGCAAGCACCTCGTGATCTACCTCTCGGGTGCACACGCCTATGGCTTCCCGTCGCCCGACAGCGACCTCGATCTCAAGTGCGTTCACGTCGCGCCCACCGCGGACCTCGTCGGGCTCACGCTTCCCGAGGAGCCGGGCGACCGCATGGACATCATCGAGGGCGTGGAGCTGGACTACGGCTCCAACGAGCTCGCGCCCGTCCTCCGCGGGATCCTCAAGGGGAACGGCAATTTCCTCGAGCGCATCCTCGGCGACCTTGTTCTCGGCGGTGATCTGGACCTGCTCGCCGAGGCGCGCAGCGTCGTCAAGCCCGTGCTGTCGCGTCGCGCGGGCCGGCACTACGGCGGGTTCGCGACCAGCCAGCTGCGCTTGTTCGACGACAAGCCCACCGCCAAGCGTGCGCTCTATGTCCTGCGCACCGCCGCGACCGGCCGCCACCTCCTCGCGCACGGGGAGATCATCACGGACGTCGCGCGGCTCGGCGCGTTCGTCCCTGCCGAGATCGGCGAGCTCGTGACGCTCAAGCAGCAAGGCGAACGCAAGCTGCTCGATGCTGCGCAGATCGCTCCGTGGCGGTCGCGGCTCGTCGCAGCCATCGATGCGATCGACTCTGCCTGGCCGAGCTCCTGCTTGCCGCCCGATCCGCCGCCCGAGGCGATCGCCAATCTCGATCGCTGGCTGCGCGAGGTGCGTCACACGCACTGGTGACGTAGGTTCTCGCGCATGAAGCGCATCGCCTCGCTCGCTCTCGTCGCCGCTCTCGCCTCTTCGTCGGCCGGTTGCCTCGGCTCCTACTCGGCCACCAAGAAGCTCAACAAGTGGAACTTCACCGCCACCGGCACGCCCGTCGTGAACTCGGTCATCCATTTCGGCCTGTGGATCATCCCGGTCTACGAGCTCGCGATCGTCGGTGACTTCCTCATCTTCAATAACGTCGAGTTCTTCACGAACAAGCCGGTGTTCTAAGGCCAGTGCTGGTCAGTTAGCGGATCCGGGGGGGGGCACGTGTCACGTGTCACGTGCTCGTCCACGTCCACGATCAGCGGCACATCTTGCTCAGCATCCCGACGATGCGCACCAACAGCAACTTCGCTTCCGCCCGGTCTGGATGAGAGATCGCGTCCAGGAGCCTGATGACGTCGATGATCGCGCCGCACGCCATCGCCTCACCTCGGGCGATCGCGTATCGGTTGTGGCGGTCTGCCTCGCTCGTTTCCCCACACTTCCGCGATGTTCAACGGCACCGATACCGCGATAGACGTAGAGCTTTTCGTCGTCGAGCATGCCGGCCGTAGCGGCCAGCGGCCCAGCGTGGTTGCGTCCGAGATCGTGGACGTGGACGAGCACGTGACACGTGACACGAGCACGACGAAAGTCCTTAACTCACCAGCATTGGTTCTAAGGCTTGTACGAGAACCGCGCCGTCACCGCGGCGTTCTTGCCGGTGCCCACCTTCACAGTGAGGGACTTGGCACCGAGGGTCGGGTGCCACGCCTCGACGGTGTACGTGCCGGGCGCGAGGCCGTTGAGCTCGAAAGCGCCGTCCTCCCCGGTGACGGTGAAGTAGGGATGATCCTGGACGACGGCGTAGGCATGCATCCACGGGTGCACGTTGCACACGACGTCGAGGACGTCGCCGGCGGTAGGGCTCGTGGGGAGCGAGAGGTCCGCCCCGTTGGGCTGGTGCGGCTTGTTCCACACGGGCTTCGTCGCGATCGAGCCATTGACATTGTGGAAGGTGCCGTCGCTATTGCGCACGGCGAGCTTCTGGCCAGCCATCACACCGAGGACGCGCGGCGTGTAGGTACAGCCTTTCTGATCGAGCAAGGCGGGTGTGGTGGGCGCGGTGTGCGTGCCCATGGAGCCGTTCTTGATGCGGACGAGGACGTCCTTGATCTTGCCCTTGGTGACGATGATCTCGTCATCGAGGGTGGGGATCTTGGCGCAGTACGGGTCGGCGTCGCGTCGCTGCTCGGGGCGCGGTGGCGGCTCGCCGCGCTCGTAGCTCACGAAGCCCTTGATGGTGCCGGGCGGCTTGGCCGGCGCGTCGGCATGGGCGAGCGAACAGAGTGCAACGAGGGCGAGGGCTGCGCGCATGGTCAGAGCGTACCTGCCGCCAGGGTCATGATCTCGGCCGGCGTGAGGGCGCGGTCGTAGAGCCGGAAGTCGTCGAGGAGGCCCTGCAGGGCCGCGTTGATCGAACCGGTGTCCATATCGCAGCCGACGAGGAACTCGGCGTCGTCGTAAACGATCGCATCCGTCGGTCCCGTCGCGATTTCGGCGCCATTGAAGTAGAGGCGGGCGGTGGTTCCCTCGACCGTGGCGGCAACGTGGTGCCACTCGCCGAAGGGGATGGGGCCCTCGCCGCGAAGGGCGCGAGTACCGGCTGCGGGGCGCGTTGCGAAGACGAGCTTGTCGAACTCGATGAACAGCTCGAAGGCGTTCTGCTCCGTCGTGGCGGGCTCGAACGGCTTGCTGACGATGTTGCTGAGGGTCATTGCGTCGATGCGGAACCACGCGGCGATGGTGAGGTTCGTCAGCCTAAACGCGGACTCGTCGGGAAAGCGGAGGCAGCGGGCCCCTCCGAAAACCGCCCCCTGCGCGATCATGCCCTGTGCGAAGGTCGGGCACGAGCTACAGGTCGGGACACGGCCCGCGATGACATCGATGGACGAGCCCTCGAACGGCAGCCATAGCCGCAGGCTGGAATCGGCGCCGTCGACGCCACCTTCTGCGGGCTGGGTATCGGCGGAGGCGTCGGTCGACGCGTCCAGGCGCGGCGCAAAGTCCACCCGACCGCAGGCCGTGACCGCGAGCGCGACGATTCCCCAGGCCAACAAACGCACCGCTCCTAGCATACCGTCTATCATCGGAACGTGGTCGACCTGTCGCCGAAGCTCGGGGAGCTAGACGCGATTCCGCCCGCGGTGCGGTACCGGATCCACGACGTGCTATCGCTGTTGCCTGCGAGCGGTGAGGTCGCGGGGGTGCCACGAGAGCGGCTGGGGCGGCTACTCGACGAGGGCGAGCCATGGCTCGGCGCGGATCCATCGCTCGCCGAGGTGGGTTACTGGATGATCGAGCCGCGGCATGGCGTGGAGCTGCGGCGGCAGGGCTGCATCTGGCTGACGATGTTTCCGTCAGTGGAGACGGCGAAGCGGCTCGCGAAGCTGGTCGCGGATCCGACGACCCCAAAGCCCGTGCGCGAGCAGGCGACCTGGTCACTCGGTTATCGCCAGCTGCGCGCGATGCATCCGAGCACGCAGTGGTCGCCGCATGCGGTGCAGATCGCCGATGAGGCGCTCGCCAAGCTCGCCGACGCGATGACAACGGCGGGGACGGTGACGAGCGAGAAGCTGCCGCACGCGCTGCGCCACGTGCAATCGGAGATGACGGGGGCGATCTTCGCGAAGGCACCCGGGCTGTGGGGCGATGCGCTCGAATGTTTCGCGTCGGCACCCCTCGCGCGCGTGCTGTTCGTCTCGATTGGTGATGTGCCGGCGCAGCATCGCCTGCGCGTGTTGCGGCTCGTCGGCGCGACGTTGGGCGAAGAGGTGGTGCCGCTACTCGTGTCGCGTGCGGCGGATGCGCCGATCGACGAGCGGCTCGAGATGTTGTTCCTCGCGATCGCGCTCGGCGGCGAGGCGCACCTCGGCCGGTTCGAGGATGCACTCGCGGGCATGAAACACATCGACCTGTTGCGCGCGCGCGCGAAGTGGCACCTCGCGCATCGCGGCGTCGTGCCAACCGTGCGCGGGCTGCGCGTCGCGCGCTCGACGGCGGTGATGCCCGCCGCGGAGCGCGTGGAGCGCTGCAAGCAAGCCGCGGACGATCTGGGTGCGCTGACGCGGTTCGCGCGGCATCCCGAGGCGTACCTCTACGCGCTGTGGGCCTGGATGGTGCGCGGCTCCGGTGATCCGGTTCGGGCGCGCGAGCTCGTGGCTGCACATCCCGAGTCGCAGGAGCATGTGCGCGATCTATATCTCGAAGACCTCGCGCGACGTGGGCGCGTGAAGCAGCTGGCCGCCGCGGCGCAAGCGCTGTCGGGCGCGGACGTCGGTGCGCTGCACCTCGCGATCTGGGGCCGCCCGATCGCGGCGCTCGAGCTCGCGGCGACGGCACGGCTGCACACAGCGGAGCTGGTCGCCGCGCGCGCCCTCGCATCGTTTCGTGCGGGACGCCCGGATCTAACGGCGCGCATCCTCGCGGAGGACCTGCCCCCGTCGGAGATCACCGACACCAAGGAGCTCGCGCCGTTCCCGGGGCCGCACGAGCGCTGGATGATCGAGCGCGCGCCCCACGCGCGGCCCGCCTACGTCGCGCTCGCCAATGGTCTACCGGGGCTGCTCGCGATCGCGCAGCCCTCGCCGCTCGACGCGGAGCCCGACCGTCCGACGTTGGAACCGCTGAACGCTGTGGTGCGCCGCCTGGGCCGCGGCCTGCCGGGCTCGACGGTGTATCTCGCGGGCGAATTCAAGCACCTGAACAAGGAGGCGATCACCGCCGGCATCCTCAAGGCGGGCGCACGCCTCGTCGCGGGCCCGTTCCCCGGCACCGACTACTACGTCCATGGCGACTGGTGTCTCGTCGAGACGATCGCGCAGCTCGAGCGTCAGGGCGCACGTCGCCTGCGCAGCGGTGACGTGGAGGGCCTGTAGTGTCGGCGTTGCGGAAGCCCCATCGGATCGCGTTCCTCGTACCCCATGTGAAGGTCGAGGGTGCCGACGTAGCCTTCGCACACGAGGCCACGCTGCTGCTTTGGACCGCGTGTATCGAGGTCTGTCAGCGGCACCCCGAGCTCGCGGTATACGACGCCGAATCGACGCCACTGCTGCCGCTCGAGGCGCACTTCACGCCGCAGCACGCGCTGATCGGCGCGACCCCCACGGATGCGTTCTACGGGCCCACGCGTCGCGACGAGCTCGTGTGGCTCGAGCTGTCGCTGTCCAAGCCGGGCGCGGTGCGGCTGCACGTGCTCGGCCGCGACGGGAAGCAGCAGTCGTTCGACGCGATCGGCAAGAACGTGGGCGATCAGATCCATCAGGTGATGAGCGCCTGGCTGTCGGCGCGTGGGCTAGGGGCGTTGCCCAAGCGCTTCGATGCGATCGCGGCGGATGAGGTACTCGCGGTAGTCCGCGTGATCGCGCCACCGCTGATCGAGCACGCTCGCGCGCCGACGGCGCCATCGGAGTCAGACATCGTCGAGGACGCGGATGGGGTGGCGCGACTCGCCGAGGACGCGAGCGACGATGCCGAGGTTGACAACGCGCTCGACATGCTCGAGGACGCATGGAACAAGCGCTCTGCGACCGAGCCGAGTGTGCCGCTCGAGGCGGTTCAGGCGCCTGCGCGCGCGAGCCTCGGGCGCGCCGCGGCGAACCGATTGCCGGCGGGCCCGCTCAAGCTCGCCGCGCTGCGCTTGATCGCGCTCGCGCTGCGCGAGGACCTCGACGAGCTCATCCTCGCGATCGACCCCGAGCAACCACAAGCGCTGTTCGCGCGCTTCAAGCAGCAGCCGGACTACGCGCTACTCCGGCGCGTGATCGCGGCGGCGCCGTGTTGGGCCCGACCCTATGCGGAGCTCGTGCGCGACGATACGCCGGGCTCACCGACGGAGCTCGAGTCCGTGGCGGGCGCGGGTATCGCGGCGCTGTGCCGGCCCGGGCACCTCGACGTGATCGAGCGCGTCTCCGAGCTGCTCGAAGGTTCGGGACTCGTCGACGAGGGCACGCGGCTCCTCGAGCGCGCGGTGGCCGCGCATCATCTCGAATCGCGCGGGCACATCGCGCTCGTCGATCGACTCGCGCGCACCGGCCGCGAAGGTGCTGCGCTGTGGCAGGCGCTACAGACGAGCCGCGTGCACGGCTGTCCGATGGATCCGATGTACCCGTGGTACCCGGATCAGATCCAGGTCGACCTGCTCGTCGCTGATGCGCTGATGCGGGTGGGCCGGCTCGACGAGGCGATCGCGCTGCGCGGGAACCGGCTGGAGGGGCGCGAGGCGGCCTGGCCGCGTCACACGCGCATCCTCGAGCGCTGGAAGAAGGATCCGAAGTTCGTCGCCTGGTGTTACGCGCGCGAAGGTTCGTTCCGTGGCGATCCCGCGCGCACCGTCGAGGGCTTCGGGCGCATCGAGCCTGATGACGACGTCGATGTCGCGACGTTTCTCGACGGGCTGGTCGCGATGGGGCGGGAGGACGAGGTCGTGCTCGCGTGGGCGCAGTTTGGCCACGGTGACCAAAATACCGGCCCGGTGGCGCGCCTCGCCGCGGCGCGTGCGCTGCTTTCCGCCGGTGAGTGGAGGCGCGGCCTCGAGGAGCTGTGGCGCGTCGAGCTGACCGAGCCCGGGCGCGACGAGCACGTCGCGATCGCACACTGCGGGCTGCTGTTATCGAGCGCGCCGATCGACGTGATCGAGACGGTGCTCGGCGAGCGCGTGGTGCTCGGTGCGAGCACGTTGGTCCGCCGGATGGCGCGCGACATTGCCGATTTCGTCCCGGCGGCCGCGGGGAGCTCGGTGATCGCACGTGCGCTCGGCAAGGTCACGCCGGTGGAGCTCGACCTCTCGACGCTGGCCGGGTTCGCGGCCGATACGCGCAGCAAGAAGGCGATCGACGCCCTGTTCGCGGAGCTCGGGCCGCTCACCGGCGACGACGCGCTCGTCCGAGCGGATCGTCTGGTCAATCGCTGGCTCGAGGTGGTGTTCACCGAGGCGAGCGAGCAGGAAGAGGTAGCGCTCGCACAGGCCGCAGCCTACATGGCGGGGCACGCGCTGGGGCGTTACCTCGCCGCAACTACGGCCAGGCCGAGCCCGATTGCGGGTGCGCTGCGTACGGTCGCGAGCGAGGCGTTGGCGCTGGTCCGAGCGCACCGTCGCGCCCTGGGTGACCGGGAAGCGCGCGCGCTGTTCGGCGTGCTCGAAGGCATCCTCCGCCGCGTCGATCGCTGGATCGGCAGCACGTGGCTCGGCGCCGTGGAGCGCGCGTGTGGCATCGACGAGCGCGCCGCGGGCGACGTCGCAGGCTTTGTCCGCGATCACGCCACCGTGGCTGCGCGCCTGCTCGGGCCGGAAGAGACGGCGGTGCTCGCCGCCTCGATCGCGCGCCTGCATCGCGACAAGCCGGCGAAGTGGGCGCTCGCCGTGTCTGCACAGGCAACCCAGCTCGCGTTGCACACCGGCTACCTCGGCGCCGACGAGTGGGCCGATGCCACCGTCGCGCTGCTCGAGGCCAAGGAGATCGAGACGGACGACGCGATCGACGCGCTGCAGACGGCGTGTTATCTCGTCGAAGGCATCAGCGCGGGGCCGTCGATGCACCTCGCGCGCGTGTTGCTCGCGGCGGGGCGCGGACCGGCGGCGCTCGCGGCGCTCGTCGCGGGCCTCCACGCGGCGACACCAGCGTGGCGGGATCGCGAGCTGCCCACCGTCGCGGACGGGTGGGCTCGGCTCAAGATCGACGTGCCCCTCGCATTCGAGAAGATCGCGACCGAGATGTACACAGCGCTGCAGCAGGGCGATGCCGTGCGCGCCGAGAAGCTCGGCCGCTGGGCGATCGCATGCGATCCCACCAACGGCGAAGCGCACCGCAACCTCGGCCTCGCGTATGCGCAACAGGGCAAGGTGCCCGACGCGATCACGCACCTCATGCGCAGCACCCGCGATCAGGCGACCCAGATCGTGTCGGGCGTGCTGTACCAGAGCGGCAAGCTCCCGGAGGCGATGGCGGTGCTCGACTACGCGAGCCGGTGGTACGTGCGCGCGGAACAGTGGCTCACCTACGGTGGCATCGCGTACGCAGCGATGGACAACCCGCGCACCGTGCGCGCGTATGCAAACGCCTACGAGCTCGACCCCGACGCGTTCGACGTCACGCAGCTCAACGCGTACGCCGGCGTCCTCGACGAGGTGGGCGACTACACCACGTGCGAGGCGATCGCGAGGAGGTTGCTCGACGCGGCCGGCGACGACCTCATGTGGAAGACCAACGGGTGGAATCACCTCGCGTGCGCGTACATCGGGCTCGGCAAGTTCGCCGAGGCCGAGCAGCTCGCGCGCGATGCGGTGACGCAAAACCCGCTGCCCGACAACACCGCGGTGTTCCAGGCCACCCTCGAGCGCGCACGCGCCAAGGTGAAGCCGACGCCGCCGCCGCTCGGTGAGGTCGGTAAGCCCATGGAGGCGGTGTTCGCGCTTCTCGCCGCCAGCGACCACGTGGCGGCCGCCGATCACGCAAACGACGAGAGCTGGCGCGTGCGGCGGGCGGCGCTCGAGGCATCGCGGTTCCGGTTCACGTCGGAGAACGCTGTCGAGGTCACGCCACGCGCGCGTGCGGCGGCGCTCGCGGTGCTCGAGGACACCGTCGGGCACACGGAGCTCGACGCGATGTCGTGTCGCGCGCTCGCGCTGCGGATCCGCGAGCAGGCGTACTTCGCGCGGGATCCGGTGCCGCGCCTCGGCGACCGGATGACGCGCGATGCGTTCTATCAGGAGTTTCGCGCGCGCGGCGGTGTGGTGATCGGGGAGGCCGCCCCGCTGCCGCCTACCTTCGAGGACCGCGAGGTGATCGCCGGCGGCAAGATCGCGCGCGCCAGTGACTACGTCGCGCTGCTGCGCGACCTCGCCGCGCTGGCGCCGCGCGAGGCGCTGGCCCAGTTCGAGCTCGACGAGGCTAGCTACCTCGAGGTCGCCAAGGCGTGGGCGGCTGCGTTCGAAGCCGACCCTTCGCTCGCGCGTACCGTCGCCGCCGGGCTCGCGAAGCGCTGAGCTACCGCCGGTCGCGCACGCATCGAGGTCAAGGCGGTGATCGCCGCCGCCGCCCGGCCCGGAGCCCGCCCGGAGCCCGCCCGCGTGTGTTACTTCGAACCGTCGATCGGTGCCGAGAACATGCCGATGTAGACGCCGGCCATCCAGCCGCGCTCGTCGGGAAGCGCGTTCGCACCGAGCACGCCACCGACGGTGACCTGCGGCGTGAGCGTGAGCTGGGCACGCACGCGCGGCTCGAGCATCCATCCCGGGATGTCATCTTCGTTGAGCCCGGCGCGCAGCCAGCGCCGGCCGCCGGAGAGCTCGACGGACAGCGAACCGCGTCCCGACGCTGCTTCCGCGCCGACGACGCCGTACGCACCGCCGAGGTAGCCTTGGTTCTCGAGTGGGCCGGCCTCGATCTCGGCGCCCATGTAGATCGGGATGTTGTTGCGGGGGTAGCGCATCGCGAACTGCAACGAGCCCGTCACGCCCGACGAGGCTTGTTCGTTCGACGGCTGCGGCGTGGGCTCGGTCGTGCGCGCGAGGTAGCGCGGCTTGTCGGCGGGTGCCTGGGTCGTGAGCTGGCGCGAGTTCACGCCGAGCTGGACGCGCGCGAGCCGCTTGTCGACGTTGCGTTCCCACACGCACCCTGTGGCGACAACGGCCGCAAACCCGAACACCAGCACTTTGACGACCATGAGCCCGAGCGTAGCCGAGCGCAGAAGCGCGGGCGAGGGCAAAGTCGGGAGCACTCAGACGGAGGTCAGGCCACCGTCCACCGTGATCGTGGTGCCGGTCGTGAACGACGCCGCGTCAGATAGCAGGTACACGGCGGCGCCTGCGATCTCTGCCGGCTGGGCGTGTCGCGCCAGAGGCGTGCGGTTGACAACATGGTCGCGGAGCATGGGATTGCCAACAATTGCCGCGGCGAACTTGGTCTCGACCAGGCCCGGCGCGATCGCGTTGACGCGGATCTGCGACCCGCCGAGCTCGAAGGCGAGCGTTTGCGTCATGCTGATCACCGCGGCCTTTGTCGCACCGTAGATGCCTTGCATCGGTGCGGCACGCAGGCCTGCCACACTCGCCAGGTTCACGATCGAGGCGCCGCCGCCGCGTGCCCGTGCGTGCTTGACCATCGCCCGCGCTCCGTAGAGGTAGCCGCGCACGTTGACCTCGAAGGTCTTGTCGATGGCCGCATCCGGGGTGTCGATCAGCGGGCCGAAATACGGGTTGGTGGCCGCATTATTGACATAGCCATCCACGCGGCCGAACCGCTCGAGGGCCTTGGCCATCATCGCGTCGACATCCTCGGCCTTGCCGGTGTGGCAGGCGACGGCGAGTGCCTTGTTGCCGAGCGAGCCCGCGACGCGATCGAGATCCGCCTGTTTGCGCGACGCGAGCACCACCTGGGCGCCGGCGTCGACACACGCGCGCGCGATCGCCTCGCCGATACCGCGGCTCGCGCCGGTGATGACGATGACCTTGTCCTTCAACATGGCCGCGACGGTATCACTCGTCGTCGGGCAGCGGGACCTTGCTGCTCGCGAGCGTCTTGCGAACGATCGCCCACACGGCGCCGGCATCGGTCGTGACGTCGTTCCACCGCCCGGGGAATCGACCACAGAACGACGTCTTCAGGATCTCGGGCAGCGCGCGCTTGCCGTCGTCGGCGAACAGCGGATGCGCGAGGTACACGCACGCCTCGTCGGTCGCGCGCACGGACAGGCTGCCGGGAAGGTCGGCCGCGCTGCGGATCGCGTCGGCGACGTCGATGATGATCTCGAGGTTCGCCGTCGACACGGTCGGGTGGCGCTTGGTGAGGATGGCGAGCTCGGCCTTGGGCGGCGGGTAGTCCATCTGCAGCGGTGCGAACCGATCGAGCTGGGCGGCGTCGATGCCGAACGTGCCGGTGAACTCGCGGCCTCGGTTCACCGCCGCGATGAACTGGATGTTGTCGGGGATCGGGATGAACGTGTTCTCGATCGGGTGGAACACGCGGCGCGTCGAGTCGAGCGCGGGCATCAGCGCGTTGCGCGCCGTCTCCTGGCAGCGGTTGAGCTCGTCGAGAAACACGAGGTACTTGCGGTCGGGGTTCTCGGCTGCTTCCTCGAGGGCGAGCAGGATATCGGTCTTCACGAAGTCGGTCACCGGCGCACCCGACGCCGACGCGCGGACCTGGATGCTGACGAAGAAGTCGCTCGCCTCGACGACGGCGCCGCAGTTGAAGAACACGAACACCATGCCGAGCGAATCCGCGATCGAGCGCGCGAGCACCGTCTTGCCGCAGCCCTGCGGGCCGTCGAGCAGGATGTTGAGGCCGCTCTGGAGCAGGACCTGGAGCTTCTTCGACACGACCGGGTCGAGCCACACGCCCTCGATGCGAAACGGCGCGCGACTCACGAACTCGACTTCGATGCGGCCGCGGTCCTCCCTGTCCGGCTTGAGGACTTCGATGATGCGGACCAGGCAGGGCACACCGGCGACGATCCGGTCGTCGTTCGACAGCACGACCTTGGGGGCGCGGCGGCCGTCGAGGTGCGTCGCGCGCAGCTTGAAGTCCGAGTGCTCGGCGGTGTTGGGCCAGAACGTGGCCTCGACGGTGCGCCCCGGGGTCAGCTCCTCGACAGTCCACTTGGCCGGCATTGAGAATTTGTTTGTAGCCTCGTTTCACGGCGCTGTTAACCGCCGTTCGCGGACCGGCGTGGAATGTGCGCGCGCGGCGTTCGCGCGCTGGCACGCGGACTGCTCCTCAGCTGCGCTCATGATGTTCCGCAGCCTCGCCTCGCTTCCCACTATCTCCCTGCTCGCGGTCGGGTGCGTCACCGATGCGACGGCACCGACGGACACCGATTCCTCGTCGCGTGCGCCCGTCGCTGATCCCGGCCGCGCGCCGGTCTCGCTGCCCGCCGATCCGCCGCCGGTGTCGACGCGGTGCATCGCCGATGGCGTCAACGCTGGGCAATACGGCACGACGGGCATCGATGACTTTCGCGACGTCGCGGTGAGGAACGACGGATCGATCCTCGTCGCAGGCCTCGATGGCGGTCAACCCAGCCTGTCCTCGGGCATGATCGGCTCGCGCGGCGTGACGCTCGCGTACCGCAACGGGTTCACGCCCGCCGCCATGCTCGCGACGCCGGGCACCGACTCGTTCGAGTCGATCTCCATCGATCCCGGCACCCAGCGCGTGTGGCTCGCCGGTCGCACCAACGACACCGGCAACTTCGACTTCCTGCTCGGCGAGCTCGCCGCGTCGGGCTTCCTGGCGATGACGCGCGGCTACGACGCGGCCTCCGAGTCGCCGCGCCAGCTCGCTGTTCGTGGTGGGCGCGTGGCGGTCGCGGGCGTCGAGGCCCGCGCCGTCGAGAGTGGCGAGACGTGGATCAACCCGTTCCTCGCGACCTACAAGGTGACCGACACGATGGCGCCGCAGTGGTACACGACGCGCCGCCACGTCGACACCGAGACGTACACGGCCGTCGACATCTCGAGCGAGATGGTCGTGGTCGGTGGCCAGCTCTCCGATGGCGAGCAGCCGGGCATGTTCATCACTGCGTGGAACCACGACGCCGACGTGTTGTGGCGCCATCAGCTCTCGACGGAAGCCTTCGACAAGGTCGCCGCGGTGCGCATCCTTGCCGATGGCAGCGTGCTGTGGGCGGGCACCACGCGCGTGCGCGAGGGCGCGCTCTCGCACGATGACGTCCTCGTCGGTCGGTTCGACAGCGTCACGGGGGAGTCGCTGTGGACCGTCCAGCTCGGCTCCGCGCTCGACGAGCGCGTGGCCGACATCGCGCTCGGTCCCGAGGGCACGCTCTACGTGGCGGGCGACACGACGGGCGCGGACCTCGGCGATCGCGACGTGTTTCTCACGACCATCGACGCCGAAGGCACCGTGCTCGGCACGCAAGAGTGGGGCTCGCCGGCGATGGACACCGCCGCGGCAGTCGCCGTCGATGCGTGTGGCACCGCGGTCGTGGTCGGCGCGACGAACGGCGAGCTCGCCGGGCCCGCGCAGGGCATGCGCGACGGGTTCGTGCTGATCGCGCGCTGACCGCGAGGCTCACACTAGAGCCACGGCCAAACTTCGACGATGACGTGCCCCGTCGACGTCGATGCGCCGTCGGTGACGGTGTAGTCGAATCCGGCCGTCCCGAAGAAGGTCTGTCCGTTCTCGCCCATCGGCGTGAACGTGATGGTTCGGCCCCGGAGCTCGACCGTGCCGTGCTCCGCATTGGCCACGCCGATCACCACCAGGGTGTGGCCGTCGTCGTCGCGATCGTTCACCAGCAGCTGCGCGACGTCGAGCACGAGCGGAACGCCCTCCGGCGTGGACGTCGCGTCCTCGACCACGGCCGGGACCGCGTTGCTACCGCCGACGAGCACGTCCACCGTCGCCTCGGCGGTGGCCTCCCCATCGGTGAGCTGGTACGTGAACGACGCCGCGCCGGCGAAGCCCGGCGTGGGGACGAAGGAGACCTTGCCGGCGACCAACGAAACGGTCCCATGCGGTGCCGCGCCTACCGAGGCAAGCGAGAGCCCGGTGTAGAGCGGCGCATCGTCGGCGACGTCGGCCGCATCGTCGTCGTTCGCGAGGAGGGTCGCCGCATCGAGCACGAGCTCGGTGTCCATCGCGGTCGCGAACCCATCGGGGCGCGCCGTTGGCTTGTCGTTGACCGGCTCGACGGTGATGTCGACCAGCGCGCGCGTTCGCTCGATGCCGTCGGACACGAAGACGGGAAGCTGTACCTCGCCGTGAAAATCAGGATATCCCATCAGCGTGACCGTGGCTCCGAGCAGCGCGACCCCGTTCTCGGTGGTCATGCGGATCGCATCGAAGTCGTAGTCTCCACCTGGTTCTGCGTTGATCCATACCTGCAGGTCGTCGCCGTCGGCATCTTCCGCGTGGAGCGTGAAGGTCGTCCGCGAGTCCTCGCGAAGCCTCGCGGACGTCGGGTGGACGACCGGCGCGTGGTTGCCGGCGGCATCTTCCGCGTCGGCAGCACATCCCACGAGCAGCGCGAGACCGACGCTACAACCGTACTTCATCTGCCAGGTACCTTACCCCAGTACCTTGCGCGCGAGGTCGCCGATCATGCGCCCGAACCGCGCCACCGCGACGTCGAGCTGCTCGTCGTCGAGCACGACATAGTTCGGGAAGCACTCCTCCTCGAGCCGGCGCACGGCGACCTGCGCACACACGATGCCCTTGCGCTTGGTCAGCGTGGTGACCAGGCCGCGCAGCGCTGCCACCGAGCACTCCGTCGGTAGACCGTCGCTGATCATCACGATCACGCGGGCGCGCTTGCGCGAACCGGCGGCGACGTGGGCGACGTGGAGGAGCGCGGCCGCGTCGTTATTGCCGCCGTCGGCGCGCAGCGCGGTGACGTCGCACGCGCTCGCATCACCGGCGTCGTAGATCACGCTGTCGGTGAAGCCGAAGAACCGCGCCTCGACGCCCGGCAGCGCGCGCACGGCCTCGGAGATCAGGACGCCGAACCGCTTCGCGCGATCGATGTTGCGGCCCGCGGACATCGAGCCCGAGCAGTCGATCACGGTGCCGAGGAAGAGATCGGTGCGGCGCACCGGCCTGCGCGCGATCAGGATCTTCGGATCGCCACGGGTGACCAGCGCGCGGAGCCGGCCGCGGTCGAGCATGTGGCCCTTGATCCGCGCGCGCGCGGGCTCCCAGCGTAGCCCGAGCTCGTCGAGGTGCTCGCGCAGCCGCACCGAGTGGCGGTGCACCTCGTGGGCGAGCCGCCGGTGCTCCTCGGCGTCGCCGCGCACGCGCTGCACCGTCGTGATGTGCTCGAATTCTTCGTCGGGGTTGACGTTGATCTGGAGCCGGTCCGGTTTGCCGTCGCCCTTGCTGCGCTTGTCGCGCTGGGGGGCGAGGATGCGCTCGACCTCGCGCTGGAGGATCTCGTCGTCGATGCCGGCCCCGTGGACATCGTGGTCGCGCGACTGATCGCCGACCTCGAGCCCTTCGGATCCGCCGAACACCTGGGCGATCGCGATCGAGCCGCCGAACAGCGCGGCGAGCTGTTGGGTGAGCGCATAGAGCCCGCGCATGTCGAGCTTGCGGAGGTCCTTGGAGCACAGGGCCAAGGCCGCGGCGATCCGCGGATCGTCGTGGCGATTACCGAGCCCCATGCGCAACGCGCGGGCGAACCGGGCGAGCGGGTGCCCTGCGCGCTCGAGCTGCGCGAGCATCGCGCCGCGGCGGATCCGCACGCTGCCTTCGTCGAACGCGACGCCGAGGGGGGTGTGGATCAGCGCCGTCGCGGCCGAGCCGCGCAACACGCGCAGCAGATACGCGACGCCGAGCTCCTGCGACGCGTGCTGGAACGCGTACGCATCGAGGCGCTTCAACCGATCACCGTAGCTCCGGTCGACCGCGCGCAGGTTGCGTTCGAGGTGCTCGTCGGCGACGAGGTTGAGGAGGTGCCCGATGCCTTCGGCGTGCGCCTGTTTCCACAGCGCCTGGGCTTCCTCGCTGCGGTGATACGCGTGGTGCCCGAGCTCGTGCAGGATCAGGCCCTCGACGACGTCTTGCCCGTACGCTTCGTCGCGCAACATCGGCAGCGGGGAGACGAAGATCCGGCCCTCGGTCAGGTAGGTGTGGCCGAGGTCGCGCTCCTTGCTGGTGAGATGGATGCGCATGCGGCGGCCCGTGAGCTCGAGACCACGTCGGACGCCCCACGCGAACACCTCGGCGATCCGCGTGAGCCGCGCATGCGCGAGCTTCTCGCCAACGGCGAGCTGCGCGGCGATCTGGCGCGCGCTGGTGGTCATGCCCTCGTCGAGGATCCGTGCGCACGCGCCGACGGCCGCGGTGTCGTCGAGCGCGCCGCAGTCGCGCAGGCGATCGTAGACGGCCCACATGCGCTTCTCGGTGCACGCCGTGTGACCGCCGACGAGGGCCGCGCCGAGGATCGCGTCGAGCACCTGCGCTCCCTTGCCGACCGGCACCTTGGCGAGCCACCCGACCTCGCCGGTGTCGACGAGCTCTTCGACGAGCACGGGCAAGCCGGTGAGGTCGCCGTAGTCCATCACGAGGCGGCGTGCAGCTGCGCGACGCGTGAACAGCGGGCGCTCGCTGCCGGCCTCGAGGAACCGCCGGAGGGCATCCGCGATCGCCGGCGCGGGGTGTTGATCGAACACCACGCGCATCGCCGGGGTGTACGCGTGGTGCTGTTCGGCGTCGGCGAGCGCCAGCGCGATCGCGAGCTCGTCGCGGCCGCGCACGAGCGTCTCCCAGTCGTCGCGACGAAACCACGTCGTGCCTGGCTCTCGCGCCGCGGCGAGCGCACCGTCGAGGTTCTCGATCGCGAGGCAGAGGTAGAACCGCCACTGCGCGGGGAGGTCAGCGCGGGCGGCGAGCTCGCGGACGATCGCGAGGGCCTCGGGCTCGTCCCACAGCCCGACGCTCGCGAGCACCGGACCCGGTGCGCCGATCTGATCCGGGTGGGCGAGCAGGCGTGCGAGGCGGCGCTGGCCCGCGTCGCCTGCATCGAGCATGGCGAGCACCGCCTCCTGCACGACCGCGGCGCGGACATCGGCGCAATACCGCACGAGGATCTCGAGATCACGCGTGCGCTGGATCGCGGCGATCAGATCGGCGATCGGTCCCGTGGGCTGCACGGACGGCGGATCGGGAAGACCGTCGAGGCGGGTGACGCGCAACAGCTCGGCACGGCTCGCCGCGTCCGCATCGGCGGCACGGTCGAGGATGAGGTTGCGGACCGCCGCGACCGGCACCGCGCGGGCCTCCACGAGCTGGACGACGATGGTCGCCGCATGCCGGCCGTACGAGCGATCGACGCGCTCGGCGGCGAACACGGCGAGCTCCGTCGACGCCATGTGATCGAAGCGCGGGCGATCGCGGTAGCGCGCGATCAGCATGATCTCGGCGAGGCCCTTCCACAGCGTGTCGAGCGCGAACGATCCGGCGAGTGCATCGAGGGCGCGCGCAACGGCGAGCAGGCCACCGGACGCGTCGACCCACGCACCGAACGCGAACGCGTGGGCTTCCCAGCGCCAGAGGCGTGCGTGCGCGAGCGGCGGGAGATCGGTCAAGCGCGCCCAGCGCTTGGTGGCCGTGTTGTCGACGGAGGCGTTGAACGTGTCGTCGAACACCGCGAAGCGATCGAGCTGGCGCGCGACGTCAGCGAGTGGATCGGCACACACGAGGAGCGCCACGCACGCAGAGACGCACGGATGGGCGGTGCGGCCGGCGAGCGCCGCGGCGAGGCCCGTCGACGGCGACACCATCGCGCGCGTGAGGGCGGTGTCGAGATCCGCAGGACTGCACGTCGAGACGTGCAGCTGCTCGGCCTCGGTGAGCGTGAAGCGCGCGAGCGACGGTTGCGGCAGCGCGACCGGTGCGACGGACGGTGTGTCCACCGCGATCGCCCACGCGACGAGGGCAGGGTGTGTGCGCTCGCGCAGCACCTTTGCCAGCGCGAGCTCGCGATCGCGCGGCAACGCATCGAGGCCGTCGAGCAGCGGCACCAAGCGGGCGAGCGCATCGTCGGACAGCAGGGTGGCGACGGACGCGAGCAACTTGTCGGAGAGCACGCGCGCGAACACCCGCGCGAGCAAGGGGCCGCGCTCCGATGCATTCGCCGCGAGCAGCGTGGCGAACACCTCGGCGAAGCCCGTGCGATCGATGCGCTCGGCGACCAGCGTCGCGAGCGCGAGCAGGTGGGGATCGTCGGGGGCGACGGCCGGATTCGCGAGGTAGGCACCGAGCGCGAGGTGGCGATAGCGGCGCTGCAGCTGCTGCACGAACGCCTGGAGGCGCTTGTCCTTGAACGTGGCGTGCGCGATGCCGGCGAGCTCGATGTAGCGCACGATCGACGTGCTCTCGATCGCCAGCAGCCAGCGCGTGTACAGCTTCTCGTCGGGGAAGCTGCACATGACCTCCCAGCCGGCGTTGCTGCGCAAGAGGTGCGCGAGCAATGCGGGCTCCCCGATCGCGGCCGCCAGCTTCTTGAGGCGCCCGCTCGGATACATGCCGCACACGGCAGTGGCGAGCGCGAGGTCCGCGCGGATCCACGGCAGTGCGAGCAGGCGATCAGTCTGTGCCGGCTGGAGCCGCACGGGCCACCTGAAGCGCACCATGGCCGCGACGACGGCGGCGGCGTGTGCGCGCGGAAACGCAGCCATCTCCAGCGCCCGCGGATACAGCGCCCCGATGAGCCCCACCAGCCACGCCGCCTCGCCGTTGCGTGCGAGCCGTGTCAGCAGCGCCGCCACGATCCGCACGTGGACCGCGGACCGCTTGGGCCCGACGAGCTGGACGAGCATCTCGATGCAGCGATCGCGCGCGCGCATGGCGTCGTCGGTCGTCGCGTCGTCGAGCTCGGCGAGTGCGTCGATCATCACGTCGAGCACGTCGTCGCCGGGCGCGGTAGCCAGCACCTTCGCGGTGCTGCACGCGTCCAGATAGGTGGCGAGCGCGGCAGGGTCGCGCCTGCGCTCGGCGAGGAGGAAGGCACCGAGCTCGGCGCCGCCGGCGTGATTGATGACGTCGATGAGCTCGCGCGCGGTGAGCATGCCGGTGTTGCGCAGCTCCCAGGCGAGCGGCAGCGGATGTGCGGGCCACGGCAGCGCGCGCGCGAGCTCGGCGCACGCGGGATCCGCGCGCAGGTACGCCGGTGCGTCGGAGAATCCGCGTGGCACGTCGGCGAGTGCGGCGCGGCGCACGTCGGCGCGCGGATGAAACAGCGCGTGCACGTAGCGATTCGGCACGCTGGACGAGGTCAGCCGCAAGGCGTCGAGCGCGGCGGCGCGCACCGTGTCGACCTCGTCGTCGAGGCCCGCCACGATGGCGCGCACACCAGCGATGCCCCGGCTGCCAGCCAGTACTGCGAGGGCCGCACATCGCATCGCCGGATCGGCGTGGGACGCGAGCGCGGGCATCCACGCCAGGTACGGCGCGCGCTGCGGGAGGGCGAACGCAACCAGCGGACGCACCTCGTTTACCGAGGCCGCCCCCGCGGCGAGGTGCCGCCACAGCTCTAGATCACGCACACTCATAAAAAGCATACAGGCGTCGTGGCCCCCGCTGCGCCCAGCTCACCGGCGGTCCTCCCAGGTGACGGGCCGCGCTGGTGCCGCGCGAGCCCGTGCGTCGGAGGGGACGCAGGTGAAGGTGAACACGCTCGGTACGGAGTCGGGGCGCCGTTACAGCCAGACCTACCCGAAGGTAGACCCGACCGCTTTGACGTTCCCGAGGTCGATGGCGCGAGACCCCCCGTAGACACGAGGGAATTGGCCCGAAGGTGCCGCTGGTGGAAGAAGCGCAGCACCGAGCCACGCACCCAGCTGCTCCCACCCGAGGAGCTGTCGCGCGGGCGCGCGTCTAGTACATCGGACTCCGGACCGGGATGCGGGCGTGCCGCGACGCCCGGTTCGAATCGTATGTGCTCATGAGTTCCATGGAGTCACGGTGCACCCCGGTCGGGAGAAACAGGTCGCCCACTCTACGCATCGGCGAGGATCCCGCAAGCAGATCTTTTTTCCGACGGTGGTTGACGCGTCGCGTAAGTGGAGCCATAAAATGAATGACGGTTCATTCATTCACCGCGAGGGCACCGATGTCGAACCAGAATTATTACAAGGCAAACCTCCGCGACCTGACGTTCCTGTTGTTCGAGCAGTTCAAGCTCGAGGAGCTACTCGGCAAGGAGCCCTACGCAAACTGGGGCAAGGACGAGGTGTCCGCGGTGCTCGAGGAGGCGTACGGCTGGGTGCAGAAGCACTACGGGCCGTACAACGCGATCGGCGACCAGGAAGGTTGCCGCCTCGAGAACGGTCAGGTCATCACGCCGACCGGCTTCAAGGAAGCGTGGAAGGAGCTGTTCAACGCTGGCTGGCGCACGCTCGCGCTCGAAGAGAAGCACGGCGGCCAGGCCGGTCCCTTCACGCTCGCGATGCTGGTCGAGGAGTTCATGTGCGGCTCGAACACGAGCTTCAACATGTACCCGGCGCTCACGCAGGGCGCGGCCGACGTCATCGTCGCGTTCGGCACCGAGAAGGAGATCGCGACCTACGTACCGAACATGTTCAACGGCAAGTGGGCCGGCACGATGTGCCTCACCGAGCCACATGCCGGCAGTGACGTCGGTAGCGCGACGACGACGGCGGTCAAGCAGGCCGACGGTCAGTACAAGATCAAGGGCACCAAGATCTACATCTCGGGCGGCGACCAGGACATGTCCGAGAACATCATCCACATGGTGCTCGCGCGCACGCCCGACGCGCCCGCCGGCACCAAGGGGCTGTCGCTGTTCATCGTCCCGAAGATCCGCCCCGACGGCACGCCCAACGACGTCACCGTCGCGGGCCTCGAGCACAAGATGGGCATCAAGGCGTCGGCGACGGCGCAGCTCGTGTTTGGTGAAAACGACAACTGCCTCGGCGAGCTGGTCGGTGACGTGGAGCAGAAGGGCATGTCCCAGATGTTCCACCTCATGAACTTCGCGCGCATCGGCGTCGGCATCCAGGGCCTCTCGCTCGCCTCGAGCGCGTACCTCAACGCACTCGACTACGCCAAAGATCGCAAGCAGGGCTCGTCGATCAAGCAGTGGAAGGACGCCACCGCGCCGCGCGTGCCGATCATCGAGCACCCGGACGTGCGCCGCATGCTGCTCGACATGAAGTCGCGCGTCGAGGGCATCCGCGCTCTCGCCGTGAAGCTCACGATGCACATCGATCGCGCGAACGCGCTGACCAAGACGGGCGGCGACAAGAACCTCGCCGACTACCACCAGGGACAGGTCGACCTGCTCGTGCCGCTCCTCAAGGCGTACGGCAGCGACCAGGCATTCTCGATCTGCGCCACCGCGATCCAGGTCTACGGCGGCGCCGGCTACCTCAAGGACTGGCCGGTCGAGCAGTACGCGCGCGACTCGAAGAACTTCTCGATCTACGAGGGCACCAACCACATCCAGGCGATGGACCTCGTCGGTCGCAAGCTCATGCAGCGCGGCGGCGCCAACGTGCAGGCGTTCGGTAAGGACGTCGCCGCGTTTGTCGCGGCCAATAAGGACCACGCCACGCTCAAGGACGGCATCGCGGTCCTCGGTCAGGCGATGGAGGCCCTCACGGCCACCGGCGGCAAGTTCATGCAGTGGTTCGGTGGCGGCAAGATGGAGATGGTCCCGACCGTCGCCAACCGCTTCCTCGAGATGATGAGCGAGACCGTCGTCGGCTGGCTCCTCCTCGAGCAGGCCGTGATCGCCGAGGCCGCGAGTGCCAAGCTCGCCGCGGACCACCCCGACAAGGCCTTCTATGAAGGCAAGCGCTTCGGTGCGCTGTACTTCGCGTTCAACGTGCTGCCGGGCGTCGCCGACAAGGCACGCCTCATCGCGCGCGAGGATCGCACCGCGCTCGACATCCCGATCAGCGCATTCGCGCCCGGCGCGTAGTCCCGATCGGAGGGACGGTTTCAACTTAGCCAACTTAGGTCGAGTCAACCGACGGAAATCGTTGGACCGTCGAGGGACGGTTTCAACTTAGACGACCAGAAGCCGCGCTCGCCTCTTGCCGAGACCAATGGTGGGCCGTTGGCGTATGCCGAGCGCAAGTTGAAACCGTCCCCGAAGAGTTGAGGGATATCGAACGGTTGAGTCCACCTAAGTTGGGTAAGTTGAAACCGTCCCCTCCGAGCTCGATCTCGAGATCGCGTTCACGTCGCCCACCGAGCGCGTGCATGCGATCGCGCTCCACAATCGCGGCGTCGTGCGCGGCGTCGTGCGCGGCGGGCTCGGCGACGGGCTCTGCGGCCACGACCGCGGCGCCCACGACGCCGAGCACGGCCAAGGCCGAAGGCGCCAAGCAGGGGAGCACCTCGGGCGAAGGTAACTGGCAGTGCACGGCGAGCTCGTCGGTGCGGGTCTGCGGCTTCGCAGGTGCGTGCAACTACCAGCTGGTGTTCGGCAATGGCTGGGGCAAGGATCACTTCTTCGCCTCGAAGCAGGCGAAGAGCTCGTGCGAGGCCAGTGCCCGCGCGAAGGGCGCGACGGCCGTCTGCGTCGTGCACTGCAGCGTGCGCTGAGCCCGATCGATGCACAGCGTGCGGTCGCGTGCGCGCACTCCGACCGCACGTCTATCGCACGCGACCCGGGTCATGGATATTCAATGATCTCGGAGGCTTGAGCTTGGCCTCACGGTTGCGTATGCGGACGGTCCATGCAGACCGCCGCCGCCTCCCTCGCTCCTCGGCTCGACCCCGCCTCGGCCGCCCATCGCATCGACGTCCTGTTCGAGCAGGCGCTGGGGGTGCGCGAGGCCAAGCTCGGCATCGGCGCGGGGAACCTGTACGGAGGCAAGGCGGGCCCCGAGGCGATGCTGTCCGCGTTCCGTCTTCTGATCCAGGAGACGCCGCTCGTTCGGTTCGGCCACCTCGGCGCGAATCGCGCGATCGACGGCGCGACGTTCTGCTCGTCGGCGATCCACATCGTCGACCTCGGCATCGGCCACGGGCTGCAGTGGGACGACCTGCTCGTCCTCCTCGCGCTCCGGCCGGTGCGTCCGCGGGTCCGGATCACCGGCGTCGATCTACCGAGCGCGGGCGCGTCACCGACCGAGGCGCTCGAGCGTACGGGCGCACGACTCGCGGCGCTCGCCGCGCAGGTGGGCATCGACTTCGAGTTCGAAGCGATCGCCGGCGCCATCGAGGATCTCGAACGTCCGCGTTCGCGCGCGGGTGAGAAGCTGATCGTCAACGCGGCCCTCGCGCTGCACCACGTCGCCGACGGTGATGCGGTGACCGATCCCGCGCGCAGCCGCGACGCACTGCTTCGCCGCATCGCCACGTGGAGCCCGAGCCTCGTCACGTTGATCGAGCCGGACGCGGCGCACAACAGCCTGCCGTTCGAGCAGCGCGTGCGCGAGGCTCGCCGCCACTACGGCCTCGTGTTCGACGTGTTCGCGCACCTGTTTCCGCAGGACCAGGAGGAGCGGAGGACGCTCGAGCGCGAGTTCTTCGGCTCCGAGATCCTGAACGTCGTCGCGTCGGAAGGGCCGGCGCGCGTCGAGCGGCACGATCGGATCGAGACCTGGTGTCGCCGCATGACCGACGCTGGCTTCGAGGCGCGGTCGCTCCGCATGGTCGCTGCGAGCCATGCACGCGAGCTCGATCTGCGCGGTCCGTTCACCGTCGAGTCGCGTGGCCCCGCGCTGGCGCTATGCTTCGGCGGCGAGAGCATCATCGGGGTCAGCGCGTGGACTGCGGGGACGGTTTCAACTTCGCCAACTTAGGTCGAGTCAACCGACGGAAATCGTTGGACCGTCGAGGGACGGTTTCAACTTAGTCGCCGCGAAGCCGCGCTCGCCTCATGCCGAGACCAACGATGGGCCGATTGCGTACGCCGTGCGCAAGTTGAAACCGTCCCCTACGAGTTGAGGGATATCGAACGGTTGAGTCCACCTAAGTTGGTGAAGTTGAAACCGTCCCCTCAGGGCGCGGGCGCGCTCGGTGCGATGCCCGCCGCGGCTTCGGCGGCGGAGCGTTCCTCGGCCTCGCGCTCCTCGCGCTCCTTCTTGAGCTTCTCTTCCTGCTTGCGGATCTTCGCGCGCTGGATCGCTTCCTTGGCGTAGTCGAAGACCGGCGGATCGGGGTGCTTGGCGTCGTAGACGCGCACGATCATCGAGCCCGGCACGCGGACCTCGAGCTCGTTCCAGCCGTCCGGCATGTGGGGCTCGGTCCAGTCGTAGACCCACTTCGCGTCGGTGGGCGACAGGTTCACGCAGCCGTGGCTCTGCACGTTGCCGAAGCGATCGTGCCAGTAGGCGGCGTGGAAGTAGAGGCCGCTGCGAAAGCGCGTGGCCCACGGAACCTCGGAGACCTCGTAGTGCGACGCCTCGCGCTCCTCGGCGGCCATCTTCGTGAGCGACGACTTGGAGCGGATGCGATAGACGGCGGGTGGCGTGTCGTTCTTGCGGCGGCCCGACGAGATCAGGGTCGCGTAGACCGGCTTGTCGCCGTCGTACGCGATCATGACCTGCTCGTCGCGATCGATGTCGATCCACTTCGCGTGGGCGTCGGTTGCCTCGGGGCGCGTGCGCGTCCTGGCGATGCGCACGCTCTTGCGGGGGATCCACTGACCGTCGGCGACGCGCACGTAGGCACCGCTCTCCTCGAGGATCGGGACGATCTGGCGATGCGCGAGCGTGCCCGCCGCCGCGCTCTTTTTGTCGGGCGTGGCGCGCGCGGTGATCACCTTCTTGTCATCGGCGAGCACCCAAGCGAACGGCCACGCGGGGGGTGGCGTGCGCACGAGGTCGATGCCTGCGAACGTCGACGGCCAGTGCTTGTAGAGATCGGTCACCGCGACCAGGCCCACCGAGGTCTCCGCGTACGCGACACCGTCGATGTCGACGGGTTTGTCCTCGCGCGTGACCATGTACGACACGTTCTCGCTGCGCTCGGGCTTGGGGATGCCGGCGCGCACATCTTCGACGGTGGCGTAGCGGTGCGCGCCCTTCTTGATGCCCCAGTAGGTCTGGGGGAGCAGCTCACCCGTCGGGATCATGGGCTGTGCGATCGCCTCGGGCGAGGCGGTGCTCGGCTTCGCGTAGCGCGCGCAGATGTAGCCGTACGGCGGCACGGAAAGGAACATCTTGCAGCTCTTGTTGCCCACCGCGTGACCGACGACGTGGAGCCGCGTCCCCGCGAGGATCTTGCCGAGAGGCTCGAGCTTCATATCGGGTTGCTCGAACACGTGCGCCGAGGTCTTGATGACGAACGACTTGGTGTTCGCGGGCCACTTCATGGCGGTGATCGTGGCCGCGTCGGGTTCAGCCGGTGGCGCGGGTGGTTGCGGCGGCGGTGCGGGTTGCGTGGGCTTTGCCGGTGCAGCTGTTGTGGCGGGCGCTGCGGGTGCGGCCTCGGTCGACGCCGTCGGTGCGGGCGTCGCATGCGCGCGCGTGTCCCCAAAGGTTTCGAGATCGCGCGGCGGCGGCGCGGTGCGCGCGCGATCGGCGGCGCAGGCCGACGTGACAACCATCAGGACCCAGAGGCGATGCACGCCTCAGTGTGACACGCCCCCGAGCAGTCGGCGCGCTGGCTTCCGTCGAGGCCGGCGCACCGGGGGCAGGTGGGCGCCGACGCCGCAGGTGGCTACGCGGGCTCGGGGGCGTCGACGGCATCGGCGCTACCGCTGATCGCTTCGCTGACCGCAACCCCGTCGGGGATCGCCGCGGGCTTGGGGGCGTCGACGGCGTCGGCGCTACCGCCGATAGCCTCGCTGGCCGCGATCGCGTCACGCATCTCGACCTCGCTAGCGGCCGGGGCCGCGGGGGCCTCGCCGGCCGCGGAGGCCTCGTTCTCGAGGGGGGCCTCGACGGCGACCGCGCGCCGGCCGCTCACGATAACTTCCTCGCGGCCGTCGTCCGTGACGTGGCGCACGAGCCGATACGTGGTGTTGCCCTCGGCGCGGGCGACCTCGGGGGCGGCGATCAAGAGCTGGAGGTCAAGGGTCTTGCACAGGTCGAACAGGACCGCGAGGTTGTCGCGCGAGAGGCGATTGGCCTCGTCGAGGAACAGGAACCGCAGCGAGCCGGCCGTGCGCCGCGCGCGCAAGAGGTTCGCATCGCGCTCCCACTCGGTGAGCACGACCATCATGAGCGCCGCACCGATGCCGATGGCTTCGCCGGTCGAGACCTTGGTCGGGTTCGCGGCCTCCCACTCGCCCGTCGCGCGCCGCTTGATCTCGACGACGAGCTCGACGTACTCGCGGTAGTCGAGGAGACGCTGCGCACCCTGGCGACCGCCTCCACCGTAACGCCGGAAGATCTCGTCGAGCGCTTCTTCGATCGGCACCGACGGGATGAACAGGAGCTCCTGGGCCTCGCCGAGGCGGAGCGCGCGCAGGATCTGATCCATGCGCTCGATGCGCCGGATCTCGACGCGGATGCCCTGGATGCTGCCGAACTGGATCCCGTCGAGCTGCTGGTTGAGGCGGCGGACCTGGCCGTGCGCGCGGCGCACGAGCACGTCGATGCCGCGCGCGACGTCCTCGGATGCGCCGCGCAGATCTTGTTCCTGGCGGCGCAGGCGCGCCTCGAGAACGTCGAGGTGATCGCGGAGGCGCTCGAGGGCGAGCAGCGGCTCGTTGACCTCGGCGACCTGCGCGGGCACGCGCCGGCGCAACCACTCGCGCGTGAGCAGCCAGCATTCGAGGTACGCCTCGCCATCGCGCGGCTGTTCGCGCAGCTGATGGGCGAGCTCGGCGCCGTCGCGCGCACGCGCGACGCGATCGAGGAGGAGCTCGCGCTTGCTCCACGCATCGGCGGTGAGCTGCAGGCTCTGCCGCGAGTGGCGGGGCGCCGTCGCCGAAACCAGCGCGGCGTGCAGCAGGCCCTCACGACTCGCGCGGTCGCGCAGCGCGGCCCACGTCGCGACGGTGGGGCCGGCATCGCGCGTCGCAGCGGAAAGGCGCGCGCGGGCGTCGGCGACGGCGAGGGCCGCGTTGCCAAGGCGTTCCGCGATGACCGCGCGTTGCGCGGTGACGTCGCTGCGCTCGGCTTCGAGCGCCGCGACCGCGATGGTAAGGCTCGCGATGCGTTCCGTGAGGAGGCGCGCGCGTTCCGCGGCGGCGCCGGACGCGTGTTGCATGCCCGCGCCCTGCAGGGGCTCGATGCGACCACCGCCCGATAGTTCGACGCCGAGCGCGACGAGCTCGGCCGCGGCCCGATCGCGGTGCGCGTCGGCGGCGAGGCGCTGCGCGTCGGCGGCCTGTGCCGCGGCGGTGGCGGCCTCCCACGCCGTCTCCATCGCGGCTTCGGCCTGTCCCGCAGCTTCGAGGGCAGCGCGGGCATCGGCGTGCTGTGCTTCGAGCGCGGGCGCGAGCGCGGCGCGCTGCCCGAGCGCGGCCTCGGCGCCGGCGTCGGCCTCGGCGTGCCGATGCACGAGGACGTCCTCGAGCGCGGCGCGCGCCGTCGCGATCGTGTCGAGGCGGGCCTCGATCTCCGTCGCGCGCGTGGTACGCGCGGCGAGCTCTGCGTCGTCGGGCGGCGCGTGGCGCAGGCTATCCAGGTGCGCGGCGAGGGCGGCGCGGGCGGAGGCGAGGCGGGCGAGGTCAGCGGCGGTGGTGCTCGCGATGCGCTCGAGCTCCGCGAGCTCCGTGACACGCGCCGTGTGGTCCGGCGGATCGACGAGCGCGACGTCGGGCAACAGGCGGCGCAAGCCATCGTGGCGCGCGCGGTCGCGCGCGTCGAGGCTGCGGCTCTCGCGCTCGGCCTCGTCACGCGCGGTATGCCGCGTGGCGAGCTCGGCGAGCTCGCGCTCGAGCGTCACGCGCTCCTCGGTCGGGTCGCCCGCCGCTAACGCGTCGATGCAGGTGTCGAGGGTCTCGAGGTCACGGCGCCAGCCGGCCAGCTCGCCCGCCCGGGCCTCGACCTCGTCGAGTGCGCGCGCATCGCGATCGATCGCGTCGCGTAGCTCCTTCACCTGCCGCTCGCGCGCGCGCCGTCCCAGGCTCGGACGCGGCAACCTGCGCGTGACGCGCACGCCGTAGGGCTCGACCGTGGTGACGTCGCTGGCGTCGGCCAGCTCGGCGAGATCGTCGGGCGGCTCGACGGAGAGCACCGCGTCGGGACGCACCAGGTACACCGTCGTGGCATGGCGCTCGGATTGTTCGACGGCTGTCACCGCTGCATCGAGGTCCTCGACGATCAGCGCCGACGTCAGCGGTCCGAGCCTCGCTTCGACCCAGCTCGCCGCGGCGAGATCGAGGTCTTCGAACCGGCTCGCGAGCAGCTCGCCTCCGAGCTCGTCCCGCAGCCGCAAGATCTCGGGATCGAGGTTGGTGCCGCTCCGCCCGACGGCGGCAGCACGTTCTGCGAGCTCCTCGCGACTCGCCTCGAGCTTGGTGCGGCGGTCGCCGAGCGCGTGCAGATCGCGCGCGAGCTGGTCGCG
This sequence comes from Kofleriaceae bacterium, assembly GCA_033763475.1. GTDB lineage: Bacteria > Myxococcota_A > Polyangia > Haliangiales > Haliangiaceae > JABFXX01. Next base: position 118,560 of record JANRKM010000219.1, read on the forward strand.
TGCGGCGCCGAGCTCACCACGGGTCTTCGGTGCGAACGGTGCGCGCGCCGCGAGGCGCTGGACAATCGCCTGCGCCATCTGCCAGCGCGCGAGGCGCTCGTCGACGGTAGCGAGCCGCGCGCGTAGCTCGGTTTCGCGCTGGCGATCGGCACTCGCTTCGTCGCGGCGCGCGGAAGCTGCTTGCCCGCGCTCGCGCAGGGCACGCTCGAGGTCCGCGAGCTCGGCGACCACCTGGGAAGCGGTATCGGGCCCCGACGGGCTCGCGCTGTCCACACCCCGTGTAGGGGGCACGCCGGCGCTCGCCACGTTCTCGGCGGATGCCACGCCGAGCTTCGCGGCGAGGGTGCGTGCGGCCGTCTGACGCGAGGCGAGGCGTTCCGCCTCGCGGCGTTCGCGCCCGATCTCCGACGCGCGCGCCAGGGTCGCTTCGCGCTCGGCGAGCCGCGCGAGCAAGGCACGGCCGCGCGCATAGGGCGCGCCGTCCCCCGTCTCGACGGAGCCGACGGCGGAATCGAGCTCCAGCGTCGCGAGTGCCGCGAGTGCGCGTGCATGCTCCTCGCGCCGGCTCGCGATGTCGCGCCCGTCTCGGGCGAGGCGCGCACGCTCGGTCTCGAGACGATCGCGTTCACCGTCGAGCTCGGCGATCACCGCGCCGACCTGATCGGACGCGAGCTCCGGTCGCTGGGTGGCGCGGCGCGCGTCGTCGAGGCGGCGCACGAGCTGGCGATGCCCGTGTGCGCGGCGCACCAGCTCGTCGAGGCCGGCCTGCAGATCCGCGAGGCCGTGCGCAGCGCGCTCGACGGCTTCGACGGCGCGCGCGCGGGCCTGCCGCGCGGCAGCACGTTCACTGGTCGCGGCCACCTGGCGGGCCCGCGCGGAAGCTTCGCGCTCCGTGAGCTCCGCGAGCTCGGCCTCCAGCGCCGCGAGCCTCGTCACCACCGCTTCCGCCGCGACGGTGCGATCGCGCTCTGCCGTCGCTGCGGTCAGCTCCTCGCGCATGCTCACGCCACGCGCCTCGAGCTCGGTGCGCCGCGTCTCGAGCGCCGCGAGGGCCTCGGTCAGCTCGGTCTCCGCGCGCACCGTCGCATCGAGGAGCGGCCGCGCCTTGTCGACGTCGGCCTGGGCTTCGTCGGCGGCCGCACTCGCGGCCTGCACGGCCGCGGCGAACATGTCCATGCCCGCCTCGTAGATCGCGCTGATCTCGCGCTCGAGGTGGCGCGATTCGGTGACCTCGCTGCGCGTGCGCGCGCAAGCGTCGAGGTTCGCGCGCATGCGCGACAGCGTGTCGGAGAGGCCGGTCTCCTCGCGCAGCAGGAACCCGCGCAGCTCGCTCGTCAGTGCGCGCGAGATGCCGCCGGTCATCGACGTGCGCAGCATCTCGTTGAGCTTGCTGCGCGCTTCTTCCTCCGCGAGCCGCATCGGCGAGATGCCAAGCTCGAACATCGCCGCGAAGTAGTCCTTGATCGCCCGGAACGTCTCCATCTGCGCGTTGGTGCGCTGCACCGCCGCGCGGATGTCGTCGAGCTCGGGGACGTGATCGCCGTCGAGCTGCCGCACGAGGAACAGATCCGACAGCGGCACGCCGGGCGTGAGGCCCTGGATGATGAACGCCGTCGGTTCCACCGTTGGCTCCGCGAGGCGCGTGAGCCGAATCCCCGCGAGCACGCGTGCACCGGCGACGTCGAGCTCGAGGATCGTGTACGAGGGCCGTCCCGGTTCGCCGAGGCGGCCGTATATGCCGCGGTCACCGCCCGTCGCGGCGGTCTCGCCGAGGTTGGTGAACCGGAGCTTGGAGAGATCGGGGAGCAGCGCGACGTACGCGCCGATCATCACGGTGGTCTTGCCCGCACCGTTCGCGCCTTCGAGGGCCGTGACGTGGCGATCGAAGAGGTAGCGTTCGTAGAAGACGCCCTTCCAGTTGACGAGGACGAGCGCGGTGATGCGGGTACGGCTCACCGGTCTTGATCCTCGTCGTCGTCGTCGTGGTAGCCGCTGTAGCTCGCGTCGTCGTCGCGGGGGTCGTTGTCGATGGCCGCGTCGATGCCCGCGTCGTCGACGGCTTCGGGCTCGGCGACCTCGTCGTCGGCGGCGGCAGGAGCGGGTTCGGAGAGCGAGGCAGAGACGGGCTCGGGCGCGCGCTCGGCATCGGTAGCGGCGCCGGTTGCGGCGTCGGCGTCGGTGTCGGTGTCGGCATCGGCGTCGGCGTCGGCGTCGGCATCGGCGTCGGCATCGGCGTCGGCGTCGGCGTCGGCATCGGCGTCGGCATCGGCGTCGGCGTCGGCGTCGGCGTCGGCGCCGCAACCGGTAGCGGTATCGACGTCGGCCTTGGCATCAGCATCGGCACCGGTAGCGGCATCGGCGTCGGCATCGGCGTCGGCGTCGGCATCGGCATCGGCATCGGCATCGGCATCGGCGTCGGCGTCGGTATCGGCGTCGGCGTCGGCGTCGGTTACCAGCGAGACCTCGCCGGAGGCGACGAGCTTCGCGAGCGCTTCCGCGGGCGCCGAGAGGCCGCGCACGGGCTCGGCGAACCGGAGCAGGGCAGGGCGAAGCCGGAGGTTCTCGCCGTCGAGATCGACGAAGCCGAGCGCCGCGAGGTGGCGGATGCCCTCGGCGACCTTGCTGCGCACGGTCTTCTGCGCGACCCGCTCGTCGTAGCGCTTCCGCTTGGGATTGAACGCGCGGATCAGCGCATCGCTGCCGAGGACGACGACGAGCTGCGCGACGACGTCCTCGGTGGTCGCGCGGCCGCCGCGCTCGATCGTCGCGGGATCGAGGTACATGAGGGCCAGCGCCTGGCCGACGAGCATGTCGCCCGCCCCGAGCTGCCGGCGCGAGAGCTTCTCGCCCGTGGGGAGCAGGTAGAAGTAGCCGTCCGCCTTGTGCACGAGGTCGCAGCCGTAGCGGCGGTAAAACGCTTCGAGGTGGTCCTGCGCATCGACGAGGAGCGTGTAGAGCGCGAGGTCGTCGCGATCGATGTGCCGGCCCTTGCGCAGCTCGAGGTCGAGCTCGGGAAAGCTCGGATCGAGGAGGACGTGCTGGAGCTCGGGATAACGGGGGCGGTCGGTCATGGCGTTTCGTCCTCGGCGCGTACGTCCCACTCCTCGACCTCGAGATCGTCCGAGACGGCGTTCCACGGGCGCTCGACGCCGGCGGCCACGCGCGTCACCTGCGCGACCGTGTGCGCGACGCGTCCGGCCTCGAGGAACCGCTCGTTGGTGGGCATGTTCTCGGTGACCACCGCCGTCACCGTCGAGAGCGACCGCGCACCACGCGAGATCGCGCCGCGCACGCGCGCCGTGAGCGCGACCTGCGGGTCCTCGGGTGGCGTGGTCTCGGGCTCTTTCTCGCGCGGCGCGCGGGGCCGCACGACCGGCGTGTAATCGCGCGGCGAGGCGACGGTGCGCAGGATGCGAAGGGGCGCGGCGGACGCGTACGCGAGCGCGAACTTGGGCCCGTTGCCCGCGAGCTGGTCGCGCAGGCGCTGCGTCAGCGCGCGCGACGGATCGAGGCGCACGACGTCGCGCAGATAGCGATGCACGTACTGGAAGTACTCGGACCAGGCGCGCTGGCGCGCGGAGCTCCACGCGACGCTGCGATCGATCTGGTCCATCAGGCGGCGCGCGGCGGCCTCGGCCTCCGTCGAGCCGGCGGCGACCGCGAGCTCCTCGATGTCCTGGAGCAGGCCGAGGAGCGTCGTGCTGTCGCGCAACAGGATCTGGTCGAGCTCGTGCAGCGTGGCGCTGGTGGATTCGAGGAGCTCCTGGCAGCGATCGAGCGCGCCGAACCAGTCGGCCTCGAGGAGACGGCGAATCTCGGACTGGAAGTCTTCCTGCTGCGCGTCGAGGCCGCGCTGGCGGCGCTCGATGCCCGCGATCAGCTCGGCGATCGAGATCTGGAGCGGGCCGGCGACCTGGTCGCGCCAGTCGTCGACGCGCGTGAGGCTGCGCGCGGTGGCGAGCACGTCGGTGAGCGCGGTGCGCAGGCTGCTCGTGAGCAGGCCGAGGCTGGCGCGCGTGAGGACGTCTTCCTCGAGGTAGAACTCGACGATCGAGGTGCCGAGGCGCGAGAGCGCGAACTCGCCGGTGCGCACGACGCCCTGGCCGTCCACGCGCGACAGGAGCCGCTGCGCCCGCAGCCGCTGGATCGCGGCCGTCGAGCGGCGGCGCACCTGGTGTCCGTCGAGCGGGACCGCCGCGCTCGCGAGCTCGAACACATCCTCGAGCTGCTGTTCGGTGAACGAGGACAGGCCGCCCGCCTCGGCCTTGACGTGCAGGGCAACCAGGAAGCAGATGTCAACCGGTCCGAGCTCGAGCGACAACCTGCGGTCGGCGATCGCGGCGATGATCTGCTCGGGATCTCGACGGGATGACAAGGCGCCGCTTTGTATCAGACGATCGTGATACTTCGCGACGGGTGACGCCGCCTGCACACGTGCTCGATGTCCCGTTCGCCATGCGCGGGATCGCCACCGCCAGCCAGGCCCGCTGGGACGCCGCTCACGGGGTGTTCATCTACGAGGGCCGCGAGCTCCCCGCCGCATTGGCCCCGTTCACGGCACTCCCGTACTCGTGGGAGATGCGCGTTCAGCGCGAGCTGGCAGGCAAATCTCTCACGCGCCCGGCCACCGCGCCCGGACGCATCGAGCTACGGCCGCATCAGAAAGCAGCGGTCGACGCCATCGCTGCCGCGCGCACGGCGGGCCTGCCCGGGTTCCTGCTCGCCGACGACGTCGGTCTCGGCAAGACGATCACCGCCTGGCAGTCGATCCGCGACATGCACGACGTCGAGAGCGTCCTCATCGTGTGTCCGCTCGCCGTCGTCGCGCACTGGCGCCGCACGATCGAAGCGATGGGCGATGCCGGCAAGGACATCGTCGTCATCAACTACGAGCGCCTCGGCAAGCTGTTCGAGGTCAGCGACGCCGCGCGCAAGAAGATCAAGAGCAAGAAGGGGCTCGCACGCGCGGGCACGGCCCCCGAGCTCGACGTCATCGTGTTCGACGAGAGCCACCGCTGCAAGAACCCGACGACGGCGCGCAGCAAGCTCGCCGCGAAGCTCGTCGCGAACGCCGGCTTCTGCCTGTGGCTGTCGGCGACGGCGGGGCAGAACCCACTCGAGCTCTCGTACCTCGCGCCGCTCCTCGCCCACGTCACCGGCGCGCGCGCGAAAGACCTCAAGGACTTCGAGGAGTGGTGCCTGGCGCAGAAGCTCGGCGTCACGCGCGGCACCTACGGCAAGTGGGAGTGGGGCGGTGCGCGTGCCGACTGCGAGCGCGTGCGCGCGATGTTGTTCGATGCGCCGTCTCCTCGCTCGTCGCCGGCCGGCATTCGCCGCCGCCCCGAGGAGATCGCCGGCTGGCCGCCGATCAATCGCATGCTGACGCCGATCGAGCTCGACGCCGAAGGCCGCGCGCTCTACGCCGAGCTGTGGACCAAGTTTCGCCGCGAGCTCGAGCTGTCGCCGCGCGGCAAAGATCCCAAGGGTGCGCTCGCCGCGATCCTCCGCCTGCGCCAGAAGAGCTCGCTGATCCGCGTCTCTGGCACCGTCGAGCTCGCGCGCGAGCTGCTCGACAACGGCCACTCGGTCGCCATCTCCGTCGCATTCACCGAGACGCTCACCGCGATCAAGGACGCCCTGTCAGCCGGCCTCGCGCCCGTGCCGTGCGCATTGATTCACGGCGGCATGAGCGCTGCCGAGCGCGAGAAGGAGCGGCTCCGGTTCCAGAAGGGCGAGGCACGGGTAGCGCTGTTCACCGTCGAGGAAGGCATCTCGCTGCACGCGGGTGAATTTAGCGGCGCGCCCCGCTCGGAGATCATCCACGACCTCCGCTGGTCGGCGATCCAGATGGCGCAGATCGAAGGCCGCTGCCACCGCGACGGCCACTTCGCGCAGGTCTATTGGGCCTACGCCGACGGCACGATCGAGGACAAGATCGCGCGCGTCGTCGTCGGCCGCATCCACGCCATGAAGGAGATGATCGGCGACGACGCCGAGACGCTTCGCGAGATCGAGTCGGTGCTGCTCGCCGACCAGAGCTAGCCCGGAAAATTCATCACGACGTCGAGCGAGACCAAGCGGCGCGCGGCAGATCGGGGCGCACGCCCGGAAGCGCAGCGACGGCCCTTGGTTGTTCCACGGGCCGAGCGAGAACCAGCCTTACGCCACGCGATGCCCGCGCCGCGACGGTCGCAGCCGACGGCGTGGTGAGTTTTCCGGTATAAGCTCACACCCGAACGAGATCGACGTGAACACCGGCGGCCTTCGCCAGCGCCTCGAGGTCGCCGGGATCCGACGTCACGATCGTATCGCCGTCCGTCGCGAGCAGCACCACCGCGGCGTCCACGACGTCGGTCTTGCGTGCGCGACCGAGTAACTCGCCAGCGCGTTGCCCGAGCGCACGATCGAGGGGCACGACCTTGATCGCCGGCAAGATCCGCGCGATGCGCGCTTGCCTCCGCCCGTCGCCTCTCCACACCTGACCCAGCACGCCCCCGTGCGTGACCGGCGGTCGTCTGGCGAGCAGCTCCACCTTGAGCAGCGCGTGCGTCAGCGGATCCCCGCGCTCGATCGCGACGAGCGCGCCCGCATCGAGGACCATCACTTGCCGTACTTCTTCCGGGATTCGCCCGCGCGCATGCCGCGCGTCGAGACGGCGCGCCGCTTGGCCTCGCGGACGGCAGCCTCCATGTCCTGCTGCGTGATCTCGCCGTGCTCGGCCTCGTAGTCCTCGATGTACCCGGTGAGGGCGCGGAGGCGCTGGTCGTGCGTGAGCTTGAGCCGCATGGCGTCGTTGACCCACGCGCTCACCGTGTCCACCTCGCCACTCGCCGCCGCGCGCTCGGCCGCCGCGAGCAAGTCAGCGTCGATCGTTGCACTGAGGCGTTGCTTACCGCTCATCCGAATATCTGATGTCTATGCCACAAACGTAGCATATCGGACTGCTTCCGGTTGGCATCTGTTCCCGAGCGCGATGGCATCCAGGCCGACTGCAGTGCGGTCTATCAGTTCCCCGACGGTACCCAGACGTTGATCCCGTCGTGCGGCACGGGCGATGGGCTCGATGCGCGCGGCCGTGCTGGTCGATCCGGCGCGACGAGCGCAACTGTCCGCGACCACCATCGGAAGGCCTGGCCTTCACGTCACGCCGCTGACCGAGCGCGTGCCTCGCGGCACGGCGGTGGTTGCCGACTGTGTCAGCGAGTAGCGCGATGTGCGATCGTAGAGGCGATGACCCATCGCTCGCTCTTCGTCGCCCTGCTCGTAACCGCCGGCGTCGCCCACGCTGAATCCCCCGTGAAAGCACAGCGCCTCGCCACCGACGCCAAACTGCCAGCGGGGATCAAGCCGAGTGGCAAGCGCGTGATCGCAGTCTGGAGCTACACCGGCCCCAAGAACAGCCAGGGGCACCTCGTGTTGTCGTCGACCACCTCGTCGAGCAAGGCCGGTGAGACGCGCAAGCTGTTCGCGCAGCTGTACACCGGCGCCAAGCCCAAGCAGGTGCGGCAGGTGCAGGACGCCGTGACCAACTGCAAGCTCGACATGACCGCGAGCTTTGTCGACGGCTCGATCGCGTTCGACGACGTGGATGGTGACGACAAGGTCGAGGCGTCGTTCGCGTACGACCTCGGCTGCGACGCCACGGAGCGCCCGACACCGCGCAAACTGCTGGTCCTCGAGGGCGCCGCGAAGCACATCATCCGCGGCAACGGTCGCGGCAAGGACCTCGACGGCAATCCGACGGGCGGCGACTACAAGAGCGAGGGCTTCAAAGGGGAGGATGCGCTCGCGACGTGGGCCAACGGGCGCTGGGCAGAGCTCCTGGACACGGCCGCGGTCAATGTCGACCCCTGAAAAGCAGATCGATCAATGATCGCGAGAAGATAGGCGTTGGTTCGGTCGGTTTGTGACGAGGTCGTCTCAAACACTCGCAAACCCGCCATCTCCGACGGAGATCGCCGACGGAATCGGCCATGTGCTGGCGACTGCTGTCCGATCCGTTGGGCGCGGCCGCCGGCAACTCGAGTCGCCATGGGGGCGCATCCCCCTGTGATCACGAGTGCGCACCCATGGATCGGAAGTTGCCTGTAACGCGGTCAGCTATGCGGACCCTTCGCCTTGCCCTTCTCGCCTCGCTCTCCCTGACGGCCATTCCTGGCTGCCAGGAGGAGTTCGCGGTGACTCCGATGTACAACCACGCCAACTCGCGCGTCGTCATCCAGGTCACCCGCGAGCTCGAGGGCACCGAGCAGCTGTACGCTCGCGCCCGCCGCGGCACGTTCGGCGAGCTCGACTGCTACCAAATGATCCAGGAGGTCGAGCCGATCGCGAACACCTCCGGCGAGCTGATCGACGGCCCGATCGTCGACCAGAAGCTGACGGTCCCGTTCTACAAGGGCGACGAGTGGATGAACCCCACGCCCGAGATGATCGCGGCGGCCGCCCAGGGCACCGACTCCATCATCGACGTCTGCGTCATGGACGGCGAGAACGTGGTCTGGCAGGTCGAGCGCGACCTGTTCGAAGCGTGGGACGACGCCCGCCTCGAGGGCATCGGCGGTAAGGCTGACGACCCGAGCGGCGAGCAGCGCATCAACAGCCCCGTCGGCTACGGACAGAAGTGCGTCCAGGAGCTCGGCGAGATTCCGTTCTTCGAGAAGCTCGGCAACGGTGACTACAGCACCTACGACTGCCTCAACTCGACGCCGATCCCGATGACGGTGACGGCGGACAACGGCACGGTCGAGGCGCCGCAGACCGGCACGGTCGCCAAGTGCGACAACCCGCAGTACATCTACTCGCTCTGCGAGGCCGGCCCGCGCGTCGCCACGCGCATCAACGAGCAGGGCACGCGGTGGACGCTGCTCTGCCGCAAGAGCGTCGGCGGTTACGCGTCGAACCAGTACAACGACATCGCGATGATCGGGTCGAACCCGTTCACCGGCAAGACCTGCTTCTTCCAGAACGCGCTCTACCAGAAGAAGGACGGCGGCAACATCCCGCACCCCGCCGACCGCAACAAGTCGGCGAACCTGTGGGCCGGCGTGCACGGCGGCCTCGGTTCGGGCATCCAGTGCGCCAAGTGCCACGACGCCGACGCGTTCATCCACAGCCCGTGGATCGACGGCGCGAAGGACTCGAACGGCCGCCCGATCGTTCCGAAGATGGGCGTCGATCCCGACTTCGCGATCGGCGCGAACGACACGCCGTACGCGCTCGTCAACCGCCGCGGGCAGGGTTGGACGATGCCGAAGATGATCACGGCGCCCGAGGCGGATGCCTGCACCAAGTGCCACCGCATGGGCGACGGCGAGTGGAAGCAGTCATGGCTCCGCCGCCTCGAGGGCGAGGACACGGCGTGGAACAACATCACCACGGCGCACGGCCTCAAGCCCGAGAACAAGTACTGGATGCCGCCGGATCACACGTTCGCCTCGACCGAGGAGTGGAACAGCTCGGAGTACAAGCGGGCGATCGACTTCATGCAGACCTGCACCGGCGCGGCCTGCGGCCTCAAGGCGATCCCCGAGACGCTCGGCTCGACGGAAGGCGGCGGCAAGCTGCGTAACCCGGTCACCCTCGGCGACGATGCGCTCGCGGCGAAGGCAGCGGGGCTCCTCGGCATCGACGGCTCGTCGTCGCGCTGCACGCAGTGCCACACGGCGACCAACAGCACGATGAACCAGTGGAAGGAAGAGACCGAGACCGCGCTCGCGACGTGCCTCGAGGACGCCGACAAGTTCGGCCCCGTCCACGACGACACCAGCGCGAACACCCGCGTCAATGCGCGCGAGTTCAAGGTCATCGGCCCGTTCAACGTCGGCGCCGGCTCGCACTTCGAGGTGAGCATCGCCGGCACCGGTGACATCGACCTCTACGTCAAGCGCAACACGACCGTCACCAAGACCAACTACGACTGCCGCCCGTTCGCCCAGACGTCGACGGAGAAGTGCGACAAGACGAAGTTCAACGCGGCGGGCCCGGCCAAGTTCTGGATCGGCCTCAACGGCACGCGCGCTGGCTCGGTCAAGATCACCACCAAGTACGCCGAGCCGTTCCCGGGCGCGCCGACGCCCAAGGATCGCGTGAAGTGCTTCCGCCACGACCCGGACCGCGCGGACTCGCCGTTCTCGCCCGCCAAGCTCGGCATCTTTGCCACGGGCGCGCACCTCGGCTGGTTCCAGGACACGTTCAAGCAGGCGTACCCCGTCGGTGGCTCGAACACGGCGGACACCTGGGCGCTCAACTACGGCAAGTTCAAGAACCGCGTGTCGATGCCGAAGGGCCAGCACCCGCGCTTCACGCAGGAGGAGTTCGACGTGGTGGCCGAGTGGTTCGCCCGTGGCCTACCGCGCCTGGCGACGTACCTGCCCACCGACGGCAACCCGACGTCGTGCACGCAGAACATCACGCCCGCGATGGCAACCCACCAAACCGCGATGCAGACCCAGGGCTGGGGCGCGCGTAACCGCCAGGCCGGCATGAACATGTTCGGCTGCAACGGCTCGACGGATCCGCGCTCGTGCCTCACCTCGCTGCCCAATGCGACGACCAAGGCGTACGGCACGGGCTGGACCAAGGTCGGTACGCTCCGCGTCCTCCGCGAGCTCGCCTTCAACACCTTCTTCTGGATGCGCTCGTCGGCGGACGGGCGGTTCGTCGCCAACGGTTCGACGGGTGGCTCGGGCGGCGTGATCTCCGACCTCCAGACCAACAAGGACATCAACGTCGAGGCGGCGTACGACCCGGGCTTCTTCCCCGACGGCCGCGGCTGGATGTTCCAGGGCACGCCGATCGGCGCCGCGTTCTGCGCCATCTCGCTCCTGCAGTCGAACCCGAACAGCATCAACTTCTCGGAGGCGGCGTGCTCGTCGGTCGGCTCGGTGCAGCTCTACCAGCACCTCGGTGCCGGCCTCGGTGGCGCGGACTACTTCGCCATCAACAGCCAGTTCACCTCGGACAACCCGAGCGAGGGCGAGAACAGCGAGCCGGCCGCCGAGTTCGGCGAGAGCGCGGAAATGTCGTTCACCCCGATGGTGTTCGACGGCCAGCACTACGTCGGCAAGGCGCCCGTCACCGTCGCCAGCCCGTACGAGGGTGACAGCGTCCTCTCGCCGTCGACCAACCTGGTCATCAGCCGCTTCGGCAACGAGAACGCCCACCTCGGCTACGTCGTCCGCAAGGTCACCGCGACCCCGAACGGCGCGAGCTACAACATCACCACCCAGGAAGTTGGCCGCTACTGCACCGAGGGTGCGAAGCCGTCCATCTCGTTCGACGAGAAGTACTTCGTGACCCACGACTACGTCGACGCGAACGACTTCGCCGACTACGGCCTCACGGCGGGCAGTGCGGCCTTCAAGGAGATGCTCGAAAAGGGCACGTCGAACATCATCATCGTCAACATGCTGACCGGTAAGCGCACCCGCGTCACCAACATGAAGCCCGGCCAGTTCGCCCTGTTCCCACACTTCCGCTCGGACGGCTGGATCTACTTCCTCGTCCGCGACACGAACTCCGGCAAGGAGTACGCGGTCGCCTCGGACGCGGCGCTGACCAACCCGTAGTCGGCAGGACGACAGACCGCAATGCGTGGGGTGGCAGCGATGCCACCCCACGCTGCGTTTCGGTGCATGGTCGACGTGCCCGAGATCGAGCTCGCGTTCTGCGCGCGCAGCTACTGGGGAGGCGCAAGGTTCGCGCGAGCTGAAGATCTTCGTCGCGCCGCACTGAGCGCGTCAGCTCGACGGTTGTTCGTTGGCGCGCTTCCGCGCGATCACCGCGCGGATCCACACGAGTGCGGAGGGGCCCGGGTCGACGAACTGCACGCCAAGGCCGACCTCGGCCGTGACGTCGTCGGACGTCGTCACGACGCGGCGCACCAGCCCCTTGATCGCGAGCGGTGGCCCGCCGTCGACGAGGAGCGTTAGGTGGCATTCGGTGCCGACCGGGTCGAGGACCTGAGTGCACACGAACACGCCGCTCTCGCTGAGATCTCGCGTGGTGGCGTCGATTTCGAGCTCGGAGCTCACATAGCGCAGCGGCAGCTCGACCGCCTCGCGCTCCGCGACGCGATGGCTGATCGTGCTGCGCTCGGGCGACGTGTGGCTCATCGGCCGGAAGCTTCCCCAATCGAACTTGCAGGTCGGGCATTCGTCGTCGAGCTCGCTCACCGGTGCCGCGCACTGCGGGCAGCGCTGAGGCGTGGGGTTCACGGCCGCCATCTCGACGGTGTTCGCGCGCGCCTTGCCGAACGTCGGTGCTTGGAACCTCCGATTGAAGGTCGGCGGGGGCGTGTCGCGCTCCAGCACGTCGGCGTGGAGCGTGAGGGTCGAGCGCTCTTCGTCCTCTGCGTTTGAGATGCGGATCGTCAGCTCGCGGCTACCGAAGCGGATCTGATCGCCGTCGGAGAGCTTGAGGGGCGCGGTCAGCTTGCGGCCGTTCAGGCGGGTGCCGTTGGCGCTGCGAAGATCCTCGACGAACACCTCGTCCTCGCGCCGGATGAACCTGAAGTGCCTGCGTGAGACCGCGGGATCGTTGAACCGAATCGCACACGAGACGTCACGGCCGACAGAGGTCTCACCATAGGGGAGGTCGACGCTCTCGCCGAGGTATTCGATCATCACGTGCATGCGCGCTGGACCCATCGTACCAGCGCTGGCGATCGTCGGGGCGAACCTGGCAGCGTGCGCGTGATCTCGTCTCGTCTCGCGGCCTTACCGAGCAAATCGCGCCCCCACGTCGTGCGCGGGGCGATAGTTTGTGTGTCGTCCCCCCGTTCCCCAGGGGCTCGGAAAACCACCGATCCGCACCGAAGCTCAACCTGTCTCGTCGACATCGTTCAGGGTGGCCTCGCACGGGCCGCCTCGAAGCTGGCAGACTGCGCGCGATGTCGTCGTCGCGCGCTGCATTAAGGATCGGTTCGCGCGCCTGGACGCTGACGCTGGCCGGGCTCACCGCGCTCGTCGCGATGTCGATCGATGCCAGTTTGCCCGCGCAGCCCGAGCTCGCCCGCGTGTTCGACGTCGCCGACGAGACGGCGCAGCTGAGCCTGTCGCTGTTCATGGGCGGCTACGCGGTCTCTCAAATCATCGTCGGCTACCTCTCGGATGCGCTCGGGCGACGAGTGGTGCTGACCGCTGGGCTCGCGCTGTTCACGCTCGCGGGGATCGCATGCACGTTCGCCACGAGTATCGAGATGCTGCTGGTCGCGCGCGTCGTGCAAGGCGTGGGCGGGGCGGCGGGCCCGGTCATCGCGCGCGCGATGGTGCGCGATACGCAGCCGCACGATCAGGCCGCACGGCACCTGTCGACGATGCTCGCGGCGATGGCGATCGCGCCGATGGTCGCGCCTTCGCTCGGCGGCGTGTTGCTCGCACACATCGGCTGGCGTGCGGTGTTTGCCTCGCTCGTGATCGCCGGCGTGCTGCTGTTCGGGTGGACGCAACGCACCTTGACCGAGACGCTCTCCGTCGAGCGCCGGGTCACCGGCTCGCTGCGTGGCCTCGTGCGTGGCTACGTCCAGCTCGTACGAACGCGGGGCGTGTGGCTGCCACTCTCCATCGTGTGCGTGACGTTCGCGGGCCAGTTCGCGTTCATCGGCAGCTCACCGCTGGTGCTGATCGAGGGCTACGGGGTACCGGCAGATCGCTTCGGCCTCTACTTCAGCACCGTCGCGATCGCGCTGATGGTTGGCTCGATCGCGGGCTCGCGGATGCTGCGCGCGGGCCGCTCGCCCACGGCGGTTGTCGTCGGCGGCGCGAGCATCGTGCTGGCCGGTGCGATCGGCGTCTCGCTCGGCACCCGCGCCGGCTGGCTCGGGATTCCCGGGCTCCTCGTACCGATGTGCATCTACTTCCTTGGCGCGGGCATGGTGGCGCCGAGCGCAGGTGCGCTCGCGCTCGCGCCGGTCCCGCACATCGCGGGGACGGCATCGGCGGCGCTCGGGTTTCTGCAGATGATCGCGGGCGCCGTGGCGGGCTACGTCGCGACCAAGGTCGGCGGATCGGATCCAACGCTGTTCGCGACGATCGCGACCGTGATGGGCGCGCTCACGTGGGGGCTCGCGGGCTTGCTTGCTGCCGCGCATCGCCGCGCGGGCGCTTTGTCGTGATCTTGCGCTTTGCGTGGGATGCTGTTCAGCGCGCACCGGGTGGCCTGCCCTGTGCGAGCTAATGGGCGCGCTCGCCGACCCGACCGCGGCGTGGCCCGGGCAGCTCGGACGGTTGCGCGCGTTCTACGAGCCCCTGCTCGTCGAGAAGTACGACGCGGCGGAAGCGCGGCTCGGCGATCTCGCCCAGCTCGAGGCGGGCACGCATCCCTCGCGCGCGGCCTTCCTCGACGATCTCTCGCTCGATCCGCCGAGCGCGACGGGGGACTTCGCAGGACCGCCGCTGCTCGACGAGGATTGGCTGATCCTTTCGACGATCCACAGCGCGAAGGGCCAGGAGTGGCGTGCGGTGTTCGTGCTCGACGTGATCGACGGGCGCATTCCCTCGGATCTCGCGGTGGGCGCACCGGATCAGATCGACGAGGAGCGGCGTCTGCTCTACGTCGCGATGACGCGCGCACGTGATCATCTTCACCTGGTGCAACCGCTGCGCATGTTCGTCGAGAAACAGCATCGCCACGGCGACCGTCACGTGCTCGCTCCGCGCACGCGCTTCATCCCCGACGCGATGCTCGACACGTTCGAGCGCGTCGTGCGCGGCCGCAGCACGGCTGCGCTCACGGCAGCGCCTGCATCCGGAAGCATCGATGTCGGTGCGCGTTTGCGCGCGATGTGGTGAGCGCCTCGTCACGCTCGGCCTGCCGGTGTACGACTGTCTGAGCCCGAGCTCATCATGACACCAACTACCGACGACGCGTTCGAGTTCTATCCTTGCCTCGTCGACGGTGCGCCCGCATCGATCTACGTGAATCTCAAGTTCGACGGTGCGGTGCCGACGGCGGCGACCACGCGCTACGAGCTCGCGATCGCACTGCACACGCCCGGCGAGTTCGGCATCGGCGAAGGCGAGGAGGTGGAGACGCTCGGCGCTGCCGAGACCGCGGTGATCGCGCGCGCGGCCGAGCTCGACGTGCTGTTCGTCGGACGGCTCCGTCATCGCGGCATCTGGGAGCTGACGTTCTACGGCCCCGCGGGGCACCTCGCCGCGCTCGAGGAGAGCTTGCGCGCTGGCATTGGTGATCGCCGCGTCCAGCTCCGCGCCGAGGTCGATGCCGGGTGGCGCTACTACAACGAGCTGCTGCTGCCCGACGCCGAGCGCCGGCGCTGGATGGACGATCGCAGGCTCGTGCAGATCCTCGACGAGCAGGGTGATTCGCTGCGCACGCCGCGCCGCGTGGATCATCACTTGTCGTTTCCGACGGCGGCGGCGCGCGACGCCTTCACGACCGCGGCGGTGGTCGCCGGGTTCACCGTCGAGAGGATCACCAGCGAGGCGCCGTTCATCGCCGAGGTCTGGCGCACCGATCCGATCGAGCTCGATCACATCCACGATGTCGTGATGACGCTGGTCGACGCCGCCGCCCTGCACGGCGGGACGTACGACCACTGGTTGGCCGCTATCGAAGGCTGAGCGCCACCGGCACGTGGATCCTCGACGCCGATGGCTCAACGGACACTTGGTGAACAGAAAGACCAATGCTTCCATCGAATTGCACCGGTAGTGGCCGGCTCCGTCGATCATGTGGATAAGTCGCCGCGCGACGGCGCAACCAGGCGATATTTGCGCCGGATTCCAGGCGCGGGGTGGCGTCTGCGGTCACCTGCGATCCTCGCGCAGCCGGCTAGTCGAGCAGCCAGGGATTCGGGATCCCACTGAGATCATGTGTCCGCGTTCGCGTGTACGATTGGCCCGGACGTTGCGGGGAGCCTAAGCACTATGCGGATCAGAGCGGCAACTGGAGTGGCCATCCTCGCCACTGTTTCCCTCGCAGCCCTTCCCGGCTGTGAGGAAGAATTCGTGGTCACCCCCCTCTACAACCATGCGAACTCGCGTGTCGTCGTTCAGGTCACGCGCGAGCTCGAGGGCAGCGAGCAGCTGTACGCGCGGGCGCGCCGCGGTTCGTTTGGCACGCTCGACTGCGCCAAGCTCGTGACGGAAGTCGAGCCGATCGCGGACACGTCAGGCGAGCGCATCGACGGCCCGATCGTCGATCAGAAGCTCACCGTCCCCTTCTACAAGGGCGCCGAGTGGATGGACCCGACGCCGGAAATGATCGCCGAGGCTCAGAAGGGCACGGACTCGATCATCGACGTCTGCGTCATGGACGGCACCCAGGTCGTCTGGCAGGTCGAGCGCGATCTGTTCCAGGCGTGGGACGCCGCGCGCCTCCAGGGCATCGGCGGCAAGGCCGACGACCCGAGCGGCGAGCAGCGCATCAACAGCCCCGTTGGCTACGGCGAGAAGTGCGTCAACGAGCTCGGCGAGATCCCGTTCTTCGAGAAGCAGGGCGACGGCAAGTACGGCACGTACAACTGCCTCGACTCGACGCCGATCCCGATGACGGTCACCGCCGCCGACGGCACGGTCGACGCGCCACAGACCGGCACGGTGAGCAAGTGCGACAACCCGCAGTACATCTACTCGCTCTGCGAGGCCGGCCCGCGCGTCGCGACCCGCATCAACGACCAGGGCACGCGGTGGACGCTGCTCTGCCGCAAGAGCATCGGCGGCTACGCGTCGAGCGAGTTCAATGACATCGCGATGATCGGCACGAACCCGTTCACGGGTAAGACGTGCTTCTTCCAGAACGCGCTCTACCAGAAGAGGGACGGCTCGAAGGTCCCGCACCCGGCGGACACCGAGAAGTCGGCGAACCTGTGGGCCGGCGTCCATGGCGGTCTCGGCTCGGGCATCCAGTGCGCCGAGTGCCACGACGCCGACGCGTACATCCACACCCCGTGGATCGACGGCGCGAAGGACTCGAACGGTCGCCCCATCGTACCGAAGATGGGCGTCGACCCGGACTTCGCGATCGGCGCGAACGACACCCCGTACGCGCTCGTCAACCGCCGTGGTCAGGGCTGGACGATGCCGAAGTCGATCACGGCGCCCGAGGCCGATGCGTGCACCAAGTGCCACCGCATGGGCGACGGCCGCTGGAAGACGCAGTGGCTGACGCGCCTCGAGGGCGAAGACACGGCGTGGAACAACATCACCACCGACCACGGCCTCAAGCCGGAGAACAAGTACTGGATGCCGCCGGACCACGCGTTCGCGTCGACCGACGAGTTCAACGCGTCGGAGTACAAGGCCGCCATCGACTTCATCCAGACCTGCTCGGGCGCGGCGTGTGGCCTCCAGGCGATCCCGGAGACGCTCGGCTCGACCGAGGGTGGCGGCAAGCTCCGCAACCCCGTGAACCTCTCGGATGACGCGCTCGCGGCGAAGGCTGCCGCCCTCATCGGTATCGACGGCTCGTCGTCGCGCTGCACGCAGTGCCACACGGCGACCAACAGCACGATGAACGACTGGAAGGAAGAGACCGCCGACGCGCTCGCGACCTGCCTCAAGGACGCGGACGCGGTGGGCGAGCTCCACAACGACACCAGCGCGCGCATTCGCGTCGAGAACCGCGAGTTCAAGGTCATCGGCCCGTTCGAGGTCGGCGCGGGCTCGCACTTCGAGGCGAGCATCGAAGGCACCGGCGACATCGACCTCTACGTCAAGCGTGGCTCCGAGGTCGCAAAGGACTCGTACGACTGCCGCCCGTTCGCGCAGACGTCGACCGAGAAGTGCGACAAGACGATGTACAACGCGGCCGGCCCGGCGAAGTTCTGGATCGGCCTCAACGGCACCCGGAACGGCTCGGTCAAGGTCACCACGCGCTACGCCTCGCCCGTCGCCAACGCGATGCCGGCGAAGGACCGCGTGAACTGCTTCCGCCTCGAGAACCGCGCGGACTCGCCGTTCGTCCCGAAGAAGCTCGGCATCTTCTCCGCGGCCTCGCACCTCGGCTGGTTCCAGGACACCTTCAAGGCCGCGTTCCCGGCCGACGAGGGTTCGAACAACGCCGATACGTGGGCGATCAACTACGGCGGCTTCAAGAACCGCGTGTCGATGCCGAAGGGCAACCACCCGCGCTTCACGCAGGAAGAGTTCGACGTGGTCGCCGAGTGGTTCGCGCGGGGCCTGCCGCGCCTGGCGACCTACCTCCCGGCTGATGGCAACCCGACGTCCTGCTCGCCGAGCATCTCGCCCGACATGGCGGACCACCAGACCGCGATGCAGACCCAGGGATGGGCTGCGCGTAACCGCCAGGCCGGCATGAACATGTACGGCTGCAACGGCTCGACCGACCCGCGCTCGTGCCTCACCTCGGTGCCGAACGCGACCACCAAGTCGTACGGCATGGGCTGGAACAAGACCGGTACCCTCCGCGTCCTCCGCGAGCTTTCGTACAACACCTACTACTGGATGCGCTCGTCGGCCGACGGTCGCTTCGTCGCCAACGGCTCGACCAGCGGCGACGGTGCGGTCATCTCCGACCTGCAGACCAACAAGGACATCGACGTCGAGGCGGCGTACGACCCCGGCTTCTTCCCCGATGGCCGCGGCTGGATGTTCCAGGGTACGCCGATCGGTGCCGCGTTCTGCGCGGTGTCGCTCCTGACCTCGAACCCCGACAGCATCGACTTCTCGGAGGCGGCGTGCTCGTCGGTCGGCACGGTGCAGCTCTACCAGCACCTCGGCGCAGGCCTCGGTGGCGCGGACTACTTCGCCATCAACAGCCAGTTCACCTCGGATAACCCGGGTGCCGGCGAGAACCAGGACCCGGCGGCCGAGTTCGGCTCCACCGCCGAGATGACGTTCACCCCGATGGTGTTCGACGGCACGCACTACGTCGGCAAGACCCCGGTGACGATCAGCTCGCCGTACGAGGGTGACAGCGTCCTCTCGCCGTCGACGAACCTCGTCATCAGCCGCTTTGGCAACGAGAACCAGCACCTCGGCTACATCGTCCGCAAGATCACGGCGACCCCGAACGGCGCGACCTTCTCGATCTCGACGGAGGAAGTCGGCCGCTACTGCACCGAGGGTGCGAAGCCGTCCATCTCGTTCGACGAGAAGTACTTCGTGACCCACGACTACGTCGACGCGAACGATTACGCCGACTACGGCTTCTCGTCGGCGAACGACCCGAAGTTCAAGGAGATGATGGAGAAGGGCACGGCGAACATCATCGTCGTGAACATGCTGACCGGCGTCCGTACCCGCGTCACCAACATGCAGCCGGGCCAGTTCGCGCTGTTCCCGCACTTCCGCTCGGACGGCTGGTTCTACTTCCTCGTCCGCGATACGAACACGGACAAAGAGTACGCGGTGGCGTCGGACGCCGTGCTGACCGGCATCTAGCCTAACCGGAAGGGGGGGGGGGCTCCCCCCACACGCCCGAGCAGCCGTCGCGCTACTCGGGCTTTTTCTTTTTGGCTACACTAGCGACGTGCGTCGCGCTCTCGCTCTCGCCGTGATGTCGCTCGTCGGGTGCGGCGAGGACGACAAGACGGATGCCTGCGACCTCGACGTCGGCATGACGACGAGCGCGGTGCAGATCCAGGACCGCAAGGCGATCGGGCTCGCCGCGCCGTACACGCCGGACCTCGGGCTCGCCGCGCGCGACGAGGAGCTGCGCACGTCGATCGCGAAGCGCCGCGAAGCCGCGTGGGGCATCGTGCAGAAGGTGCTTACGCCGGTGCCGCTCGGCGACCCCGAGCTCGCGACGAGCTTCGGTAGCCAGCCGGAGATTCCGGCGTGGCACACGTGGTACGGCAAGGACGACTTCGAGCGCGTGTTCAAGCACCTGTATCGCGAGCTCGGACCAGAAGGGCGGCGCGCGCGGGCACCGCTCGATCCAGCCGCGGGGCTCGCGTGGGGCGTCCACGCGCTCGACGAGATTCCCGAATGGCCCGAGCAGCGCTATCTCGACTACCTCGCGACCATCGACACGCAGACGAAGGCGAACGGTCTCGGCGGCTCGTCGCGCGTCGGCTACAGCACGGGCGCGATCTCGCATCTGATCAAGAGCTACGAGCAACAACACGCATGTCGCCTCGCGGCCGAGCCGGATCCGTTCGCGCCCACCGAGGTGCGTGAAGGACAGCCGGTCACGCAGTCCGATGCGATGGAGGTCGCAAAGTGTGGGTGGCAGCTGCTCGGCCCATTCCAGGCCGGTGACGGCGAGGTGGTGGTGACGTCGACGGGCGATGGTGATGTGGACCTCTACGTGCGGCGCGGCGAGGCGCCGGATCCGTCGACGTACGACTGCAAGTCGAGCGGGGACGCGAGCGACGAGCGGTGCAGCGTCGACGGCGGTGGCCCGATCTATGTCGCCGTGTTCGGCGCGGCGCAGAGCTCGGTGGTCGTCGATGTCGCGTACGTTTCGCAAGATGTCCTCGCGCCGACGTGCCTCGACGGCGCGATGCCGCGCGATGCGGTGGTGGTCAAGGCGGACTGGCGACGCCAGTTGCAGACCGGCGAGCTAATGCCGCTGTATCTGACGTCGGGCGCACGCATGGCGTCGCGGTTCGCGAGCGACGCGACGTGGGTCGCCGACGGCAGCGCGAGCCCCGGGCCCGACAAGATCTACACGGTGACCACCTCCCTCGGGCAGACGTTCCGCCTACCCGGACTCCACATCATGAGCAAGGAGCTCGATCACTGGGTGTGGATCACGCTGTGGTGGTCGGCGGATCCCGACACCGACTTCGGCGCGGATCGGCCGGCCGCGATCGCGCAGCTGCCGGGGCCGTGGAAGAACTACAAGATGTGCGTGAGCACCGCGTACCTCGAGGGCGATCCGGATCCCCGCGGCGGGGCGTCGGGCTCGCTCGGCGACGCGCTCGCAGCGGTCCACCACGGCGTGGGTGCGCCCACGTGGTGCTCGAATCCGTACCTCGAAGATGGCGCCGGCAACGCCGCGACGAATTGCATCGGGTGCCACCAGCACGGTGGGACGACGATCACTGCCGAGCAGATCCTCCGGGACAAGCCACACTTCGGGACCACGCGCATCCGCAACAACTTCTTCACCGACTATTTGTGGGTGGTGAAGGGCGGTAACGGCGAGGATCTGTCGGCGACCGTACAGGCAGAAGTCGACTATTGGGACGCTTCTGATCCGTAGCGCGTGCCAGGCGCTACCACGGTCACGGGACGGCCACCAACGCAGACGGCGGCGTTTTCAACGTGAACGTGACACGCTGAAGCTATGGATGAAGACGAGGACGAGGGTGAGGGCGACGAGGACTTCGAGGACGACGACGACGACGACGATGAGGCGGGCGGTGACGATGAGGACGACGAGGACGGCGACGACGAGCCCGAGGACGAAGACGAGGACCGCAATCGCTTCGTGACGCGTCGCTAACGCGTGGGGCGCTTGCGGCCTCCCGCAGCGTCGATTTCGCCGGCATTGCAGTGCCGTGGTGAATCGGCGTTCTCACCACAGTCTTCAAGAAAGCCCACGGTCAACGGTCACCGTGCCGTTCCGGCACATCCTATCGATGGGCCACATCGGGACGGCGAGTAGGATGACGCGCATGTCGATCCCAGCCGGTGCGCAGCGCTTCCTTCTCCCCAAAGGTCACTTCATCGATGGCGTGTATGTCGCGACAGGGGCGACGCTTCCCGTCGAGGATCCGGCCACGGGAGAGGTCTTCAGTGCCATTCCCGCGGGGACCACGGCGGACGTCGACCAGGCGGTGCGCGCGGCGCGCACGAGCTTCACCGGTGGTGAGTGGTCGCGCGCCGAGCCGAGCCATCGCGGTCGGGTGATGTGGGAGCTCGCGCGCAAGCTGCGCGAGCACGCCGAGGCGCTCGCCTGGCTCGAGACCCGCGATAGCGGCAAGCCGATCGTCGAGGCGCGGCTCGACATCCTCGGCGCCGCCGACATCATCGAGTACTACGCGGGCCTGGCGTCGAAGATCACCGGGCAGACGATGCCGCTGCCGGGCAAGACGCTCGGCATGGTGCTGCGCGAGCCCGCCGGTGTGGTCGGCCAGATCACCCCGTGGAACTTCCCGCTCTATGTCGGTGCGTGGAAGTTCGCGCCCGCTTTGTGTGCGGGCTGCAGCGTGGTGCTGAAGCCGAGTGAGCTGACCAGCCTGACCATGCTCGCCGCGGCCGAGCTCGCCGTCGAGGCGGGGCTGCCCGCGGGCGTGTTCAACGTGGTGTGCGGCACGGGGGACAGTGCGGGCGCCGCGCTCGCCGCCCACCGCGACGTCGACGTCCTCGCGTTCACCGGCGGTAGCGTGACCGGCAAGAAGGTGTTGCACGCGCGCGCGGAGCTGGTTCGCCCGGTGCAGCTCGAGCTGGGCGGCAAGTCACCGAACATCGTGTTCGAGGATGCGGACTTTGCGCGCGCCGTCGCTGGTGGCGCGTTCGGCATCTTTTACAACCAGGGCGAGAACTGCAACGCGGGTAGCCGGCTGCTCGTGCACGCGTCGATCTACGACGCCTATGTCGATGCGCTGGTCGCCGCCGCGCAGAAGATCCGGGTGCTGCCGCCGCTCGACGAGCGGTCGCAAATGGGAGCGCTGATCTCGCGCGCGCATCGCGATAAGGTCGCGGGTTACGTGGAGCTCGGGCGCAGTGAGGGTGCGGTCGTGCGGTGCGGCGGCCCGGCGCCGGCGGATGGTCACTTCACGCGCGGTCACTGGTACCTACCCACGGTGCTCGCGGACGTGAAGCCGACACATCGCGTGTTCCAGGAAGAGATCTTCGGACCCGTCGTGACGGTGACGAAGTTCCACGATGACGACGAGGCGATCGCGCTCGCGAACAACACCGAGTTCGGCCTTGCTGCGGGCGCGTGGACGAGCAGCGTGCACCGGGCCCTGCGCTGCACGCAGGAGCTACAGTCAGGCTATGTGTGGATCAACAACTACAACCCCACCCCGGTGGAGGCGCCGTTCGGAGGCGTGAAGTCGTCGGGCTTCGGACGCGACTGTGGTCCTCAGGCGATCGAGACCTACATGACCTGGAAGTCCGTGCTGTGGGCGCTGGCGCCATTCGAGGACTGGTACAAGAGCTGATAGGATGCGCCGCTCATGGAGTTGCCGCTCGATCAGGACTACACGGTCGAGCTCGGTCTCGACGAGCCAGATGATCTGGTCACGCTGACCGGCAAGCTCGCCGAGCTGCTGAGCGTGCGGCGGGACGCGCTGCCGCCGATCGAACTGCGCAAACGCTCCATCGACGCCCGCCGTGGCCGGGTGCGGTTCCACATGATCCTCGGCGCGAAGAGCGAGGCGCACCCGCTGGGAGGCGCGCCGCTGCGCGAGGTGGCGGGCGAGCCGGTTGTGATCGTAGGCGGTGGCCCGGCGGGGCTGTTCTGCGCGTACGAGCTCGCGCGCGCGGGCATCCCGGCGGTGATCGTCGACCGCGGCAAGTCAGTGCAAGCACGGCGTCGCGACCTCAAAGGGCTCACCCAGCACGGCCGCGTCGATCCGGACAGCAACTACTGCTTCGGCGAGGGCGGAGCAGGGACGTACTCCGACGGCAAGCTGTACACGCGCTCGCACAAGCGCGGCGACGTCCGCGACGTCATCGAGGTGCTCGCGGTGCACGGCGCGCCCGAGGACATCCTGATCGACGCGCGGCCACACATCGGCTCGAACAAGCTGCCCAAGGTGATCACCGCGATGCGCGAGGCCCTCGAGCGTGTGGGCAGCTCGGTGCGGTTCGGTGCGCGCGCGACCGAGCTCGTGGTGCGTGATGGTGAGGCTATCGGCGTGCGGCTCGCCGACGGTGAAGAGGTGCTCGGACGCGCGGTGGTCATGGCCACGGGGCACTCGGCGCGCGACGTCCATGACATGCTCGTGCGCGCGGGCGTGCACCTCGAGGCGAAGCCGTTCGCGATGGGCGTGCGCATCGAACATCCGCAGCCGATGATCGACCGTATCCAGTACGGCAAGGCGGCAGGTCATCCCAAGCTGCCGGCGGCGGCGTACCGGCTCGCGTTCACACCGAGCGACGGGCGCGGCGCGTTCTCGTTCTGCATGTGCCCGGGTGGCTGGATCGTGCCCGCGGCGACGGAGCCCGATGGCGTCGTGGTCAACGGGATGAGCCTGTCGCGGCGCGATTCGCCGTACGCGAACTCGGGCCTCGTGGTCTCCGTCGAGCTCGCCGATCTCGAACGCCTGGGCGCGAAGCTCGGGCCTGCGGGGCCGCTGCGCGGCATCGAGCTCCAGCGCCAGCTCGAGCGCGCAGCGTGCGTGGCGGGTGGCGGCGAGCTGCGGGCACCCGCAACGCGTGCCACGGACTTCGTACAGGGCAAGGCGTCGTCGACAGTGCCGGCGACTAGCTATCAGCCGGGCCTCGCGGCGGGCAACGTGGGCGACGTGCTCGATGCGATCGGCCTGCCGCTCGCATCGCGCCTACGCGAGGCGCTCGTGCATTTCGACAAGCAGATGCGCGGTTACCTCACCGAGGAAGCCGTGCTGATCGGCGTGGAGTCGCGGACCTCGTCGCCGGTCCGCGTGCCGCGAGATCCGGCGACGCTGCTATCGCCGGACCTCGGGCGGCTGTACCCGTGCGGTGAAGGTGCCGGGTACGCTGGCGGCATCGTGTCGGCTGCGCTCGACGGGGTTCGCATCGCGCGCGCGATCATCGCGCGCGGCTGACGCGTCCACCCGGGCAACCCGCGTTCGCCCGCGATCGACGACGCGGCGAATGCCTTCGTGCACGCCGATGCGCGGGGTCCAACCCAGCAGCGTTTCGGCCTTGTCGCTCTCGTACCGCAATCGGGCGAGGGCAGAGCGCATGCGGTACGACGCGATCGGGCTCGCCTTGCCGATGAGCCCGAGCGGGATCTCGCTGAGCTTGCCGAGGACGAACACGAGCCCGCGCGGCACGCGCACGATCGGTAGGGCGCCGCCGGCCATGCCGAGCACGTGCTCCTGTGTGAGCTTCGCGGGATCGATCAGCTGGATCACCTCGCCCTTGGTCAGTCGCTTGTGCACCGCCTGGAGCACCGCGTCGACGACGTCATCGATGTAGACAAGCGGCAGCTCGAGCTTGCCATCGCCGAGCACCAGCCAGCGGCCACCCGCAGCGCGAGCGACAGCGCCGTTGATGAGCGGGATGTTGCCGCCGAAGATCTGCCCTGGGCGCAGGATCACCGCGGGTAATCCGCTCTTCGCCTCGTGCGCCACGAGTTGCTCGGCCTCGAGCTTCGCGCGCGTGTAGGCACCGCGCTCTTCGGGGCGCGGCTCGAGGCGCGCGTGCTCGGTGACCGGGCTGACGCCCGAGTAGCCAGCCCAGTCGACGACGGACATCGACGACACGTGGACGAGCTGGCGCACGCCGTACTCGCGGCACGCGGCGATCACGTTCCGCGTACCGACGACCGTGGCGCCCTTGTGCTCGGGCCAGCCGCCCTTCATCGCGGCGCCGCAATGGATGACGACGTCGGCGCCCGCGATCGCGCGATCCACGGCGGCCGGATCCCCAAGGTTTCCGAACGCGTACTCCACGCCCTCCTGGCGCTTGTCGGGCTGCCGACGCTGGAACGCGCGCACCCGATGACCTTCGCTGCGCAACCGCTCGACGATCGCCGAGCCGAGCGCACCCGAGGCGCCGGTGACCACGAACGGGATCCGCGGCGACAGCTCGAACCGCGCACGGCTCGCCGTGTGCTCGGCGTCCGCGGCACGAGCGACCTTCTCGACCCAGCCGACCACGTTCGCCGCATCGTCGACGGAGACCGGTGGCGGCTGACCTTTGTCGAGGCGTACATAGAAGTCGGCGACCAGATCGCGCAAGCCCTGGTACGACTGGACCTCGCGTCGCGCGAACTTGTAGACGCCGACGGGCACGTCGATCAGCGGCTGGATCGACTCGACCACGGCATTGACCAGGCGCTCCGCCGGACCGGGTAGCGGCGTGGACGAGCGCTTCGCGTGGAACATCGCGAACAGGTCGACGCGCAGCACGCCCTTGGTGCCGTGGATGATCAACTGCGACTGCATCGGCTTGGTGTTCCACGTCAGCTGGAACTGGCCGAGGCCGCGCTCGCAACGCACGATGGTGCGCCACTCGTCGAAGGCGAGGTTGGGATCGCCGCCTAGCGACCGCCAGGAAGCATCGACGTCCTCGATCGGGCCGAGCAGCGCCTGCATCAGATACAGGCAGTGCACGCCGAGATCGCGAAACGGGTAGCCCGCGTCGCGGTACCACGGCGGCAGTGGCCCGCCTTCATACGCGGGGTACTCGGAGCCGCGCAGGATGTCGACGGAGACGACCTTGCCGAGCGCGCCCGAGGCGACGGTGTCGAGTGCGCGCCGCACCTGTGGGTCGTAGAGCAGCGAGTGGTCCACCGTGGCGGTCAGCCCCTTGCGCCGCGCGACCTCGCCGATCCTCCTCGCGTCGCCCAGATCCTCGGCGATCGGCTTCTCGATCATCACGTGGCATCCACGCTCGAGGGCCGCGATCGCGATCTCGGCATGCGTCGATGGCGGCGTGAGGACGTGGATCACGTTGGCGCCGGCCTCGACGAGCGCATCGAGATCCGCGTACGCGTGCGTGCGCCACTTCTCCGCGTTCGTGCGCGCGCGCATCCGGTCGACGTCGGTAACGCCGACGAGCTCGACGATGGGATCCTTCGCCGCGGCAAGCTTCTTGACCGCGGCGACGTGGAGCTCGCAGATCTGCCCTGCGCCGATCATGCCGGTGCGCCATTTACGTCCGCGGCGCCCTTCGGCGTCGCTGCGCACCCCGGCAAAGCCGGGGTTTGCGTTCTTCACATTGCTCATCGTTGACGTTTCCTCTCGGCGATGTCTTCCACGTGGTTCACGACCTCCGCGACGCGCGCGGACCAGGTCTCGTTCTTCATCGCGGTGGAGCGTTGACCGCGCGCTGTCGGCGAGCCTTCGTGTAGCGCTGCATCGAGTGCTGCGACGAATGCATTCGGTGTGCTCGCGATCCGGCACATGCCGCTGTAGCGCTCCACCTCGGGCACTGCCGTCGAGACGACCGGCAGGCCCGCGGACAGATACTCGCGGAGCTTGAGCGGATTGACGAACGACATGCGCGCGTCGATCCGATACGGGATGATGCCGACATCGAAGCCCTTGCAGTACGCGGGAAGCTCGCGATGGGGGCGCTGCCCGAGCAGGTGCACGTTGGGCAGCCCGGCGAGTGCGGCGATGTCGGCAAGCTGCTGGCCGATCAGCACGATCGACCACTGTGGCCGCGCGCGGGCGATGTGAGCGATCAGATCGAAGTCGACCCAGTCCCGAAGCGTGCCGTAGAACCCGATGCGCGGGCCGCGGATGCTCGCGAGGTCACCCGGCACCGGCGTCGCGTCGTCGAGCGCGCGCGCGAAGAGAGCATGATCCACCCCGTGGGGGGAGACAAACGTCGCGCCGTTCACGCGCCGCTTGGCGTCGGCGAGCGCGTGGTTGACCGCGAACACGGCGTCGACCTTGGCGAGCAGTGCGCGCTCGGCGGCGACGATGTGCTCGCGATCGAGGTACGAGAAGAGAGACCACTCGTCGACGCAGTAATAGACGGCTAGCTCCTCGCCGAGGCTGCCGACGTACGGCGCCGTCGTCGGCAGGAACGTCCACAGCTGGAAGCGATCGATGCCGAGGCGAAGGCGCATCGCCTTGATCGTCGCGCGCAGGAGCTGGCGATTGAACGCGCCGGCGGCAGCGCTGTACGGCAACGGCAGCACGAGTGGCGTCGCGACCCAGAGATCGTTCTCCACGTTCTGGGGGCCGCGCGCGACCTCGACGAGCTTGCGCTTGATCTTCGAAAGATCGCGACCCGAGGCGAGACTCGGCGGGCGCGTGCCCAGCGAGTTGAGCCACAACACGCGCCGCGTGCGCGCGAGCTCCCGCAGCACGTGATGATTCGACGTCGGGTCCTCGTGCCAATCCTTCGCGAGCGCGATCACCGGGAGCGGCGCTCCCGCGTGCGTGCGCGCCACACGTGCGTCTGCGCGCGGCCACGCCAGTGGCTCGAGCACGCTACGCGATCGCGTGCTCGTCGGGTGGCGTGGGACGAAATGCTCCCTTGGGTCACGCGCTATGGCCATTCGCTGCGCGAGCTGCAACTTCCCTGCCTTGTGCTCGGCTTTCACGCCGCGGCGCGCGGCTTGCTCCGTCGCCTCTGGATGAAGCTTCTCGCGATCTACCTTCGCACCGCCGTTGGCGCTGCTGCGCGCTCGACCTGCGTCGTGCTTGCCGCGCTGGCGCTATTCGGATGTGGGTCGTCGGCCGCGCGCGACGTCGGACCATCACTACAAGTGGTCGGCGAGAGTGCCGGGCTGCGGCTCGAAGATCCGGTCGCGACGTCGTCTCCGTGGTTCGACGGTCAACGCGTCACGCTCGTCGGCGCGCGTGGCGAAACGCTAGGCATCCTCGTGCAGCACCGCGACGGCGCCCCGACCTCGCTCTCGATCGAGGGCACGCACGTCCGTGGGTATGCGGTCGATGCCTTCCGAGTGCGGCGCCCGTCCACTGCGATGTACGGAGGATCCCGCGGCACGGGCACGTACGTCGATGGCCTCACGTCCGCCGCGCAACCCGCGAGCGATCCGGCCTACTTCGAGATCTCGATCCCGCGCACCGCTGCCTCTGGTGTTCGCATGGGCGAGCTCGTGGTTGGCCCGCGCCGCGTCCCCGTCGTCCTCGCGGTCGCCGCGGTCACGCTGCCCGAATCATCACCGCGCGTGTGGGCCTATGGCGATCCGCGCGAGCTCGCGTGGGCTGCTGGCGCCACAGGCGACCCGCCGCGCGATGTCCCCACCGCCGCGGAGCGCGCGTGCGCGTCCGTGTTCCGCGAGCGCGGCGTTTTGTTGTCGCCCGACATGCCGCTCGCGTGGTGGCCGACGCGCAAGGATACGCTCGCGGGGATTCGCGACATCCCCGTCGTCATTCCCAAAGATCCTGCCTCCGCCGCCGAGGCCGTGCGTGGCTGGATCGCCGCAACCCGCGGCACTGGCCAGGTCCCGTTCACCATCCCGATCGACGAGCCGCGCACGCCCGAAGCGCGCGAGCGCGTGCGTGCCCTCGCGGCTGCCGTGCGCGCCGCGGGTGGGGGGCCCGACACCTTCCGCTTCGCGGTCACCGACCAACCGCGTCCCGAGTACGGAGACCTCGTCGATCTCTACATCGATCCGAAGACCCCGGCGAATGGCGCGTGGACCTACAATGGCACGCCACCGCGTGCCGGCTCGATGGTCCTCGACGCTGCGGCGCCCGGCCCGCGCACGTGGGGCTGGATCGCGTTCCGCTACCGCGTCCCGACCTGGTACGTGTGGGACGCGCTGTACTGGCACGATCGCCACAACCGGCGCGGTCGGCCGCTACCCGGTCGTTCGTCGGTCGGTGTGCGCGACCCGGTCTCGTTCGATGACGGCGAGGATCACGGCAACCTCGACGGCGTGCTCGCCTTGCCCAGCCTCGACGGCACTACGTGCCGCCCCACGCTTCGCCTCGCTGCGCTGCATCGCGGGCAGCAAGATCGCGCGCTCCTCGAGCTCGCCGCCAGATGCGCCCCCGATGCCACCGCGCGGATCGCCGAGGCTCTCGTGCCTCGCGCCCTCGGGGACGCGCCGAACAAGGGCCCGGTCGCGTGGTCCACCAACGACGCGGACTGGGAGCTCGCACGCCGCAAGCTCCTTGTACTCGCCAGCTGCGACTAACTAACTAACTTAGCCTACGGCGCGAGCTCGATCGCCGTGAGTCCCTTGACGCGCACGCCGGCGGTCTCGTCATTGAGCTTCAGCGCGCCCCGCTGATTGCGTCGCACCGTCAACGTTCGGGTGGCGAGCCATGACGGGTCGACCTGGTACGTCGTCTCACCGCGGACCGTGATGGAGCGCGGCGCGCCAACACCGACCTTGTCGAGGATCGCGCGCAGCGGCACACCCTCGCGTCGCCGTGACGGCGGCAACAGCTGTTCGAGCGCGGCAGCGTCGAGGGTCACCGGCGGCCGCCCGGCGATCGTGATCACGATCGATACGGGGGCGGCAGCTCGCTCCCCCATGATCTCGATCGAGCTCACCGGCTGAGCGCGCGCGAGCACCGTCTTATCGGCGCTGCGCACGAGCGTCGCCACGGCCGTTCCGTCGGAGGCACGCGTGAGTGCGAACGCTGTCGCGTCGCGTTGCGCGCATGCGCCAACGACAAATTTCGTTCTGGCACGTGCCACGACGGAGGTGACGCCCTCGTCGCACCAGTGCCAGAGATCGGCATCCGCGATCGGGATCGTGTCGACGACGGCGCTGCCGCTTCGGACGTCGAGCGTCGCCGCGGCGTTGTCCTGCGACGGTCGCGAGCGGCAGGCCGTGGCCGCGAGCAGGCCTACGACGACGTGGCTCCGACGCATTACACGCATGTTACACGCCAGCCCACCAGCGTGTACAATGGCGGGATGATTCGCTTTTGGGCACTAGGTACGGTCCTGACGATACTCGCCGCCTGCGGCGATGACGGCGACGGCACCAGCGGCTCGACATGCGGCGCAGGAACGCATGAGGTCGAAGGGATGTGCGTTCCCGACGATGTCGCGACGATCGGTCCGGTGACCGGACTCACCGCGGCGGTCAACAACGGCGTCGTCACGCTCAGCTGGACCAATCCGACCGAGCCGACCTTAGACTCGGTGTTGGTGGTGCGGCGTGGCTCGGTCGCTGTGGTCGCGGCACCCGCGGGTGGAGCGACCTACGCGCTGGGCGACTCGCTGGACGATGGTTCATCGGTCGTCGGGACCACGATGGCGAATAGCGCGATGGATCCCGGCGCCAAACCGGGGCTCGCGTTCTATGCCGTGTACGCTCGTGACAAGGCAGGTAACTGGAGCGCTCCCGCGCGGGTGAGGGCGGTGCTACCCGTCCCTGCGCAGACGGCAACGATCTCGATCTCACTCGCGGATGGTGCGAGGGCCACGGTCACCACACAGCCAGCGCATTTTTCTTTGTCGACCACGGCCATCCTCGACGAGAGTGACGTGGTCCTACAGATCCGTATCACCAGCGGCGTCGAGCGCCCGGTGTTCAACACGAAGTTACTCGTCACCGCGACCAATCAGGGCACGGTCGCGGGAACGGGCGAGCTGGCTGGTACGCCCTACGTGTGGTTCGGACGCGGTGCCATGCTCCCCGGTACGACGCGGCAGCGGTCCTTGAGGATCAACGACGCGACGGGCGGGGCCGACCCGATCGTGCTGAACGTGAAGATCCAGGATGACCCCATGCTGATCGCCAATCAGCTGGTCCAGAGCTCGGAGGTGCTGTCGCTCGTCGACACGAGCACATATGCGCAGGACGAACCGACGTGCATGGAGTCCTTGGCCGACACCGCGTCGCCGACCAGCAACGCGTGCTCGTTCACGAGCGGCGTGCTGTCCGCAGACGGTCGCTTCCTGCACATCGGCTATCGCAACCTGCCGGTGCTCGCGACGTTCGACACGAGCACGTTCCAGGTGGTCGGTGGCGTGGAGCTCGCATCGGGCGTCGGCATGGTGGGTGCGGTCGCGGCGGATCCCACTGGCGCGACGCTGTATGCGGTCGTCAACACCGGTCAGCATGGCACCTACGGCGGCATGACCTACTTCGGTCGCCGGGCAGGTCAAATCGATCTGGTGCGCCTCGATGCCGTCACGCTCGCCGAGACGGGACGGCTCACGCTGCGCACGACACCGACG
Source organism: Kofleriaceae bacterium (assembly GCA_033763475.1). Classification (GTDB taxonomy): domain Bacteria; phylum Myxococcota_A; class Polyangia; order Haliangiales; family Haliangiaceae; genus JABFXX01. The sequence continues at coordinate 150,221 of JANRKM010000219.1, forward strand.
GGCACGACCCCGCCCCAGGCGAAGGATCTCGCGATCTCACCGAACGGTAAGCTCGCCGCGATCCCGATCAGCGGGGAAGACAGCACCGAGGTGCGCGTCGTCGACCTCGCGACGCTGACACAGCTGACGCCGCTCGATGTCAGCTCGGGCGCGGCGTCCCCGCGCGCCGTCGCGTTCACCGCCGATTCGCGCAAACTCGTCATCGGCTACTCCGGCGCAAACGGTGGAACCGTCAACGATGGCACGATCACGTCGGCAGACACCACCACCTGGGCGCTTACCGCGATCGCTCCGACCACTGCGGTATCGAACGGATCCGTGGCGCGGATCTCCCGGGCGCCGGACGGCACGATGTGGGTGCTGCGCAATCACGGCGCTGGACTCAGCGTCTTTGCGAACGACCTCTCGAGCGAAACCCAGTACCAGACGGAGGACGGCCAGAGCGGCGGTCCGGTCGCGGTCGCCTTCAGCCCTGATGGCACGAAGGCGTTCATGCCGCTCGCGTCGGACGAGCTCGCGGTGTTCTCCGTGGCAAGTCCGACGCGGCAGGATCTCGACAGCACGGCGGGTGCGCCGGTGTCGAATGCAGCGATGAGTCGAGTCGGTGGTCACTTCGCGCTGATCACGCCGTTCTGATACGGAGGCCGAGGGCCTACCGCGGCCTCCTCCGGCGGCCGAGAGCACGCAGCTTGCATCTCCGGCGGCCATGGAGCCCCAGCTGCAAGCGAGCTTGGAGCCATGCAATGCGATCCTTGTCGTAGAGGACGATGATCTGATCCGAGAGACGCTGCAGTTCGCGCTCGAGCTCGCTGGCTACAAGGTCTTCACGGCGGCCAATGGCAGGGAAGGTATCGATCTTCTTGGCTCGATCCCGCGCCCCTGTCTCATCCTGCTCGATCTGATGATGCCCGTCATGAACGGGTGGGAGTTCGCCGACGCGGTCGAGCACGATGAGGCGCTCACGACAATTCCGATCGTCGTGGTGACCGCCTTCGCGGACAAGGCGACGTCCATTCGCGCGCGGGGTGTGCTCAGCAAGCCGGCATCACTCGCCGCCGTACTCGCGGTGGCGGAGGAGTGTTGCGCCGGCGCGGGGGATGCTCGGAGATGAGCCATCGAGGACCCTCGACACTCCTCCCGAGTCTGATCGACGCAGTTTCCGATGGCGTGATGGTCGTCGATGACGCGGGCGCTATCACGCATGTCAATGCACACCTCATCCGGATGTGGAACCTACCGGACGAGGTCCTGGCTCCTCGCAGCGAGCGGCGGGTGCTCGACCACATGGCTACGCAGGGAACCTCGGTACAGCGACTGCTCGCGCTCGTCGATGTCAGCCCACCCGAGGTGATCGAGCTCTCCAATGGGTCGATCATCGAGTGTCGTGTTTGCTCGTATCGCAGTTGCGATGATGCGGTGGGCCGAATCTGGACGTTCGCCGATATCACCGAGCGCTGGGCCGAGGAGGCAGAGAACCTCCGCTCGCGACAGCTGCTCGCGCTGCACGTCGAGCAGACGCCGCTCGCCGTCATCCGCTGGGGCCTCGACTTCACCGTGCGCGAGTGGAACCCGGCCGCCGAGCGCATCTTCGGCTATCCGGCAAGCGACGCGATCGGGCGGCATGCGTCCTTCATCGTTCCGGAACACGTTCGTGCGCAGGTGCAGGGCGTGTGGGAAGGGCTGCTGGCGCATCGCAGCGGCGAGCGCAGCAGCAACGACAACGTCACCGCGTCGGGCGAGACGATCCACTGCGAGTGGTACAATACCCCTCTCGTCGATGCGACAGGTGCCGTGGTTGGCGTCGCGTCGCTGGTCGAGGACATCACGGCGCGCCGCCGACTCGAGCGCGAACGCGAGGTGCTGCTCGAGCGCGAGCACGAGGCGCGTGTCGAGGCCGAGGAGCTCGTGCGAGTTCGAGATGACTTCATCGCCGTTGCCTCGCACGAGCTGCGGACCCCGCTCTCCGCGCTCAAGCTGCAGCTCGAGCTCATCCCGCAGATCCTCGGGCCCACGCCGTTCGCGGGCAAGGATCGGTTCGAAGCGCTCGTGCGCCGCTCGTTGCGGCAGCTCGAGCGGTTCGTGGGCCTCGTCAACGAGTTGCTCGACATCTCTCGCGCGCGCGAGGAAACGATGGTTCTCGAGCGCGCGGGCGTCAACCTCTCGCGGCTCGTCGCAAGCGTGCTCGAGCAGTACCGCTCCGAAGCAGAGAGTGCAGGGTGCGTCATCACCGCCAACCTGGTCGAGGCCGTGTACGGGCAGTGGGACCCGATCCGGCTCGAGCAGGTGATCGTGAATCTGCTCATCAATGCCATCAAGTACGGTGCCGGGAAGCCGATCGAGGTCGAGACGCGCTCCGACGCGGAGACAGCGTGGCTCGTCGTGCGCGATCATGGCATCGGGGTGATGCCGGAGGACCGGAGGCGCATCTTCGAGCGCTTCGGCCGAGCCGTGCCCGTGACGCATTACCGCGGGCTGGGCCTCGGCCTCTACATCACGCACCAGATCGTACGGGCGCACGGCGGGCGCATCCTCCTCGACAGCGAACCCGGTCGGGGCTCGACGTTCACGGTCGAGTTGCCACGCCGCGACTGACTCGTGCTACGTCGCCTCTATGGCCGAACGTCCTCACCTACAAATCATCATTGTCAGCACGCGCGATGGTCGCGCCGGTCTTCCGATCGCGACCTGGTTTCACGAACACGCGAAGGCGCACGGTGGATTCGAGGTCGAGCTCGTCGACCTACGCGAGATCGCGCTGCCGCTGTTCGACGAGCCGCACCATCCTCGCCTCCGCAAGTACGAACACGCCCACACCAAGGCGTGGAGCGCGCGCATCGAGAAGGCCGACGCGTTCGTGTTCGTGACGCCCGAGTACAACCACGGCACGCCGCCCTCGCTGCTGAACGCGCTCGATTACCTCATTCACGAGTGGGCCTACAAGGCTGCGGGGTTCGTGAGCTACGGCGGGGTATCGGGAGGAACCCGCGGTGTGCAGATGACCAAGCAGGTGCTCTCCGGGCTCAAGATCGTGCCGATCGTCGAGGCGGTGAACATCCCTTTCTTCACCAAGAAGATCCACGAAGGCGTGTTCGACGGGGCCGATCAGGAGAAGGCCGCGACCGCGATGCTCGACGAGCTCGTGCGCTGGAACACGGCGCTCGCGACGCTGCGCCCGGCGCGCCCGTAGGTTCAGCGCTCGGCACGTGCCGTCACGTCGAGCTCTGAGGAGCCGCTACGCGTGGACCCAGGCAGCGACTTCACCGAGCGTGATCTCGTCGTAGCCGGCCATCTGCGCGACCTCGGCGAGCTCGGCACGGAGTGCGGCGGCGGACGGGCGCGTGTTGGGAAAGCGCGAGAGAGCCGCGAGGATCACGCGATCGAGGATGGGATCGCAGCTCTCGTTGTAGGTCGACGGCGGCGCGATATCGAGGATGCGGAGCTGCTCGACCACCGTGTGTCGGCTCGAAGTATCGAACAGCGACCGGCCGGTGATCAGCTCCCACGCGATGATGGCGACGCCGAACACGTCACCACGGGCGTCGGCAACGCCGTCGTCGATCGCTTCGGGCCCGAGATACGGCACGGTCCGCAGCGGAGGCGGGACGATGCCACGAAGGGCGCGCGCGGTGCCGTGCTCGACGATCTTGAGGATGCCCCCCGGGGTGACGAGCAGATTCGCTGGTGTGAGGCCGCCGTGCACCCCACCGTCGTGATGGATCTCGACGAGCGCATCGAGGAGCTGGCCGACCAGCGAGAGCGCGATCGCGATGGGGGCAGGTTGTTGCCGGGCCAGAACCCTGCGCAGGTCGAGGCCGCGGATCAGCTCGGTCACCACGTAATGCACCCGCTCGTGCACGCCAGTCGCCACGATCTCGACGAGGTTGGGGTGATGGATCCGGGTGGCGCGAGTGAGCTCCTCGTTGAACTGCGAGGGGAACTCGGGGTGGTGGGCGAGCTCGGAAACGAAGCGCTTGAGCTCGAGCTCGCGCCCGCTGCCGTCGACCGTCACGCGATGCGTGGTGAGCAGCCGGCTCTCGAACAGCTGCTCGTGGAGGGTGTACGCGCCGAACCGAGGTACTTCCTCGAGCTCTTCCTCGAGCTCGGCCTTGGGCATGACGATGCTGTTCTCGTCGAACATCGAGTCGCCGCCGTGGGCGATGTCCCCGATATCGATGCGCTCGAAGATCTCCGAGATCTGTGCGTCGAGCTCGCGTGGGTCGGCCTTCTTGCGATGCGAGGACAGGTCGTTCACCAGCGCAGCGAGGTCCGCGGCGACGTAGCGGCGCGCGTACTGACCGAGGAACCGCTGGAGGTCGATCATCAGATCGCCGGCCTGCTGATAACGGTCGTCCGGGGAGGGGGCAAGGGCACGGAGCACGATGCGCTCCAGCTCCTCGGGGACGTCGGGGCGTAGCTCGTGAGGTGGCTGGACCCACCCCGCGCGCGTCAGGTGGATCAGCTCCTCGATGTCCTCGTGCTCGTGCACCGGACGTCCGGTGATCATCTCGTAGAGCACGATGCCCGCCGCGTAGATGTCGGACCGACCATCGAGCGGCTGGGTCAGCGCCTGCTCCGGGCTCAGATACGAGAGCTTGCCCTTGATGATGCCGGCGTTCGTGCGCTGCACGGAGCTCGCCGCCTTCGCGATGCCGAAGTCGACCAGCTTCACGAGACCCTCGTACGAGACCATGACGTTGGTCGGGGACACGTCGCGGTGCACGATCCCGAGTGGGCGGCCGCGGGGATCGCACCGCGAGTGCGCGTGGTCCAGCGCGGCGGCGACGTCGCGGGAGATGTAGGCGGCGGCCTCGAAGGGCAGCCGCATGTTCTGTCGCTCGGCCGCACGCAGCAGCGCCGCGAGATCGATTCCGTCGATGTACTCCATCGACATGTAGTAGGTGTCGCCAACACGGCCGAGGTCGAACGTCTGCGCGATGTTCGGATGGACGAGCTGGACCGCGAGCTTGGCCTCGTCGATCAGCATCGAGATGAAGTCATCGTCCTCGACGTAGTTCGGATGGATCGTCTTGAGGGCGACGTACTTCTCGAAGCCGCCGTAGCCGGTGACCTTGGCGAGATGGACTTCGGCCATGCCGCCGATCGCAATTCCACGGACCAGCTCGAAAGGCCCCAAGCGCTCCATTTGCGAACATTGTACAACCTTCGCGCGATGGCGGCGCCGGACCTGTGACCGGGACGCACTCGTGAACGGCCCAGGTCCGGCGCTGTGGGGAAGCTTCAGGCGTGCACGAGGACCGTGCCGGTGATCTTGGGAGTCGCCAGCTGGTCGATCGCGCGCTGCAGGTCGCGGGCGGTGGACTTGCGGGCCCGCGCGACGAGCAGGATGGCGTCGCTGGCGTCGACCATCATGTTGACTTCGGCGGAGTCGAGGACCGGGGGCGTGTCGACAATGATGTGGTCGTAGCCGCCGAGGCGGAGCTGCTCCATCGCGATCGTAAAGGCGACGCCGTCGACGAGCTGCTTCTTCTCGATGGCGGGCGAGAGCGGGGCGACGTGGAGCCCGACGGTGGCGAGGTCGATGAGCGACCAGTGGAGGCGGGGCGTAGAGCGGTGTGCGACGAGCTGGTCACCGAAGCACCAGGCGGGCAGACGGCCGATGATATCGGAGAGCTGTGGACGCTTCACGTGGGCCTCGACCAACGCGACCTTGGCGCGCCCACACTCGGCGAGCGCGAGGGCGAGGTTGAGCGCCACGGTGGTCTTGCCTTCGCCCGGGTTGGGGCTGGAGACAACGATCACCTGTGGCCGCGCCGCAGCGATGACGTGGTGACGCAGGACGCGGTAGGCCGCGCTGCGCTCGGAGTCCGGCTCGAGGACGAGTGCGAGCCGCGGATCGAGCTGCCCCTCGATGTTGTGCGGGGTGAGCTGAATCTCGGGCGGCGTGGGATCGAGACCATAGAGGGTCGCCGCCTCGGCGGGGCGCAGCGCGGTGATCGGGTTGTCGAGCCGGGTGACCATGTCTCGACGAACGATCGCGGGCGAGGATGGATTCTTGGTGATGCTCACGCGGGCCTCCGAGGCTGCTGGTGCGGCTTCTTCGACTTCTTCGGCTGCGGCTGCGGCAAGGGTTGCGTGGACCGCATGGACGCCGCTGGGCGCACGGTGCGGCGACCGCGCGGTACTTCGCCGAGGACCGGTAGGCCGAGCTGGCCGAGGTCGGTGCGGCGATACACGCGGTCATCGATCGCCGCGAGCCCGATCGCGAGGCCAAGACCGATGGTCACGAACATCGCGAGGCCGGCGAGGATGAACACGGTGCGGCCGGGGCCCGACGGACGCGCGGGCTTGAACGCGGGGTCGACGACCGAGAGCCGCCCGCCCTGCTCGGCGAGCTTCTGGCTGGCGTCGATCTGAGCGCGGAACACACTGGCCGCGAGAGACTCGACGCGTTCGCGCTGCTCGTTCACCTCGCGGCGCAGCTTGGCGTGCTCGGTCTCGAGCTGGACGACCCAGTTGGTGGTGTTGTCGACGGGCGGCGCGCTCTTGTTGTTGGGATTGTTGTTGGCGCGCTTCTGCTCGTTGAGGATCTGCTGCTCGATCGAGGTGAGCTCCTTCTGCAGCTTCGCGCGATCCTGTGGCGTGGCCGGCGCGACGGCGGTCTCGACCTTGGGCGGAATGGCCGCTTGCGCCGAGCGAAACTTTTGCTGCGCCATGGTGACGCGGTCCTGGGCCTTGATGACGGTCGGGTGACGATCCGTGTAGCGCGAGAGCGCTTCGTCGAGCGCGCGGTTGGCGGCGTTGAGCTCGCGCTGCGCTTCGTTGGCCGCGGCCTCGGCGGCGATGCGCTCGGGGCTCGACGGGGTCTCGATGCGGATCGGCGGTGCATCGGGCGGTGCGTCGAGGCGTGCCTGGATGCGCATGCGCTGTCGCTCGAGCGCATAGAGGCGCGGGTTGCTCGTGCGCGCGGTGGGCTTCTGGTTGCGAATGGCGCGGATCGAGGCACCCTCGGTGTTGGCCGCGTTGGCGTCCTGCGCGAACTCCGGGTGCTTCGCGAGGAACTCGGCGAGCCCTTGCTCCGCCTTGCGCAGCTCGACGGCGGCGACCTCCTTCTGGTCGGTGGCAAACGTCACGGTGCGCGAGGCCTGATCGTTGCGCAGCGCTTCGTCCTGCTCCTGGAGCAGCTTGGTCAGCTTCTCGGTAACGGCCTTCGCGCGGTCGGGGTCCGAGTCGGTGTAGACGACGCGAAACGCGTTCTGGCCGCGCGCCTCGAACTTCACGGCGAGGCGCAGCTCGTCGAGCTTGAGCTCCTTGTCGCTCTCGTTAGGGAACGGATCGAGCTTGGGGTCGTTGATGATCTGCTCGAGCTGCGAGCGTGCGAGCAGGATCTCGCGGTACCGATCACCGATGTTGCGCTGCGCGACCTCCTCGCGGTTGGGCGACATCAGGCTCGACTGGATGCGCTCCTGATAGAACAGCGTCGCCCACGACTGATACTTCTTGGTCTTGAACGTCGCGAACGTGACCGAGAGGATGCCGCCGATGACGGCGATGACGAGCATCAGCCACCAGTAGCGAAGCGTCTTCGACGCGAGGTCGACGAGACGGTGCAGCTTGTCGCGTGGGGTCAATTCGGGCATCGGGGTCATGGCACGTGTCCAAGGACAGGGATGCCGAGGCGCTTGATGTCCTCGGAATCGTGGATGCGGGGATCGAAAGAGCCGACGACGAGGGCCATGCCCAGGACCGAGCAGGTGCCGACGACGACGATGACGATGAGGAGCGAGAAGCCCCCACGCTCGGGGCGCGGCGGGCGGCGCTCTTCGACGACGTGCATGGAGACGTCGAGGCCCGCGGTGGCGATCTCGAGGGCGATCGCGTCGCGGCTCTGCACGATCCCGGTGAGCTGATCCTCGGCGAGCTTCTCGCGCTGGCTGAGGGCGGTCAGATCGACGAGGAGTGCAGACGCGAGCGCATGTTTACCTTCGCGCTGTGCGCGCAGCAGGGCGGCCTGCTTGAATGAGATCTCCGTGGTGAGTTGCTCGAGCTCGGCCCCGGTTCGCTCGCGCATGAGGGCGACCTCGCTCGCCAGCGCGGTGTTGGCCACGAGTTGCTCGTCGTGATGGGCCGCGATCACCGCGGCGGAGAGCTCGTGTGCGATCGCGTACGCCTTGTCAGGATCCGTATCCATCACGGTGATGCCGATGCGCGCCGACTTGCGCGCGTGCTGATCGTCGAGGTCGTAGTAGGCGAACGTGTTGCGCCAAACGGCGACTTCCATCTGTGCGCGCAGCTCCGCGAGCGCGTACTCAGGTCCGAGGCGGCGCCGCAATGGGTGCAGGTTCCACTTCTCGATGATCCCGAGCAGTCGATGGTCTGACATCAGCACCGAGGTCACGTACTCGCGTAGCTCGACGGCTGGGAGGTGATTCGGGCGCTCCGAGGCCAGCGCCTCTTCGCTGAGCGCGATGATGACCTCCGCCTCGACGACGGGTGTCCTGGTCGCGATGCGATACGTGATCGCCGTGGTCACCAGCGCAGCGAGGAACAGGATGAGAAACGGCCGAGCAGCCGTTCGCCGCCGGATCCGTCGTAGCTCGATCGCGCACGCCGTCGCATACGGCTGCTCGGATTCGAACCACTCATCACCGAGCTCCGCCAGGGAGGGGGGCTTGGAGCGCATGTGACTTGGAAGCCGAAGCATTCGCCGCGCCAACAAGCACGTCATACAGCGCCGCCGCACTTGCGTCCCATCCGCCGCGTGCTCCGAGCGCAGCGACCGTGCGCGGTGAGTATGGCGTGCGCAGCGCGAGCGCGAGCGCTCGACCGAGCGCCCTGGGGTCGCGGGGAGGCACCAGGGTGCCTAGCTCGTCGCACGTGATCAGATCGGGGACGCCACCGACCGCCGTCGCCACGACGCGACGCCCGCACGCGAGCGCCTCGAGCACCGCATTGGGAGTGCCCTCCGCGTGACTCGGCAGCACCACCACGTCGGCGGCCGCCATCCACGTCGGAATCGTCGCGAGCTGATGCCGGCCCACCAGGCGTACGTGCCCTCCGAGCGCTTCGACCTTTGCAGACATGGCCGCGTATGCGGGACCGTCACCGACGACGACGAGCGTGGCCGCCGGAAGCTCGCGGACCACATGGGCCCACGCTTCCGCGAGATCGAGCACACCCTTCTCCTCCTTGAGGTTGCCCACGTAGAGTGCGAGTGGGCCGTCGGGGAGCTCGAGCTGCGCACGGGCCTCGTCACGATCGCGCGGGCGGAAGAGCTCGCTGTCCACGCCGTTCATCACGATGCAGACGCGCTCGCGCGGCACGCCGAGCTCGATGACCTCGTCGGCGAGCGGGCGGCTTACCGCGACAACGCGACGCGCACGGGGCAGTGCCCACGCGAGCATCCGGCGTGGGCCGGGCTGCTTCGCGATCAGGTTCACGTCCGACCCGTGCAGCTTCACCACGCAGGGAACACCGAGGAGGCTCGCCGCGATGATCGCTGCGAAGCCGTCGGGGTACGCCCACGATCCGAGCACGACATCGACGCGCTTGTGATAGCGCGCGAGCGCCGGTGCGATCGACGCCGCATAGAGCGGACCCCAGGCAGCGTGCGCCAGGCGCGGCAGGAACAGCGTGCGCGGGTGGGTGACCTCGAGCCCGTCGATGTGCTCGCTCGCCGGCACGCTCGCGAGCTTGCCAGCGCTCGACCATCGCTTGACCAGACCCGCGCCCGGAAACCAGGGAATGGTCCCCATCACGTCGAGCTTGCAGTGATTGGCGAGCGACTTGAACTGTTGCCGGTTGAATGGCGCAGACCAGGGCTCCGCTGCGTTCGGGAAGATCTTAGTGATCGCTAGAACGCGCAGCATGAATGCCTCCCTCTCTACAAGTCGAACACCTTGTCCATGCGCAACAGCTTGAAGATCGCGAGCGGTTGATCGCGCGCGCCGGAGATCGCGATCGAGCCGCCGGCGCTGCGCACGCCCTTGTACAGCTTGACCAGGGCGGCGACGCCCGAGCTATCGATCAGATCGAGCGGCGTCAGATCGACGTTCACGCGCCCGGGCTTCGCCGCCAGGATGCGATCGATCTCGGCGGCGAGCATCGGCGCCGTGTTGATGTCGAGCGAACCACGCACGACGAGCATGGTCTGGTTATCGCGACGGGTGACTTCATACGGGGACACCATCATCTCCTCCAAGCACGTTTACTCATGCGCCACAGGTTCGGGGGGCCGGGGTGGTACGCGAGCTCGTCGACCATGGCTGTTGCGATGTGCATGCCCATTCCACTTTCGGGCAGAGAGTCGTCGTCGAGCTCTTGTGGGAGTGGACGCACATTGCGCGGGTCGAACGGCGTGCCGTGATCGGTCACGTCGATGACAAGCTCGTCGTGATTCGCGGTGAACGAGACCTCGATCTCGATCATGCCGGGCTCGCGCTCGTAGGCGTGCACGGCCACGTTGTTGTAGATCTCCATGAACGCGGAGACCACGGCGGTGTCGAAGGGGTGATGGATGTCATGCGCGGCGGTACCGCGGGGATCACGGCGCTCGGATCCCGACACCAGGCGAGCGGCTTCTGCGACGAGACGCACTGCGAGTGGTCGATACTCGAGCGTGCCTGGCAGCGTGAGTCGGATCGCCGAAGCCATCGCGACGAGAATAGCTAGCGTCGCAGCATCGGCAACGATCGCACGGCTGCGCGCTCCTGACGCGCGCAACTGCACGTGCCTGGTCTCGCGCGTGCATGACGCCGAGCCATGCATCGCAGCGTGCGCATCATGAAGCGCGCTATCGACATTGCGGGTAGCGCACTTGGTCTCGTCCTGACCGCGCCGCTCCTTCCGATCATTGCCGCGGCGATCTATGTGGATTCGCCGGGCCCCATCTTGTTCAAGCAACGAAGAGCGGGCCGCTTGAAGCCAAGTGCGCGCAAAGCGGGCACGCCCGGCCTCGCGTTCGAAGAGTTCGAGATGCACAAGTTCCGCACCATGATTCCGGATGCCGAGAAGCACACGGGCATCGTCGTGGCGGGCGCAGACGATCCACGCATCACGCGCGTTGGGCGTTTTTTGCGCAAGTCACGGCTCGATGAGCTGCCTCAGTTCTGGGACGTACTGCGCGGCCGCATGAGCTTGGTTGGGCCACGCCCCGAACGCCCGGAGCTGATCCAGCAGCTCTCGTGTGCAATTCCGCTCTTCGAGGAGCGCATGCGTGATGTCAAGCCCGGCATCACCGGCTACGCCCAGATCTCGCTCGGCTATACGGGCTCCATCCCCGAGGGTAGCGAGATCGGGCAGCTCGCTAACACCCTGCAGAATCCGTTCGGCCTCGAGCAGACCAAGGGCTCTCTCGCCGACGATATGCGTATCAAGCTCCTGTACGACCTCGCCTACACGGCATCGCTCGAGCAGCTGGGCACGTTTCTGCGGACCGAGCTCGGGATCATCGTGAAGACCCCGCTCGTTATGCTCCGCATGACGCAGGGCCGCTAAAGCTCACGCGTGACTCACGGTGAGCCGTCTGGAGCGGCTCGCCTCTCCTGTCGTCTACTGAGCGATGGGGGATCAACGCATGAGCACTGTCTCGCGCACGCTATTTGTACTTGCCGCGCTCGCCGGCAACACTGCCGCACAGAGCACGGCGCCCACGGCACCGAACACGCCGACGCCACCGCCGATGCCGACCGCACCGGCGATGCCGACGCCGGCCATGCCGACCGCGCCAGCGATGCCCGCGGATCCGACGTCCGCAGGGATGCCGGCGATGCCCACGGATCCGACGGCGACGTCGGCCAGTGCGAGCCCAACGCCGCTCGCGGACGACAAGAAGCCGAAGGAACCCAAGCGCGGCGACTTCGACGCCGGTGGCCAGGTGCGTCTGCCGAACGGTCCCGACGCCGAGGGCAAGTACGCCACGTTCAACTGGATCGCACTCGATCTCGTGGGCCGCTACTTCCTCCTCGATTCGGTCAGCCTGAACGGCGCGATGCCACTCGCCGTCAAGAAGCCCGACCTCATGGATTCCGACGAGAAGCTCATCGGCGGCATGTCGGTCCGGCTCGACGCGAAGCTCCCCAAGCTGCCGAAGATGCCGTTCATGAAGTACGAGACCGAGCTCGGGTTGTCGCTCACCGGCGCCTTCATGCGCGAGGGCGCGATGCTGCTCAGCGACAAGGACTACCCACTGTACACCGGCGACATGAAACCCGGTGTCGCCGGCGCGCTGATCATGAAGGTGAAGCTGTCGAGCGTCGTCGACTTCTCGCTGTTGCCTGCGTTCGTGTTCCAGACTGGCACCAACGAGAACCTGACCGCGCTGCAGGTGCCGATGTCGCTCATCCTGAAGGCGGGCTCGCTGCTCAAGCTGAGCGCGGATGTCGGCGTGTTCACCGGCGACGACATCTCGCTGCGCGCGAAAAACGGCGGTCGCGTGTACCTCGGCGCTGCGATCGACCTGAAGCTGGGGCCCGTGATCGCACACGTCGGTGGCGGGTTCGCCAGCCTGCTCACCGATGAGATGGGCTTGTACCCGACGATCGGTGACTCGGTGTACATCGACCTCAATGTCAAGTACGCGAAGTAGCTGCTCGGCGAACGTCGCAGGCTCGTCGCGGCGCGGTTCACTTGGACGCGCGGCCCGCCGGGCATAACATCGGAGGCCGTGGACCAAGTCGCACCGGGGCTAAATCAGTTCCTGATGGAGTTCAAGCGCGTCGCGAATGCGATCGTCGATAGCTACTTCGTAGTCGACCACGAGCGCCGGATCGTCGACTTCAACCGGGCGTTCTTCGCGCTACTGCCGCGCCAGGTCGCGCGCGGGCTCAAGGGCAAGCACTGCTACGACGTGCTCGAGCTCAACATCTGCAAGACCGAGTGTATCGCTCAGCAGTGCTGGCAGGACGGTCGCCACGTGCGCCTCGACGAGATCTCCGGATCCGTCGTTGGCGAGACGCAGAAGCTTCGGTTCATCTTGTCGGCGGTGCCGATCACCGATGACCACGGCAACCACGTGGGGGCGCTGGAGATCCAGCGCAACGTCACCGACGAGGCGGTCGTCCAGGTGAAGTATCAAGAGATGCTCGAGAAAGAGGCCCACGAGCGCGAGCGGCTCGCGAACCAGGTGCGCGCGCGTACCAAGGAGCTTCTCGAGACCAACCAGCTCCTCCTCAAGACCCAGAAGGAGCTGCTCGCCTACAAGAAGGGCTTGACGGTCTAACCCAGCTGCGGCGGCACGTCGCATGCAGCCTCACGGTTCGGTATGGAACGAACATCCGAACTCGTGCAGCTAGGACATGTTGAGCAGCCCGGGGTCGGCGAGTTGCTTCATCGAATCACCGACGACATGAAGGCGCTGGCCTCGGACGAGGTCGAGCTCGCGCGCGTCGAGCTGTCCACGAACATGCGCAACGCGGTCGCCGATGTCAGCGTGATCGCGCTCGGCGCGGTGGTCGGGCTGATCGGCCTTGGCTTGCTGTGCACCGTCGCCGTCGTCGCCCTCGCGCCCGTGATCTCGTCGCTGGCGCTGCGTCTCTTGCTGATGTCGGGCGTGTACTTCGCGATCAGCGGCATCCTGGTCGCCGTCTTCGCGAAGAAGCTCAAGCGCGGCGCGAGCAACGCGTTGAAGCTGCCCGTGCAAGAAGCCAAGGAGACGGTCGCGGGCGTCAAGGACGCTCTGACACACTGAGGTACCCATGCGGAACGAACGCGAAATCGCCACCGAGATCGAAGCAAGGCGCTCGAATCTCGAGCATGACCTCGGCCAGTTGCGCTCGCTGGTCGACGACAAGCTCGATGTCGTCCGGCATGCACGCGATCAACTCGAGCAACGGCGCCGGCAGATAACCGAGATGCGCGACAATGCGAGCATGAAGATCAGCGAGCGGCCCATCGCCGCTGTCGGCGCGGCGTTCGTAGCCGGCGCGTTGCTGGGCCTCATGCGCGGCCGGTGACGCGCCAGATCTTCTCGGCGTACTCGCGGATCGAACGGTCGGACGAGAAGTAGCCCGCGCGCGCCGTGTTGAGGATCGATGAGCGCGTCCACCAGCGCTGGTCGATCCATGCGGCATCGACGCGCGCCTGGCAGTCGACGTATGCACGGAAGTCCGCGAGCACGAAGAACGGATCGCGTTCGACGAGGTCGTGGAGCAGCGGACTGAACAGCTCGCGGTCACCGCCGGCGAGCTCACCGCTCGCGATGATCTCGAGGACGTGCGCGAGCTCGGGGTCGCGTGCGGGGATCTCGCGCGGTCGATAGCCGTGCTTCTTCCACGCGGCGACCTCCTCGGCGGTGAGCCCGAACAAGAAGAACTCATCGGCGCCCACGGCATCCCGGATCTCGACGTTCGCGCCGTCGAGCGTGCCGATCGTGAGCGCGCCGTTGAGCGTGAACTTCATGTTGCCGGTACCCGAAGCTTCCATGCCCGCCGTGGAGACCTGCTCGGACAGGTTGGCGGCCGGGTAGATGCGCTGCGCCGTCTTGACGTTGAAGTCCGGCACGAACACCACGCGGAGGCGGCCGCGCGCGCGGGGATCCGCGTCGATCGACGCCGCGACGGCATGGGCGAGGCGGATGATGAGCTTCGCCATCCGGTACCCGGGCGCGGCCTTGCCGGCGAGCAAGATCGTGCGCGGGGGAAGGTCGGCACCGTCACGCAGGCGTTGCCAGTGCGCGATCGCGTGCAGGAGGTTCAGGTGCTGGCGTTTGTACTCGTGGATACGCTTGCACTGCGCGTCGAGCATCGCCGTCGGATCGCACGCGAGGTTGTGCGTGCGCACGAGCCAGTCGGTCAGAGTGCGCTTGTTGGCGTCCTTGACGGCACGCCAGCGCTCCTGAAAGCCCGCATCGGTGGCGAACTTCTCGAGACCGCGCAGGCGCTCGAGATCGGTGAGCCAGCCGTCCCCGATCGCCTCGGTGATGAGGGTGGTGAGGCGCGGGTTGGCGAGCGCGATGAACCGGCGCGGGGTAACGCCGTTCGTCACGTTGGTGAAGCGCTGCGGCCACATCTCGGCGAAGTCGCGCAGCACGGTCTCGCGCAGGAGGCGGCTGTGCAGCGCGGCGACGCCGTTGACGTGATGGCTCGCCACGGTCGCGAGGTTGGCCATGCGCACGGTCTTCTCCCCCGCCTCGCCAATCAAGCTCATGCGTGCGACGCGCGCTTCATCCTTCGGGAACTTCGCACGCACCTCCTCGAGGAAGCGGCGATTGATCTCGAAGATGATCTCGGTGTGACGCGGCAACAGCCGTTGCATCAGCGGCAGCGGCCACGTCTCGAGCGCCTCGGGGAGCAGCGTGTGGTTCGTGTAGCTGATCGAGCGGCGGGTCAGGTCCCACGCTTCGTCCCAACCCATGCCATGGACGTCGACGAACAGACGCATCAGCTCGGCGACCGCGAGCGCCGGATGCGTGTCGTTGAGCTGCAGCGCGAACACCTCCGGGAATTCGCGCACGTTGCCCTTGAGGCGCAGCAGGCGAATGCAGTCTTGCAGCGCGCACGCAACGAAGAAGTATTCCTGCTCGAGGCGCAGTTGCTTGCCCGCGGGGCTGGAGTCATTGGGATAGACGACCTTGGTCAGGGTCTCGCTGCGGATCTTCTGGTCGACCGCGCGCCAGTACTCGCCGACCTGGAACGCGTCGAGATCGAAGTCCTCGTCGGCGACGGCGCTCCACAGGCGCAAGA
The DNA here is from genome assembly GCA_033763475.1 of Kofleriaceae bacterium. Classification (GTDB taxonomy): domain Bacteria; phylum Myxococcota_A; class Polyangia; order Haliangiales; family Haliangiaceae; genus JABFXX01. The sequence goes on from JANRKM010000219.1 coordinate 165,859, forward strand.
AGTTGGTTGCCCGCGTGCCATAGCCCGGCACGGCCACGTCGTAGGGCACACCCTTGACGATGCGATCGGGCTTCCAGGTCACGTGCAGACGCCCTTCGGGGTCGGTCCACGTCTCGGTGTGGCCGCCGAATCCGACGGTGTGCTCGATCTCGTAGCGGCGCACTTCCCACGGATTGCCGCGGCGCAGCCAGCGATCGACATGCTCGTGCTGCCAGCCGTCGCGGATGTCCTGATCGAAGATGCCGAACTCGTAGCGGAGGCCATGCCCGATCGCGGAGATGCCGAGGGTCGCCAGGGAGTCCATGAAACACGCGGCGAGGCGCCCGAGGCCGCCGTTGCCGAGGCCAGGCTCCTCCTCGTGCTCGATGAGCTCGTCGAGCGAGCCCCCCAGCTTGGCGACGGCCTCGCGTGCGGCGCCCTCGAGGCCTAGGGTGGTCAGGCTCGCTCCAAGCTGCGGACCGATCAGGTATTCGGCCGACAGGTAGATGACGGTGCGCGTCTTGTTCTCGAGCGCTGTGCGCGCCGAGGACACCCAGCGGTGGAGCAGGCGATCGCGGATCGCGAGCGACAGGGCGAGGTAGACATCGTTGGTAGTGGTGACGCCGGGGAACTTCGCGAGCTCGACGTAGAGCTTGTGCAAGAGGTCCTGGGCCAGCGAGTCCGCATCGTCTTTCGGCGGCGGGAGAGCGCGCTCGATCATCGGCGCAGCGTACTACGCGTGGTACGACCCAGCATGGCCGAGCACCGCGCGACAATCACCTGGGAAGCTGTTGTACCTGCCGCGGATTTCGTGAAAGGGAAGTACTCGCGCGCTCACACCTGGACGTTCGACGGAGGGGTCACCATCCCCGCCTCGTCGTCACCCTCGGTGGTGCCGCCACCGTGGTCGAACAAGGACAACGTCGACCCCGAGGAGGCCTTCGTGGCGTCGATCTCGAGCTGCCACATGCTCACCTTCCTGTACGTCGCGGCCAAGGCTGGCTTCACCGTGACCGGCTACCGGGACGAGGCCGTCGGCGTGTTGACCAAGAACGAGCGCGGAGTCGCGTGGGTCAGCAGGGTCACGCTGTCGCCGAAGATCCAGTGGGCCGATCGCGCGCCCGACGCCGAGCAGCTCGCGACGTTTCACCACGCCGCCCACGACGGCTGTTTCATCGCGAACTCGGTCACCACCGAGATCGTCGTCGGTCCACCACCCAGCTGACACGGTTCACGCCTTGTTCACGTCGGCCGGCGGGCCAGCACCTGCTCGAAGGCAGCGAGCTCCGCGCGGTAGTACGGATCGCCCTGCCATGCGGCACGCACCTTGGCACCCAAGATCCGCGCGCGTGCTCGATCCGCGGGATCGGGGCTCGCGAGTAGCAGCGTGGCGAGCGAGGAGGTCGCCTGGGCTGCCTCCTTCGGATCGATCTCGGCGGCGGTGAACGCGGCCACGGCGTGCTCGAGCAGCGGCCGGGCTTCGGCGGCACCCGCGGTCTCGAACAGGAGCAGCCCGAGGCCATGTTCGGCGGCGGCGGTGCGCGGATCGTCGGGGCCGAACACCACGCGTGCGTCGGCGAGCACCGCGCGGAACTCGATCTCGGCCCGGCCCATGTCGTTCAGCTGCTTGGCGAGCTCGGCGATCTGCTGGCGCGCGAACAGCGCCGAGAAGTCGCGCGGGCCTTCGATGCGCGTGAAGAACGCGGCGGCGGCCTCGGCAGCGGCGAGCGCACCGCGCCAGTCTCGCTTCGCGCCGAGGGCCGACGCCTTCATATTGTGCGTGGCGCCGACGAGCTCGTGATCGGGGCTGATCCGCGCGAGGCGGCGCTCGACCTCGGCGATCGTGGCGAGGCAAGCATCCACACGCGCGAGATCGAGCTCGACGAACGAGCGGACCAGGAGCGCCTGCGCGTACAGCGGATCGTCCTCGAGGCGGAGCTTCACCGCGAGGGTGCGCGCGCGTTCGGCGGCGCGCAAGGCCGGCTCGTTCTCGCCGAGGTGGTAGAGGGCCTCGCTGTACATCATCCACGTGTTGACGTCATCGAGCGTCTCGCCGCTCTGCTCCAGCATCTCCTCGAGTGCCCGTCGCTGCTCGCCGAACTTCGCGTTGGCACCCGCCGCGGACGCGAGCGCGGCGAGCGCCTCTTCGCGGGGTGCGCCACCCGAGCGCTCGAGGGCGCGGGCGTCGCGTGCGTGTGCGATGGCACGGGTGGCGTCGCTCTCGACCCAGGCCTGGCCGGCCATCCCTGTGTGCCATGCGGCGCGTAATGCCGGCGGGTCCCCGATGCGTTCGATCGCCCAGCTCGCTTGCTCGAAGGCAGCCTTCGCGGTGCGCCCACCACTCGACGCGCGCAACCGCGCCACGCCGAGCCACGCATGGGCTGCACCGACGAGGTCACCCGAGCGCTCCGCGTGCGCCACCGCCGTCTCGAGCAAGGGCAACGCGCGCGCCGCATCCTCGCCGCTCGCGACCTTCGCCGCGAGGAGCTGGTGCTCGGTCGTGAGCCCGGCATCGTGTAGCTGTGCGAGGGCAGGGGCCCACGCCGCGCGCGGCTTGCCGGCGAGCCACGCGAGCTCGATGCGCGCGAGCTGTGCACGTGCCGCGTCGCGTGCGAGCGAGACCAGCGGCGACGCTGGCGCGAGCACGAGGGACAGCTGCGCGGCCCGCGTGGCGCACGTCGAGACCCACGGCAGCGCGAGCGCATCGCCGAGGTGCGCGTACGAGGGCCACGGTTGCGCGAGCGCCTCGAGCGTCTCTCGCTCGACGATCGCCTGCTCGCCGCGGCACGCTGCCCACGCTTGGCGTTCGGCGATGCCTGCCGCATTGCAGGCGCGTTCACCACGCGTTGCGACCTCGTGCGCGCGTGCGGTCATGGCCGCGCCGACGCGGGCCCGCACCCAGGCCGGTACGCCAGCGGCAACGGCCCGTGCTTCCCACGGGACTGCGTCATGCCACACCTCGAGCTCGAGGTCACACGCGGGCTCGGTGATAGCCTCGTCCCTCCACGTCGCGACCGCTCCTACCGTGACGAGCGCACCCGCGGTAACGGCTGCCCCGAACGCGACGACGCGGCGTCGCGGGCGTCGCATTGCCAGCGCGGGCAACACGCTCGCGATCGCGGCCGGGCGGTCCGCCGGGTTCATCGCGAGTGCCTGGACGAGCCAGCTGCGCAGTGCGGTGGGCACCTCCGGCCGCGCCGGTGGGACGGCCGGCGTCGCGAGAGCTCTACGCAGCTCGCCCACGCTCTTGACGGCGAACGGCAGCGTCTTGTACAGGCCCTCCCACAGCGCGACGGCGAAGGCGAAGATGTCCGCGCGCGCATCCGCCGCAGCGCCTTCGTACTGCTCGGGCGCCATGTAGCCCGGCGTGCCTGCGCCCGGGGAGCCGAGGGCGAGCTCGAGGGCGGTCGCATCGGTGCGCGCCGCGAGCCCGAAGTCCGAGACCACCACGCGTTGCGCGGCGCCGGTCGCTGGATCCTCCTCGACGAGCACGTTGTCGGGCTTGAAGTCGCGATGGATCACGCCGAGCGCGTGGGCGGCCGCGAGCCCCTCGGCAGCGCGCGCGAACAGCGCCAGCAGCTCGGCTACCGCAGGCCGGCGGGCCGCGAGATAGGCGCGCAACGTGCGGCCGCGGATCAGCTCCATCGCGATGTAGCGCGCGCCATCGGCTTCGCCGACCTCGTACACGGTGACCACCGACGCGTGTGTCACGCGAGCCTGCGCCCGGGCCTCGTCGAGCAACATGCGATCGGCGCGCGGATCGCCAGCGCTCGCGAGGAGCTTGATCGCGACCTCGCGCTCGAGGCGGGTGTCGAAGGCGGCATAGACGACGCCCATGCCGCCGGCGCCGAGGCGCCGCTTCAGCACGAAGGGGCCGAGCGCGAGCTCGTGGCTTACGGGGCGCCCGACCTGCGGTGCCGCGGGCCGCGACGTCTGGCGCACCCACTGCATCACGCCCAGGCGGCAGCTATCGCAGGCGTCGAGGTGCTCGCGCAGGCGGTCAGCGACCAGCTCGTCCAGCGAGCGCTCGATGAACGCGGCCAGCATGCCGTCGTCGGGACACGCCACGTCTGGCACGGACGGAGGGATACCGCCGATGGTCGTGCGCTCGCGGACCATAGATTCGGCCATCCACAGTTACCGCTTGTGGGGCTCGGTTGCCCAGCGGCACGCTCCGCACGTGACCGACAGCGACCTCGCCACCGCCGCCGCCCAGGGCGATCCGGCCGCCGTGGCGCAGATCGATGCGCTGATCGCCGAAACCGCGCCGTCGCTACGGCGCTACGACACCAGTGACGCGTTCGTCGCCGAGGTCCTCCAGCGGCTGCGGATCAGCATGCTCGTCGCCGAGGGGGATGCACCTCCGCGGATCGCCCGCTACGACGGCCGGGCCAGCCTGCGTGCGTGGCTCGGCGTGTGCGCGATGCGGATGGCGCTCTACGTGCTGCGCACGCGGCGCAACGCGCGCGAGGTCGCGACCGAGTGGTCCGACGAGCTCGCGGCCGTGCCCACTGCACATCCCGAGCTCGAGGCCGTGCGTGTTCGGTACGCCGAAACGTTCGGTGCGGCGTGGCGCGAAGCGTGCGCGGGCCTGCCGGCGCGACAGCGTGCGGTGCTGCGCATGTGCTTCGTCGAGGGCGCCGCGATCGAGACGATCGCCGCGACCTACGGCGTGCATCGCGTCACCGTGTGGCGCTGGCTCGAGGACGCGAAGCAGCGGCTCCTCGACGGCACCCGCGCCCGGCTCGACGAGCGGTTGACGCCGGACGATCCGAGTACGCAATCGCTGCTCGCACTCGTGCGCAGCAAGCTCGACCTCGGACTCTCGCAGCTCGACATCGCCTAACGCGCAATTCCGAACGCGGCGATCAACTTATTGCGCATTTCCGAGTCCCAGACGTGCCCTCCTATGCAGAGCCCTTCCGCGTGTTGCACCGAACGGCCTAGAGGTAGAACACGAACCCGACCGTGCCCTCGAGCAGGCCGCGAACACTCATGTTTTCGCCGCCTTCGGTGCCGAGGGTGATCTCGGTGTTATCGCCCACCGAGGCGACCTGCAGGCCCGCGCCGATCCGCGCGGTGAGCCCGATGTGCGGCAGGCCCACCATACCGAGCCGGACTTCGGTGCCGATCGCGACCCGCGCGAACAGCACGAGCGAATCGTCGAGACCGTCCTCACCTTGCATGAGCAGCCCGATGCCACCGAGCAGCTCGCCGAACGTGCGCATGTGGCGGTGCGTGGTGAACGTCTTGAGATAGCCGGCCGCGCCCCCGAGGAAGATGTTGGCATCGAGGCCGGTGTCCTTTTCGATGCGGAACAGCGCGCCGAGCTCGAAACCGTGACTCGGGCTGGCCCACTTGCGCATGCCGATCATCGGCACCGTCACCGGAACCAGCGTCGGGTTGCCGGTGACCGGATCCACCCCGAACGTCGTCAGCTCGAGCGCGCTCGTGATCTGGAACCCCCACGCCGTCCCGGACTTCTCGAAGTCCGAGGCGGTGTCTTCGACCTTGGCCTCGGCGATGGGGGCGGAGGGGGAGGGCGCGTCGAGGCTCGGGGTGGGCTCGACATCGGTCGGCGCCTGCGCGAGCGCGGAGGCGGGAAGCAGCGTGGCAACGATGGCCGTGAGGCCGACAGCAAGTCTTGTCATGCGCGGGCTATGCAGCGCCGCGCGTGATGTTGCATCGCAGCTTAGCCGACGACGAGGTACGCGAGCACGGCGACGGCGGCGATCAGGATCGCGGTCAGCACGAACACCAGCGCGTTCGAGCGAGCCGGCACGGCGACCGCTTGCGCCATCTGGGCCTGCGAGGCGTAGCCCATCCCGTTGCCGGGCAGCGCGTGCTGGCCGCTGAACTGGCTCGGCGGCCGGCTGCTCGATGGCTGACCCATCACGTAGCCGCCCTGCATCGGCTGCTGATGCAGGTGCTGCAGCGGCTGGATCTGGCCGGGCATCTGGCTCGTAGGGCCAGGGCGCGAGGACGTGCGGCCCATCGCCTGCGGCGGCTGCGAGCTCGACTTGTTGAGCGCGGCGGCGGGGCCGCTGTTCGCGCGCTGGATGGACGGCAGCGACGGCACGCTCGGCTTCGACATGCCTGCGAGGTTGGGCGCGCTCGCGCGCGAACGGACCTTCTTGTTCGGGTCCGCGCCGACGTTCTTGCCGAGGTCGCGGACGGCGCCGTTGATCTTGTCGGGCTCCGCGACCTTCTTCTGGTTCGAGAGGAACGCGAAATACGAATCCGGCATGTCGTCGAAGTCCATGACGAGATCACACTCGTCACAGCGACACGTCGGCGGCTCGTGCGGCGCCGGGCCCATGTCGTTGGCCTCGACCAGCAGCACCTTCTCCTCGTCGCACTCCGGGCAGAAGTACGGGACGTAGAAGCTCTTGACGACGCCGTTGCCGGTGAAGTTGTTGACGAGGTTGATCTGGGCAACGATCGCCGGCGAACACTCGACGAGCACCGAGCGGGTACCGTTGTTCTCGAGCTTGTTGAGCCAGTTCACCCAGTCACGAACGCCGCAAGAGTTGATCCGCTCGATCTCGCCAAGATCGATGACCGCAGTCCCCGTCGGAATCTTGTCGACGAGGTCAGCGAGCTCGTTGTCCTCGTCGATGACCCCACCCAGCTTGACGTAGCTGACGTCACCGCGGTGCTGTACCGACGCTTGAAACTTTTGGCTCATGGGTCGACCGGCACGTAATAGCCGTATTTGCGATTACAGCACACTCGCATAACCATGCGCACTCGGTGGCCGCGCGATCTTCATGTAGGCGAGTGTCGCCCTACGCGGCCGCTCAGCCCGCAGTGAGAACGTCCCGAAGTTGCTGATAATCGTCGGAGAGATAGAACCGGACGAGGTCGGGGCCGCCGAGAACCGAGCCGAGCGCCACCGTTTCCTCGTGGCTGGCCACCTGCTCTCCGGATAGCCGCGCCACGGCCCAGATCGCGGCCGCGAAGTCATCACACGCGAGTAGGCCCGCGCGCTTGGCGCACGCGAGCATGCCGTCGATCCATTGGCCGGCGTCGATGTCGCGGATGCCCGCGTGCTGTTCGAGTACTTGTTGCCCGCGATCGTCGGCACCGTTGATGAGGTCGGCGACGATGCCCTGCATGCTGGTGTCGGTGGCGAGCATGCCGCGGAGCAGGGCGGCGAGCTCGCGGCGTTGGCGGGCGCCGAGCTGGAGCAGAATTGCGTAGCCGCCGCGGATCGCCTCGAAGGCGTAGCCGAACAGGAACCGCAGCGCGAGGTCATGCTCGGCCAGCAGCATGCGATCGAGCACGAGCAGGCGCCGCGGAAACGCGGTCGCGGCGATCAGGCCGGGCACGCGCTCGCCGATGAACACCTCCACCTCGACCTCGTAGAGGAAGCCGAGCTCGCTCGCGAGCGCGACGAGGCGTGGCTCGTTGCCCTGCGCGGGCATGAGGTTCTCGCCGAGCGATGGCGGCGCGACCTGCGTCGACAGCTGCTCGGCGAACGCATCGAACACCTCGCCGAGTGGCTCGCGCGCGGCGGGCGTGACAAGGAACCGCTGGCGGTGATCGTCGTCGAGCGCGCGGCGCAGTGGCTGGTGAGCGCGGACGGCGCGTAGCCGCTGTGACGTCGCACGGTCGATCTCCTCGGAGAACCCGAGCAGATCGAGCGCGGTGAGCACGCGGGTCGCGCGGTCAACCTCGCCCATGCGGTTGTAGAACGACGCGAGCAGGCGATACGCGGGCGCGTGGTGGATGTCGCGATCGAGCACCTTTCGCAGCTCGCTGATCGCGCGGTTCGGATCGTCGACGGCGTAAATCTCGGCGAGTGCGACGCGATCGCTCGGGCTGTCGGGCTCGACGTTGAGGATGCCGCGGTACGCCTCGATCGCGGCCGGCCGATCACCGGACGCGAGCAAGATGCGCGCGAGCCCGCGCTGCAGCGGCACCGCGGCGGGCGGCCCACCTTGCTCCATCGCGGCGTGAGCAGCGTCGATGAGGAGCGACTCGGCCTGGCGCTGGTCGCCCGCATCGGCCGCGCGGCGCGCGAGGACGAGCGCGGGCGGCGCGTACCCCGGATCGTATTCGATCGCGCGGCGATACTGTGACGCGGCGGCGCGCAGGTCCTTCGCGGCGTCGAGGATGCGGCCCTTGTAGTAGTAGTAGCGCGCGAGCGCGGTCGCCGAGAGGGGCTGCCCCGGTGCGGTCGCGAGCTCGATCACCCGGTCGAGCGCGGCGCGCGCGTCGGCGTGGCGGCCGACGAGGTAATACTGCTGTGCGAGCTGGTAATAGGCGTCCTGGTGGCTGGGGTCGGTGTCGATCACGCCGCGCAGCACGGTGATGGCGCGCTGCGCATCCATCTCGCCGTCGCCGTGGATGGCTGCCTGCCGCATGCGCGCGGCGAGCGAGGCTTCGGGGGCAACGCCGGGCGTGGCGACGAAGCGCTGCAGCGCGGCGCTCGCCTGGGCCCAGTGGCGCATGTCGGCGTGGAAGTCGACGAGGGCGGACAGCACGGTGAAGTCCGTCGGCGCGAGCTCGAGCGCCTCGTTGTAGAGATTCGCCGCCTGATCGAGATCACCGTCGCGCTCGATGATCGCGGCGCGGCCGATGTGCACGCGCGCGAGCAACGCCTCGCTGTCATCCTTCTTGCGATACAGCTTGTCGAGCTCGCGATACGTGGCGTCGAAGTCCCACGCATCCGGCCGCTCGCGCGCGAGGGCGCCGAGGTCGGCGAGCGCGGCCGCGTTGGTCGGCCGGATCTCGAGCGAGACGATAAAGCTCTCGGCGGCCGCACGCGGGTCGCCGGTCATGCGCGCGACGACACCGCGCTTGCGATAGAACTCGCTGCGCGTGGCCGGGTCACCTTCACGCATCGCGCGCTGGGCGAGCGCATTGGCGATCGGCTGCGCGCGCGCCCAATCACCGACGGCAAAGTAGTGATCGAACAGAGCCTGGTTCGCGGGGAGGCAGTCCGCGTCGACGGCGAGCGCGCTCTCGTAGTAGTGCATGCCGCGCTCGGGATCGCCGAGGTGCTGCTCGATGATGCGGCCGATCTGCGCGAACACGCCGGCGCGCTCCTTGTCGTCCTGCCACAGCTTGACCTCGAGCTCGAGCGTCTCGATGACGAGCTGCCACTCCTGTCGACGCAGGTACAGATCGCGGAGGCCGTGCACGGCCGGCAGGCATGCGGGCGAGGTCTTGATCGCGGCGTCGTAGTAACGAATCGCCTCCTCCTCGCGATCGAACTTCGCCTCCATCACGGAGCCGCACCGGAAGTAGAGCAGCGCCTTGATGTTGCGGTCGTTGGTTACCTTGATCAGCTTGCGCGTGACCTCGACGTATTCGGCCCACTTCTCGGTCGACTCGTAGATGCGGCCCAGCGCGTCGAGCGCGTCGCGATGGTCGGGCGACAGCTCGAGCACCTTCAGGTAGTGCTCGGTCGCCGTGTTGACGTCGCGTGCGTTCTCCTCGGAAGCACGCGCGATCTTGATGTGCACCTCGATCCGCTCCTCGGGCGTGCGCGCGTGCTCGAGGCGCATCTTCAGCACCTCGACGAGGCCGGTGCGGTCTTGCGCATCCTCGTACATCTGCTCCAGGTCGCTGACCGCGCCGAGGTCCTTCGCGTCGAGCGCCAGCAGCTTGCGCTGGATGCGCATCGACTGGCGCTGATCGCCGCTGTGCTCGAGGGCGAGCTGTTGCGCGATCTTGAGCGCGGCCGACCGGCGCGACGGATCGCGTTGCACCTCGCCGCGCTTCTCGTACGCGTCGATCAGCGGCTGCCAGTCACCGCTCTGACCGGCGAGCTGCTCGAGGATCTTCGCCGCCTGCTCGGGCGCCGAGTCGACCTCGACGACCTTCTTGTACGACGCGATCGCCTCCTCGCGCATGCCGAGGAAGTTGAGCTGTACGTTGCCGCGCCGCGCGTAGAGATCACCGAGCCGGTACGCGCGCGCGTTGCCCGCTTCCACGTGGCGGATCGCGGTCTCGTAGAGCTGCATCGCCGCCGCCCACCGCTCGGCCTTGTAGCAGACGCGCTCCATCGACGTGAACACGTCGCGGTTCGACGGATCCGCGGTGAACGAGGCGGTGTACGCCGCGAGTGCGCCCTCGACATCACCGCGGTTGGAGCGCAGCGTCGCCACGCGCGCGAACAGCGCGCCGCGCACCGTGGGATCCGTGGCGTTCTCCGCGCGCGCTTCGAGCACGCGGGCGAGGTCGCGATCCTTGCCCGCGTACTCGTACAGGGTCTCGAGGGCCGCGAGCGCATCGGGGTCCTTGGGCCGGCGCTCGAGCACGCCTTCGAACGCGGCGATCGCGTCGGCCTGGCGGTTGAGCCGGCGCGCGCGCAGGTCGCCGAGCTCGAGCAGGATCGCGGCCTGCCGCGTCGAGTCGCGCGTCGTCGGCAGCTCGCGCTCGAGCGCGCTCGCGACCTCGGCCCAGCGCTCGAGCACGCGCAGCACGCGGGTCAGCTCTTGATGGCGTGCGGTGTCGGGCACCGCGGCGAGCGACACCTCGAGCATGCGCGCAGCGCTCTCGAGATCGCCCAGCTCGCGCTCGTAGATGGCGGCGAGATCTGCCGCACGCGCGGCGCGCTCGGTCGGCACCGTCGTGCTCTCGAGCTGACGCCGGCGCACCTCGACGAGCTCGGACCACTCGGCGGTGTGCGTGAGGGCCTCCGCGAGCACCTCGAGGTTGTGCGGGGTGCGCGGTGCACCGCGGAATGCGCGCGCGAGCTCGTCCCACATCCCGAGGCGGCGCGCGGGCTCCTCGAGGCCGAGCAGTGCCTCCGACTGATCGGGCTCGATGCTGAGGATGTCGAGATACGCCGCGACGACGGCCTGCGGCTCGCGCCCGAGCTCGGTGAGCAGGAGCGCGATGTCGTTCTGCAGCTGCAGGCGCCGCGCGATTGGCGGATCGGTGGCGAGCTCCGCACGTGCGGTCGACAGCGCGGCGTCGAGATTCCCTGCATCGCGCTGCAGGCGGATCTGCTCGCGCGCCGCGAGGGTGCTGCCGAGCTGCGCGGCACTGGCGAGGGCGGCGAGCGCGGCGGCGTGATTCTCGCGGCGCTCCTCGCTGCGTGCGATGTCGAGCCAGATCTCCGCTTTGCGCGCGGGCGTCGCGGCAAGGCCGAGCGCACCGTGACGCAGCTCGATAGCGCGCGCCCACTGCTTCTCGCGGTCGCAGATCCTGGCGAGCCCGAGCACCGCGTCGAGATCTTCGGGGCGCTCCGCGATGATCTTCTCGAGCGCCTGGCGCGCACCGGCCTTGTCGCCGAGATGCTCGTCGAGGAGCTCCGCGTGCTCGCGCGCGACCTGGGCGCGTGCTTCGCGGCTGGTCAGCGTCGAGCCCAGCTCGGCGAGCATCTGGGCTAGCTGGTCGTGGTCCTTGCCCGCGCGATACACCGCGGCGAGCGCAGCGCGGCAGAATGGATCGTTGGGCCCGAGCTTCGCGGCCAGCTTGAGCGAATCCTCCGCCTCGACGAAGTCTCCGCGCGTGAGGTCGACGATGCCGCGCGCACACCACAGCGCGGAGGCGGTGCGGTCATCGCGCTCGGCGCGCGCGTACGCGGCATACGTCTCGGCGAGCGCGTCCTCGTTGGAGCTGCGGAACATGCGCACGAGGTGATCGCGCGTCGTCGGCAGCGATGGCGTCGAGGCCACCGCAGCGCGCCACAGCTGTGTGGCTTTGGCCTGCTCGTCGGCGGCACCGCGCCGCTCGGCGATTGCGGCGGCCCAGCGCAGGAACATGCCGCCGCGCTCCTCGAACCGCGTGATCGTCGCGGCCGTCGGCGCGGCGACCTCGAGCACGTCGAGCCAGCGCTCGGCCACGGGATCGTCGAGCCCATCGACGACAGCGCGCGCGAGCTCGGCGACCGACGAATCACCGGACGCCGCGGCGAGCTCGAGCGCACGCCATGCGTGCGAGGCCGCGACCGGGATGCAGGTGAGGTCACTCGCGAGGCGGCGATGTGCCGCGAGGGCCGCCGCGCGATCGCCAGCGGCCGCCGCCGACCATGCTGCGCGCACACCCGCGATCCGGCGTGCGGCACCCGGTTGCGCAGCGCTGGCATCGTCGGTGAGCTGCGTCCATAGCCGTGCCGCCTCGGCGTGCTTCTGGTCGCGCTCGAGCTCCGCGCCGATCGCGTGCCGCGTGGCGAGCGCTTCGAGCTCGCCGCCCTTGAGCGAGGCCACCAGCTCCGCCCGCCGATCGAGCAGCTCGAACCGGCGCTCGTCGTCGAGCATGGTCGCGGCGATGATCGCGACGTCGAACGTGCGCAGCCATGCTCCACTCTCGGCGCCCGGGCCCGGATAGTGCGCGAGCTTGGCCCAGCACGCGTCGAGGGCGCCGGCGGCGTCGTCGGTGCGATCGAGCATCAGCGCCGCCGTCACCGCGACCTCTTCCGGACGGACTTCACCGGCGAGCGCTGCGCGTCGCAGCTCGACCACCTTCGTCCAGTTGCTGGCCGCCGCGTACGCGAGCGTCGCGAGCTCGACGACGTGCGCGCGCCACTCCGCCGGCAGCAGGGCGTTCGCGAGCATGCGCTCGACGATCGGCGCAGCACGTTCGGGGCGCGCATGCCTCCAGACCCAGGCCTCGGCGACCTCGATCGCGATCTCCGGTGCGGCGCTGGCGAGCACCTTCTCGACACCGGCCAGCGCTTCGGGCGTGCCGTCGGCGAGCGCCGCGGCGAGGCGCAGGCGCGGGGCGAGCGGATGCCGGTCGGCGAGATCGAGGAACCGCATCGCCTGGTCGGGCTGCTGCAGCGCATCCCAGCTCGCGAGTGCCATCCGCACATTGAGATCCGCGAGGGCGCCGTTCGCGTCGTCACCGGTGAGGAGGGCTTCTCCCTCGCTGGCGACGAGCTCCATCATGTGCTCGACGAACTGCTCGGCATCCGGCGCATCGAGGTCGCGCGTGTTGTCGGAGAGATCCAGCGCTGGGTTGGTTCCCGGTGCCACGACGTCGGTGCGCGCCGGCGCGGGAGCGATCGGTGCGCGGCCTCCCACACCGGGAGACACGGGAAACGGCGGCGGCTTTGTTGCCCCCGGACGTCGCGGATCCGCCATGCCGATCGTGATCGTATCAGGGTGATCGCAAATCGCGCCAGCTCTTGGGAATCCTCGTGTATTCTGCCTCGTGATGAGGCCGCGTCGCGCGATTTGCGTCAGTCGCGATGAGGGCGTGCGCCGCGTCGTCTCCGGCGCGCTCGCAGCGGCTGGCCTCGAGGTCGAGCACGCCGACGGGCTGCCCCCCACCGAAGGGCAGGAGGACCTCGCCGTCGTCGTGGTCGACCGCGCGACCCGCCAGGGCTCGGGGGCAGACCTCCGTTCGGTCGCCGCGCCTGTGGTCGTGGTCGGGGACGATCTCGACGACGACGGGCTCATCACCCTCATGCTCGAGGCGCCGGTCAGCCATCACGTCGAGGATCCGAGCGATCGCACCCTAGGAGTCACGTCCGAAAAACTCGCGACCGGTGACGTGTTCGGCCTCGAGAAGTACCTGTCTCCGGGCGTCACCGTGAAGGAGCGCGTCCTCCGCGCCGAGAGCGAGCGCCGCCACGCCGTCGACGAGGTGTGTGCGTGGGCCGAGTCGATCGGGGCGCGCCGCTCGGTGCTCCACCGGATGACCAACGTCATCGACGAGCTGCTGATGAACGCACTGCGGCTCGACCTCACGCCCGACCCCGACGCGCCGGCCGCGGCCGATCCCAGCGCACGTCGCGCGGTCCTGCGGTGGGCCTCCGATGGCGGAACCGTCGCAATTTCGGTAGGAGACGCGCTCGGTATCCTTCGCCAGCGCGACGTGATCGGCAACGTCCGGCGGGCGCGCAACGAACGCGGTCGGCCACGCCCGTCGAGCGAGTCCGACGGTGGCGCGGGCCTCGGCCTCTACCTCGTCCTCGCCAACGTCGCATCGCTGATCGTCAACGTCGCGCCCGGCGAGCAGACCGAGGTCGTGTGCCTGTTCGATCTCGCGGCACCGACGAGCGTGCGCTCGCTGCACGTGTTTCAGCAGCGCGCGAGCTGACGGGCACGTGCGTAGACGTTCGGGCCGGGCGAGCGCTATATGCCGCAGGGGTAAGCTTTGACGATGGTCGCCCCGCGAAACGGACTCGCCCCGTTCGACGACCTCGCCGACCTCGAGCGCGTCGAAGTCATCCATGGGGCGATCGTCGAGAAGGAGCCGGCGTCCTTCGAACACGGTAGCTCGCAAGGTCGCTTCTTCAGCGGCCTCGATCGACGGTTCCAGCGCAAGCCGGGAGCGACGGCGTCAACAGAGCTGGCGCCGGCGTGTCTCACGTAGCCCGGCGATAGATCTCGTCGACCGCAATCGGATGGCCACCGATCTCGATCTGCTCGCCAGCGCGCGCGACGACGTGGTGCCAATGGCCGCGCTCGGGACGCCGGTAGACTTCGATCTGCCGCGAATCCTGCAACACGAGCACGTACTCGCGAAGGGATGCGAGCGTCATGTAGTGGCCGAACTTCTCGCCACGGTCGTACTCCGCTGTTGAAGGCGAGAGTACTTCGACGATGATCGTGGGATTGAGGAGTGCTTCGCCCAGCGTACGGCCGTTGCGCTCGACCTTCTGCGACTCGACAGGTCCGCAGACGACAGAGACGTCTGCATAGGTGGATAGCTGCCGAGCACGAACGAACAACATCGCGTCAGCCTGAAAGACTTCGCAGCCACCGAGCGCCGTCTTGAGGGCGGCGTGGATGTTGCCCGCGAGGCGGCTGTGCTCGAGCGTGCCACCCGCCATCGCGTACACGACCCCGTCGTGCCATTCGTGCTTCTCGAGCCCGTGGACCTCGGCTTCGAGGTACTGCTCGTAGCTGACGTAGCTCGCCGCCGGGTGGACCATGCCTCGAGCTTACCCGACGCGGGGCCGCTCAGATGTGCGTCAGGCCCGCGTCGGCGTAGAGCGCATTACCGGGTTCGTCACATGCGTCGGCGAATCGGCAGCGCGCACCGGCTCGCAACCGATGACCGCGACGTCGGGATAGGTGGCAAGCCCGTCTCTGGGATCCGGATCCGCAGGTCCGAGCTGTAGGGACGACATGACCGTCCTCGTAGCTGCACACCGAGCACCGCGTCGCGCGATTCGCCGCAGCATCGGTCGGGTGCTCCGGCGAGAAATCTGGTCGCACGCTGACCCGCACTCGTTCAGGCGACGCGCTGCAGATGCCCCCGGAGCGAGCCTTCCGTCCCGAACAGCGTCGCCTCCCACCGCGCGAGCAGCTCGCTCGTGTCGCGGTCCGCCGGATGAAAGCGCGGCTTGAAGTACGCGAGGTACGCGGGCGCGAGGCGCGTCATGTAGCCCGGATAGATCCATAGGCGCTTGATGCCGCCGAGCCACGTCCATGGCTTGCCGAGGATGCCGCGCTTGCTCATCAGGCGCGCCTGCACGAGCGCGGTCGCCGCGAAGAACACGGCGGTGGTGAGCAGCATGATCGCGATCCGTCGTGCGTACGTGCCGCCTGCGGCGAGGTAGACGTCGAACGCGACGGTCTTGTGCTCGCTTTCCTCGAGCGCGTGCCACAGCCACAGGGCCCGCACGGCGGGATCGAGCTCTTTTTGCATCTGCTCGTCGGAGAGCAGCGCCTCGGCGAGCATCGCGGTGAAGTGCTCGAGCGCGCACGTCACTGCGAGCTGAGATGCAGGCGACAGCGTGCGGCGCACGCCCTTCAAGAACACGCGCAAGCGCGCTTCGACGTCGGGGGCGTTGGTGAAGCCGTGCTCGACGAGGAGCTGATTGAAGGCCCGGTGTTCCCGCCCGTGCATCGCTTCCTGGCCCATGAAGCCCGTCACCGCCTCGGCGAGCGCGGGATCGGTGACGTGCGCGCGATGCTGTTTCACCGACTCGACGAAGAACCTCTCGCCCTCGGGGAACAGCAGCGAGAGGGCGTTCAGGAATGTGGTGGTGAACGCATCGTCGGTGCACCAGTCGAGGGGAACCACATCGGGGCGGAGGTCGAAGTCGACATCGCGACGCGGGATCGCCATGCAAAGAGTCTGGCGGCTGAGTGGCTTAGGCCGTAGGGCCGCGGGGGCCGAGGGGTTATCATTCTGGGCCACGTGTACGATCTTCCGGGTGCATACATCCGCGACCTCGTCGAGCTGGTCGGTCGCTGGAAGGTCGCGCCCGACGAGCTTCTCGCGGATCTCCCGATCACCGCGGCCTCACTCGGGGATCCGGCGACCCGGGTTCCGCTGCGCGTGTGCGAGGCGATCGTCGCGCGCGCGCATGCGCTGACCCACGAGCCCGCGCTGGCGTTTTACCTCGGCATGCAGATGCGCGTGTCGTCGCACGGCTTCCTCGGGTTTGCGGCGATGACGGCGGGCACGGTGCGCGAGGCCCTCGAGCTCGCGACGCGGTTCGCGAGCACGCGCACGTCGGCGATCGCGCTCGCGCTCTACGTCGAGGGTGACACCGCATCACTCGTGATCGAGGAACGCACGCCACTCGGTGCGCTGCGCGAGCTGGTCGTGATCGCGATCCTCGTCGGCATCTGGCAGCTCGGCCAAGCGCTCACCGGCCGGCCTCTCGACGGTAACGCCGATTGTGCGTTCCCGGAGCCGGCGTACGCGAAGTCCCTCGCGCATGCGGGGCGGCTTCGCTTCGATCGCCCCGCACATCGGCTGGTGTTTCCCGCCATCGAGCTCGAGCTACCGCTCTCGAGCGCGGATCCGGTCGCGGCGCGCCTCGCAATCGAACAGTGCGAGCGCGAGCTATCGGCGGTCGTCGACGCCGGACTCGCGAGCCGCATCCGCGGCATGCTCGCCGCACGCGTGGAGTTGCCGTCGGTGGGTGAGCTCGCGCGGGAGCTGCACATGTCGGAGCGCACGCTGAAGCGCAAGCTCGCTGACCTCGGCACCACGTATTCAGCGATCCGCGACGACCTGCGCCGGCAGCGCGCGCTGCTCTTGCTCGAGAACCGCGAGCTCTCGATCGGCGAGATCGCCGGCAAGGTCGGCTACAGCGAGCTGCCCAACTTCACACGGGCGTTCCGCAAGTGGACCGGAATGACACCGGCGGCGTACCGCGAGCGCGGCCGGCGTTAGCGGCGTTAGGGTCGAGCGGCGTTAGGGTCGGACCCTAATCGCCCAACTTGCATGGAAGTTAAGAGCCGCGGGAGGGAGTTGCATTACATCGAGCGGAGCTAAGTGACGCGCAAGTTGTGCGATTAGGGTCCGACCCTAATGCGCAGCAGTTCAGCGCCGAGGACGAGGAGCGTGCCGCTGCCGAGGAGGATGAGGCCCTCGAGGGGCGAGTCTTGTCGCAGGGAAGCCAGGAGGCCGGGGATCACGACGAAGATGGTCCACCACCCGGCGAGCCATGCGAGCTTGGCCCGCTCGACGGCCGCCGCACTGATCGGCAGCGTGTGCGACAGGCGGGACAGCTCGATCGGAGGACGATGCAGACGCCCACCGACGGCGAGGCCATACGCGGTGGCGCCGACGAGGGTCGCGACCAGCCAGGGCGTCGGGTCCTCGGGCGTGGCGAGCGAGACGATCACCAGGATAAGGAACACGAGGCCGCCCAGGGCGAACGCCATCGGATAGCGGCGGCGCATGAGGCGCGCGTCCTTGCTGTAGGGCAGGGCGGCGGCGCCGATCATGCGCATGATCGCGCGCTCGATGCCGGTCGGGTCGCGCACCTCGAGTGGCGCGAGACGCTGGCGGTCGAGCGCGGAGACGTCGCGCAGGATGCGCCCCATGATCTTCGGCGCGCCGCCCCGCACCAGCACGAGCGCGACGACGCTGGCGCCCCCGAGCAGCGCGAGCACGATCGCCGGCGGCGCGGCGGGCTTCTCGCCGGTGAGCCAGCGCGCGAGCAAGACTACGCCGACGATCACCCCGGTCGCCGCGAAGCCGGGCAGCGCGCCGAGCAACGCCGTCGACGGCGCGGGCGGCGTGGTCTCTGCGCGCGGCTTGGCTGCGCCGTCGATGCCAGCCGCGACGCGCAGCACTGCGATCGCTTCGCCCTGGCTGATCGCCACGAGCGCCGCCGCGCCGATCGCGACCGCCGGGATCAGCAGCGCGGCGACCACGCCGAGCACGCCCGCGATCACGAGGTGGCGCACGAGCAGCTCCGTCGACGGCGTGTACAGCGGCACCGCGCCGATCATAACGGCGAGGGTGGTCGCGGCGGCGGCGCGCATGCAGCGCCACAGCGCGGCGTCGAGGAGCGGGCCACCTTCGATCGGCAACTGGGCGAGCAGCGCGGCGTCACCGCGCCAGTAGACGTGGAACGGGACCCGGATGAAGGCCACGGCGAACGTCGCGAGGGTGCCCGCGAGCCACGCGTGACTCGCCGCCGCGAAGCTGTCCTGCCCGCGCCACGCGACCCACGCCGCGAGCGCACAACCTGCGAGGAGCGCGAGCACGAACGGCGAGCCGAGTAGGCCGCCCGGGCGCCCGCGCCGCTCGTGCAGCGTGGACCACTTGATCAGCTGCGCGCTGTTCACGTCGGGCCTTCATCGGCGATCAGCGAGACATACAGCTCTTCGACGGCGCTCGGGCCACCGGCGAGCAGCGTCTTCAGCTCGTCGCCGTGGCGGTCGGCAACCAGCTTGCCCTTGTC
This sequence comes from Kofleriaceae bacterium, assembly GCA_033763475.1. Lineage (GTDB taxonomy): Bacteria > Myxococcota_A > Polyangia > Haliangiales > Haliangiaceae > JABFXX01. The sequence goes on from JANRKM010000219.1 coordinate 184,403, forward strand.
CATGACGAGGATGCGATCGCACATCCGCTCGGCGACGCCGAGGAGGTGGGTCGACATCAACACCGCGGCCCCGCGATCGGCCGCCGCGCGCAGCGCTGCACGGGCGGAGCGCGATGCATGCGGGTCGAGACCGTTGAGCGTCTCGTCGAGGAGCACGAGCTCCACGGGCCCGACGAGCGCGGCCGCGAGGCCCACCCGCTGGCGCATGCCGAACGACAGCTCGCGGCACGGGCGGTTGATGATCTTCGCGAGGCCCAGGCTCGCGAGCACCTCTTCCGCCGCCGCGCGATCGCTGCCACGCGCCTCGGCGATGAAGGCCACGTGCTCGCCGACGGTGAAGAACTCGTAGAGGGCGGGCGGCTGATCCGCGAACCCGACCTTGCCGCGCGCAGAGCGTGGCGCGGTCGCGAGGTCCTGGTCGGCGACGGTGATCGTGCCCGAGGTGGGGACGATCGAGCCGGCCATCGCCGAGAGCGTCGTGCTCTTACCGGCGCCGTTAGGGCCGAGAAGGAGCGCGATCTCGCCGCGCGCGAGCTCGAACGACAGCCCGTCGACAGCGAGCCGCTTGCCGTAGTGGATCGTGAGCCGGTCGACCTTGGCGATCACTTCCATGTGTATACGACTACGTAGAACAGCTTTGCTTCGCCCTTGGCAGGTACGCGCACGCGCATAGAGATCTGCTGCGCGCCGTCCTGCTTGGCGCCCTCGCTCGTGTAGTAGGCGAGGGTCCAGTTCTGACCGCGATACAGGTGCTCGCGCAGCACCACATCGACCGGATCTGCGCGCGTGTTGGCGACGGTCACGCTGAACTCTTCGACCAGGCGCTTGCGGTCATCGTCGACGGAGAAATCGCGCCGCTCGCGCTGCCCCGTCACGCCCGCTGCGGTCCCGAGCTCGATGATATCGAAGGCCGCGATCGAGGTTGCCGCGTCGAAGATGCGCGCCTCGCCGACCAGCGCGAGAGAGCCGTCGGGGCGGCGCTCGAGCAGCCGTGCGATGCCGCCGGGCAGGCCTTCGCTGGTCCGCGCCGGCCGCACGATCTCGAGGCTCTCCTTGACGTCGGGGCTGCGGGTGTCCATGCCGAGCTTCGGGTCACGGATCGGTCCCTCGACGCGCTGGTCGAGCTTGGTGCCGATCGGATCGTAGACCAGCACCGAGCGCAGCTTGCGCGGAGGCGCGTCGGGCAAGAGCTCGACGCGCGTCTCGCCCGGCCCGAGCGTGAGCGTGCCCAGCGAGCGACGCGCTGCGCGGGCAGCGTCGCCTTCGCGGGGGCCGAGTTGCGGCGTGTCATCCTCGTCACGGCGCCAGTGCCCGAGGTCCGCGTCGACGACGAACGCGCGCGCCTTGGTGAAGGTCATCCCGGTGGTGTTGCGGATCGCGAGCGCGCCGCGAACCGAGACGTCGAGGCGCGCGGGCGTGGTCGTCAACGTGTAGGCCGCCTCCCAGGGCAGCTGATCGATGACGTAGCCAAAGCCGACCCCATAGCGCCCGGCTTTGGGACCGGTGACCACGTACCGGAGCTCGGTAGGGCCGGGCTTCGGCGTAGGCGGCTGCGTCGCCGGGGCCTCGGGTTTCTCCTCGTCGGTCTCCTCGCCGGCCCGGGACGGGTCGCCCCCGGTGCGCTTCCAGGCCGGCGGGGCCGGCGCGGACGAATCGAGCGCCTGCGTCACGGTGAGGTCGCCGTGGTCGAGGATCACGACCTCATCGGGGTCGACCCCAGCCGGAACGCGGAGGGTGACGATCGCCTGGTCCGCCTCAGGCACGTTCACCTCGACGCGCGTGCGCACCACGGCACGGTCGCGGTACAGCGTGAGCTCGTCGCCGAACGCGAGGGCAGGCGCGCGGACGACGTTGGGGCGGCACGCAACGGCCAGCAAGATCGCGACCGTCGGAATCCTCCGTAGCTGGCGGCCGCCTGCGCCCATTTCTGGGGCACAGGATGCCACCCGGAAGGCCTGAGTGCCCGTGTCCAGACGGTAGGTTCCAACTGGTTTATAGTCCTGTCGTGGCGATCGCGACCTATCCGGGAACGGTATCGCCGTTGCGGGGCTTGGACCCGTTCGGGGAGGCCGAGCGTGATGTTTGGTACGGGCGGGAGGACGAGCGTGACGCCATCGCCAAGATGGTCAGCTCCGACGGCTTTCGCGCGGGATTGGTGTACGGCGAGCCGGGAGTTGGCAAGACGTCGCTCGTCCGCGCGGCCCTCATCCCACACCTGCGCGACCACGGCATCGTGGCCCTGGCCTGTGAGGACCTGAGCCAGCCGGCGGCGAGCTTTGCCGCGGGGTTGTCCGCATTCGGCATCCAGCCCAACGCCAACGAGCCGCCGGTGATGTTCGCCACGCGTGCGGTGACCAACGCCGTCGCCGGGCAGCAGTTCGTGTTCGTCGTCGATGACATCGATCTGCTGTGCGCCGACGAGCGCGCGGTCGGCGAGCTGTCCGATCTGTTCGCGCGCGTGGTGACGCGCTCGGGTGGCCGCGCGCGGTTCTTGTTCGTGTGCGCGAGCGAGCGCCAACACTTGATCGGCGCCCTCGAGCGACGCACGGGCTCGCTGTTCCCGCCGACGGCGCGCTACGAGCTCGGGCGGATTCCCGTCGCACGCGCCAGTCAGATCTTCGATCGCATGCTCTCGCTCTCGGGCGTGGCCGCGGACCCGGCGCTCGCCGATACCGTGGTGCAGGGCATTTCCCGCGGGCAACCGCTGCTCGCCGCGGATCTCCAGATCTCGGCCATGGCGATGCGCGACCTCAAGGTCACTTCGGCCGCCGCCCTGGCCAAGCTCGGTGGGCCACAGGAGCTCGAGTCGGGCTGGCTGCACGAGGCCTGTCGCGCCAGCGGCAACGAGCGCTCGGCGCTGCGCTTGTGTGCTGAGCTCGCGGCGACCCACGCGCCCGTCTCCGGCGAGGCGGTGATCCGACGCATCAACCTCGACCCGCAGTTCGCGGCGACGGCGTTCAGCGTTCTCGAACAACGCGGCGTGATCAGCCGTGCCGATGCGACGGGCATGACGTGGATGTTGCGCCACGAGGTGCTCACCCAGCGCGTGCGCGAGCACACGGCACCGGCGCGTGCGGCCGCGCGGCGCGGCTTCGAGCTCCTCGGCAGCAAGACGCAAAAGCGCGAGCGCCTCAAGCTGAGCGAGCTGCGCGCGCTGCGCACCGAGGGCATCGCGGCCGTTACGCCCGAGGAGCGCGCCGTCGTCGAGGCGTCGAAGCGATTCTACATGATGGTCGCCGGCGCGATCGCCGCGGCGCCGCTCGTCGTCCTCGTCATCATCTGGTTCTCGATGCGCGGCAAGGTCTACTTCGACCTCGAGCCAAGCGCGGGTGGCGATCGCATCGTCGTGCGCGCAGGGCGCGCCGGGTTGTCCGCGTTCCACTGGCTTCCCGGTGGCTTTGGCGACGAGGTGGCGGACACGGGCCTCACGCGCCCGATGGTGGCCGCCGAGGCGTGGAAGAAGATCGACGCGCACGACATCGGTGGCACGGCGGGTGAGTGGGCCGCCCTGCTGCCGAACGTGATGGCGCCGCAGCTCGCGGGCCTCGTCGACTACGCGACGACGGGCAACGAGGCCACGCTCGAGACGCTGAAGAAGGCGGCCAAGGATCCCGAGGATCAGGCCGAGCTGCTCGCGGCTCTGCGCCCGATCGGGCGCGGCACGCCGGCCGAGGTCGCGTTTGTCGAAGCGTCGCTCAAGACCCCGTCACCTGCGTTACAGCGTGCGGCGGTGGCCCTCGCCGGTGGTGCTGCGCAGCGCCGCGATGATGTCTATCAAGACACCCTCGCGCAGGCGCTCACCTCGGGTGACCCGGAGCTGCGCCGCATCGCGTTCTCGTCGGTGCGTTCGCTCGGGGAGCGTGGCCGGCTCCTGTTCACCAAGGCCCTCGAGTCCAGCCCCGATGCCGACATTCGTCGCGAGCTGATGGTGGAGCTGTCGACGGCCTCGACCACCGAGGAGGGCCCCTCCGTGCAAGGCATGATCGCGGTGCTCTCCGATGCCGAAGCCACGCCGGCCTTGCGCGAGCGCGCGAAGACGCAGATCCGCGGCGCGCTTGCCACCGAAGCCACCGCGCAGGCCGCGGCCGTCGAGCTCACGAAGCTGATCGCGAACGACCGTGCGCCTGCCGATGCCCGCGTCTACGCGATCGGGCTCATGCGCGAGCTCGAGCCGCTGCCGCAGGTGCCCGAGCTCGTCGAGGCTGCGCGCTCTGCGTTCGGCTCGCGCGCCGCCGCGGTCAAGGTCGCCGCGCTGCCGCTGTACGCCAAGGCGGATCCGGTCCGCGCCGGCGGCGAGCTGTCGAACATGCTCGAGGACAAGAAGCTCGACAAGCCGATGCGGATCGCCGCCGCGCTCGGCTGGGGTGAGGTCGCGCAGACCAACAAGGCTGCTGCCTCCCTCGCGCTCGATCGCATGCTCACCGACGAGGACGCCGAAGTGCGCGCCGCAGCGGCCACCGCCTCCGGCAAGGCCGGCCGCGCGTACCAGGAGAAGCTCGTGAAGATGGCGAGGAACGAGAGCTACCTCGTGCGCATCGGCGCCGCGGAAGGTCTCGCCGCCAGCGCCGAGGTCGGTGGCAATGTCGGCGTCGCCGTCGGTGGTATCTCCCAGCTGTGGCGCGAGAAGGGCCGCCCGCGCCGCGAGGCCGCTCGTGTCTTCGCGCACCTCGCGAAGAAGAAGCCTTCGGCCGTGCTCGAGTACCTGTCGGCGGCCGCGCGCACGCCCGAAGATCCATCGCTCCATCCGATCGGCGTCGAGGGGTTGTGCAATGCCGCCCTCGCCGGCAGCGTCGAAGCCCGCCGCATGCTCGCGCGCTCGACCGACGACCCGTCCGTTGACGTGCGCAAGCTCGTCATGGCCTGCGTCGCGGACGGCCCCGAGCCCGCCAAACATGGTGCAGTCATCGCGGCCAAGCTCAGCAGCGACGCGAGCAGCGAGATCCGCGCCGATGCCGCCCGCGTCCTCGCGCTCTCCGCGGCCAAGGGGAACAAGGGCGTCGGCGAGGCTCTCGTCAAGATGCTCGACGACGCCGACCGCGACGTCCGCGTGATCGCCGTGCGCGCGGTCGGCGGCCTGGCCGCAGACGCCCCCAAGAGCGCGCAGGCCACCATGGCCAAGATGTTCGAGCGCGGCGACGAGTCGGAGAAGCTCGCCCTTCTCCGTGCCGCCCGTTCGATCGGTGCCGCCGACATCATCGGCCTCGCGGTCGCCGACTCCTCGCCCCTCGTGCGCGTCGAGGCCGTCGACGCCGCGCTCGTCTCCGGCCTGCGTGCGCGCGAGACCCTGTCCGCTGCGCTCGCCGACGTCGACCCGCAAGTTCGCAAGGCCGCTCTCGAGCGCCTGGCCGCACAAAAAGACAAGCTCGAGCCCGCGGTCCTCGAGCGCACCCTCGCGCTCGCTGTGCGTGACTCCAACCCCGAGCTCAGCCAGCTCGCGCTCACCACCGTGGCCCGCGTCGCCGCCAAGGACGCGGTCTCCGCGCGCCTCACCCGCTCCCTCGGCTCGCGGGCCGAACGCGAGCGCGCCCAGGCCGCCGCCGCCGCCATCGGCCTCGTCGATCGCGACGCCGCCCTCACGGTACGCCTGCTCGAGCCGCTCCTCTCCGATCCCTCGCACGACGTGCGCGTCGCTATGCTGCCCGCGCTCGCCGCCGCCTACGCCAAGACCAACGAGCCGGAGAAGCTCGCTGATCTCCTACGCGACTCCGAGACCAACGCGATGCGTCGTCTCGTGATCGCGGCCGCGTTCATCACGCTCGCCAAGACCGACGCTGGCCGCGCTGCCACCGAGTCCGCGCTCGGCAAGGTCGTGAAGGACGGGCCGCCGATGGCGCGTCAGTTCTCCAAGCTCGTCGGGGGCCTCATCGGGGGCAAGGCCGACGGCATGGCGTTCCTCCAGGAGCTCGTGCCTTGAAGCTGCCCTCGAGGCTCACGCTCCTCGGCACGGTCCTCGGCGCCGGCGCGGGCTTTGCGTATTACATCCTGTGGGGCTGCGACTCGGGTTGATGGTCGCGCTCGAATCCGTGGATCACCACCGCGTATGGTGGTCTCGTCGGCTTCGTGGTGACCGTGGGTCGCCGTCGTTCGTGAACCGCAACCCGTGCGCTACCCCAGCGACATCGCTCGGGTCTGTTGAACCTAGTGGGGACGCTGTGCCTAGGGAACGGGACTCCCAGTGCACATGGAAGTGCTCACTGTTCGCGGACTTGGGCATCGTCGAACGTCGGCACGCCAGTCGCAATACCCCTCGACATGCTCGCACTCATCAAGCGCCTCGGTCGTGACGAAGAAGCCGGTACCGCCGTCGAGTACGGCCTCATCACCGCGGTGATCGCCATCGCCCTCATCGTCGCACTCGTCTCGTTCCGCGACGAGATCTCCGGCATGTTCGGCCGCGCGGGTAACAAGATCCGCACCTCGTCGTAGGCGTCAGCTCAGCCAGGGATGCCCGTCACGGGCAGCTCGCGGTCAGCGAGAACGTCCCGGCGCTCGGGCCGTAGCTATCGACGATGACGTACTAGGTCGCGCACGCGGCCGCGGCGAACGACACCACCTCGTCGCCACCGGCGGTCGAGCTCGCGGCGACGCAGCCGGGGTTACGCGGTTCGCACCCGCCGCCCGCGCCGCTTGCGAGCACGATGACGTCGAGGTCGACGGCCGCATCGAGGGTAAGCGTCACCGTCCCCGCGACGGCAGGCGTGAGGGTGTAGACGAGCTCTCGCCCGTGCTCGCCGATCGCATAGACCTCGCCGGTGGGCGCGCCCCACACCCCACGCAGCGCCGCCGTCGTGCTCGACGCCATCTGCGCCCACGCCCCATCGAAGTGCCAGTTCGGTCCAAAGTCGCCGACCGGGTAGAGGTCGGTGGGGCGCGGCGGACGCGTGTGGCGTCCAGGACGAGCCGCTGCCGCGCACGACGTATGACGTGCACGGCGACGAGCCGATACAGCCGACCGCGAACACATCCGACGCCGACGCGCTCCACGCATCCTCGAAAAATGCGCCGCTGTCCACGACGACCGCGGGCCACGCGACCCGCTCGGGTGACCGACAGTCGGTGATGTCGGGCGCGCACAACCCCGAGCATCCGAGCGCTCCCTCGGCGAACCCGAACGCGACGCAGCTCTGTCCGCGCTCGAGTTGGCCGTCGCAGAACTTGCCGTCGCCGTGCGGTCGCCGCAATAGCCACTGCACGCCGTCGTGTCGAACGAGCACGCCGCATTGCACGCGAGGCCGTTAGCGGCGTAGAAGCCGAGGTCGGCCGTTCTGCGCGCGCCAGCACCATCACGCGTCGCGAGGTCGACTGGTCGCCAGGCTACTCGGCGTCGTCGCCCGGGTGCGCGGCGCCCCCGGGCGTACCGGAGTGCTTGGCCTCGGCCTCGTTGAGGGCGCGAAGCCCTGCGCTCCCATAGGCCTCGGTCTGGTGCGGCTCGAACGACCCGGTACACTCCCGCACGTCGTCGCCCGTCGTGCTCGCCGCGAAGCAGCTGCGCTGCGCTTCGGTCCAGGCGGTCTCGGTGCATGCGGCGGCGTAGTTCGTGGTGAGGAACTGGAGCGCCGAGGCCCGGTGCGCCTCGCTCGCACCCTCGAGTGCCCCCTGCGTGAAGCTGTCGACGACAGCGATCGACATTCGGCTAGCGGCAGCCTCGCAGCTGGTGCCGGTGCGTGGCTCGGCGGCGTTGCTGCCAGCATTCCCTCCACATGCGGCCACGAGCACGGACGCTACTAGGCCGATCCATTGACTCGACATCATCGGATCGTATCGCCTGGGCGATGGCTCGTGCCAGCATCGCAAGAGAGGGATTCAACATCGGAGCTGACGGAAGAAGGTGACTAGCCGGCGATGACGGTGAGCGCCGGGCTGCGACGTCCATTGCCGGCAGGCAGCGCAGGGGCCGCGAGCTGGAGTGGCGTGCCGTTCTGCGAGCGCCAGCCGTCGAGCTTGCTCGCGTGGTGCGCGTAGGCGATGGGGCACGTCTTCGCGCACGGCTTGGGCGCGTAGAACGCCTGGCGGATGTGCTCGACGGTGTAGTCGAGGAGCGGCACTGCGTTCTCGCCCATGCGCGGCTGGCAGAGATGTACGAGGCCGTTCTCGTCGACGAGGAACGTGCGCGCGCCGGCGCGGCACTTCCAGCTCATGGTGCCGTTGTCGAGGAGCTTGCGCGTGTAGTCGTCGTCCATGAACGAGGGCAGGCGGCGACCGAGGTTACGGATCTGGTCGTAGGCGGCGCGCGTCTCCGGGTCGGGGGTGATGAGCGCGCCGGTCGCGTCGCGGACGAGCGAGCAGTTGGAGTCGAAGCCGAAGGCGACCACGGCCTTGGCGACCTCGAGGGCCTCGGCAGGCGGCGACGAGCCGAGGACGGTGTTGATGCGCACGTGAAACCGCGCGTGCTTGGCAAGGAGGCGCAGCTTGGGCATGAGCGGCTTGAGGGACTTCTTGGAGACCTCGTTGGGCCGTGCGTTGTCGATCGAGAGCTGCATGCCGTAGAGGCCGGCTTCGTTGAGGCCCTCGATGATGTCCTTGGTGAGGAGATAGCCGTTGGTGTTGAGGAACGGCGTGAGGCCGATGGAACGCGCGTAGCGCACGAGCTCGATGGCCTCGGGATGAAGGAGCGACTCGCCGCCCGTGAGGACCACGAAGATGCTCTTCAGGCGCGCGAGGTGATCGAGGCGCTGCTTGAGGGTGTCGAGGGCGACGGGCTGGCTGACCTTGTCGTACTCGAAGCAGTAGCCGCAGGAGAGGTTGCAGCGGCGCGTGATGACGAGGTGGGTGACGAGCGGGCGGTCGGGATCCGCGGCTGCAGCGATCAGCTGCGCGAGGATCTTCGCGTCGCGCAGGGGCTGGCGCTTGCGGCGAAGGGTGGGCTGGAGCGGCTCCGTGTTCGTCATGTGGTCGGACCTTTGCCAGCCGAGTGCCAGCGGCTAACTGACCGGAATCGCTGAGCTGGAGGTGGCGAAGACCTGACGCTCCTGCTCGCGAGTGAACGGTAGCGCGACGATCGCCGGCACGATGACGAACGCGGCGAGCACGCACGTGATCTCGCCGACGAGCGAGGCGAGGCCGAAGCCGCGAATCGCGAGGTTGTCGCTGACGAGGAGCGAGGCGTAGCCGATCATCGTCGTGATCGAGCAAACGAATACCGTGCCACCCGTCGAGCGCAGCGCGGCGCGTGGATCGCCACCGGCGGCGCGGTCGGCGACGTTGATCGCGTAGTCGATACCCAGGCCGAGCGTGATGGGCAGCGCGACGAAGTCGAGGAAGTTGATCTTGAGGCCGGCGACCGCGCACACGGCGACCATCGCGAGCGTGCCAGCGGTGGTGGCGGCGAGCACCGCGACGGCGCGGCGCGAGCGGCCCACGATCGCGAGCACCATGAGGACGAGCGCGATGATCGCGATGATGGTGACGAGCGGGCCATCGCGGCGGATCTGCATGAGGACGTCGGCGAACAGCACCGACGGACCCGCGGTCGACAGCTGCTCGCCCGGCAGCTCGAGCTCGCGGACAGCACCCGCGAAGGCGATGAGGTCGCGGCCGTCGTACTCGTCGAACGTCGCGCCCGGCTTGACGGCGATGATCTTGCCGATCGAACCGTCGCGCTCGGTCAGCTTGGCCGCGAGGGCCGGGGGGAGGTCGCGGGCGGTGACGGCGGCGAGATCGTCGGGCGGGCGCAGTGCGAGCAGCTCGTCACGTGCGTCACCCTCGAGCACGCTCGCGGCCTCGTCGATCTGCGCGCGCAGGTCGGCGAGCACGGCGAGCTTGGCCTCTTGATCGGGTGGGATGACGTCGAGGATGGATGCCACTGGACCGACGATGGGATCGGTGGCCGAGAGCGCGCGGAGCTTCGCGACAACGGCGGGGACGTGCGCGACGTCGTCGACGGCGACGAAGGTCTGCCCCGCGACGCCGGCGAGGCCGCGGCCAAAGGTCTCGTCGGAGAGCCGGAGCCACCCGCGAATGCGCTGTGCGTCGGGCGCCTGCGAGCGCAGCTGGGTCATGTCGTATTCGAACGGATCGTTGGTGGCGTAGTGCCAGGTGACGACGCCGGCACCGAGGGTGAGCGCACCGGCCACGGCGCACGCGACCGCGGGTCGCTTGAAGCCGAACGCCTTGACGATGACCGTGCCGAACGCCTTCGACGGCACCCGCCGCGACTGGCGCGCGAAGCGCAGGAGCAGGGCAGGGAGCACGAGATACGACGCCCCCCAGCACACGAGCATGCCGATGCCGCCGATCCATGCGAAGTCGGCGAACCCGCGGAACTTGGTCGCACCGAGCGCGGCGTACGCGATGGCGGCGCCGAGCGACGCGACGAGCGTGGGCCGCAGCGTGCCGGCGATCGCGGTCGCGAGGGCATCGGGGGCGGTCGCACCCCTGCGCTCCTCGAGGTGACGCGCGACGAGCAGGATGCCGTAGTTGACGCCATTGCCGGCGATGATCGCGCCGAGGAACGCGGTCGCGGCGTTGAGGTGGCCGACGGTGAGCGCCGCGAAGCCAAACGCGACGAGCGTCGCCGCGACGATGTTGAGCGTGACGAGCGCGAGCACGCGTGCGGAGCGCAGATAGACGAGCAGCACGAGTGCGACGAGCGCCAGCGTGATGATGCTCGATAGCAAGATTCCGCGCGTGAGGGCGTGGTGCTCGGCGAGCGTCACGGGCGGCCCGCCCGCGAAGCCGATGCGCACGCCCGGATGCGCGCGCTCCAGCTCGGTGGCGGCCGCCTCGAGCGGCTGCATCAGGCGCTTGTCGCGGTCGATGTCCGTGCCGAGGAACGCGGTGCGGACGACGATCACCTGCGTGGTGCCGTCGGCGCTCACGTATGCGGCGCGCTCGAGGCGCGCGTGGGCCTCGCGCTGCTTGGCGCGCAGGTCGTCCAGTGCGGCGGTCTTGGCTGCGGGCTCGTCGTCGAGCTCGATGAACAGCGGATTCGCCTTCGCCTTCGCCTCCGCGATGTGCGTGCGGAGGGCATCGCGCGCCGAGGTGAGCTCGGCGAGCGGCACGAACAGGTGCTGATGCGCGCGGACGTACGCGCGGAGCTCGGCGTCGTCGCTCTCGACGCTCTCGACGAGGTCCGGCGGCAAACTGCGCAGCTTCGCGATCACCTTGTCGGCGACGGCCGCGCGCGTGGTGGGATCGGCGGCGACGACCATCGCGATCATCGTGTCCTTCGCGGGCATGCGACCGGCCATGCGCTCGGCGTCGCGCACCGAGGGGGCATCGGCTGGCAACAAGTGGCGGAGGTCGGCCTCGAGCGGCAAGCGGAAGCGCACCAGCAGCGCCGACGCGGTAACGGCGAGGGCGGCGATCACGAGGATCGCGCGCGCATGTCGATCGATCCACGCGACGTAGCGAGAAGAACGCGAAGGCATCGAGGCAACTCAGGCAACCGGTGTGCCGTACGGCACGACGCGCCAACTGCGCGGCCGCACGTGACGCGTGTCGAAGATCGGTCGGACCTCGGGTGGAGACCTCGGCAGGATCTGACGCTGGCAAGAGGTGGCGAACCGCGGCCGTGGGGGTACACCTTGGAGGTGCATGATCCGGCGGCGTTCGAGCGCGACCTTGCGAGGCTGTCCGATGCGCTGATCTCGTCAGCGCGCACGCTCGGCGGCGCACCGATGCAGGACTTGCTGACGCGGCTCGTGGGCGCGGCTCGGGAGCTGCGCGTCGGTGATCTGCCGGGTGGCCGGCGCGCGTTCGCCGAGCAGATCGGCCACCTCACCGAGGATCAGCTCGAGGAGGTCGCGCGCGCCGAGGCGATGTGGTGCCACCTCATGAACATTGCCGAAGAGCGGCAGCGGTTGCGCACGCTGCGCGCGCGTGGCGAACGCCCGCATGATGGGCTCGCCGCGGCCCTCGACGCGGTGATTGACCAGGGGGCGACCGCCGACGAGCTGCGCGCGATGTTCGACCGCGCGCTCGTCATGCCCGTGATCACGGCTCACCCGACCGAAGCGCGCCGGCGCACGGTGCTCGACCACGTCACGCGCATCAACGCGCTGCTCGACGAGCTCGATCAGCTTGGCACACCCGCGCGTACCCTCGCGCGCCTCGAAGCGGAGGTCCTCGCGTTCCACGCGACCGAGGACAGTCGCGCGCGCCGTCCCACACCCCTCGACGAGGTAGAGAACTCGCTCGAGGTGTTCCGCCGCTCGCTGCTCGACGTCACGCCGCGCATCTACCGCACCATGGAGGACCGGCTCGCCGCGCGGTTCGGCGGCACGTGGCGGCTACCCACGCTGTTCCGCTGGGGCACCTGGGTCGGCGGCGATCGCGACGGCAACCCCAACGTCACCGCCGCCGTCACGCGTGGTGCATTCGCCCGCCAGCGTGCGGCGATCATCAATCGCTACCTCGACGACCTGGTGACGCTCGGCCGCAGCCTCTCCGTCTCGTCGCTGCGCACGCGCGGCGATATCTCCGAGCTGATCACCTCGCTCGAGCTCGATCGCCAGCAGTTGCCCGAGGTCGCTGCGTACGCACGGCCGCGCACGGTCCACGAGCCGTGGCGCGAGAAGCTGTGGTACGTGCAAGCGCGCCTGCGCGCCACGCTCGACGCGCGCGACGAGGGCTACATCGACGCCGAGGCGTATCACGACGACCTCGAGGTCCTCGACCGCAGCCTGCGCTCGGCCGGGTTTGCGTCCATCGCGGATCAAGACCTTCGCGACTCGCTGCGCCGCGCCGACGTGTTCGGCTTTCACCTCGCGTCCCTCGACGTGCGGCAACACTCGAGCGTGCACGACAAGGTGGTCGCGGAGCTCCTCGCACGCGGTGGCCGGCCTGGCTACCTCGAGAAGGACGAGGCCGGCCGGCGCGCGTCGCTCGGTGAAGTGCTCGCGCGCCCGATCTCGCCGGAGCGTGACTGGGAGGGCGTGTCGGCCGAGGGGCAAGAGCTGCTCGAGACGCTCGAGGTCGTCGGCCGGGCGCGGCGCATGCTCGGGCCGCGCGCGTGCCAGCGCTACGTCATCAGCTTCACGCGCGAGGTCTCGGACCTGCTCGAGGTGGTGTTCCTCGCTCGCGCGGCCGGGCTCGCACCCGGCGAGGTGCGCCCGGTGCCGCTCCTCGAGCAGCTCGAGGATCTCGAGCGCGCCGGCACGATCGCGGACGAGTGCATCGCCGACGAGGCGCTGGCGCGCGAGCTCAACGGCGAGCTCGAGGTGATGGTCGGCTACTCGGATTCGGGGAAGCAGGTCGGCTACGTCGCCTCGTCGGTGGCGCTGCGCACCGCACAGATCGAGCTGGCGGCTGCTGCCGATCGTGCAGGGATGATGCTCACCGTGTTTCACGGTCGCGGCGGTGCGCTCGGCCGCGGTGGTGGCCCCGAGAGCGATGCGATCCGCGCGCAGCCCGCCGTCGCCGTCCGCGGCCGTCTGCGCGTCACCGAACAAGGCGAGACCGTCACCGCCCGCTACGCGCAGCCCGAGATCGCCGAGCGCGACCTCGAGCAGACCGTCGCCGCCGTTCTCTCCGCCACCTTCTCCCGGCGCGACTCCGACGAGGATCGCGCTGACGAGCGCGCGCTCCACGACGCTGCCGAGGCCTCGCGCTCCGCCTACCTCGCGCTCTCCCGGGATGGAGAGCGCCTCGCGCGTTACACGATCGCCGCCACGCCGATCGAGGACGTCGCCCATCTACCTCTCGGCTCGCGGCCCGCCTCGCGCAAGGGAGGCATCACCCTCGACGCGCTCCGCGCGATCCCGTGGGTGTTCTCGTGGACCCAGAGCCGCCACGGCATCCCTGGCTGGTTCGGCGTCGGCACCGCGATCAGTGCTCTCGCCGAGCGTCTCGGCGTGGACGGCGTGCGCGAGCTCGCGGGGCGGTCTCGCTTCTTCTGCGCGCTGATCCGCAACTGCGAGCTCTCGCTCGTTCGCTCCGACATCGACGTCGCGCGCGAATACGCACGGCTCGCCGACCCCGAAGCCGCGAAGGTGTTCACCCTCATCGAGGCCGAACACGCACGGACGGTCGCCGCGATCCGCGATGTCCTCGGCATCAAGACACCCCTCGCGACCCGCCCGTATCTCGCCGCGTCGATCGTGCGCCGCAACTCCACGCTCGACCTGCTCTCGCACGTGCAGATCGAGGCGCTGCGGCGCCGCCGTGCGGGGACGATGGATCCCGAGCGCATGAGCCGCATCATCTACACCACGATCGGTGGCATCGCCGCGGGCCTCCAGACCGCCGGCTAGCGCCCGGCTAGCGCCCGGCTAGCGCTAACGCCGATCGCTCGGTCCGGCTCAGTGCTTACGGCTTGAACACGGACCAGCGCCGCACGCGGATCACCTCGGGCAGGGCCTTGGAGGAATACTCGAGCTCCTCGAGGTCCGCGGTGTGCTCGGCCAGCATCTCGGAGACACCGGGCGACCGGTACGTCGCCTCGCTCATCGCGACCTGATAGCCCTCGGCCAGCGCTTGCAGCTTGGCCGCGATGTTGACCGTGCCGCCGAAGAAGTCGGCATTGGCGTTGAGCCGCACCGCGATGCACGGGCCTGTGTTGAGCGAGATGCGCAGGCGGATCGGCGTTTCCGCACGCGTGGGGTGGAACGTGTGATGGATCTTCTGCGACGCGCGCACGGCATCCGCCGGGTCGCCGAACGTCGCCATCACCGCGTCCCCGATGGTCTTCACCACCGCGCCACGGAACTCGGCGACGATCGCGAACACCTCGTCGAAGTGCTTCTTGATCTCGACGAATGCCGCCGGATCGCCGCGCGACGCGTAGAACGCCGTCGAGCCGACGACATCCGTGAACAACACCGTTTGCTCGCCGACGCCGAGCCGCACGTCAGCGCCGATGTAGTCCTCGCTGAAGAGATCGCGGAACTCCTGGAACGACAGCAGCTTGCCCGCGCGCAGCGCGAGGTCGCTCCAGCTCGCGCGCTCGATCGTGAACGGCTGCGCCTCCGCGGCGTCGTTCACCAGCTCGAACGTCGCCGATGGTGACACCTTCACCACGCTTCCTTGCGGGCGCGGCTCCCATTTCACGGTCGCGGAGCCTTCGTCCCCGACGTCGACGAAGAAGCCGCCCCCGAAGTTGCGCGAGAACGTGTAGCGGCCCGGAGCGAGCTCGGGCTGGACCTTCACCGTCTCGCCGGGCTGGACCGTGTACTGCACGCGCACGTGCTCCTTCCGCGCTGGCTCGGCGCTGCAATACAGCGTCTGGGGGATCTCGCGGATCGACGGATGCACGTGAAACGTGACCTCGACGCTCTCCGGCGTGTCGGTCGTGAAGTCGACCTTGCACGCGCTGCAGTGTGCGCTCGCTTGCAGGTCGTGCAGCGTGCTGTTCTCGTCGCGCACACCACGGCAATGCGGGCAGATCGTGTCCCATGACAGCGTCAGCAGGCCCGCGCGCGTGGCGTGCAAGGCGACGCGCAAGAGGTCGCGCTCGGGCAGCTTCCACGCCAGGGCGCGCTCGACGATCTGAATGCGGTGGAGGTCGATGTCATCGCCCTGGCGGATCCAGTCGATCAGCGCGTCGACACACGCGGCCGGTAGGCCTTCACCGACGAGCACGTCGCGCTGCGTGCGGAGGCGCTGCTCCGCGCTCTCGGACAGCGTCGGCGGGGGCAGCATCAGCGCTTCGGGACGCTTGCGATCGAGCTGCTTGCCGAGCTGGGGCAGCACGCGCTTGTAGGCTTTCTCGAGCGTCGGGAAGCCGATCCGGATCGCCGCGCCTCCGAGCATGCCGCGCGGTACCGCGCCGAAGTACAGATAGATGCGCGTCCCCCCCGCACACGGCTCGAGGCGATGGATCGCGTACAGCACCTTCATGAACCCGGTCTCATAGATCCGGGTACACGTCAGCCACTGGTTCGCGACCCAGTTCCACGGCACCTCCCACCACTCGTGGCGCACGCCACCGGGCTTCGCCGTACCCCACCGCTTGCCATCGCGTTCCTCGAACGTCATCTCGGCGGTGCCGAGGGCGCGGTTCATCCGGGAGGTGTCGGCGATATGCGGCCACAACATCTCGGGCGCGCACGGAAGCTCGAAGGTCCAGAGCTTCTCGATCCGCTTTTCCTTTGCCCACGTCTCCGGGTACGGATGGAGCTCGAGCAACTGCTCGACGGTGAGCGGTTCCCCTTGCTCGTTCCCTGCTAAGGTCGGCTTCGAGGTCGCCATGCCCACGACAGTCTATCGCAGCTGTCCACTGTGCGAAGCCACCTGTGGCGTCGCCATCGAGGTCGAGGGTGACCGCGTGCTGTCCGTGCGCGGCGACGAAGCCGATCCCTTCAGCAAAGGCTACATCTGCCCCAAGGGCACGGCGCTCGCCGACCTCCACCACGACCCTGACCGCTTGACCAGGCCCGTGCGTCGTGAGGGCTCGACCTGGAAGGAGCTCGACTGGGACGAGGCTTTCGATCTCGTCGCGGGCAAGCTCGACGGAATTCGCCGCGCGTATGGCAAGGACGCCATTGCCGTCTATCAGGGCAACCCGACGGTCCACAACCTCGGCCTCGTGACCTACGGGCAGCTCTTGCTCCGCTCGTTCGGTACGAGGAACGCGTATTCCGCGACCTCGCTCGATCAGTTGCCGCACATGCTCGCGGCGCTGACCATGTTCGGCAACCAGCTGCTGATGCCGGTGCCCGACATCGACCGCACCGATCTCATCATCTGCCTCGGCGCCAACCCGCTGGCGTCGAACGGCAGCATCATGACTGCCCCCGACGTGAAGGGGCGCCTGCAGGCGATCCGCGAGCGTGGCGGCAAGGTCATCGTTCTCGATCCGCGTCGCACCGAGACCGCGGCCAAGGCAGATCGGCATCTGTTCATTCGCCCTGGCACCGATGCCGCGCTGCTCTTCGCGATGATCCATGTCGTGTTCGCCGAGCACCTCGCCAAGCTAGGCGGCCTCGCGGTCACCGGTGTCGACGAGCTGCGCGCGGCGGCGGAGCCATGGACGCCCGAGCGCAGCGCCATCGCCACGGGCATCCCGCCGGATGACATCCGTGGGCTCGCGCGCCTCCTCGCGACCACGCCGCGCGCCGTACTCTATGGCCGCATCGGCGTATGCACGCAGGACTTCGGCGGGCTCGCGGCGTGGCTGTGCTACGCGCTCAACGCGGTCACCGGCCACCTCGACGCGCCGGGCGGCCTGATGTTCACGACACCCGCCGTCGATCCATTGCCGCTCGGCAAGCTGCTCGGCTTCGACGGGGGCTTCGCGCGCTGGAAGAGCCGCGTGAGTGGGCGGCCCGAGTTCGGCGGCGAGCTCCCCGTGAGCGTGCTCGCCGAGGAGATCGAGACGCCCGGCAACGGCGAGGACAAGGTGCAAGTCCGCGCGTTGATCACGAGCGCGGGCAATCCGGTGCTGTCGACCCCCGGCGGGCCTCGCCTCGCGGCCGCCCTCGACACGCTCGACTTCATGGTCTCGATCGATCCGTACATCAACGAGACCACACGGCACGCGCACGTGATTCTGCCCCCGACGTCGCCGCTCGAACGTTCGCACTACGACGCCGCGCTCTTCGCATTTTCGGTCCGCAACGTCGCGAAGTATTCGCCGCCGACGTTCGAGCGCAAACCCGACGCGCGCCACGACTGGGAAATCTGCGTCGCGCTGTGGAGGCGTCTCGGCGCGCAAGCGAAGGTGCCCGGCATTCGCGCCGCCGAGCGTCTCGTCGGCAAGCTCGGCCCAGAGGCAGTGATCGACATCGCGCTGCGCACTGGTCCCTACGGGCTTGGCCGCGGTGGGCTCTCCATCGCGAAGCTGCGCCGTCACCCGCACGGCATCGATCTCGGCCCACTCGAGCCGCGGCTGCCGGGCCGCCTCGGCACGCCCGACAAGAAGGTGCATCTCGCGCCCGCCATCTATCTCGCGGACCTCGCGCGCCTCGATCGCGCGCTCGGCAAGGCCCCCACCGGCCTCGTGATGATCGGGCGCCGCGATCTGCGCAGCAACAACTCGTGGATGCACAACAGCCAGCGCCTCGTGAAAGGTCCGCCGCGGTGCACGTTGCTCATCCATCCCGACGACGCGGGCGCACGCGGTCTCGTCGACGGTGCCACCGCCAAGGTCTCGACGAAGAAGGGGGCGATCGAGCTGCCCGTCGAGGTCACCGCCGACATGATGCCCGGAGTGGTCAGCGTCCCGCACGGCTGGGGCCACGGCCGCCCCGGCGTGAAGCTGCGCGTCGCGCAGGCCGTGCCCGGCGTGAGCGTGAACGACATCATCGACCCCGCGCGCATCGACGAGCTGTCGGGCACGAGCGCGCTGAGCGGCCAGCCCGTCGAGGTCGTACCGACATGAAGGATGCCACGCTGTTCGACAAGATCGGCGCAGCCAAGCTGCGCGCGGTGATCACCGACTTCTACGAGCGTGTGTTCGCCGACGTGATGATCGGCTTCATGTTCCACGGTAAGGACCGCCAGCATCTGATCGATCGCGAATGGGAGTTTGTCGCGAGCTTCCTCGGTGCGCCGGACGTGAAGTACACCGGGCGCCCGATGCGCACCGCCCACGCGCAGCACACGATCTTCGGCGGGCAGTTCGAGCGCCGGCTGCAGATCTTGCGCGAGGCGATGGCCGCACACGACGTGGATCCCGAGGTCCAGGCGGTGTGGATCGAGCACACGCAAGCGCTGCGCGCGCAGATCACGCGCGACAAGGGCAGCGAGTGCAAGGACACCGGCGAGACGCGTCCCAAGCTCGCGATCGCACAGCCAGCTTCCTCGGAGAATCCCGACAAGCCGATCAAGCTCGGTCGACGCTGAACGTCTCTTGCGACGGGTCCAGGCGCTACGACACGGCTACGGGGTGGTCGCGCCGTTCGCGGTAATGCGATCGTAGTAGTCGCTCGCCTTGCCACCGCGCGTGCGATCCTGCTTCGCCTTCTCGAGCTCTTCGTCGATGATCTTGCGGAAGCTCTCGATCTGCTGCGCGCCGGAGAGTGGGCGGCCGTTGATCCAGAACACGGGCACGGCGTTCTGTCCGAGCTTGCTAAACATCGCGATGTCCCGCGTCTGGCCCGCCTTGCAGCCCGCGAGATCGTGGTCGTACTGCGCTAGATTGAGGCGCAAGGCGCGGGCGATCTCGCGGAGCTCGATCTCGTCGAGCTCGCGCAGTCCGGCGGGCGGACCGTTCGGCGGTGGTGCTTCGGCGGCCGCATAGATCGCGTCTTCCATCTTGTCGAGCGCGCTCTGCCGCGCCGCCGCACACGCTGCGATCGACGAATTCGCCGCCTTCGGGTGCACGATGAAGCTCTTGAACACCAGGCGCAGATCCTTCTTGTACTGCTTGCGCAGCTCCTTTAGCACCGGCCACGCGCGATGCGTGTAGGGCTCCGGGAACTGGACCGCGGCGACGATCGTCACCGGCGCATCGGCCGCTCCGGTGGCCGGGCTGTCATCGATCGGCACCGCGTAGACCTTGCCCGCGTCGAGGATCCCGCGACGTGGTGGCGGCGTCGGTGCGGGCGGCGGCGTGGACTTGGCGAGCGCAAGCTGCTCCTGCAACGCCGCGAGCTGGGTCTCCAGATCGCGCACGCGCGCTTCGAGCGCGGAGTCGCGCGGCGGTGTTTCTGCGGGCTTGGTCTCGAGTGCCGTCACGCGTTGCTCGAGAGTCGTGACCTGTCCAGAGTTGGCGCCGCCACACGCTGCACCGACGAGGCACACCGCAGCCATCCATCGCATGCGCGAAACATGGCGCGGCCGCCCACCGAAATCAATCGCGGTGCCACGTGCGCGCCGCGAACACGATCAGCTCGACGGCGAGCGTGAGGGCGAAGGTCACCGCGGCGCATGCCACCGCGACCTCGACAGCGGGGATGGTCACGATCCAGAACGGGCTCGGCACCGTGACATATGGCGGCGGAAAGAACGCCCACACCAAACCGGCGATGGTCATCGCCACGAGCAACCCCGTCCAGGCGACGCCATTGGCCGCGGCGAGCCGATCTTTGAGGTTGGGCTGCCTGTGCAGCGCCCACAGGTTGGCGAGTAGCTGAACGCCGGTCGCGACGAGGCCGTACTTGATCAATTGCGAGCCGAAGTGCCCCTGCGCGGGCAGCAGCGACGGCGAGAAGCGCTGGCCCGCCGTGCCGATCAGGCCGTAGTAGACGATGAAGAACGCGGGCACCGTGACGAGCAGCAGGCGAACGTCGAGGTGCATCACGTTGCGCCGCACGAGCACCAGCGCGAGCGCGATCGCGAGCGCGGCGCCCGCGACGACCATGAACACGCGGGCAGCGCGGTGCTCGAGCACATCCACGGCGGCGCGTGTCTCCGCGGCCGCCACCACGGCGCGCGTCGCGGTCAGCCGCAGCTCGTCGGCGGCGTGGCGGGCAACGCGCGCATTGTCGTCGAGCACCAGCAGCTCGAGCAACGAACGGCCGAGCGCGTGGCCAGGCGCAGGCAGGCCGAGCAGCGTCGCCACCGTCGGCGCGACGTCGACGAGGGAGGCATTGCTCGCCGTGGAGCCCGATGCAACGCCCGCACCGGCGAGGATGAGCGGCACGCTCGTCACCTCGGGCTCGACGCCGCCGTGGCCGCCGCGCGCGGTGTGCCCGTGGTCAGCAACGATGAGGATGGTGTCGGTGGTGAGGTCGATGTTGCCGAGCACGCGGCCGAGCACGTGGTCGGCGTTCTCCACGGCATCGCGGTACTCGGGCGCATCCGCGCCGAGCTCGTGGCCGACGATATCGACCTCGCCGAGCAGCAGCACCACGAGGTCGGCGTTCCCCGCCACCACGCGCGTCGCCGACTCCGCGAATCCGCCGCCCCACGGCGCGAACCGGGCCTCGTCGAACGGCGATGCCAGATCGACGTCGGGCAGCAGCGCCGCGGAGCTGGCCTCGGGGTCGTCGACTGCGTCGAGCTCGGCCTCGTCGTCGATGTCGATCTCGATCGGCTCGCGCGACGTCGGTGCACTGCGCCGTCGCAGGAACAGCCGCGGCAAGACGGCATAGTCGCTCGCGCACGCCGTCCGTAGCCCGGCTGCGCGGGCGCGATCCATCAGCGAGTCCAGCATCACCGGCGTCGAGTGGTGGTCCGTGCGCACGCCGCTCGCCGCGGGCGGCACACCGGTGAGCAGCGTCACGTAGCCCGGCCGGCACCAGGTCGGGTAGGGCACCTGCAGCTCGACATCCGCGCCGCGTCGCCGGAGGTCATCGAGGAAGGGCAGCTCGAACGACCGATCGGAGCGCAGGCCGTCGACGATGACCAGGAAGACGCGGCGCGAGAGCCGAGGCAAGGCCCCCCGGTCGTAGGCAGGCTCGTTGCGGGCGAGCTGCGGCCGGGTCTGCTCGAGATCGTACATGAACGACGCGCCCGCCATGCCGGCCTGCACCGCGCCCAGCGTTCCCAGCACGAGGAGCGTCAGGGCCGCCGTGACCACCTGCCGCGTCGTCGCCGAACGCATCCCGAAGTCTAGCGTGCACGTGCTTTACCGCCATACGCTGTCGGGAATGCGCAAGCTCCTCATCACGCTCGCCTTGACCGGCTGTAGCTCGAACGAGCCGGCCACGGAGCGCCCTGTGTTGTTCGGCGGTGAGCGCCCGGTCGAGCTCGACGTGCCGGCCGGGTTCGCGGAATGGCGTACCGGCTGGCGTGCGAGCGTGCGGATGCGCTCTCCGCGATCGTGTCACTGGCGGGCCTTGCCTCGTCGAATCCCGCGGGCTGCACCCCGTCGCAACCCGTCCCCGTGCTGCACATGCATGGCACGGCGGACGCCGTGGTCCCTTACACCGCCGGTGGTTATGGCGCCGACACAAGCGTCGACCAGTGGACGGCCAAGAATGGGTGTGCGGGTACGACGCGTGGCGTCGGAACCAGCCTCGATCTCGACACGGCAGTCGCGGGCACCGAGACCGTCCCCGCGCCGATCATTGGCTGCCCGGCCGGCGGCGAGGTCGAGCTGTGGAAGATGCAGGGCAGCAGCCACACGCCGACGCTCGCCGGGGCGTTCATGCCGCAGCTGATGGAATGGCTGACCGTGCACCGGCGCCCGTCGCGCTGACCTACTTCGCGATTGGCCCAGGGACCACACCATGTTATCGATGGATCAACATGTGGTACCTGGGGTCTGTCCCGCACCAACCTGACGTCACGGCGTGAAGACGTAGTCACTTCCGTTTCACGTCACTCGTTCGTTCGCGAGGCTTCCCATGGACACCCAGCTCAAGCTGCTCGGCAACACCCCGCCCGAGCTCTCCCCGATCAAGCACATCAAGGCCGCCGTCGATCCGTCGACGCTGCACCACCGCCAGCTCCTCGACGGCGCGTTCTGGCAGAAGATCCCCGCGTACCGGCTCGTCGACGAGGCGACGTTCCTCGATCACGCGTGGCAGGCGAAAAACACGATCACGAACCCACAGAAGCTGCTGCAGGCGGTTCAGGATCTGGTCCCGCAGAGCTTCTACGACGACGTCTCTGCGGGCTTCCACGCCGCACCGATGTCGATCCGCGTGTCACCGTATCTGCTGTCGCTGATCGACTGGTCGAACGCGTACACGGACCCGCTGCGCCGCCAGTTCGTGCCGGTGTCCTCGCGCCTCCTGCCAGATCACCCGAAGCTCACGCTCGACTCGCTGCACGAGCAAGCCGACGCACCGGTGCCTGGGCTCACCCACCGCTATCCCGACAAGGCGCTGTTCCTCGCGCTCGACACGTGCCCCGTCTACTGCCGGTTCTGCACGCGCTCGTACGCCGTCGGCGTCGACACCGACGAGGTCGAGAAGGTCTCGCTCAAGGCGACCGAAGACCGCTGGGAGCGCGCGTTCCGTTACATCTCGGAGCGACCCGAGCTCGAGGACATCGTCGTCTCCGGCGGTGACAGCTATCAGCTCAAGGCGCGCCAGATCACGCTGATCGGCAACAAGCTCCTCGAGCTCCCCAACATTCGCCGCATCCGGTTCGCGACCAAGGGTCCTGCCGTGATGCCGATGAAGCTGATCACCGACCACGAGTGGCTCGATGCGCTGACCGCCGTCGTCGAGCGCGGTCGCAAGTTGCACAAGGAAGTCGTCCTCCACACGCACTTCAACCACCCGAACGAGATCACGGCGATCACCAAGCGTGCGCTCGACAACGTGTTCGAGCGCGGCATCATCACGCGCAACCAGGCCGTGCTTCAGCGCGGCGTTAACGACTCGATCGCGACCATGCAGTTGCTGGTCAAGCGCCTCGGCCACTGCCAGGTGCACCCGTATTACGTCTACGTCCACGACCTCGTGAAGGGCGTCGAGGATCTGCGCACCACGCTGCAGACCGCGCTCGACATCGAGAAGGCCGTGCGCGGCACGACGGCTGGCTTCCACACCCCCACGTTCGTCGTCGACGCTCCTGGTGGCGGCGGCAAGCGCGTCGCGCACAGCTTCGAGCACTACGATCGCCAGACCGGCATCTCGGTGTTCGCGGCGCCGTCGGTCAAGCCCGGCTTCTTCCTCTACTTCGATCCGGTCGACACGCTCGAGCCGGAGATCCAGGCGAAGTGGAAGGACAAGGACGCGCAAGACAAGATGATCGCCGACGCGATCGCGCAGGCCAAAGCCAACCAGGCCGCCAGCGCGCGCGCCTCGAGCGTTCGCTAGCGTTGCCACTCGCTGCCGATCGTCCGCCATGATCGTGCTGGTGCCGAACGGCGGGTTCCTCTCGGAGACATCGCGCATGCTCGCGATCGCGCGCGCACTCGATGCTCGCGGCGCGCGCACCTCGATCGCCTCGCACGGCGGCCCCTACACGCCCTTGCTCGACGAAGCCGGTGTCAGGTGGTCGCGGCTCGATCCGCCGCTCGACACCTCGGCGTTTCTCGCCGGCCTGCTCTCGATGGGCTCGGAAGATCGTCGCCCGTTCTTCTCCGAGGACTACATTCGTGCCGCCGTGCGCGCCGAGGCCGCGTACTTCAAGGCGGTGGGCGCGACGCTCGCGGTGACCGGCTTCAACCTCACCACGTATCTGTCCTCGCGCGTCGCGAAGATTCCGCTCGCCGCCTCGCACGGTGGCTCATTCGTGCCGCCCGTCCTCGATCGCGGCCTCCTTCCCATGCCCGTGAACCCGCCGCGGCCGATGCCGCGATGGATGCCGGAGTTTGTCGCGCGCAAGCTCGTCCACACGATCCCGTACCTCGTGAAGACGCCCCTCGCCGGGCTCAACCGCGTCGCCGACGAGCTCGGTGTCGAGCACGTACCCAGCCTGATGGCGCTCATGTGCGCCGACCTCACGCTCGTCACCGAACATCCCGAGGTCCTCGGCATCGCGCGCGCAGACCTGGAAGCATGGCGGCCGCGCGGCAATCGCCTGTGGTCGTCGACGAGGATGCGCTACGCGGGGCCGCTGTTCGCGAAGCTAGACCTCCCGATCCCCGCGCGGGTCGAGCAGTTCCTCGCCGCACCGGGCAAGGTCGTCTATGTAGCGCCGACGAGCGTCAACGCAGACTTCCTTCGTACGCTGGTCCCCGCGGTCCGCGCTGCCGGTGCGCGGGTGCTCGTCGCATCGACGATTCACGACGTCCGCGAGCTCGCGGCCGACGACGTGCTCGTCGAGGGTGTGCTGCCCAGCCACCTCGTCATGCCGCGCGTCGCGGCGGCCGTGATCATGGGCGGGCAGGGCAGCGTGCAGACGGCGATGGCGAGCGGCACCCCGTTTGTCGGCATGCCGTATCACGGCGAGCAGGAGCTCAACGTCGCGCTCGCCGAGCGGCAGGGCATGGCGCTGCGGATGTCACCCAAGGTGGCTGGCACCGCCGCGATGACCACCGCCGTGCGCCGGCTGCTCGACGAGCCCGCCTTTCGCACCAACGCTGCGCGCATGCAGCAGCTCTATGCAGGCGTCGATGGTGCCGCCGCGGCGGCCGACGCGATCCTCGCGTGGCAAGATGGTGCGCGGCGCTGATTGCCCCGAACCCCTGACGTGTCCCGACGGGGTCGGGCCGAGCGGCGACAAACTTCACCCGGTGAATACGAAGCTCACGTGTTACCGTTCGGCGGATGAGTGAAGCATCGCATCGGTTCCGCAAGGCGGCCGTCGAGCGAGTCCTCCAGGGGCCGGCGACCACGTCGGGTGAGCACCGCCGGGCCGCGTTCGACAACACGCACGTGCCCGCCGCCGCGGCCGCGCTGATCGAAAAGGTCGCGAAGCATGCGTGGAAGGTCACCGACGAGGATGTCGCCGCTGCCAAGGCTGCGGGGCTGTCTGAAGACGCGATCTTCGAGCTCACCGTCGGCGCTGCGATGGGCCAGGCCACGCGCCAGCTCGACAGCGCGCTGGCGGCCGTCGATGCGGCGTTCAACCCGACCGCACAGAAGGAGAGCGCATGAGGCTCGACGTGCTCGATAACGGTCACACACTCGGCAAGAAGGCGATGTTCGTGATGATCCGCCTTTTGTCGCGTCACCCCGTGCAGGACGTGGTGAAGACGCTGACCTATCGGCCCGAGTTCTTCGGAGGGCCGATGAGCGAGGTGTTCCAGGAGGTGATGCGCGGGCCGTCCGAGTGGTCGATCGCCGACCGCGAGATGATGGCGTCGTTCGTCTCGAAGACCAACGAATGTGAGTTTTGAACGAAGGCCCACGGCGCGGTCGCGTCGAAGGTTCTTGGTGATGCTCCAATGGATGCGGTGCTCGCGGATCTTTCCACGGCACCGATCAGCGAGCCGCTGCGCGCGACGCTCGCCTTCTTACGCAAGGTGACGCGCGATCACGGCAACGTGTCCGCCGACGACGTGAAGCCGCTGATCGCGCTCGGCGTTACGCGCCAGCAGATCGACGACGCGCTCATGGTGTCGTGGTGCTTCAACGTCATCACCCGGCTCGCGGATACGTTCGAGTTCCACGTCGGCCCGCGATCGGCGTTCGATGCCGGCGCGAAGCACCTGCTCGGCCGCGGGTACAAGCTCTAGGCCTACATCATCTCACCGTACCTCCAGGGCGTGCGTGTCATGCCGCGGTCGCGTACCGCACGTGTTCCCGCGGCGTTAACCGCGGTCCGAAACGTGAAAGAAGCGCGACCCATGCTTCGAACCATGTGCGCGCTGTCGGTGCTCGTTGCGATTGTCGGGTGTGGTGGTGAGGCGGTCGGTACGAACGGTAGCCTCGTTGGTGGACCGTGCGCGGGAAACGCGGACTGCGAATACCGTTGCGAGCTAGGCGGTGACTTTCCGCAAGGCACGTGCGTGAGGCCGTGCAACGTCGATGCGGACTGCCCTGATGGGACGTACTGCGTCGATAAGGAGGGCGGCATTTGCCTTCTCGGCTGCGAGGTGCCGGCGGACTGCCGCGGTGGCTACAACTGCGAAGGCCAGAGGAATCGCGGTCACGGCGGTGACTCGCTCGTCTGTATCAACTAGAGCTTGCCAGGCGCCGACGGCGTCGACGACGAGCGCGCCGGTCCACCGCGTCGAGGCCCAGCTCTGCTTTCGATCTTGGAACGCGGGGGCCAGTGGGCGCATAACGCCCGAACGCGGAGAGCACGTGCCGAGCGCGGCGACATAGCCGTGCGAGTCGTGTGTACCAACCATGTCGAGGTTAATCGCGCGCCGGCTCGTTGGTAGGTCATGACCGAAATACGTCACCCCGGACGTCATGCGGCGCAAGCCTCGCGTCGCGTGGGCTTGCCGAACAAGGCGCCGTAGACCATGGAAGGGACGCAGATGTCGGTGGTGCTGACGAGGGTGCCGAGAGCGCCGAGGATGCCGCCGAGGACATAGCCGAGCTTCTTCGCACCGAGCTGAAAAGCCAGGCCCGTCGCGAGCACCCACGCCGCGCCGACCCCGCAGGCGAACCGCGTCGGGGCAGCGCGCTTGGGAAGCGGTGGCGTCCTCGTCAGCCGGCGCACGCCGTGGTTGTAGAGGTGATCGAACGGGTGCACCGGTGCGGCCGCGGCGCCGATGGCGATCGGGACCAGGCTGTACAACACCCACGGAGAGGCGAGCGCGGTCCCCGTCACGACCGTGGCCGCGCACAGCGCGAAGGGAAATCGCACCCAGCGCCCGAGCTCCGCCAGCTTCTGGTCGTCCTCGTCGACCAGGCCCTGGATGTCGAGCCGATGCCGTGTCGTCGGAGAGAGCGTCAGGGACCGCATATCGCGGTCGAGTGCGAGCCGTGTACCAGCCGGTGATAAACCGATCTGGTCTCCCGTGGCATCCCGAGGAGATGGTTCCGCCCATCGATCCGATGCCGTCTGCGCTCGGCGAGGCAGGCCGTGCGCTAGAGAAGGCCGTCGCCGCGCTCGCGAGACCGAAGAGACTCTGGATGCCCTCGCGACCGCGGTGTGGAATTTCATGGTCGTGCGCGAAAGCCTCAAGATGTTCGATCATTAGGCAGCGCTGGATCTCAACGGCGTGCTGCGCCGGGCGATGGCGGCGCAGGTGCCTGCGCCACGCCGTCAGGGGTTCGGTTCAAACCCGTACTAACGGCCGTTCGAACGGGTTCACCATGGGAGAGCGTCTGGTTCTTTGGAGCTTGCTAGCCCCCTGACATCGATCGTCGAGAACCGCCTCGAAGATCCGGGCAACCTCCGACTAATGTGACCGAGCTACGCGATCACCGCGAACGTCTGGTGGTTGCGCGCGAGCAGGCGACCGTCCTCGCCCCACAGCTCGCGCGTCTCGAGGAAGTAGCCGTCGCCGAACACGGGCACCGTGCCGCGATAGAGCAGCGGTGCATCGGGATCGAGCCCGGCGAGATCGCCGAGGAGCTCGAGCGTGTAGGTGATCGTGGCGAACGGGCGGATCGTAGGCATGCGCACCATCGCGGCCGGCCACCACGCATCGATCATCGCGGCGAGGAATGCGGCATCGCGCAGCGCACCCGGTTCGCGCGCGCGGACCCAGCCCAGGGTGACGGCCGGCTTGCCCGAAAGCGGAATGCCCTCGACGACGCGGTACTCGAAGTGCTGTGTGAATTCGGGGGGACCGAAGGGGCCGGTGCTGCTCGTCGGCGGCATCGGCATGAGGGCGTTCCACGGCGGCGCTTGTGGCGGCGCGAGCTCTTGCCACGCGAGGCCGGCGGCCGAGCGGCGCGACGCCGCGAACACGCCCACTGCGTGCGTCTTCACCTCGCCGCGCTGCGCGAGTGACGCACGCGCGGTGGTGACCGAGTTGCCCGCGCGCAGGATGTCGACCGTGATGTCAGCGCTGCCGGCGTTCACGGGCCCGGGGAGCTCGGCCGTGAGCGAGCGTAACTTGCGGGCAGGGTCGGCGATGCGTTCTTCGAGCGCGCGGACCAAGCTGGCAACACACAACCCGCCGTACGCGCCGCGGCCCTGCTGCCAGCCGGGGGCGACGGTGAGCTCGTAACCGTTCGCAGTGCGCGTGGGCGACGTGACCTCGACGAGCGTCATGCCCACGGCTTATCAGTCGTACGTCTCGATCACCACTCGGCCGTTGCGCCGAACGACGGTGAACCGGCGGAATCCACCACCACCGCCGCCGCGACCGAACGGCCAGCCACCGTCACCATCGCGCATCACCTCGACGTGGTGGCCGCCACCACCGCCGGGGTAGCCGCCGTAGCGGTCCTGGATCATGCGGGCCATGATCCGCTCGCGCGAGCCCATGAGCCACAGGAACGGAGCGAGCAGCAGGAGCTGGTACGCGCCGGTCCACAGGCCGAGGATGCCGAAGCCGATCGAGACCACGCGCGCGACGGTGATCGCCTGATCGGTCGCGTGCACGAAGCTGGTGCGCTTGGCGAGGACCGCGCGCAGGATGCGGCCGCCGTCCATCGGCAACGCGGGAATCAGGTTGAAGCCCGCGAGCACGAGGTTGATCCAGCCGATCATGCCGAGCATCTCGGAGTGGAACAGCATGCCGAGGCCGAGGCCCACGCCGGCGAGCACGAGCGAGACGATGGGGCCCGCGATCGCGATCGCGATCTCGTGGTTCGGCCGGCGCGGGATGCCCGCCATCTTGGCGGCACCGCCGAAGAAGCCGAGCTCGATGCCGGCGATGTGCACGCCGAGCAGGCGCGCGATCACCGCGTGTCCGAGCTCGTGCAGCAGCACGGAGCCAAACGCGAGGGCCACCACGAACACGCCCAGCAGACCGCCAAACCCGATGAACACCACGCCGAGCAGGATCAAGAAGCTCAGGTTGATCTCGATGGGGAACCCCAGAAGCGTTCCGAGGCGCCAGGATTTGAACATGCGCACATGGTGAGGCCGCCTACGTCGGTGTCAACGTCAACTTCCGAGGAGGCTGGGCAAGATCCTCCCCGATCAGGGAGTTAGGCGACACCGACGACTAGGCTCGGGGCTTGTCGTCACGGGCAACCAGGGACTTGTCCACGGCAGATGCTGCGCGAGCTCGCGGCTACGAAGTAGGCGGCCACACGGGCGTCACGATCCGTTCATGATCGACGAGCTGGCCGATGCGCCGCGCGAGCTCGATGCGATCTTCGGTGGCGATCCACGGGATCGAGACGCGCGCGAGGTCGTTACCCTCGGGGTCGGCGAACCGGATGTAGTCGCCCCACAGCGTGACGCCGAAGCGCGAGCGCACGGTGATCTCCTGCGAGGTCTTGCCGTCGGGGATCACGATCCGCCCGTCGTCGCGGATCGACATCGCGAGGCGCGCGCGGTCGCGGAACAGGCGGCGCGCGTAGATGTCGAAGCGATCGCCGTGGTCGGCGAGGAGGACCTTGTCGAGGCCGCGGCCGACCTCGAAGGCGCGGCGGATGTCGCCTGCCAGATCGGCGAGCTCGTGTTTCACGCGAAGGACGAGGCGATCAAGGGCAGCAAGGGCGGCGAGGCCGTCGGGGGCCATCAAGCTCGCGGGCTCGACGCCGAAGATGCGGCGCATGCCGACGTTGGCGGGAGTGCCCGGGTCGACTTCGAGCCAGATCCCGAAGTCCTCGTGTGGGACATCGCGTGCCACGACGAGGCGGCCCGGAATCTTCGACGAGAAATGTCTGTCCTTGTCCTTCTGCTTCTTGTGGTGATCGGTGACCGTGGCGACGCGCTCGCCGATCTGGATCGTCCGCTGCGCCACCGAGAGCTTCACCGACAGCGGGGTGAGCTCGGCGCGTAACATGCCGTCGGCGGTCGGCGCTTCCAGAGCGTCGGCGCTGTCTTGGCGATACGCCACGGCGCGAGTATAACGGCCCCAAGAAATATGACCGCCCAGTACACGTTCGTGATGAAGGACCTGCGCAAGCTTGTCCCGCCGAAGCGCGAGATCCTGAAAGGGATCCACCTGTCCTTCTATCCGGGCGCGAAGATCGGCGTGCTGGGTAACAACGGTGCCGGTAAGAGCACGTTGCTCCGCATCATGGCGGGTGTCGACAAGGACTTCCTCGGCGAGGCGTGGCCGGCGCCGGGCCTCAAGATCGGTTACCTCCCGCAGGAGCCGCAGCTCGATCCCACCAAGGACGTGAAGGGGAACGTCGACGAAGGCGTCGCCCACATCCGTGCCCTCCTCCAGAAGTTCGAGGACGTCTCCATGAAGCTCGGCGAGGACATGCCGCCCGAGAAGATGGAGAAGCTCATCGAGGAGCAGGGCCGCCTCCAGGACCAGATCGAGGCCGCCAACGCGTGGGAGCTCGATCACACGGTCGAGATGGCGATGGATGCGCTGCGCTGCCCGCCGGGCGACGCGGACGTGACGAAGATCTCGGGTGGCGAGCGCCGTCGCGTGGCGCTGTGCCGCCTGCTCCTCAGCAAGCCCGACATGCTCCTGCTCGACGAGCCCACCAACCACCTCGACGCCGAGAGCGTCGCGTGGCTCGAGCGCATGCTCGAGGACTTCAAGGGCACGGTCGTCGCGATCACGCACGATCGCTACTTCCTCGACAACGTCGCCAAGTGGATCCTCGAGCTCGATCGCGGCGAGGGGCGCCCGTTCGAGGGCAACTACTCCGGCTGGCTCGAGCTCAAGGCCAAGCGCCTCAAGGACGAGGAGCGCCAGGCCGACGCGCGCGCCAAGATGCTCGCCCGCGAGCTCGAGTGGGTGCGCCTGTCGCCCAAGGCTCGCCAGGCCAAGAGCAAGGCCCGCCTCAACCGTTACGAGGAGATGGTGGCCGAGGCTGGCAAGGAGCAGCGCGACGCGTCGCTCGAGATCGTGATCCCGCCGGGGCCGCGCCTCGGTGGCGAGGTAGTCTCGTTCGAGGGCGTGTCGAAGTCGTTCGGCGATCGCGTGCTGATCGAGAACCTGACGTTCAAGCTGCCGCGCGGTGGCATCGTCGGTGTGATCGGCCCCAACGGCGCCGGCAAGACGACGCTGTTCCGCATGATCATGGGCACCGAGAAGCCCGACAAGGGCAAGATCAAGATCGGTGACACGGTCAAGCTTGGCTACGTCGACCAGAGCCGCGACGCGCTCGACGACAACAAGACCATCTACGACGAGATCAGCGAGGGCTCGGAGACGATGCAGATGGGCGAGCGCTCGATCAACTCGCGCTCGTACGTCTCGAGCTTCAACTTCAAGGGCCAGGACCAGCAGAAGAAGGTCGGCATCCTCTCGGGTGGTGAGCGCAACCGCGTTCACCTCGCGAAGATGATCAAGCGCGGCGGCAACCTCCTCCTCCTCGACGAGCCGTCGAACGACCTCGACGTCGACACGCTGCGCGCGCTCGAGGACGGCCTCGAGAAGTTCCCCGGCTGCGCCGTCGTGATCTCGCACGATCGCTGGTTCCTCGACCGCATCGCCACGCACATCCTCGCGTTCGAGGGCGATAGCCATGTCGAGTGGTTCGAGGGCAACTTCGCGGACTACGAAGCGGATCGTAAGCGCCGCCTCGGTGACGACGCCGACCAGCCGCACCGCATCAAGTACAAGCCGCTGCCGAAGACGCTGTAGCTCGATCAGCTCTGTTCGTCGTACGCTCGGCGCATGGCCGCACGTGCTCGCATTGTTGTCTCAGCGCTGAGTGTGATGCTGGCGAGGTCCGCGCCCGCGGCGGCCCAATGCACGACGTGAGTAAATCCCGCGCTCCCGGGTGGAGCGCTGACCTCGGAGACCGTCACCGACGACCCCGCGTGGTCGGCGAGCGCGCGCGTTGGCTACACGTTCGTCCCGTACGGGCGGCTCCAGCAACGCTGGGACACGGCGCCCAACCCGAACCAGCTGGCGATCGATGTCCACCTCGCCACGCTGCAGGCGATCGCGACCGCGCCGACGGGCACCAGCCTCGATCTCCAGCTGCCGGCGGGCTCGCTCATCACGGCGTCTCTCGACGGACGGCGCGCCGATCACGGCATTGGTGATCTCGAGCTGCGCGTGCGGCAGGCGCTCGGGCGTGTGCTGGGGCGACGGTGGCGCAGGACGGCGGCGGCGATCGGTGCGGTGCTTCCCACCGGGCCCTACGTACCGCGCAGCGGCGCTGCGAACCTCGCGCCCGAGGCCAGCTATCTCACCCTCGGCCGCGGCGCCCCCTGGGCGCTCCTCGATCTCGACACGCGCGCGCGCATCGGCAGCCGGTGGTCGGCGATCACGCAGGTAGCGCTGCGGTACCCGCTCGCCCGCACGAGCGATGGCTTCCAGTGGGGCACCGAGGCGCGCTTGACGCTCGGGGGCGCCTTCGCCGCACATCCTCGGCTCTCCGTGATGGCGATGACCGACGTGCAGTGGCGTGCCGGTGCCACCGAGCCCGATCCGTTCTCGATGATGCGCCTCATCAGCGCGAATGCCGGCGGCTGGCAGTGGACGTTCGCTCCGTCGGTAAGCGCGAGCATCGCGCGCGGGCTGTCCGTGATCGGCGGGCTGCGCATCCCACTGCTCGCGCACGTCACTGGCAACCAGCTCGTGCCCCAGATCGGCGCCTTCGTCGCGCTCTCGTACGATCTGCGCGGCGCGCCCGCACGCTCGCGCCCACCGATCGCGGCGGCGCCGGGCCAGATCACGGTGGTCGACTACTGGGCAACCTGGTGCACGCCCTGCGGGGAGATCTCGCGCCGACTCGAGGAGGCTGCACCGCGATGGCCCGATGTCCGCGTGGTCAAGGTCGACGCGACCAACTGGCCGGGGGACGGCGCGCCGGAGCTGCCCCCGGGGGCGCGTGGGCTCCCCGTTGTCGAGATCCTCGATCCAGCGGGCGTCCGCATCGAGCTCCTGGTGGGAGAGGCCGCGCTCGGGGTGGTGGAGAAAGTCGATGCCCTCCGGGCGCGCGTACAGGTACCATAGGACTATGTCTCGCGGCTCGCGGCTCGCGCTCGTCTCGGCTCTCGTCTCGGCCCTCGGTCTGGGGGCGGCATGCTCGTCCACGCAGACACCACCTCAGGTCGCCGACGCCCCGGTGGGCAACCCCAGCGACGCGCGTCAGGTGTTTCGCCTGCCCACCTGGCAACTCGAGGACATCGAGCCCACGAGCCCGCGCGTCGGGCAGACCTACGGGCTCGACACGTTCGGCGCCAAGGTCGTCGTCGTCACCCTCGTCGAAGGTTTTTGAACGGCCTGCCGGTCCCAGGTTGGGACCATGCAGACACTGGCGAACGAGCTCGCGGCGGATGGGTACGTCGCGGAGCTCGTCTTGCTCTCGGACGTCAATGCCACGGACATGACCGCGTACGCGGACCTGCCAACGTTCCGCGATCCGACCGGGGGCCGGACCGCGTGGGCCGAGATGGAGCCCGGCGCGGTCAAGCACGACACGTTCGTGTACGACGCGACGGGAACGAGGACGTTGTTCTGGGACACGAGCGAGAACAGCCTCAACGCGTGGGCCGCGAACATCCGCGCGGCCGTGATCGCGGCGCAGCCGTAGCGCTACGGGCGCGGCGTCGGCGGGTTGGGCTCGTGCGCGTGATGCGGGTGGTTGTGGCGCAAGCGCACCTCCGCCACGAGCGGGCGGTGATCGCTGGCGCGCCGCGCGAGCTCGCTGTCGCAACGGGCGAGCCGCATGTAGTCGATGTCGCCGCGGATGAAGATCGCATCGAGCGCGCGCACGGGGCCCCACGCGGGGAACGTCAGCGGGCGCCGATTCACCCCGTCGGCGAACTGCCGGCCGCCTGACTCCGCGCCGGGGCCGCGGAAGCCCGACGGGGCGAGCAGCGCGCCGAGCCCGCCGTAGACGTCGTTGAGATCTCCGCCCACGACGACGGGCGTGTCGTGGTGGAGGTGCGCGAACGGGTGGCTGTCGAGGAACTTCTGCAGCTGGATCTTGCGCTCGTAGCGCGCGAGCCCGAGGTGCATGTTGAACACGTGCACCGTGCGATCGACGTCGTCGTGGCGTACGCGCAGGACGCCGTGCAGCGCGCTGCGCTTCTTCTTGAACCGGAGCGAAAGATCGATGTTCGTGCTCTCGATCAGAGGATAGCGCGAGAGGATCGCGTTGCCGTACTGCCCACCGCCCCGCACGTCGACGTTGGGGAACCAGGTCCGATAGCGCAGCCCGAGCTCCTCGCCGAGCAGCTCGACCTGCTTGTCGCCGTTGGAGCGCGACACGCCGGCGTCGACCTCCTGGAGCATCAGGACGTCGCAATCGAGCTTCTGAATCACCTCGACGATCCGGCGCGGCTCGTAGCGCCGATCGACGCCTCCGATGCACTTGTGGATGTTGTAGCTGAGGACGCGCAGCCTCACGGCACGGCCCCTCGTGCGGGTGCGAGCTGCGCGACGACCACGGTCTCGTCATCGGCGAGCGGGCGCCCGGCGCGGTGCGCGGCGACCCCGGCCAGGATCAAGTCGTGAACCGCCGGTGGTGACAGACGCTGGGGGTCGAGCCTGCGGAGCATTTGCTGGAGACGGCGGTCGCCGTAGGGCGTCCCACCCGGGTCCTGCGCCTCGATCACCCCATCCGTATACCAGACCAGGAGATCACCGGCCTGCAGCGATTTCTGCAGGACCTTCGGAGCCGAGGGCACCCCTGCCCCCAGAGGATTTCCGCGTCCCACGAGGACCTGGAGCTCCACTGCCCGTTCGGTGGGGCGACACAGATAGGGCGAGGTATGACCGCAGGACACGAACCGCACTTCGCCGGCCGCGGGGTCGAGGATCGCCGCGAAGCAGGTCATCGCGAGCTCGCCGCCGCCGACGCGCCGCACCGCCGCATCGAGCGCGACCGCGAGCTCGCGTAGCTCGAGGGCCTTGCCCCCGCGGCGCACCGCGACGTCACATGCCCCCACGGCGGCTGCGGTCACCATCGCGGATGCGACGCCGTGTCCGGTGACATCGCCGATCGCGACGAGCACGCGGCCATCGCCGAGCGGGTAGACGCCCCAGAAGTCACCTGCACACCGCGTCGCCGGCTGCCACGAACCGACAACGGTGACCTCGCCGTGGACGTGAGGGCCGCGCCCGGGGAGCAGCTCGCCCTGCACCGTCGCGGCGAGCTCGACCTCGCGCGCGAGGTTGGCGCGCTCGGCGGCGCGACGGGCCATGCGCGCGTGCAGAAGCGCCTCGGCGAGCCGAGCGGCGGCGCGTTCGAGGAAGTCGAGCGGGCGCCCGCGCAGGCGCTTGCTGTCGGCGGGGACGACGATGAGGGCGATCAGCTCGTCGGCACTGGCGATGGGGACGATCGCCTGTGCCGCATGTCCCTCGACGAGCGCCGTGACGAGTGGCTGTAGATCCGCGGGCAGGGCATCGATATCGTCCGCGAACACGACCGCGTGGTGCTCCGCGAGCCAGGACATGAGCAGCGGATCGGGCGCCTTCTGATCACCCACGCGCGTGCCGCCGGACGTGGTCCAGCCCCAGTCGTCGGCGGCGGCGAGCAGCACCGTGACCCGCACGCCGAGCGCGAGCTCGATCGAGTCGATCGCATGCGCGGCGATCTCGGGTGCGGTCGTCATCGTGCGCGCCCGCGAGACCAGCTGCGCGAGGAGACGATCGAGCGGACCTTCACCGCCGCCCTCGCGCCGGTTCACGACCATGCCGACCGTCGCGATCGAGGCGCGCGTGCCGCCAAAACACAGCCCGAGCCCGAGGGCGGTCACCCACCACGGCGAGGGCCCGAGTAGCGTCAGCACACTCCACGCGAGCAGGATCGCCGTCGCGACATGTACGACGACGAGCGGCGCGGTGGTGTCGAGCGCGCGCACGCGCAGGAGATCTTCGACGACGAGCGCGCGCACGACCAGCAAGCTGCCCGCGCCTGCAAGCAGCCAGCCGAGCGGAAACACACCGATGCCATACGCGAGCCCGACGTCGACGAGTCCCGCATACGTGATCGCGTGGGCGGCGAGCACGAGCCGGAACATCCGGCGCTCGACCGATGGCTTGCCGAACACGGCGGCGCGGAACAGGGCGAGGAACCCGGGCAGTGCGAGCACTACCGTGTTGAGCAACGCGAGCCACGCCCACTCTCCCGCGACCGCGTACCACAGGCCAGGGAGGCGCTGGACCCCATCGACGGCGGCGTGGCTGGTCAGGCAGATCCACATCCATACGAGCGCGTTGGCCACGCCGATCCAGATGAGGAGCCGCAACGGACGATGCCTGCGGACCAGCTGCAGCTGGAACCCCGAGCCCGTCGCGGCGGCGAGCGGGATGCCCGCGGCCGCGACCTGGAACGCGCGCTCGGCGGTCTCGGGCGACGTGATCGACGGCGACAGCGTCACCACGACCGAGTACGCCATGATCGACGCGAAGTGGATGAACAGCCAGAACCGGAGGCCTGCCGCGCCACGCATCACCGCCACGTAGGCGAGGATGATCAGCATCGCCGCCGGCGCGAAGGCGAACGGCAGCGACAGCAGGTGCGCTTGCATCGGCGACCATGACTCTATCTCGCCCGCAAACCGTGCACGGCGTGGAATTCACGGCTCACGCCTCGTCGATCGCCTCGCCCCACGGAGGTGACGAAACTCGTGTACGATTCCAATCGTGGCGGATCCGCGCAATCCCTCCGGGCGACGTCCCGGCCTCCCATTGCCTCCGCCGGATGATGACCCGCTCCCCAGCCGCAACCAGGTCCGCCGTGATCGGCGCGAAGAGCTGCCGCGTTTGCCCGAGGTTCGCGCCCACGACGATTCTGCCGAGGTGCGCATCGACCAGCGCGCACTGTCGCCCGGGCGTCGTTCGCTGACCGGCGCGCGCGCCATCTCTGCACCTCCGCGCGCGCAGCAGCCCTCGCCGCGCCCGACGTCCCCCGAGAAGCCGGCACGCGCCAACAGCGCCCAGCCGCAGCAAAAGACAGCCGGTGCGATGCACAACCCGACGCCGCCGCCTCGCGCCGGAATGATCCGCGCACACACCGCCGCGTTCTCGACGCTGATCGGTGGCCGCTACCTGATCCAGCAGCGCATCGGGCAGGGCGGCATGGGCAAGGTCTACAAGGTCACCCACGCCCACCTGTCCCGCACGTTCGCGCTCAAGATCATCTCGAACACCGTCGCGGAGACCGACGAAGCGCGCGAGCTGTTCTATCGCGAAGCGCGATTCGCGTCAGCGATGAGTCACCCGGGGATCACGCAGGTGGTCGACTTCGGCGAGGACGAGAAGGTCGGCATGTTCATGGTCATGGAGTTCGTCGATGGCGAACCCCTGAACCGCGTGCTGTTCCGCGAGAAGCGGATGAGCCCCCGCAAGGCCTGCGAGATCGTTCTCCAGGTCGCCGAGGCGCTCCATTACATCCACAGGCAGAACGTCGTCCACTGCGACATCAAGACCGAGAACATCCTCATCTCCGAGGAAGATCTCGAGGGCAAACGCCCGCGCATGATCGCCAAGCTCCTCGACTTCGGTCTCGCACGTTCGCTCGTCGCGAGCCGCGCGTCGACGTCGCTGTCGGGCACGCCGCATTACGTTGCCCCCGAGCGCATCCGTGGCGAGCCCGCGTCACCGTCGAGCGACGTGTACGGCGTGGGCATTCTGCTCTACGAGCTGATCTGCGGTCAGGTGCCGTGGGACGGCCCGGTGCAGAAGATCCTCGCCGGTCACCTCGACGAGGCACCCAAGCCGCCGTCGCAAATCGTCGAGGGCCTCGACGAGGCGCTCGAGAATCTGATCCTGCACGCGCTCGAGAAGCGGCCCGCGGAACGCCACAAGGACATGGCGGCGTTCATCTACGAGCTGAAGACCGTGATGGACATGATGGGCTTCGGCCGCCGCGCGCGGGGCGGTCCCACCCGTCGCGTCGTGATCGAACAGCGCTCTGGCAGCTCGCGCGACGAGCTCGCGCGGATCGCCTACGACGCATGTCGCCTGCCGCTCGCGATGATGACCTCGCAGGGTGTGATCATCACGGCGAACCCGGCCTTCGCGCGCTTCGTCATGGGGGCCAACGTCGAGGTCGAGGGGCTCCCCGTGAAGTCGACCGCGCTCGCGAACGCGTGGAGCACCGCGGTGCAGGACATCCAGCGCACGATCGCGGG
This sequence comes from Kofleriaceae bacterium, assembly GCA_033763475.1. Classification (GTDB taxonomy): domain Bacteria; phylum Myxococcota_A; class Polyangia; order Haliangiales; family Haliangiaceae; genus JABFXX01. The sequence goes on from JANRKM010000219.1 coordinate 222,596, forward strand.
CAACCCGATCCGGCGCATCATCGAGATCGACGTCGCCGACGGAGAGGTGCGGCGGCTGCTGCTGTGGCTCGACGCGGTGTCGCCCGACCACGTGCTCCTCGGCGTCCAGCCGCTCGAGGTATAGGCGCCCTTCGGCCACCGGGCGCTTGCTCGTCGATGTGGGGGCGACTACGTTCCCCGGATGCGCAAGGCAACGCTCGTGACGTCGCTCCTGCTCGCGCTCGTCGCGCCGCAGGTGAGCAACGCAAGAAAAGCCCCCACCGTCTCGACGGATCCCAAGGTCGCGTTCGAGAAGTACACGCTGCCGAACGGGCTCGAGGTCATCCTCGTCCCGGATCCCGGCATCCCGCTCGTCTCGGTCAGTGTCTGGTACCACGTGGGCTCGGGCAACGAGACCTACGGGCGGAGCGGCTTCGCGCACCTGTTCGAGCACATGCTGTTCCAGGGCAGCAAGCACGTCGGCGTCGACAACCACTTCGACCTGCTGAAGAAGGCCGGCGTCGCCAACGTCAACGGCACCACGAACCCCGACCGGACGAACTACTTCGAGATCGTGCCATCGAACCAGCTCGAGCTCGCGCTGTGGCTCGAGAGCGATCGCATGGGGTACCTCCTCGAGCCGCCGGCCTCGGTGAACGACCCCGAGCACTTCAAGAAGAGCCTGGCGAACCAGATCGACGTCGTCCGCAACGAGCGCCGCCAGCGCTACGACAACGTCGCGTATGGCCGCACCGGCTTCGCCGTCGCGGGCGGGCTCTACCCGGAGGGGCATCCGTATCGCTACCTCACCATCGGCAAGCACGAAGATCTCGTGGCTGCGTCCCCTGACGACGTGAAGGGGTTCTTCAAGACCTGGTACGTCCCGGCCAACGCGACCATCGCGATCGCGGGTGATATCGACGTTCCCAAGACCAAGGAGCTCGTCGAAAAATGGTTCGGCAAGTTCCCCAGCTCGCAGCGACCGGCGGTGGTCAAGGTGCCGGCGCCCGCGATCAAGAGCCAGGAAGTCACCATCAAGGACGAGTTCGCGAAGCTCCGCCAGGTGCGCTTCGTGTGGCACTCCCCTGCGAACTACGCCGAGGGTGACGCCGAGCTCGACATCGTCGCGAACGCGCTCCGCCGCGAAGGTCCGGGTCGCCTCTACAAGGCGCTCGTCTATGACAGGACCCTCGCGCAGAGCGTGAGCGCGTTCCAGAGCGGCAGTGGCTTCTCGGGTCAGTTCTCGATCAACGTGACGCTGATGTCGGACGCGAACATCGACGAGGTGAAGCGCATCGTGCTCGCCGAGGTCGACAAGGTCACGAAGGAAGACTTGAGCTCCGCGGAGATCGCGCGTGTGATCGCCGGCAACGAGGCCGGCGCGATCCGCGAGCTCGAGACGCCGTTCGGGCGCGCCGAGGCGCTGCAGGCGTACAACCACTATCTTGGCTCGCCTGACAAGCTGACGTGGGATCTCGACCGGTATCGCACCACCACCGCTGCGAAGATCCGCGCGACGGCCGCGAAGTACTTGACGCCGAACAACATGCTGACGGTCATCACGCTGCCGTCGACGACGGGAGGTAAGTGATCATGTCGCGCTCCATCAAGTTGATTCCCTGGCTCGCACTCGTCGCGTGCAAGAGCGCGCCGTCGGCTCCCGTGCCCGCGCCGGCCGCACCGCCGGTCGTCGAATCCAAACCCCAGCCTCAGCCCGAGCCCCCCAAGGCGGAGACCCAGCCCGTGCTCACCGTCGCGCAGACCGCCATTCCTCAAGACCTCCAGTTCCCCGAAGAGGAGTTTCGCGCGACGCAGCCGCCCGCCGGGCCCGTGCGTCCATTCCGCCTGCCCAAGGTGAAGCCGTTCACGCTGAAGAACGGCATCAAGGTTTACCTCGTCGAGCAGCACACGCTCCCGCTGATCTCGTTCGACCTCTCGTTCGACGGCGGCGGCAGAATGGATCCGAAAGGCAAGGAGGGCCTCGCCAGCGTCTGCATGTCGATGATGTCCGAGGGCACGCAGCGCCTCGACAAGATCCAGTTCGCCGAGGCGCTCGCGGACACCGCGTCGAGCGTCGGCACGTACGCCGGCGACGAGTCGCAGGGCATCACGCTGAACAGCCTCAGCAAGCATCTGCCATCTACGTTCGAGCTGTTCGTCGAGACGCTGCGCTCGCCCGGCTTCCGTGAGAAGGACTTCGATCGCATGATCAAGCGGCGCATCGAGAGCGTGCGCCAGTCGAAGGGCAATCCGGGCTCCGTCGCCGGCCGCGTCACGGGCCCGGTGTTGTATGGAACGCAGCATCCGTTCGGCACCGTCGTCACGGAGCAGTCGCTGCAGGCGATCAAGCTCGACGACTGCAAGGCGTATGCGGAGACGTGGCTCAAGCCGACGAGCGCGCAGCTGTTCGTCGTCGGTGATCTGACCGAGGCGCAGATCCGCCAGCTGTTCGACTCGGCCGCGCTCGCGTCGTGGAAGGGCGCCGCACCGAAGGTCGCGAAGCTCCCGGCGCCCAAGGGACCCGCCGGGCGAATCTTCTTCGTCCACATGCCCGGAGCCGCGCAGTCGCAGGTCTCGCTCCTCCACTTCGGCCCCAAGCGCACCGCGGCGGATTATTTCGCCACCCAGATGCTTGGTGCGGTGTTCGGGGGCGGCTTCTCGAGCCGCATCAACATGAACCTGCGGGAGAACAAAGGGTACTCGTACGGTGCGCGCGGCGGATTCAACTACACCAAGGACTACGGAACGTTCACGGCAAGCGCCTCGGTCCGCACGGATTCTACGTACCAGACGCTGCTCGAGCTCGACCGCGAGTTGAAGGAGTTGTGGTCAGGAGCTCGCCCGATCGCCAAGGACGAGCTCGCGCGCGAGAAGCAGGGCGCAATCCTTGGTCTCCCCGGTCGGTTCCAGACCGCCCAGGCCGCCCTCGGTCAGTACCGAGGCCTGGTCTACTTCGGTCTGCCGCTCGACTACTACAACAAGTACGTGTTCAACCTCGAAAAGATCAACGAAGCGGCGGTGAAGGCGGCGGCTGCCAGGCACCTGAAGCCAGGGCAGGCGATCTACCTGATAGTTGGCGATGGCGACGCGAAGGTCGTCGTGCGGAGCGGCGAGAAGGACGTGCCCTACGAGAAGGACGGTAAGCAGCTCACGCTTCGTGAAGCGCTCTCGGATCTCGCAGTGCGCGCAGAGCTTGGACAGGGCGGCCTCGTCGAGCTCGATGCCGACGGGAACGCGATGAATCGCTGAGTCGCCTGACAGCGCTCATGTAGGAGCGAGTGGTTCGCTACCCCGCCGCACTCGGGGCCTAACGTGACAGCTGTACAAGAGTAGCACTATCATGGGAGCTCGATGGGGGCTTCCAAGCGTCGTGACGGTCAGCGCGGTAACGCCATCGTTCTTGCGCTGATTGTCCTCAGCGGACTCGGGACGCTGAGCATGCTCACCGTGTTCGAGATCCGCGGTGGGCTCCAGACCACTGCGAGTGATCGAGCTCGGGCGATCGCCCTGTATGCAGCCGAGAGTGGCGGTGCGGCGGGAATCGAGTTCCTGCGATCGAACCTGCAGCCGACGGCAAAGTGGAACGCGTACGTATCACCAGCCAACTCGACCCCGGTCGTTCCCGCGGTGCTCGGCAATCAGGCCGCACCGGGCGACCCAAACAGCGTGTTCTCGTCGGGATTCAACGCCTCGTACAAAGTCGAGATCCTGAACAACCGCAGCGACACGGGCTTTGCCGCAGGTACCGATGACGACGGTCAAGTGATCGTGCGCTCGACGGGCTACGGCCCCGAGGGCGCGATCGCGATCATCGAATGGGAGCTGATGGGCGAGTCGGCGATCGTGGCGCGCCCGTGTTCCGTCTACGCCCAACGCAGTCAGTCCGAGGAGAACTCGGGCCGTAACGATTGCCTCGGAACGATCGATACCAGCCAGACGGAGTCGTTTACCCCGTGATGGAGACCCCGATGAAGCTCGCTGTCGTCGTCGCTTTGGTTACCGCGCAAGCCGGCTCCGCCGCCGCGCAGTCGCTTGCCTGCCCTGTCGTCTCGTCGGATGCGAACTTCGCCTCGACGACGATGAGCACCGACTGTGATGGCATCTCCGTGACCCAGGGGTGCACCTCCAAGTCGGGTGTCACGTGGGATCAGGGGGCAGGGCTCCTGAGGCTCCCCGGCTCGGGCGGCAACTTCCAGCCTCCCCCCGCCGGAACGGTCCCAGAGAACGTCTTCTTCGGAGCGCCCGCGGACTTCGATCGCGACGGCTGGGATGACTTCATGGCGGCCGATCAGCACGACCGCATCTACATGATGCGCAACCAGACGGTCACGTGCGGCACCACGGACTGCACGTTCAACACCCCGCAGACGATCTCGTCCACCTGGTGGGACACGCTGACGAACGTGCGTCCGTTGCGGTTTCGCACCCAGACCTCGACGACCGGAACCAAGATCGCACTCAAGCCGTCGGTCGGCGGTGACTTCATGTCCTCGATGGTCGCCGGTGACTACAACGGCGATGGCTGGCCCGACGTCGCGGTGATCTCGTCGACTCACCGGCCCGCCAAGGACGCGTGGCCGACGGCAGCGCGCCTGTTCCTCAACACGCAGAACTGCCGTAGCTCGGCCGCGCCGACGCGCCCCTGTGGGATCGGCTCGCTCTGTACCGGTCAGGCCCTCAACGGCGCTTGCCCGGCGGGCTACACGCAAGGTGCGTTCACCGAGACGCAGCTCTCGTGCACGAGCGACATGACGTGTCCCGACTACATGCCGACGTTCGCGACCTATGACCTGCGCACCGGCGACGCGGTGGACAACACGAACAACGTGAGCACCAATGCTGCCAAGGCGGCGACCTACTTCCCGGGCGACTTCGGCCCCATGCGCCACTCCGTGCAGAACATCGCGACCGTCGATTGGGATGGCGATGGCGATCTCGACATCCTCTACGGCCACAGCACGGGCACGTGCAAGGGGACCGGTTCGACGCGCCTGTGCGAGCTGGAGGGGCGGCAGTTCTACACGGGGATCTCGGTGTGGCTCAACTCGTGCGCGCAGTCCGCACAATGGGACGCGTCGACCAAGTCGTGCATCGGCCACATCCCTCGGTTCACGCGCCCGTTCCCCTCGACGGGGTGCTCCGGCACGGATTGCAACGACCCCGCGATCCTGATCCCGAGCACGGCCCACAACAACACGACCCTCGCGCCGAGCGCGAAGCTCGGCTTCGACCATACGAACACCGAGTCGGTGTCGTTCGCCTACGTCGATATCGACAAGGACAACGACTTCGACCTGGTGATCGGGTCGCCGGGATGCTGCACCGATTCGAACAACGCAGGAAACCGGCTGCGGGTGTTCCGCGGTCTGTCCAACAGCAAGACCGTGCACACGCTCGATACCGCAAGCCCGATCTCGCTCTCTAGCAAGAACTCCACGTACCCGGGCTTTGAAGGCGCGCTCACCGGCGTGTTCGTCCACGACTTCTCGCTCGATGGATGGCCCGACATCATCACCGGCAGCGACGGCGCCGCCTACAGTAGCTCGCTGGGTGGGCGCACGCGCTACTGGAAGAACACCGCGGATGCTTCGCGCCCGTACGGCGCAAACTGGCCGACGTGTAGCTCGAACCCGGCGGCATGCACCAACTGCAGTTCGACGTGCAACCCGAGCCCGACGCTCAAGCTCTCGGAGAGCTGTGGCAGCACGTCGTGCAAGGTCCCCACCGCGTCGCCACCTCAGTTTGGCGACTTCGACATGGGCTTCATGCTCGACTACGACCGCGATCCCGACCGCACGCTCGACATGGTGTTGACCAACGGCAACGACACCAACGAAGCCTATATCTTCCCGAACCGGTCGACGCCGAGCCGAATTGCGGCATGCGGCGAGGTGGCGTCCGGCACGCTCCCGATGCCGACCTCCGAGCTAACGGTCAACGGCGCCTGCATCACGCCGTCGGCCACCGTGCCGACGGACACGTCGATCACCTACTACCTGACCAACGAGAACCCCGCGAACTACCAGCTCGCGTGCAAGCAGACGTCCGCCGGCTTCACGCCGGCGTTGACCGGGGGGGCGTGCTGCGTGACGTTCGCCAAGCCCACGGGGCGCGCTATCTCGTGGAAGGCGGTGTTCGACGCGAACAGCTCCGACGACGAGACCTCGAACCCCTGCTCGCTCACGGGCACAGAGACGCCGCGGTTGAACTCGGTGACCTCGAACTTCACGTACACCCCGGCGGGCCAGCACTATCGCGCCGGCGTGGTGGTCTACGACGGCGTCTCGTACGTCGGCTCGTTCACCGAGCCTGGCGATCGCGGCCATATGTACGCACTCGCCGCGGGTGACGGCTCCCAGTACTATGACGTCGCGACCAAGCTCGACGCCCAGGCGAACCGCACCGTCTACACGACCGCGGAGGTGGGGAGCTCCGTGACGCGGATTCCGTTCTCCCCGGCGTCGCCGGCGGCGGCGCTGATCAGCCGCGTCGGTGCGGCCGACGCCACGAACGCGACCAGCGTCATCAACTGGATCCTGAGTGCTCGCTTCGGCGTCGGCAACGCCGGCATCTCCCCGAGCAAGCTGGGCGCCGTGATGAACTCGACGCCCGCCGTGCTCGGGCCGCCCTATCGCCCGAACTGGTACGCGTACCTCCCTCCGGGGGACAAGACGCTCTACGACACATTCGCGACGACCAACGCCAACCGCGTGCCGCTCGTCCTGTTCGGCGCGATGGACGGCATGATCCACGCGATCATCTCGAGCGCGACCGACATCAACAACACCCGCAACGGCACCGAGGCCTGGGCCTTCGTGCCGCCGTACGTCGCGTCTGCGATGACGAGCGATTACAACGCCACCCAGGTCGAAGGCAAGACGGTGGTAACGTCGTATCCCGACGGTTCCCCGTCGCTGTTCGACTATCGCAAGTCCAACGGTAGCATCGCGACCATCGCGCTCATCACGGACGGTGGCGGCGGGTCCTCGGTGACGGCGCTGGATGTCACCCAGACCATCGATACGAGCTTTTCGGTGTCCGGTCCGACGCCACTGTGGTCACACGTCCCTGGTGACTCGACGGCCGGCAAGGCACTCGTTAAGCCGGGGCTCGCGCGCGTCCTGCTCAACGGTCAGGAGGTCTACATCGTGGTCGCCGGCTCGGGCATCCACAGCGTCGATGACTCGAAGGGCCGCACCATCGTCGGGTACAACCTCGAGACCGGCGCCGAACTGTGGAAGTTCGAGACGCACTGCGCGGCGACGAGCGACATCCTGATGTTCGAGACCGACGACATCGGCACCTACGAGCCGGGCGCGCCGGTCCTCGACGGCTACACGGATCGGGCGGTGTTCGCGGATCGTTGCGGCTACGTCTACAAGATCAATCCAGCGCAGGATCTGGGCGGCGGATGGATGGCGAACACGGGCATGGGGCCGATCGACCTCGGCGAGTCAAACGGTGTCCATCGCTACGCGCTGTTCTCCACGACCCAGACCGGCGCGCTCGGCGCAGGGCAGGAGCGCCCGATCGTCGGGACGATCGGCGCCAAGACAGACTCCACGACCGACCTGGTGCTGTTCTTCGGCACGGGCGGCCTCGAGTCGTACGATGACACCAAGCAGAACGAGTTCTATGCGGTCTATGCGAAGAACGGCACCATCCGGCACAAGGTCACCGGCTCGTGCACGGCGGGGCGCTGCGAGAAGTTCTATGGTGGTGTGGTCCTCGCGACGGAGGATGTGATCATCCAGCGCAGCACCGACCCCTTGATCGGCGGCAACAGCTGCGACTTCGGCAGCAGCAGCGTGCAGGCGCTGAACGCGAACACGTTCAACACCGTGTTCAATCTGACCTCGGTGGATGGCGTGCCCATCGCCGCCTCGACGGGTCCGCTGTATGGCGACGCCGGTGCGCTGTACTTCGCGACGGTGTCGGGCGAGATCAAGCGCGTTGGTTCGCCGCGCGCGACGTCCGCCGGGCAGGATACCGCGAGCGGTGCCATCCATTCGATGAGCACGGGCTCGATCGGTGGCGGTGCAAATCCACTCACGCTCCTCGGGTGGCGCGTCGTTCTATGAAGCGTGTCCCGCGCCGCCGCCGCCGCCAGGGTGGCTTCACGTTGCTCGAGCTCTTGGTCACGCTCGTGATCTCGGTGTTCGGCCTGACGGCGATCCTCGGCCTGCACATCGCGATGACGCGCGGCACCGAGAGCAACACGCACGTGCAGGAGGCCGTCGCCGTCGGAGGCCAGATCATGGAGCGACTGCGCGCCAAGCGCCCCGACGCGCTCGCCCAGGAGGTGACCGGCAGTGCGACGACCAGCGCGCCGTACACCAACGCGACCTACACCACCGTGCTCGGTCGTAACGGGGTGAGCTACGGTGCGGGTGTGGCCGTGACGCCGTTCGGCAGCTCCCTGCTGCGCCTACGCGTCGAGATCTCGTGGGTGGACGACACGACGGGGGAGACCCGCAGCTTGCCCCTCGAGTTGCTGCGCACCGCACGCGAGGCTCTATGAAGCGCCAGCGCGGCTTCACGTTGATCGAGCTCATGGTCGCGTTGGTGATCAGCTCGCTGCTCGTGATCATGCTGCTCACGATCTTCGCGCGCGTGTCGTTCGCGTATCGCGAGCAGCAGCAGGTCATGAACGTCAGCACGACGCTGTCGGCGGTGCGCAACGCGCTCGAGCGCGATGCCAAGCAAGCAGGCCTGCTGCTCTCGCAGGGGTTCACCGTGTCCTCGGATCACGTGCTCGGCAATATCGTGCGGCGCTCGCCGGTGCGGGTGGTCAACCGCTCCAACGGGCCCGACGAGGTCGCCTTCTACTACGCGAACCCCGACAAGCAGGCTCTCGTCGTGGCGAGCGGACCGGCGACGACCGTGACGGTGGACGATGCGAGTGACTTCGCGCCGAACGATCTGGTGGTCTTGTCGACGTCCGACACGACGTCGTTCGTGAACCCGATCGACTCCAACGATGCGCCGATCGCCAGGTTCGCCGCGTGCGTGGTCCAAGTAGCCGCCGTGACGGGAACGACGATCACGTTCGCGGAGTCGGGCCCATGGGGCAACTCGAGCAACGGCCACTGCGACAATGCGGTCGGGGGCAAGACCATGGTGTACGGCTTTGTCGGGCACTACTGGCGCATCGACACCACGCGCCCGGCGCTCGCGCCGCTGCAGCTCGATCCGACGGGCAACCTGACCGGCACGTCCGCCTTCGAGGATCAGGCGTACAACATCGCCGATCTCCAGCTCTCGACCTACTTCTACGACGCTGATGGACTGGACACGGGTGACGCGGACACCGACGGGGATCGCGACTGGCGATCGGGCAACGAGCAGGACACGTTCACGCAGGCGATCCCGAAAGCGAACGACTTCGTCGCACCCTTGATGATCTCGATCAGCATCGTGGCTCGGACCCCTTCCAACGTCGAAGGCGTGTTCACGGCGCAGACGCCGAACCTGACCGTCGCCTCGAACCCGGACAACAACAACATCGGCGATCGCGCGTCGGTGGCACTGCCGAGCGGCACCGATCCATTGCTCGCGGGATATCGCATCTACCGCCACATCACGTTCCAGGCCGACCTGCGCAACATGGGGGTCGGCCGATGACCCGGCGCCGGTCTCGGGGCTTCACGTTGATCGAGATGATGACCGTGCTCGCGATCATCGCGATCATGTCCTCGATCGCGATGGTGTACGTCAACCCGAAGCTACGGCCTATCGATGCGGCGCAGCGCCTCAACAACCTGGTGCGTACTGCGAGCCGGCAGGCGGCGCAGTATGGTCCGCTGCTCGCATCCACCGTCACCGCGCAGGGCTCGCAGCGGCGCACCCGCATCACGGTTTCGGGATCGACCTTCACGCTCGAACGACTGCAGGAGACGCCGACGGTTGCGTGGACCACCGTGGAGACGCTGGTGTTGCCCTCGGAGGTAACGCTCGACTCGTTCGCGCTCGCCGCGGGCGCGTACGCCGACGTGACGACGCAGACGAACTGGGACAACTTCGTCATCAGCTGCTTTCCCACGGGCACGTGTACCGCCGCCTCCGTGTTCTTCTCGGCGAACCACGGAGCAACCCGGGACCGCAGGGCACGGATCGCGGTGTTGCCGCTCGCCGCGCCGTACGTGGTCGCGGGCTGGGATTGATCAGGAGCCGGTGGTGAACGTGACCGTGCCTGCGTCCTCGGCAATCTCCTCGAGATCAGGAGCGCGCTTCTGATGCATCCGCACGTGCAGCGTCGACGTGACGGTCAGCGAGCCGGTCGGCAACAGCTCGTCCTTGCGCACGGTGAGGCGGCCCGCGTACTTGCGCACGAGCGCGATGAGCTCGAGGTTGGCGTCGGTCGGAGTCGGCGCGGTCAGCAGCGTCTGCGCGTCACCGATGCGTTGCAGCTCGACGCCGACCACCCAGCCCTGCGGCGTGATGTCCTCGAGCGTGTAGGTCGCGGTTTGCTTCACCACGGCGGGGGCGTGGAACAGCGCCCAGGTGACGCGCCACTTCGCTCCGCGTCCGACCGGTTGCTCGGGGACGGGCACGGTGCTGGCGAGGAACCGCTGCACGAGCTCTTCGCGCTCGACCTTGCTGCGCGCGTTCGTCGGATCGTCGGCAAAGTGCACCGAGCGAAACTGGCCGCGGTCATCGCGGTCGAGCGCGAAGCGGCGTTCGCCCAGCGCATTCCAGCCTGCCAGATAGGCCGCCGCATCGTCGTTCTTCGTCAGCGCTTCGCCGGGCAGCGGGCGTCCGGTGAAAGGCCCCGAAGAAGGCTGGATCTCGACGCCCGTCTTCACCTTCAGCTCTGGGGACAGCTCGCTCCACTGCGTCGTACCCGCGGCGAGGCGTCGTGAGCGCAGCGATGTCTCGACGAAATACGACGTGGGCTTCGTGGGCGGCACGTAACGCAGCTGGGTGCGTGGCTCGGCGCCTTGCTCGAGCACCGCGAAGTCAAGTGCCTTGGGCAGCACGACCTCCGGCTGCAGCTGATGCATCTCGCGCGGGACCGTGCGCACCTCTGGTGCCGGCTGCGGCGTTGGTTGTCGATCTTTCGACTGACATGCGCACAGCGCCAGCATGGCTAGCACGACCCTTTTCGCCATCTCGTCGCAGCATGGCACCAACCCACGGGAGAGTCACGTATGTCGAAGAGGTCCAAAGTGACAACGCGTAACTCACAACGCGGCTTCACGCTGATGGAAATCATGATCACCGTGGGCATCATCGCGGTGCTCGCAGCGATCGCGGTGCCGGTGTTCAGCCGCGAGACGAAGAAGGCGAAAGGGTCGAGCGAGGTCGCCGGCATGTTCGGCGAGCTCGGCATCCGCCAGGATCAATACAAGCTCGAGAATGGCGCGTACCTCTCTGCGGCCGCCTGTCCTGCGACGTCCGTCGCCGCAGGACAAGATGCCTCCGGGTGCATCGCGGCAGGACAGCCGTGGGCGAGCATGCGCGTCCGGCTCCCGACGACACGCTTGATGTGCTCCTACCAGATGGAAGCAGGTACCGGCACCACCGGCGCATCTGCTCCGTCGGGTTTCGCGTTCTCGCCGCCGGCGGGAGCTTGGTATTTCATCGTGGCCACCTGCAACATGGATGGTGACAACTCCGTCAATGCGACGTACTTCATCAGTAGCGTCGATTCGAAGATGCAGAGCCAGAACGAAGGCCGTTGATAGAGCGCTAGCGCTCACCGTGCGCGAGAGCTGATCGCGCGCACCCCTCACGGCACGCTCACCTCGTGAGTTCGGGCGTAGGCGCGCGCCGTCCGCCACAGTCATTTCATGCGTCTCGTGGTCGTGCTCGCACTGTCTGCTCTTCTCGCCTGCGGCCACTCGTTGCCAAACTATCCGTACGCGAGCGAGCCCGATCCGCGGAACAAAGAAGTCACGCTCGGCGTGGGGGATGTGGTCGCCATCAACGTGTGGGGCGAGAGCAACGAGGCGCTCAATACCGAAGCGACGATCCGTCCCGACGGCACCATCACGATGCCGCTCGTGGGCGACCTCCACGCGATCGGTCAGACGCCCACATCGCTCAAGGACATCATCAAGAACAAGCTCGCCGAGTTCGTGAAGATGCAGGGCACCGAGGTGACGGTCGCGCTGAAGGCGTGGCGCAGCTATCGGTTCACCGTGCAGGGCGAGGTGCAGAAGACGGGCGTGTTCACCACCGAGCAATACGTCACCGTCGCCGATGCGCTCGCGCTCGCCGGAGGCCCTACGCGCTTCGCCAAGCGCGACTCGATCGTCCTGTTGCGCTCGGATCCTGTCTCCAAGGAGACGCGGCGCATCCCGCTCGACTACGACACCCTCGCCTCGGGCAAGCACCTCGAGATGAACATCTACGTCTTGCCGGGCGACACGATCTACGTCCCCTGAGCACGGCGCTGACAGCGAACCACGCATGACGCGCGTGGCTAGCGTGCCTCGGCGCGATGCGTGCACACGCGCGTCTACGAGGAGATCCCATGACGCTCACCTCGAGTCGCTTCTGGCGCGGTGCCATGTACGGCGTGATCGGTACGATCGCGATGTCGGTCGTGATGACCCTGCTGCACGTGACGAACGTCCTGCCGGCCACCATCTACATCTCGGCGATCACGCGCATGTTCGCGATCGCCCTTGGAGAGCGCGGCGAGCTACCAGCCGCGGCGCTCGCGCTGGCGGTACCCTTCTATCTGGCGTACGGCGCCATCTGGGCCGGACTCGCGGCGATCACCACGCCGCAGATGACGTGGTGGAAGGGCGCCGTGCTCGGCGTCGGGCTGTGGATCATCCAGATGATGTTCGTGGTGCCGTTCTCGGCCGAGAACTCGTGGGCGCCGGTGTACTCGGCCAAGATCTGGGTCGGGACGTTGCTGATGCATCTCGCGTACGGCATCACGACCGGCGCTCTCATGGAGAAGCACGAGCCGCTCGAGGCGCACGCGACCAGCCTCGGGTGATCTAGGGCGCGGCGGGGCCCGGGATCCAGACCGCGGCGCCGTCGACGACCTTCACGATGACGGCGGGCGCGAGGCTGTACGGGCCCGCGAGCGTGGTGCGGTATAGCGCGAGCGGACCGGTGGGCGGTGCGACCTCGACGTCGTCGCCGACGGAGGCATCCTCCCCGCCCGCGAGCTCGGCTTCGTTGGACGGCTCGGCGTCGGGATCCTTGGCGGGCTCCGCGCGCTTGGCCTGCTTGCCCTTCTTGGTCTTCTTGTTCTTCTTCGACGAGGACTTCTTGTCCTTCTTCTCGGCGGCCTCGCGGTTACCGAGCACGAGCGACCACCTGCCGTCGGCGGCAATCGATGCCGAGGTGTAACCCTTCCAGCATTTGTACTCGCCGCCCGTCGCACTCATGATGCAGGAGCTCGCGCGATCCTGCACGAGGACCCACTGCCCGTCGTGCGACCACTCGAGCGGGATGCCCATCTTGATCGCCTTGCGACGTACGCCGGCGCCATCGAGCGCGAAGCCCATGAGGACGTCCGCGGGCTTGGTCTGCTTGCCTTCGAAGATCTTGTCGGTGAACACACCGACCGCGCGCCGGCCGTCGGGCGAGGGCAGGAAGCTGCGCAGCGGCGCCACCGGCGCGACTTTGGTCTTCTTCGTCGCGTCGCGGGCAGGGGCCGACCAGATGCCGGCGGCGTCGGCCCAGATCACGCGGCGATCGCCCCTCACACCGACGAGGCGCGCACCGAGCGGCGGGACCGGGATCGCGGAGACCTTGTTGTTGTTGAGGTTGACGAGGACGGAGCCGGTCGCGCTCGTGGTGGAGCGACAGATCACACAGTCACCGTCGACGGCGAGCTGCGCGGGACCGTCGGCGCACGGAAGCTCGGTGAGCGTGCGGGGCGCGTTTCCGTCGAGCCGCATCCACGACCATTTGCCGCCGAGGTCGGCGAGCAGGACCGAGCCGGTGTTGTCGGTGCGCAGCGCGCGCACGGCGACCTTGGCGGGTAGATCGACGAGCTTCGTCTCCGTCTTGCCTTTGGGGTCGGTTTTGAAGAGCGCTTTGCCGCGCGCGAAGATGACATACGCGCCACCGAAGTCGTCGTCTGCGCGCGCCGCGGCGGGTGCGAGCGCGAGTGTGGCGAGGACCGCGAGGGAGAGCGTACGCCGGCTCATCGCACGAGCATGGCCGCGCGGGACGCGTCGGGGAAGCTGGTCACGAACCGCCCCTTGCCCGCGATCTCGAACAGGAGCACGGCGCCGTAGCGCGGGAAGTGCACGTCGAGGGACTTCACGCTCTGGCCATCGAGGGCGAGGAGACGCGCATCACGCTCGAACTCGGCCTTGGTCAGGGGCTTGCCCTCGACGAACACCTCCGAGAGGAACTCGATGGGCGCGATGAAACTCGCGCCGTCCCGGTGCATCCTGTCGCGAAGCTCACCGGGCACGTTGTCCGAGCGGCGGACGACGTGGTCCCAGTCGGCCTTGCCAAGCGCCGCCGCGACGTCGAGGTCGAAGCGCTCCGCGGGGAACACGAGCACGACCTTGCCCTCGATCTCCTTGGCGGAGAGCGGCGGGCCCTTGGGCTCGGGGGCTGCCGGCGCTGCGGGCGCCGCGGGCTCCGTGGGCGCGCGCTTGGACGCGGCCGCGATGTCCTTCGGATCCATCCGCACGGTGGGCCGCTCGGCCGCCTTCGGTGTGGGGGTCGACGGTGCGCCGGGGATCAGCGAGAAGCGATCCATCGCCGCGAGCTGCTGCTCGAGCAGCATCGACTTGCGCTGGTCCCAGGTGCCGTCCGCCTCGAGGCAGTCGACGATGAATAGCTCGCCGCGTCGCTCGAACGAGATGCCGCTGAGGCCCGCGATGATCTGGTCGTCATCGAGCTCCTCGAGGCGCTTCTCGAACGCCATCAGCTTGGCCTCGAACTCCTTCTGGGAGAGCGGCGTCGCGCGGCGCTTGCCGTCGAGATCGACCTGCGGGTCGAGGGCGTAGGGGAGGAGGGCGATGCCGCGGAGGTCGCGCGCCGAACGAGCGACAATGACCGCGTCGCCCCAGCTGCCGAGCGCGAACAGACGGCCGAGGCGAATGGGGAGCTTGCTACAGGTCTCGATCAGCGCTTCCTTCGAGGGGCGTAGATCGTTGTTGATCAGCGGATCCGCCTGCGGATCCTGGCGCGGCGTGATCACCTGGTCGTCGATGATCATCAGGCGCCGCTCGCCGCGCCGGCGGAACGGCATCGACGGCGATAGCTCCATCTCGGCGCGTGGGTCGAGGCGATCGACGTCGAGCAGCTGCTTGGTCGCCAGCGCGTCCTGACCTCCGAGGCCGTCGATCAGGGTCTTCTGATCGATGGCGGCGTTGGCCTGGAACATCAGGTCGATGACGAGACTATCGAGCGCGAGGGACATGCGATTGGTTCCTATCTACAAGTAGCCGCTTCGCTGGCGCAAGAGCCACTCCAGGCCCAATAAGCCGATGATCAGGAGCAGTAAGCTAGGGCGGCTCCACAGCTCGATATCCGTGCGCTCGTCGACCCGTACGATGCGCGGCGGGTCGAAGGCCAGGTCCTCGGGCAGCTCGTCGATGGCGCCGAGGGCGGAGCCGCGCGTCGCGTTCGCGATGGCCCTCAGCGTGGCCTCGTCACCGACGGGGCGGTCGAGCTCGGTGCCGCCTTCGCGGACGAGGAAGATGTCGGCGGTCTCCACCTGGCGGTTGGCGATCGTGGCGCTGCCCTCGACCCGGTACACGCCGGGCGTCAGCGTGGTGGTACCACCGAGCTCGTAGATCGCGGTGCCGTCCTCGCCGACGGTGACCTTGGCGGAGGTCACTTGTTCCGCGCGCGCGGGGTCGGCGCCGCGCTTGACGACGAGCGAGACCTCGCCGCCCGGGGCCGGCTGGTAGTCGCGTCCCAGGAGGCGCACGGTGACCCGGATGGTGGCGCCGGGCAGGTACTCGACGGCGTCGGTGTCGACGTGGAGGTTGCGCAAGTCCGGGTCCTGGATCAACCAGCTGATCGCGTTCTCCCAGAACTTGATGTACTGGCGGGCGTTGTCGCCGGGGCGTGCGGCAGCGACGATGCCCCACCGCCATAACGTGTCGGTCATGACGGCGAGCGAGCGGCCCTTGCCGTAGTCCCCCGCGACGACGACGGGCATCGGTTTGCCGCTCTTGGTGCGCAAGCGTGGATGCGTTGCGAGCACGGTGGCCTCGGGCTTGGCACCGGCGACGATATTGAGGCCCTCGAGCTGCGGCAAGTTCCTCCACGCCGCGACGTTGTCGGTCGCCGAGTAGCGCAGCGAGGTCACCGGGTGCATCTGACCGGCCTCGGTGAGCTGCGGCGAGAATCGCTGCGTGTCGAGAACGTCGCCCTTGTCGAACGGGCCGTAGAGGATCACCGGCAGCGCCTCGGCGACCGGCGTGCCGTAATAGCCGCCCGAGCTGAACGACTCCACCCCGCCGAGCATCGCGAGCCCACCGCCACCTTCGACGTAGCTGCGGATGTTCTCGAGGTACTCGGAGATACCGTACGGCAGGTACTCGAAGTTCTGAAGGATGATCAGGTCGAACGACGGCAGCTCTTTCTCGAACAGCTCGCGCGTGGGAAACGGGATCAGGGACATCTCGTCGTTCGCGACCGCGGAGATGTCGTCTTGCGTGCGGAGGATGAAGAACGAGATCAGGTCGACGTTGGGGTTGCTCTCGAGCATCTGGCGCAACGCGCGCACGTCCCAGCTCGGCTGCCCCGAGACCTGGAGGACGCGGGTCTTGTCGCGTACGACGCGGATGACGAAGCTCTTCGCGTTGTTCGTGGTGACCGCCTCACCCGCGGCGACAGGCACCGAGATCTCGTAGACGTAGCGGCCGACGCGCGGCGGTGTGACCTCGAACGTGACCGTGACGTCGTTGTCGCCCGCGGGCAGATCGACGAGCTTCTCGCGCAGCGGTTGGCCGTCGGTGGACAGCGTCACCGGCACCTGGCGTGCGCCCATGCCGGTGGTGCGGATCACCGCGTCGATTCGCACGACGGTGCGCACGAATGCGAACTCGTCGGCGTTCACCTTGGCGATCGCCACGTCGCGCAGGCCCGGGCGCGCGGCCCATATCGTGTGCACACGCGTGTCGAGCGAGCGGAGGAAGTCGCGCACCGCGCCGTCCCCGGAGTCCTCGTCGAAGCCGCCCGTCGAGGCGCCGTCGGAGACGAGGATGATGCCCGCGAGGTCGTGGCCCTCGTAGCGCGCGCGCGTGAGCTCGAGCGCCTTGCGGATCAGCGTCGCCTTGCCGCGCGCGTCGTTCTTGGCAAGGGCGGCCAAGCTCGTCGGATTCAGCGTCTCCGAGAACGTGTAGTAGTCGATGCGGTGATCGTTTTCCCAGGCCGCGAGCGTGTTGCCCGACGCCGCGAGCATCTGGCGCGTGCGCTCGATGCGCGTCGGACCTTCGGGGTTTTCGGCGAGCGCCATCGACCTGGAGTCGTCGATCAGCACCGCGATGCGATTGGGCTCGCGGGCGACCTGGCGCAGCTCGACGGCAGGCTCGAGGAAGATGACGAGACAGCCGACGGCCGCACCGGTGCGCAGGATGATCATCGTCGCGCGACGCCATGCGGATGCGCCGCGACTCGCGCGCCACGCGAGCCCGAAGATCACGATCACGGCGATGCCACCGAGGGCCATGCCGAGGCGCCCCCACGGCGCGAGTACGACCCAGCGATACTCGTTGAACGCGCTCCCCGGCGCCGCGAGCCGCACGGTCAGCGCGACCAGTGCCTCGGCGGCGAGGGCACCACCGGAGCCGAGCGCGAGCACGCCGAGCGCTGCACCGAGACCACCGCGCCCGCGCTTGACCGCCATCACCGTCGCGATCGCGAGCACGAGGCACGCGGCGGCGAGGATGTACCGCACGAGCGAGGGAAACAGGACGATGTTCATTTGCTCTTCGGTGGCGTCGCTGGTACCTGCGCGCCGTCGTCCGGCTTCCAACGGCGCCGCTTCATGATGAACGGCACGTGCACTTGGTCGGCCTTGTAGTCGAGACAGAGCGCGTACATCACGAGGTTCACGCCCATGCGGAACGCGAGCTCGCGCTGGCGCTCGCCGCCGGGCTCGCACTGGAACTCGTAGTTGCCGAAGTCATCGCGCGACCACGCACCGCCGAGGTCGTTGCCGATGTACACGGCGACGATGCGCCCGTCGCGGATCACGCCTTCCATCGCGGGGGCGATCGCGAGCCGTCCGAACGGCTTGTCGAGCAGGTAGAACGACTTGTAGACGACGTGATCGGTGGGGATGACCTCGAGCCCCTTCGCCGAGCCCGTCGTCGGAAACACCGCCGACATCAGCTTGCGCACGGAACCGTCGAACGCGCCGCCTGAGGTGGCCTCCGCCGAGTCGACGAGCAAGAACCCACCGAAGGTGAGAAACCGGCGCAGCGCCTCGATGCCCGCGGCGTTCGGCAGCTCGATCTCGCGCTCGCCGGCGAGATAGAGGAACGGCGTCTCGTGCAGGGTCTCGCTCGTCGGGGTGACGATCGCCGGGTCGAGCTCCACGTCGATCGACGTGCGCTTCTCGATCTCCCAGCCCAGGCGGCGCAGCGCGTTTGGCCGCGGGTTGGTGCCCGCCCCCAGCGAGAGCTGGCCGAACCGGAACTTCGACGACGGACCGATCGCTTCTGCCCGTCGTGCGCCGAGCTTGGCCAGCGCGGCGAGTGCGAGACCGCCACCGAGCACGCTCCGTCGAGTGAGTCCGACCCTGGACATCCCGGGGAAGGTAGCTCCGGGGCCCCCGGCTGGCCAGCGTGACCGGGCCCGCTTGTGGCCGGATTATCAACTTGTTAGCGTCTAGCCCCGATGCATGGCACCGTCCGGGTCGGGCTCTTCGTCGCTGCACTGATGTCGCCAGCCGTCGCCCAGCCGTCGGTCGACCCCGTCCCCACGGCGTCCCCTGGTGCGGCACCCGCTCCCGTTGTGCCCGCCCAGGTCGAAAAGGGCCACAAGGGGCAGGTCCAGCTGTCCCTGCGGACCGCGATCGGCATGCGTGCGATCGTCCCGTACGAGAAGGGGGAGTACTGCGGCGATCTCGACAACGAAACCAGCAGCGGCAACGCGCCGGTGTGCTCGAGCCGCGCCCCGTTCTCGATCGACCTCGAGCTCGGCTACGGCATCACCCCGAAGATCGATACGATCCTCGAGATGCGGCTCGGGCTCGAGGGCGACTTCGGCGCCACCGCGGCGACCACGGACGGCCCGTCGATGTTCCACCTCTCGCCGGGCGCGC
Organism: Kofleriaceae bacterium; assembly: GCA_033763475.1. Taxonomy (GTDB): domain Bacteria; phylum Myxococcota_A; class Polyangia; order Haliangiales; family Haliangiaceae; genus JABFXX01. The sequence goes on from JANRKM010000219.1 coordinate 241,788, forward strand.
GGTTCTTCTTCAGCGACACCAAGCGCACCAAGCTGTTCTCGACCGCGCAGATCGTCCTTGACTTCGCCGGGTACAAGGATGCGGGCGGGCAGGGGAAAGGCGCGGACTTCGGTCTCCGCAACATGAACGGCCTGTGGATCGACGTGAAGCGCAACTACAGCGTCTACGCGTACGTCGGTGAGACCCTGACGTTCGCGCGCTGGCTCAAGTTCGAGCTCGAAGGCGGCCTCGGCTTCTCGTATCGCTACCCGTAACCAGGTTCGTGCATCGAAGGATCGATGACCTTCGCGGATCACTTCTCCACCATCGCCGCGCGCTACGCACAGCACCGGCCTACTTATCCGCCCGCGCTCGTCGGTGCACTCGCCGATCGAGCGCCGCGGGGCGCAGCATGGGACGTTGGGTGTGGGACCGGGCAGCTCTCCGTACCGCTCGCGTCGCGGTTCACCCGCGTGTTCGCGACGGATCCCGCGCAGGCGCAGCTCGATCAGGCGACGCCCGATCCGCGGGTCGAGTACCGCTGCGCAGCCGCCGAAGCGAGTGGGCTCCCCGCGGCAAGCGTCGTGATGGCCGTCGCGGCGCAGGCGGCGCACTGGTTCGACTGGCTGCGATTCGTCGCCGAGGTCGAGCGCGTGGTGCAGCCGGGCGGGCTCGCCGCGCTCGTCAGCTACGGGATCCTCGAGGTCGAGGGTGTCGAGAACGTGGCGGTCGCGCGCTTTTATCACGACGTCGTCGGCACGTACTGGCCGCCCGAGCGGCGTCACGTCGAGAATGGCTATCGCGACCTCGTTTGGCCGTGGCCCGCCGTGCAGGCGCCTGCGCTCGCGATGACGGCGACCTGGTCACGCGACGAGCTGCTCGGCTACATCGGCACGTGGTCGGCGACGGTGAAGCTCGTCGCACGCGAGGGCACCGCACCGATCGCCGCGCTAAACGACGAGCTTTCGGCCAGCTGGCCCGACGGGGAGTCGAGGTCGATCCGCTGGCCGCTGACGATCAAGCTCGCGCGCCGATAGCCCGGGTCTGAGGTACGGATACGCGCGCGTGACCGGTCGCCGGGTGACGATCCAACTCGCGCCCTGCTCCCGTGCCCGTGCCCGTGCCCGTGCCCGTGCCCGATCGCTCGCGCGGCGCCGGCCGCGACAGGCCGGTGCCTTGGCGGTCTATGTCGCAGCCGCGAGGCGCAGCCGGGCGACGCGCAGCAGATTGTAG
>JANRKM010000220.1:0-3799 GCA_033763475.1 Kofleriaceae bacterium
CGTCGCGCGCGCGGCCGGCGTCACCCTTGCGCTGGTACGCGATGCCGAGATTGGTCAAGACGTTCTCTCGCGAGAACCCGGGCAACGCCGGGACTCGCTCCTGAAGCTCCACCACGCGGAGGTGTAGAGAGATCGCGCGATCGTAGTCACCCCGCCTGGATAGCGCGGCCGCCAGGTTGGAGAGCGCGCTCCAATACAAGTGGTGTTCCTCGCCGAGCGCGTGGGCGACCGTGGCCGCGTGCTCGTACTGGGCGAGCGCCTCGTCGAACCTCTCCAGGCTTTCGAGGACGTTGCCGAGGTTCGTGTAGGCCTTGCTGAGGTGGGGGTGGGTGGGCCCCAGGCGGTCGACCCAGATGTCGGCCGCGCGCTGGCATTGCTCGAGCGCGCTCTCGTACGCAAACAACATGCCCTTCGCGGCGCATAGGCTGTTGCGCGTCGTCGCCACCTCGGGACTACGCATGCCGTGCACCGCCTCGCGCAGCGCCGCGGCCTTCTCGAGGGTCGCGGCCCCCTGCTCCTGGGTCGCGGTATCGCCCGTAAGGCTCCCTTTCGTGACGAGCGCGTTACCGAGCGCATGTAGGCGCGCGCCCTCGAGCCCGGCGCTCATCCACCCATCTCCCATGCGCGCGATCACGGCCGCCGCTGCTCCGTCGAGCTCCGCGATGAGCGCGCCATTGCGCAGCGTGGTGCCCTCGACGAACAAGCGGCTCGTCAGCGCCTCGGCGCGCAGTGCATCCTCCTTCGCGATGTCGGCGAGCTCGGCCGCGCGGCGAAGGGTGATCGACGCGGAGGCGGCATCCCCCGCGGCACTCTCGGCTTGTCCGATGCGGAGCCTGGCCAGCGCCGCGAGCGACGGATCGTCGAGCTCGTCGCTCGCCTGCGCCGCGGCCTTGGCCAGGGCGAGACTGTCGGTTACCCGTCCGGCCGCGCGGAGAAGCTGTGCGCGCGACAAGTCCGCGCGAAGTGCGGCGACCTTCTCGCGTTGCGCGGTCGACATCGCGCGGTCTGCTCCGAGCGCGAGCGCGTCGCACTGGTCGAGCGCCCCGAGGCCGTCGACGGCGTTCACGGCGTTGTTCACGACGTCCGCATCCGCGTGGACCAGGACATCGATGAGGGTGCGTAGATCGCCGAGGCGCTCGGCGAGGCAGCCGACACGTCGATCCAGCAGCTCGGACGGCTGTTCGTGCCGTTCATGGGTCGCGTCGCATGCTTCGACGTGCATCGCGGTCCATCGCGCGCCGTAGGTGTCGATCGCGTTGTCGACGCGCGTCGCAGCGGCCGCCGCGTTTGCGATCCCGGTCGCCAAGAACGCCGCGCGGACGGAGGCGCGTTGCGGTGCCCCCCACACGGCCTCGAGCTTCCCTGGCACCTCGTCACGGCAGCTTGGCCGTTCCGTACGACTTGTGGTCATGCGCGAACCGGCGACGACGAGCGTAACCCCGGCGAGCGCTCCAATAGCGACCTTCCGCCTGGTCGCGGTGGGGTCACGCGCGAGCGCGGCGAGCAGTTCGTCCATCGATGCGAACCGATCCTCCGGTGACGCGGAGAGCCCGCGGCGGATCGCGCGCTGGACGTGCTTGGGCGCGCCACGGGCGTCGACGAAGGCCTGCCCGGAGATGGCGGCGAGGAGCTCGGCGGTGTGCTTGCCGCGGTAGGGGCGCTCGCCGGTCAGCCCCTCGTGAAGCGCGATGCAGAACGAGAACTGATCGGCGCGGGCGTCGATCTGCTCGCGGCGGAGCTGCTCCGGCGCCATGTACACCGGCGTACCCGCGAGAAGGTGCGGCTCCTCACCCTCGTCGGACGTGTCACGCGCGAGACCGAAGTCGGTCACGACGACGCGGTCGCCGCGTCCGACGAGCACGTTATCTGGCTTGAAGTCGCGATGGACGACGCCCGCGGCGTGGGCCGCGGCGAGGCCGCGACCGGCGGCGAGGAACGTGGTCAACACCGAGCGCGTTCGCCGCGACTCTGTTAACCACGTGCGGAGTGTTTCGCCCTCGATGAGCTCCATCGCGAGGAACACGTGCTCGCCGAACATGCCGACGTCGTGGACGGTGACGACGTTGGGGTGAGTCAGCTTGGCCATCGTGCGAGCTTCGCGGAGCAGCCGGCGGTCCGCCTCGGCGCCTCGGCCCGCGCGTACCAACTTCAGCGCGATCGTGCGACCCAGCTCGGAGTCGATCGCCGCGTACACCCTGCCCATCGCGCCCGCGCCGACGAGTGACGTCACTTCATAGCGTCCGACGCGCGTTCCACGGCAGAGGACGTCGAGGCCGGGTGCGCCATCGCTAGACTCGACCACCGGGCCCGAAGCCAACGCGGGTGCCGCCGTCGACACCGCCTTCGCAGATGCAGCGACGAGCGCGAAGCACCGATGGCACGAATCGAAGTGCGCCTCGAGCGCCGAGGCGCTCACCTGATCGAGCTCGCCGGCCACGAACGCGGCTACCGTGTTCTCGTCGAAACACCCCACGTTTCAAAGAATATATCGGAGCGACGGCACAAATTTCGGTGAGGTCGCACGCAACATTGTGTGAGCACCGGTCTCTAGGCAACGGGGACTGCTGTCTCTCGTCGTGTCGCCCAGCCTACGTGTCGCCCCCAGCCTACGTGTTTTGCCTTGTCTCGTTTCGGATCGAGGACGCGCCAGTGAATGTGTGCGCGAACGGCTAGGGCCTATTCGCCGCACGCCTCGACGGACGCGCCCGATTGAACTGCTCATCCTGGCTGAAGACCTAACGCTTGAACCGATAGAAGTTCAGCGACGGGGGGCCTATCCGCAAATGTAGCCGATCCCTACGTGGCCGGGGCAGCTGGCCGGTAACCGCTTGCATCGTTCAGGAGTCTGGTGATGTTCGACGATCGTAACCCGCGCGCCCCCCAACTCGAAGACGCCGCCGCGCCGAGCGTGCTGCTCGGCACCGGCGCGGTGGGCGAAGGCGGCGCGGGAGATGACGCACGTAGGGTCCTCGTCGCGCTCGATGGTGCGCTCGTATCCGCGCTGGAGGCAGCGTGTCGATCGATGGGCGATCAACTCGTGGATTGGCTACTGGCGTCGTTCGCGACGCTGCTGCATCGCCATACGAACGCCGGCGATTTCGCGATCGCGATCCTCGGCGATGCGCGGTCGAGGGCCATCGCGGCCACCGAGGTGTTCGATCCGGTTCAGCTCGTCGTGTTGCAGGTGGATGTTGCGGACAACCCGACCTTTGTCGAACTGGCGGCCCGGCTGCGCACCGCGTGGGGCGGGGCTACGATGTCGTCGTCATCGACCACGGCTCCGTTCGCGTTCGCGTTCGAAGGACAAAGCGCCGCGGCGGGCGATGCGTCGCGGCGCGAAGCACATGACCTCGCGCTGGTGTTGCGGCGGACGCAGGACGGGGTCGGCGGCTACGTGGAATACAACGCCGCGCGCTACGACCACGATGCGATCGCGCGGATGGTTGGGCACTACGCGATGCTGCTCGCGGGGATCGTCGCTGACCCCGCGCGGCGGATCGGCGAGCTGCCCTTGCTGACGGCCGCCGAGCGGCAGCAGATGTTGGTCGAGTGGAACGCGACCTCGCGGGATTACCCGCAGGACGCCTGCGTCCACGAGTTGTTCGAGGCGCAGGTAGATCGGACCCCGGACGCGGTGGCGGTGGCGGTGGCGTTCGAAAGAACGCAGCTGACGTACCGCGAGCTCGACGAGCGTGCGAACCAGCTCGCGCATCACTTGCGCGGGCTGGGACTCGGGCCCGATCGGCTGGCGGCGATCTTCATGGAGCGGTCGCTCGAGATGGTGGTGGCGATGGTGGCG
>JANRKM010000221.1:0-66324 GCA_033763475.1 Kofleriaceae bacterium
GCCCGCATCAACTGGCTCTTCACCGTCGACCGCGCTCGCGAAAAGCTCGGCCGTGCCTATCCAACTCCAACTGCTGGGACGCGACGGCACCTCAGGGTGGCTGCGTGAACCGGTCAGATCCTCCGCGGCGGGGTACTAGCCTAACCGCGCGAGTCGTGGACTCCACAGTTAGAGACCGTGAGACCTGAGCGCGCGCGGCGTGTCGTTACTTGCGATACAGCTCGTAGACTGCGCCCGCGCGATCGTCGGAGATGTAGAGGTTGCCGGTGCGGGCTGGGATGGCGTCGACGGGGCGGCCCCACGCCTGGTGGAAGTCCGCCAGTCCGGCGATGAAGCCGGTGACGAGGTCGATGTCGTCCTCGAAGCCATTGTCGGCGCGCGGCGCCAGGAAGGCGACGCGGTAGCCCTGCGGGATGTCGCAGTTCCAGCAGCCGTGGAGGCCGATGACGGCGCCGTTGCGATACGCCGACGGCGCGCGGTCACCGGTCCAGAACGACATGCCGAGGGGCGCGGAGTGGGCAGGGAGGCCCTTGTCGATGCGATCGATCGCGTCGCAGTCGAGGGCAGAGCCGTCCTCGTTGTTGTCGATGTCGCGCAGGTACGGCATATCGTCGTTGCCGTCCCGATCGGTCGGGTTGCAGTACGGCCAGCCGTAGTTCCCGCCGTCGCGCACGCGATGGAAGGGCTCCGGTGGGCTGATGTTCACGTAGGCCTGCACGACCTCGCCGTAGGGGTACAGGCCGTCGCGCAGCGGGTACCGCACGTTGTCACGGTGATTGACCGCGACCCACAAGTCTCCGGTCGCTGGGTGGATCGCGAGTCCTTCGGCGTTGCGAATGCCCTTGGCGAACAGGCGGCCGTTGGCGCCGTCGAGGTCGTAGGCATAGACCGCGCCGCGCACCGGGTTGGCGAGGATGTCCGAGGTGCTGGCGTTCGTGGCAGATGCGATCGAGACGTAGAGCCGATCGCCCCCGATAGCGATGTTCTTGAGCGCGTGGCCGTAATTGCCCATGAGCTCGGGCAGCGACGCGCTCGGTAGGTCATCGACGACCGGCTCGAGCGTGCCGAGCGTATTGCCCGTCCACGGGGTGCGGCTGATCCGATCAGTCTCGCTGACGTAGAGGTAGGTGGTGCCAGCGACCGTCGCAAACACCATGTCGTGCGAGAGGGTGAGACCGGAGGCGAGCTCGCTGACCTCCGGTGCGGTGGCCCCCGGATTCGTGATGCGAAAGATCTGCCCGTTCTTCTCGGCGAGAGCGCCGGGCTTGGAGACGAGCACGTCGCCTTCCGGCGTCTCGGCGAGAAACCGTGCGGTGGGGACGCGCGCGATCACGCGAATGCCAAAGCCGGGCGGGACAATGAGCGTGCGCGGCTGATCGAACGGCGGCGCTTCCATCCCTGCGGGTACCTCGACGGGCACCTCCACGCTCGCAGGCTGAGGTTGGGCGGGATCGCCGCCTTCGCCTTCGCCGCAGGCTACTAGGAGGAGGACCAAGAGTAGACGTGTGGAGGGTTGCATCACTGGGCGGGCTGACACTGATGCGTCGTCGGAGCCGCGGTATACGCGAAGATCGTGCACATCTCCTGCGGGAACCGAACCACCGTGGAGCCGGTGTTCATGAACTCGCACGTGGTGCGTACGATCGAGCCTGCGGGGAGGTGCATCGGCGCCGAGTAGTAGTTGGTGGTGGGCGGAGAGTCGCGGAAGTGATCTTCCCAGCTATCGACGGTGTAGATGGTCTCGAGCGAGTTGGTGTCGGGCCCGACCTCGATCCGGAATCGATTGCCGAGCTCGTGCATGTGCCCCGCCGTGACGAGGAGCTCGCGGTCGCGATCGACGACGCAGTCCCACGACCGTGTCGATGGGCCGGGGGGCAAGGCGAGGCCGATGTCCGTGCTTATGAACGTCGAGACCCAGGTCGTCACGTCCTGTATGGGCACGCGCTCGAGCCGCGCGACGTCGCGCACGAGGAGTGGCAGGTCGCCCGCGTTGATGTAGTGGAACTGGAGCACGTACTGGAACCCGGACGGGATCTTGATCGCGTGGCCCGACGGCAAGGCGTCGAAGGTGAGCACGAACCACTCGAGTCCCGCGTTGGCCTCGGGACTCGTACAGTCCTCGACAGTACCGGCTGGCTTGGGATCCGTGGTCGTGAACAACGCGATGTGGTGCCCGAAGCCGCCCTGCATGCCGACGAGATGACGAACCGCGAGGTCGGCTTCTTCGTTCGTCACGTGAAAGCAGTACATGCGCTCCTCACCAGGCTGGAGCACGAGGTCTGGCGTGACGATGTCGTAGTACTTGGGGTCGGCGACCGGGATTGGAACGCGCACATCGTGCATCGCCGTGGGTGCACCATCGGGCGTAGTGAGCTCGCGATCGTTACCGCATGCGGTGAGGGCCGCACACACGATGGCGAGGGGCCAGGCACGCATGATGACGGGACGATACAGCGCCGAGGATGCGAGGGCTACTCGATCTTGTAGACCCGGACCAACCCGGCGCGCCCTAGCTCCACCAGCCGCCCCTGTACGCTGGCCGTTGTAGGGACGTAGCTGGTCGTCCACATGTCGAGCAGCGGCGTCGAGGGTTCTAGCTCCTCGACGATCAAGTACGACGCACCCTGGAGACGCGCCGGCGTGAGGCGCGCGAGGAAGTCTGTGGGTCGCCAGCGCTTCGCGTCCAGCCACGACACGTCGCGGATCTGGTTTCGCGCGAAGTCGAGGAGCGCCGCGCTACGCCCCCAAAACAGCAACTTCTCGCCCGCAGGAACCTGCTCTTGCATCGCGCGCACGTCCTCGTGCACCCAGGTCATACATCCGAGCGCGATCTGCTCCTGGATCCACAAGAGTGCCTTCGCGTAACGCATGCCGATCCCCCAACGTTCGCCGTTGAACGCGGGGTCGAATGCGCGCGCGCTCATCACGATCGCGAGCACGAACGCCGCCGCACCGCTGAAAACGCGGGGGCTCGGCGCATGAGTGATGATCGTGAGCGAGCAGATCGCCAGGGCCACCCACATAGCGACCGTGGCATCGGGCGCATGCTGAGTCTCGCGAACGGCGCCGAGCACGAGCCCGAAACCGAACGTCAGCGTCGCGAACCAATGCACCGCGAGCGCGCTGCGCCAGGCCACGCCGAGTAGGTAGATTACGAAGGCGACAACCGGCACGACCAGCAGAAGCTCGAGGGCCTTGATCAGCGCCAGTGCGACCGGAAGTTTGACGATCAACTGGAAGCCAACAAGAGCACCGACCCACCCCGAGCACCACCCGACGAGCGCCCGCCGCGAGACGGTCGAGACTCGCGGCAGCACGAGCGCCGCAACCGCGTAGATGGACCCGACGACGAGGTACTCGTTGCGAGACGTGCACAGCGCGAGCGCGAACAACAGCGTGTGCCAGCTCGTCCGCCCCGTTTCGAGCGCCGACTGCAGGGTGAAGAACGCCGCGCAGGCCAGGAGCGTGCCCGCCCACTCCGTCGTGATGTCGGGATAGATCGCGATGGGGATGGCAATCACGACGAACGCGATGCCACCGACGGTACGATCCCGCGCCGGAAGTGCGTAGGCGAGCAGTCCGACGAGCAATGCCGGACACCACGCGAGGTCGAACACCGACGCGATCTGCGCTCCGGTCGCCCACGCCGCGTAGCTTTCGCCGACCAACCCGAAACCGAGCTCCTGGCGCAGAATGCCGAAGCTGCCGGTGTCCCAGAGGCGTTTGATCGCGAAAACGTGATTCGTGCCGCCAGCCGTCGGGGTGATCTCGTGGACGATCGCGATCACGACCATGAGCACCGCTGCAGCCACCGAGAACGCGACCAAGCCCCATGGTGGTCGTGTCGCTTCATCTTCGTGCCGCGGCAACGCGTACGCCGGTAGGCCACCGGCGAGCAGCACGAGCTGCGTCGTGCGCCCGAGCATGTCAGTGCGGGCGAGCACGGTCGAAACGACGAGCAAGAGCGCGAGCCCCGCGACGATGGTAAAGGGTGTCGAGACGCGGGCGCGAGTGAGCCTCTCTACCACGACGCCATAGCCGTAGCAAGCGATCGCGACCGCCACCGTCCACGCAACCGCGCCGACGAGCGACGGACCTCGCATGATCCCGATCGCGCCAGTGCCTGCGCCGACTGTGGCCACCACCACCCGCGTGATGAAGTTCACGGAGCCGGCTTCCAATCGAATTCGAGCAGCTTCGCGACACGAACGTCTTCGGCGCGCCAAAGATCGCTCGTTGTCGATAGCAGGATGTAGACGTCGCACCATCCCGTGCAGCTGACGCGCGCATCGAGGGTGACGTTGCCCTGCGCGTCCGCCTGACCCGTGGCGACCCGCGCCCCGTCGAGATAGATGCTGATCGAAGGAGACGTCGCGAGGCGCTGCAATCGCAGCCACGCAGCGACGCGCAGATCGTGGGTCCCGCTGCCGTGGACGCGTACGCGCGTGCGATCCGCCAGATACCGCAGAGGACGACGATCAGGCCCACCAAACAGCAGGTGCCAAAGGCCGCTCGACGGGCCGAAGTCGTCGGCGCCGAGAAGATCGACGATGCGGCTGGGCCCGATCAGATCCGTCTGAAACGCGACATCGCGGCGCGACGCGAGTTGCCAGGCGTTGTTCCCAAGCTCCTGCTCGGAGACCCGACGTGCGAACGCATCCTGACGTTCGGGCTCGGGTGGGCCGCGATCTGCTTCGACGGGCACGGGCTCCCCGAGGTCGATCGCGACGAGCCCATGCGCGTGATAGAGCACCTTCGATGTCTTCGCGAGTCCCGCGAACATGTCGATGGTGTCGACCATGCGCGCGGCGATGAAGCGGAACAGCTCGTCATCGGCGAAGATGCGCCACAACCAGCCCACGCGCCGGTAGAGCCACGTCGAGCGACCATCCTCGCTGAATGCGAGATAACGAATGCCCTGCCCGCGCAGGTACGCACGCCAATGCTCGACGGAGGTAAAGCTCGGCAGCCCTGGTGCGGGCGCGACGGCTCCAGGGAGATCGAGATTGACGATCCGGTTGCGATCGTAGTCGAGCATCCACGGGTCGTCGAGCATGACGGCGATCCGCTCCCCTTCCGGAATCGCACCCTGGAGCGCGGGGATGGCTTCGGCGCGCGGGTCGTACTTGGTCGAGCCGAGGTCGAGGCCCGTCTGCACATCGACGATGGCGTTGGTGAACCGTTCGATGATCTGCGAGCGCGACGTGACGAAGTGCGCCATCAGCGCGAGCCAGACGAGAAACGCGGCGATAGCGTGGATGCGAACGCCGGAGCTCGATGGGGCCCCCGGTACCGGCAGCCGCGGCGCAACCTCGACGAAGAAGACGATCGCGAGCGGTGTCAGATACCCCCAGCCGTAGCGCCACAGATTGTAGGCGTCCGACAGCAAGAACGAGTGCACGAGCGCGACGAAGCCAAGGCTGCAAGCGATCAGAAACGCTGGCCAGGGGCGCCGATCGCGATCGTCCCGCGCCAGCAACATCAGGGGCAGGATCAGCCACCAGATCCGGATCGGCTCCGAATTGACCGCGACGTGGACGAAGAACTTGAGCTCGTCGAGGAACGTGCCCGCGGAAGGCTTGAGCGGCGACGCACCATTCGCATTGCCGAGGAGCACCGGGTAGAGGAACGTGCCGCTCGCGCGGAACGTCGCGACCATGTACGGCAGGACGACGATCCCGGCGGTGGTAATCGCGAGGACAATCGTGATTCGCTCGCCGTGCCACGCTGCGCGCCAGGAGCGTTGGTCACGCGCTCGCGCGCGCAGGTGAAAGACTGCGACGGAGAGCGCGAAGACACCTGCTGGGAGCAGATAGTTCTGGCGCAACGTGCAGGCAAGGCCGCAACACGCGAAGGTCAGCACCAGCGAGACACGCGGCGACAGGTCCTCGCGCGACGCGAAGTTGTACGCACCGAGGAACGCCGCGAAGCCCGTCCACACCGCCGCGCTGTTCAGATGTAGGTCCCACATCGCGCACAGGAACACGAGCACCGTGATCGACACGCCGACGTGGACGCGCCGGTGTCGCGTGAAGTCATAGACCAGCACGAGCGAGAGCCACTGGAAGATCCCGCGGTCGAGCAAATCGATCACTGCGACGTCGCCGCGCAACGCTGCGAGCGCCTGCAGCGTCGTTTGCCCGCCATATGCGCTGATCCGCCGGAAGCTGAACGGTTCGATCAGGTCGCCGCAATCGAGTAGCCGCTTCACGAACGCGACGTACGCGACCTGATCGTCGTACGGGTTTGCCCGTGCCCCGACCATCGCGAGGACGTTGAAAACGAGGAATGCCGTGAGGAACGCCCAGGTGACCGTGGCCGCCAGCCGGTCCTCGCCTGCGACAGTGCGCGGCGTCGCATGTACGCGCTCCCACACCTCGGCCAGTGCGAAGGCGATCCCGCACGCGGCGAGAACGAGGAGCGGCGTGCGCGATGCACCCCCGAGCGCGAGTAAAAGGCCGCTGATCGTTACCCAAGCGACGGCGCCGAGCAGCAGCTGCTCGCCGATCCCGAGCTCGATCCGCAGCGCGCGGCGAATCAGTCCTCCGCCACCGAAAAGCACGCCAAACACGACGATGGTCCATCCCGCAACCCCGGCTACCGTCGAGGGCATCGAAAACCCGACGACAGCGCCCACGATCATGGCAACGACAATGGCCCCGGCTCCCAGCAGGCGATAACTACGAACCAACATATGCTTCTGGCGAGAAAGGTCCGTATCACATCACGATTTGCGCTCGTCGGTAAACCGGGATACCAACGCCTGCCATGAAGCACCTGAGCGCCGTCGTTGACCAGCTGAGGGGCTGCCGTGTCCTGGTCGTCGGCGACGTGATGCTCGACGAATACGTCCGCGGAGACGTCACCCGAATATCTCCCGAGGCGCCGGTGCCGGTGCTCGAAGTTCGCGAAGTGCGGTCTTCGGACGTTCGGCTCGGAGGTGCCGCCAATGCTGCGGCCAACATTCACGCCCTCGGTGGCCGCGCATCGCTCGTGGGTGTCGTCGGCATAGACGACGCGGCTGATGCGATGCGCAAGCACCTCCAGCAGCACGGCATCGGGAAGCTCCTGATCGAAGACGCGAACCGGCCCACGAGCCGCAAGACGCGTCTCGTCGCGCAGCAGCAGCAGATCGTGCGCGTGGACTACGAGAAGCGTACGCCGGTGAGTGGCGACGTCGTCGACAAGCTCAAGCGCGAGATCGAAGGCAGCATCCGCGACGTTCACGTCGTGGTGCTCTCCGACTACGCGAAGGGTGTCATAACGCCCGAGATCGCGCGCCATGCGATCGCGTGCGCCCGCAAGGCAGGGCTACCGGTGGTCGTCGATCCCAAGCAACGCGACTTCACCGTCTATCGCGGCGCCACCGTCATCACACCGAACCTCCACGAGCTCGAGGCCGCCACCGGCCTGCCTGCGGCGGAGCTCGACCGCGCCGTCGCGAAGCTGCTGCCCACCCTCGATGGTGGGGCCCTGCTCGTGACACGCAGCGCCGACGGCATGACCCTGTTTCGCTCCGAACAGTCGCCGTTCCACGTGCCGGCGATGGCCAAGGAGGTGTTCGACGTCACGGGCGCCGGGGACACGGTCGTCGCGATGGTTGCCCTGTCCCTCGGCGCCAAGGTCCCGTTCGAGCAGGCCGTCCAGCTAGCCAGCGTTGCCGCTGCGATTTCGGTATCCAAGCGGGGCACCTCGACAGTCAGTCCTTCAGAGATTTCCGCTGCTCTCGCCTCAAGTTAGCCACCTCGGGACAATTGCTTCGTCCGCGGAACCACGTTACGAACGCGTCTTGCTGAGCTCGGCCGTGCGCGCAGGCTCGATCATCCTGGTGGCCCTAGCGGGCCTCGCAGGGATCGTGATGGCCAACTCCGTCCTGTTGGGCGGCGTTTCATGGCTCGCGTTCCTGTTCTTCGTCATGTCGGGCTGGGGCTATTTCGCGGTCCGCGCACTGCGTGTACCCGACCCTGACTTCGGCCTGCGTGCAGTGTGGGGCATCGGCGCGTTCCTCGCCGTCGCTGGCGTGCTGCTCGCGCTCGACGCTTGCAACGCCCCCGCCCTGCAGGGACTGGTCGGGATTGGATTCGCCGGCTTCGCGTGGCGCGAGCTCGCGGCACCCAAGCCACTCCTCGCCTCGATTGCGTCCACCGTCCCGTTCATCCGCGAGAACCCGAAGCGACTGTTCATCGGCATCATCGTGGCACTCGCTATCTTTCAGCTCGTCGGTGGCGTCGCCAAGCTCGGCGGCAACGTCTGGGACGACGACATCGCCTACACGGCGTTTCTGCGTCGCCTCCTCGACATCGGCAACATGGACGAGCCGTTTAGCTTTCGGCGGCTCAGCGCCTACGGCGGCCAGGTAGTGCTCAATGCGACGGCCGCTGTGCGTGGCAACATGCGCAACGTCTTCCTCATCGATCACGGGCTGTGTCAGGGCCTGATGATCCTGCTCGTCTACGGGTATGCGCGCGCGAAGAAGCTCGACGGAGTGTGGCAAGCGCTCCTAATCCTCGTGTTGTTGCTGCTGCCCAACACATCGATCAATACCGCGAGCTACTACTCGGGTGTCGCCGGCTTCCTCGGGCTGTATCGCACCGTGATCCTCCTCGGCGAGGCACGTGATCCGCAGCTCGAGCGCCGCTACATCGCGATCTCCGGCTTGCTCGGCGCGGGCGTCTGCACGCTACGCCAGAACTACATCCCGGTGGTCGTCTTCTTCCTCGGCTTCGTCCTCATCGCGCGACTCTGGAAGCGCACCAAGGACGAGGGTCTGCGCACGAGCTGGATCGCGGAGCGACATCTGTGGCTCGTGCTCGTTGCGACGACGGCGGCGGCGCTCCTGCCGTACTGCATCGCCGCGTACCAGTCGAACAAGTCGTTCCTGTTCCCGCTGATGCCGGGAACGTGGAACCACGGTCTCCAGCTCACCCCATATGTGTGGTCCTGGCTGCAGGAACTCGAGTTCCTCGTGTGGTGCTGCGTCGAGCCGCATGGGATCATCGTGATCGTTCCGCTGTTCTGCGTGCTCATCTTCCTCAAAGACGAGCGCTCGGGCAGCCCGATCACGTCGCTGTTCATCGCCAACTGCCTCGCATTCTTGATCCTCGCCCACACGTTCACGTCGAGCGATCCGCTGAACCTCTGGCGCTACGCGTTCGGTTACGTCGTGACGCTCACGGCGATGCTCGCGATCGAGATCGCCCCGTCGAAGCACAACCCGCGCACGATCAAGCTCGGGTGGCTGCCTCGATGGGTAGTGCTCGCATCGCTCTTGTTCCAGGTGCTCGAGTCCCGTGTCGAGCTGCGTTGGCGCTACCGCACGATGGTCGTCGATCTTCGCGCAGCGATCGCCGCGGACAAGACGCCCGGCAAGGTCGGCCGGGTCGAGCAGCTCTACAAGGAGCTCCAACACGCGATCCCTGAGGGTGCGCGCATGATGACCATGCTCGACTACGCGGGCTACCTCGACTTCTCGCGCAACGATGTCCTCCTTATCGACATGCCAGGGTGGTGTGCGTGGGGGCGCTACCCGTCGTTCGAAGGTCCCGCCGCGACAAAGGCCTACTTCCTCGAGCACGGCATCCGCTACGTCGCGTTCGTTCGTCCCGACGACTCCGCTGCGCTCTATCGGCGCGATGGCTGGATGCAGCGTCTGTATCAGGACAACGAAGTCTCGCGGATCATGGCCGCGTATCTGGTCGACACCATCGACACGATGGCCGCTCTCTCCTACTCGCATCAGATCCTGTTCGAGAAGGAAGGCATGGTCGTCATCGATCTAGAGGCACCGCGATGACGCGCGTCCTCCTGCTCGCGCTCGTGCTGAGCGCGTGCACCAAGCAGCAGCCGCCCGAGGTCGTGGACGAGGTCCGCCGACGCGCCGAGTTCGTCCGCAAGCTCAGTGAGCGCGAGCATCGCCTCGACGCGTGGTCGCTGAACTCGCGCGAGGACATTTCGTTCGAGGACGGCATGTCTAATCCGGTGTTCATCGACAAGGACGATCCCGAGGCACGGTGGTTCGAGATCGTGCGTAATCCGAGCCTGCGCGACGGAGATGCTGTGCGCTGGATGAACCGATCGGTCCACTTCCGCGTGCGCGGCGAGACCGACATGGTGTTCGAGATTCGCGGAAAGATCCTGACCAAGAAGGTGTTCACGCACCCCCGCATCGAGCTCACCATCGGCGGCGAGCTGATCGAGTCCAAGCTCGTCGACGACGACGGCAGGTTCACCGTACGCACCATCGTCTCCAGCGATCTACTCACCGATTGGGTCGACGTCTACGTCACGTTCTCGAGCTTGCAGGAGCCATCGCGCGAGGCGGGGCCGCCCGAGGTGGCGCGGCTCGAGTGGGTCGAATGGGAGCCCGTCGGCACGAGCAGCAAGCAACCATGAGCGTGCCCTCGCTCCTCGCTCGGTGGCCGGTGGTCGTGGCGTGGACTGCGTTCGCCCTCGCGGGTGTTCTGCCGCTCGCGGCGCTCCTGATTGCGCCTGTGACGCTGCTCGGCGCGACGGTCGCGGCGGTGGTTTTAGCACTGAGTGCGCTTGCCGGATTCGGCGCGTTGTTCGCGCTCGCATCACGGCGCCAACTCGACGGTCCCGCCGAGGCGTGGGGCCTCGGTCTCGGCATGTTCCTCGTCGTCGGTAGCGGCCTCGCAGCGACCGACATGTTCACCGCATCGGTGCAGGGCGCCCTGCTCACCGTGGGCGTCGTGTTGCACGTGATCGCGTTGGTGATGCACCGCGCTCGCATCGTGGCGGCGATCGCGGATCGTCTGCAATCGACCGACACGGCTGGCATGGTCGTGGCCAGCCTCATTTTCGCCATCACGGTGCTGCACGTGATGGGCGCGGGGATGAGCTTCTTCCGGTCGCCCTTCGACGACGACGGCAACTGGATCGCCGCCGCCCAGCGGTTGCGCGACACCGGCGGCTTCGGGGACATCATCGGATACCCGCGAGCGAATCAACTCGGCGGCACAGTGGTGATGACTGGCCTCGTCGCCACGATCGAAGAGGTACGGTCGAGCTGGCTCGCCGAAGGAGTCGGGTTTGCGATCGCCATCACGGGACTCGCTGGCATCGCGATGACTCGCCGAGGGGAGTCCACTCTCGCCACGCGCATGCGACAGGGCGGGTTCGTGTTCCTGATCCTGTTCCTCGCGCTATCCGCAAAGGCGCAGGCAGAGAAGGAGCTGTCGGCGTTTTGGATCCCGACCGCGCTCGTGATCGCGAGCTACCGCATCATCGCAGCACCAGCCCCCTGGACGCGCGTACGCTCGATCGAGCTCGGCCTCGTCATCGGCGGCCTCGCCACACTGCGCCTTGAGCTGGTGCCGTTCGCGCTTGCGCTCATCGTCGTTACGATGCGCGACCAGCGCGGCAAGCTTTACCTCGGCCACGTGCTCGCGACGGGAGGAGTGTTGCTGGTCGCGACGCTTCCGCTCGAGATCGACCGGCTGGTCGAAGGGCACCCGTTCGCCCTCCGGCTCGGCAAGCTCATTCCGCTTGTGATGCTTCTTGCGATCTCCGCGTTCGCGGACGCTCGGGGGCGGCGGCTTCCGTTCGTCCGCTTTGCCTGGGCAGCGGCGGTCGGGGTCGCCGCCACCTATGTCGGGCCGACGGTCGCCGGCGCGTACTCGCGCGCCTTCTCGTGGCCGCTAATGTTCGGCTTCGCCTTCCTCGCCACTGCCGAGCTCGCCCGGGCGCAGTGGGCAGGCGTCGCCGCCTACCGGTTTCGCCAGCTGCCTGCGGTGGCGCTCGTCGTGGTCGGGTTGCTCTCGATCGTCCGGGCGCAGGACATGACAATCCGGTGGAACTGGCGGGAACGCACCGAACGCTGGTTCCACGGTGCACAGCTCGGACTCGCGATGTCGAGTGTGCACGGTCGCGAGCCCTATGCCCCGCTCACGCAGCTGCTCCCTTCCGATGCAGCCGTGCTCGTATGGGTGGACCGGCCCGAGCTCCTCGACTTCGCCGAGAGGACGTTCTTCGATCTGCGCGTCCCACGCCACGCGCGCACCCTGCGCCGATTCACCTGGGATCCCCCGGAGGCGCCACTCGCCAGCGTCCGCAGCAAGACGGGGGCGCGCTACCTGCTACTGCAAACGGATCATCAGCGCGACAGGCGCGCCAAAGACTCCGCGTTCTACGCCGTGTGGTGCTCGCCCCTTCGTGCAGGGGGCCGCCCCAACGCATGTGCTGATCCCCTCGAGCACGTACGGCTGCGCCACCGGGTACTCGCTAGCATCGACAACGTCTACTTGATCGATCTCGACCAGCCTTCGACGGCCGTCAGCGCTCGTTAGCCGCGACACGTAGAACGTGTAGAACTCGTCGCTCCACTCTCACACGCGCGCGACTGCTAGGAGCTCGCCCGTCGAGAACGGCAGCGGCATGGCGCGGATCGGCGCCGGCATGAAGCGCTTGATGCCGCGCGCGACCGCCGTCAGCGCGGGGTGCGGATACACCTCGAACTGGTGCCCGATGTAGTCGAGCGTCAGCGACTTGAACAGCGGGTAAAACTTCACCGACGAGAAGCCGACGTCCTTGAGCAGGCGCTCGAAGTTCTTCTGGTTGAAGTAGAACAGGTGCTCGAGCTTGTAGTGCGTCCAGCCCTTGCGCAGGACCATGTGCGACGGCGAGCCAGCGTCGGGCGTGGTGATCGCGATCGTGCCGCCCTTGCCGAGCAGCTTGCGCGCGAGCGAAAGGATCTCGCGCGGGTTGCGGACATGCTCGATGTAATCGCACATCGTGACCACGTCGAAGCCGCCCTCGCCGACGCCGGCGAACTTGAGATTCTCGAGCTCGCCACAGAACACGCGGTCGGCGCCGAACTTCTGCGCGATCGCGTTGGCGCCGAACTCCGAGAGCTCGAGGCCGTACGGCTCGTAGCCCATTTCCTTCGCCACCTCGAGGAGGAATCCGGTGGCCGCGCCACAGTCGAGCAGCTTGGCGCCGGGCTGGCCGGTGGGCAGCTTGTTGAGGACGTACTTGAACGTGCGGCGCTTGAGGTTCGCGACGGTGTCCTCGTTATCATGGAGGCCCCACGCGTCGTAGTAGTGGGCGCCGTAGATCTTGGCGAGCTCTTCGTCGCTGGGTTGGGGCGAGATGCTCTCGAGCTCGCAGCCGCGGCACTTCACGAAGTGGTGCCCGAGCTTGTCGAACATCGGGTCGAAATCCGACGAGGAACACACCACGCACTCGGTCATCGGGCGTTCATGCCACCCAGGCGCATGCTGGGTCAAGCCTTGGTTACGACTGGCGATGTGACCCGTTCCCCATAGGTTCTCGTAGGGTGCGGAGACGTGACTCGCGCCGACGAGCGCGATAAGAGGGTGGGCATGGTGGTCGGCCCCCGGCTCCGCTCGCTTGGCGTGGCCGCGCTGGTCGCGCTAGGGCTCCTGCTGGCCACCAAGCAGCTCGGCTGCCACGGGGCCTATTCGAACCACGCTGCCTACCGGGCGCAGGTCGACGCGTTCCTCGACGGACGGCTCGCGCTGAGCCGGTCGCCCGAGGCCCTCGCCCACGATCTCGCCTGGACCGAGAGCGGCGTTCAGCAGGTGTGGGGCCTCGGCGTGCCGCTATGGCAGACGCCGTTCGAGGTTGGCGCGCGCGCCGTGGGTCAGGGGCCGTTCCCGGATCGCCTGGCGCTGGCAGCGTGGCTGGTGCTGGTGGGCTTCGTGCTGCTACGCGCGTTCCGCCGGCGTGAAGGGGAATCGTGGTGGCTGGGCGCCGGCAGCGTGGTGATCGCGGGGCTCCTTCCCGCGTTCGTGACGCTGATCCGCGCGCGGCTCGGCGTGTACGAGGAGGCGGCGATCTACGCGTACGGCGCGGCGATGATTCTGCTTGGCGGCGTGGTGATCCTCGCGCGCGCACCGACCCGCACGCGCTACCTGGTGCTGCTCGCGGCGGCCGGGCTCACCGGGCTCATCCGCCCGACGGTGTGGTTCTACGGGCTCGCCACGGCGATCGTCGCGACGTGGATCTACGTACAGGCGCATGGGCGGCGCGTGCTGCCGATCGTCGCGCTCGGTGCGGGGCTGTTCGTCGCCGGCGGTGGTGCGCTGTATCTCACCAACCAGGCGCGGTTCGGGAAGGGCAGCGAGTTCGGGCATCGGCTCAACATCCACGCGCTGCCCGGCAACATCTACGCGACGCGGTTCAGCTACCCGTTCGAGCGCGCCGGGTGGGGTGAGGCGACCGCCGAGCTCGTCGGCGCGACGTTCGGGCGGCCCGAGCAATTCGAGCGCAAGGGCTTTTACCTGACGGACCTGCATGTCGGGCAGTCGGAGAAGCCGCGCTGGCGCGAGTACTACTTCACGACGTTCTCGTGGCCTTACCTGCCGCTGATCGTCGCGGGTATGGTGCTCGCCGCGCTCGCGTGGCGAAAACGTGGCGAGGCACGTGGCGACGCGGTTGATCGCTGGCTCGGCGTGTGGGCGCTCATCGGCCTCCTGCCGCTGTTCGTGTTCTACCTGCGCGCTCCGGCGATCTCGTCGCGGTACCAGCTCGACATGGCGCCCGCGTTCGCCGCGTGGCTCGTGATCGCGTGGCGCGCCGGCTCGGCGTGGCTCACCGCGCGCGGCAAGGGGGTGCTCGGGTTCGCCGTGCTGCTCGCGCTGTGGGCGACGGCGATCGCGACGAGCCACAAGCGCGGGCGGATCGCCGCGGACCCGACGGATCGCGAGCACGCGCGCGCGTCGACGGCGAAGATCGCATCACCCGTCGTCGTGCCGCGCACGATGCCCACCCAGTACGTGCAGGGCGATCCGATGTGGATCGCGACGAAGGATCACGAGGCGCCGCTCTACCTGAACGGCATCGGCTGGGACGTGGTGACGGGACGCGCGCCGGTTGCGGCGCACTTCTTCGTCGAGGCTCCGCAGTTCGTCGAGGTCGTCGTCGAGCCCGCAGACGCGGAGGTGCGCGTCGCGATCGGCCTCGAGCAGCTACGTCTCGCGTCGACGACGAAGACCGACGCGGGCGCGGTGCTGCGCTTCGAGCTCGCGCATCCGCTCGAGGGGCTGCGTGTGGCCTTTGTCGCGTTCGGGCCCGACACGGAGATCGATCAAGCGCAGTCGAACACGGTGCTGCGCTCGATCCGTTGGCGGGATAGTGTCCCGTGATGCTCCGCAAGGTCGCAGGTCTCGCGTGGGTCGTTGCCTGTACGTCGACTCCTGCGTCGACGCCCGCGCGACCGCTTCCGCCCCCCGCCGCCGCCGCCGCCGCACCGTCGCTGTCTCTCGACCGCGCGTGGACGGTCGACCAGGCGCAGCCGCTCGTCGACAAGACGCAGACCGTGCGGCTCGCGCCCGAGCTCGCGCACCTCACGTCCGGCGAGCGCGCCGCGGTCGCCAAGCTGCTCGAGGTGGGGGCGATCGTGCAGGAGCTGTACGAGGAGCAGAAGCACGTCGAGGCGCCCGCCGCGCGCGTGTTGATCGCGCGCCTCGGAACGACGCCGCGCGACGAGCAGCTCCGCCTCTTGTATCGCCTGTTCCAGGGCCCGATCGCGAACACGCTCGAGAACAAGCGCGAGGCGTTCCTGGGCACCAAGCCGGTCGCGCCCGGCAAGACGGTGTACCCATGGGCCATCGAGCTCGCAGAGGTCGACGCGTTCCTCGCCGCGCATCCCGAGCGACGCGACGAGCTGCTCGCGCCACGCACGGTGGTTCGCCGCGCCGAGCCCGCCGTCATCGGCGCTGACCTCGCCACGCTCGCGCGCCACCCGGTGCTCGACACGCTGCACCCGGGTCTGCGTGCGCAGCTCGAAGCCCTGCGCGCAACGCCAACGGGACTCTACGCGGTGCCGTACTCGGTCGCGTACGCGGATCGCCTGGTGCGAGCACATGGATTGCTCCACGAAGCCGCGGCCCTGGCCGAGAAGGATGATCCCGAGCTCGCGGGCTACCTGCGCAACCGTGCGCGCGATCTCCTGAGCGATGACTACGAGTCGGGTGACGCCGCGTGGGTGACCGGGACGTTCAAGAACCTCAACGTCCAGATCGGCTCGTACGAGACCTACGACGACGAGCTGTACGGCACCAAGACCTTCTTCTCGTTCAGCCTGCTCGCCCGTCGTCCCGACGACACGGCCGCGGTGCGCGCGGCGCTCGGCAACTTCCAGGCGTTCGAGGATGCGCTGCCGTACGCGCCGCACAAGCGCGTGCGCGAGCATATCCCGGTCGGCGCGTACGACGTGATCGCGGATTTCGGTCAGGCGCGCGGCGGCAACACCGCCAGCATCCTGCCGAACGAGGCCTACCTCGCGCGCCGCTACGGGCGCACGATCCTGCTGCGCGCGAACATCATGCGCAACCCGACCCTGTTCGCGAACACCGGCTCGGTGTGGCAGGCCGCGATCGCGCCGGCACATGCGCACGACCTGACGGCCGACGCGAACTTCCAGCGCACCTTGTGGCACGAGATCGGGCACTACCTCGGCGTCGACGCGACCAAGGACGGACGCGTGCTCGCAGACGCCCTCGGCGACACCGCCGACCTCCTCGAGGAGATGAAGGCCGACCTCGTCTCGCTGTTCTCCGCGCGCATGTTGCGCGCACGCGGCTACTACGACGCCGCCAAGCTGCGGGCGCTGTACGCCGCGGGCGTGCTCCGCGTGCTGCAGAACAATAAGCCGCGCCGCGATCAGCCGTACCAGACGATGCAGCTGATGCAGTGGAACTTCTTCCTCGAGAAGGGCGTGCTCCGGTCCGACGCGGCCACTGGCCAGCTCGCGATCGACTACACCCGCTATCACGACACCGTGCGCGAGCTCCTCGGCCGCGTCCTCGAGATCCAGCGCAACGGAGACAAGGCGGCCGCCGACAGGTTCGTCGAGCAGTACACGCGCTGGGACGACGCGCTGCATGGGGTGATCGCGAAGCGCATCCGCGACGCCCAGAAGTACCGCTACACGCTGTTCCGCTACGCCGCGCTCGGCGAGTAGCGCACACAGCCTGCTGGAGCGCCAGGGTCGGCTACGTTCGAAGACATGAGAGCGACGCTTCGGCTGGAGCGACGCGCGACGTACGAAGAGTACCTTGCGGTGGAGGGCGTGACGCCGCATCGGCTCGAGCTCATCGACGGCGTGATCGTCGCGATGGTGGGCGGCTCCGACGGCCACAATGCGGTCGCGGGAAGGTTCGCCGAATTGTTGGGGGCGCGCTACCGACGGGACGAGGGCGGCGCCAGCCGAGATCTACCGCGACGGCCAAGCGTTGGAGCGCCCCTCGCTCACAGCGGCGATCGCGGTGGCCGACCTTCATGCCGGCATCCTCGACGCGGACGGTCGGTCGCTACTTCGGGGCTGAGGCGCGTCGAGCTCGCCGCGCTCGGCGAAGAGGCTGATACACTCACGGGATGAGGGAACCGCTCGCGCGCGTGCTCGTGATCGCGTGGTTGGTGGGATGCGGTGGGAGCCCGGGAAACGGTGATGATGCGCCTGGCGATGGTGGCCCGACGGGTGACGGCGGCACGGACAGCGGCATCGTCGAGCCGCCGCCGGTGTGTACGCCGCCGGTGACGCTCGTCGATACGTCATCGCCGACCACGGTGGTCGGAACAGGGACGGCCGAGAGCTGCACCGAAGCGGCGCTCGCGGCCGCGGTCAGCGCGGGCGGCATCGTCACCTTCGACTGTGGCGCTGCGCCCGCGACGATCATGCTCACCGCGTCGCTCGTGCCACCGCTGGATCGCGACACCGTCATCGATGGCGGCGGCACGGTCACCCTCGACGGCGGTGATGCCGTGCGGCTGATCGAGCTCGTGCGCCAGAACTACCGCACGAGCAACATCACGCTCACGTTGCAGCGCCTGCGCCTCCAGCACGGCCGCGCACCGGGCACCGGGTACGTCGAGCCGAGCACGTCGAACCCGAAGTGCGCGTATGGCTACCGCGAGGGCGGCGGTGGCGCGGTCCTCGTCCGTGACAACAAGCTCGTCGTCATCGATAGCGAGTTCGCGCACAACGCCGCGGCCACGCCCGGCCCCGACATCGGCGGCGGTGCGATCTACGCGCTCGGCTCGCTCGGCATCACGATCGTCGGCAGTAGCTTCCACGACAACTCGGGCTCCAACGCTGGCGCCGTGGGCCTGCTGCAATCCAACGGCACGTTCGTCAACTCGTCGTTCACCGCGAACGTGGCAAACGGCATGGGGCAGAACTTCGCCGGCGGTGATGCGCAAGGCTGTCCGGGCGTCGGACACGCGAACCAGGGCGGTGCCGGTGGCAACGGCGGCGCGATCGCGATCGACGGCAGCGACGATACCGACCAGGTGTTCTGCGGCGTCGTGATCGCCGACAACATGGCGAACGAGCTCGGCGGTGCCCTGTTCCGCACGGCGAACGTGTCATCGCGCAAGACGCACATCGAGCGCTCGGTGATCCGCGACAACCAGGCCAAGAGCGCCGGTGCGATGTACCTGCGCAACTCCAAGCCGCTCGAGATCTACGCGAGCACGTTCACCGGCAACCGGGCCAATGGCGCGGGGATGGCGCAGCTCGACGAGTGCACGCTCGATGTCGTCAACACGACGATCCACGGCAACCGCGCCACGAACGGAATCGGCGGCGCGATCTCGAACTTCTTCGGGACGACGGGCACGTTCACCAACGTGACGTTCGCGGAGAACCTGGCCGATGGCGGGTCCGGCCTGTTCAGCGCCGCGATCGCGGGCCAGATGAACTTCACGTTCCGCAACACGCTGTTCTGGAACCAGCGCACCATGGACGCCGGCTCGCCGATGACGTGTGGGTTCACGCCGGCGACGGGTGGTGGCAACAACCTGCAGTGGCCGATGAAGAAGATCGTCGGCACCGCTGACGACACGCCCTGCGTCGCCGGCATCACGTTCGCCGACGCGATGCTCGGGCCGCTCGGCGACCACGGCGGCCCGACACCCACTCTGGTCCCGATGGCGGGCAGCCCGGCGCTCGGCGCGGGCACCAACTGCCCTGCCACCGATCAGCGGGGCATGCCGCGCGCGAGCGGCAGCTGCACGATCGGCGCGGTCGAGTAAGAAACGCGGCTACTCCGTCGCTGGCTCGCGCTCGTCGGCGACCGACGATGCCCCCCACAGCAACGAGAGGTCGAGCTCGACGGCATCGAAGGGCTCCGCCCGTACCTTGGCATCACCACCGAACGTGCCCGCGAGGTACCAGCCGACGTCGTGCAGGCGATATACCTCGAGCGTCTGCGCCACGGCGTCGAGGAGCCACACGTGCTTCACCCCGTGCCGCGCATACAGAGGCAGCTTGGTGGTGCGGTCGTTGCGCACCGTCCCCGGCGACAACAGCTCGCAGATCCAGTCGGGAACGACGAGGTAGACACCATCGGATGGCCGCACGTAGCGCTCGACGCGCCAGCCTGCGAGATCTGGAACGCGCACGTCGTCGCCGAACCGAATCGCGGGCTCATCGAGGATCATCCATCCACCAGGACCGCCATTGCCGAACCGGAACCGACCGACGAGCAGCGCACCGAGGTGCGAGGAAGCCTCGACATGCGGGGGGCCCGGCCGCTGGGTCTCGACGATCTCCCCGCCGACGATCTCGCGGATGTAGCCCTCGCGCCCGTCGAACATCGCCTGCACCAGTTCTTCGAAGGTTCGCAACTTCGACGTCGGTGCCGAGGGCATACGACCAGTGTACGCGCCCGTCCGATAGCCGCCAACGCGGAAGATCTCAGCGGATCGCGCGCACCGACGCCGGCGCTTCCGTCGGCGGGGCGGCGAGGAACGGGCGCGGCGGGATGATCGTGTCCTCGCGCACCATGGTGAACGACCACGGCGTCACGCCCGAGATCTCGGCCGCGATCTCGACGGTACGCGCGCCGAGCTCGCCGAGGTCGCGCACGGTGCGCGTGACAGTATGCGTCGGCTCGCCGCTGATCGCGATGGTGGCCTCGTCACCACTCGTCGCGATCCAGTACGTGCCGGAGAGGCGGGCATCGACGCGGATGCGGACCTGCACGCCGGGGAGCTCGGGCGTGACGACGATACCGGGCGTGTTAAAGCCCCAGCTCGGCGCGGCGTCGTTGAGCGTGTTGACAATGCCGTCCGTGGCGGAGAGGAGGCCGGGGCAGTAGAAGTAGCCTTCGACGCGCGAGTAGTCGCAGGTCTGCCACTCCTCGTCGGGGAGGCGGGCCTCGACGGTGGCGGAAGCGCGGAGGCCGCTGCCCAGCTCGATGGCGCGCGTGACGCCCCGACTCTCGACGCAGCCGCGCACGACGAGCCCGACGAGGAGGAGCGGCAGGCCGATGGAGAGCGCGAGCGAGGCAAGGCGCGGGATGCGCGTACGCACGCGCGCGAGCAGCCGGAGGGCGCGGTGGCGCAGCCGCGCGAGGCTCCACACGACGATGCCCGCGATGGCCGCGATGGCCGCGAGCAGGGAGAGCGTGCGGCCCTTGGTGTCGGAGGGGAGCGGGCCGTCGGGCGTGAACGTGGTGCGGCCGGGCGCGACCCACGCGCTGACCACGTGCAGGCGACCGTCCGGGATAGTGGGATACGCGTACACGGGCTCGACGGCGCCGCGCTCGTGATGCGCACGCCAGCGCGGGTAGTAGCCGGTGCCGAGTGCGACGAGCACGGGCGCGCTGGTCCCCGTGACCTCGATCTCGACGGCGCGATCGTCGAGGCGCGAGGTCTTCACCTCACCGGTGCCCTTCTCGATGCGCGCGAATTTGCCGTCCCATTCGGCGAGCTCGCGCACGCGATAGGTACCGAAGGTCTTCTCGGTTGCGGGATCGCCGAGAGACGGTGACTTCTCGCGCGCGATCACCCAGCGGACGTTGAAGCGGCGCAGGCTCTCCGGCGAGCTATCCTCGATGCGCTCGCGCAGGAGGAGATCCGGAATCCAGATCATATGGAACGAGGGCAGCCCGGTCTCGGCGGTGAGGTGGAAGTGCTCGTGGGTGGTCTCCTCGAACAATGCGCGGCCCCAGCGCTCGGGCCCGACGTCGCGCATCTGGGTGCGCGCCCACGCGGTGAGGAGCTGGCGCCCCTCGGGATCCGGGGAGGTGATGTTCGCCTCGCCGCTCGCGCGTTGCGCGCCCACCGACCACACCGTCGGCAGGACTCGCACGAGGGCGGCCGCCATGATCCCGATGAGGGCGGCGGCGATCATCCGGCGGCGCGGCGGCGCGTCACGCCAGGCGCGGATGGCAGAGCCGGTGAACACCGAGATGCCATACGCCCCCGCGGCGACGACGAACGGCCGCGCGAGGGCCGCGAGACGCTCGGTGCCGAGGCGCGCGACACCCTGCCCCGGCGCGAGGTCGAAGGCGAGGTACACGACGTCGGACAGGCCGAGCAGCAGCACGAGCGCCGAGGCGCACACGAACACGACGGGCGCACGGCGCGACCACAACCCGGCGAGGATGCCGAAGTAGCCCGCGTAGCCGAGCATCGCGTACGCGGTGACCGGCGACGGCGCGGCGAGCAGATCGAGGAGCAGACGATCCGGACCGCGCAGCGTGTTGGGGTAGTGCTGGCCGTAGAGGAGAATGCGCTCGGCGAGCGGCATCCACACGACGGCGCCGAGCGCTGCGCCGAGGCAAAGGTGGCCGATCGCGATGATGGCGCGACGCGGTGGAACGTCGGAGGCGAGCAGCGCGACACCGGCGAGCGCGACGATCGCGGCCGCAGCGGCGAGCAACCCGGCCGGGTGCGTTGCTGTGGCGAGCGCCGTAAAGATCCAGATCACGAGCGAGGCGCCGAGGCGCGGGCGGCGAAGGGCGGCGAGCACGCCCAGGGCAGCCACGGTCGCGAACGCGAGCGACATCGCGCTATGGACGAGGGCCCAGCGAAACAGCCCCACGGTGCCGCCGTGGGCGATCGCGCCGCTATCGACGAGCGTGAGCAGTCCGACGACGAGGGCGATCGGCTTGGGCGCGACGTGCATCGCGATCGCGGTGGTAGCGACCGCGAGCGTCACGTGCACGAGCACCGCGACGATCAGCTGCGCGTGTCCGAGGTCGAGGCCGAACAGCTGCGCGAGGTGGCCGGTCACGAGATAGGTGAACGCTGGATACAGATCGAGCGGCGCGTCGCCGGTGCCGACGGCGTGATTCCACACGGGCAGATCGAAGCCCGGCATCGACGGCGTCACGCCGGCGAGCACCGCATGTTGCGGGCCCCAGTCGCCGGCGGGCCAGTCGGGGGACACGGTCAGCGCGTTCCAGAACACCGCGAGGCCGCCGGTCGCGACGATGGTCAGCACGAGCGCCGCCGTGACCGCACTCGGCGGCCGACGCAGCCAGCTCGGCGCGTGCGGCCACGACATCGCCACACCGACGCCGAAGGCGCCCGCGAGGATCGTCATGCCGATCGAGCCCGACGAGCGGCCCGGGAACAACAGCGCCAGCAGCGCCCCGGCGACTACCAGCTGCCAGCCGGGGCTGCGCGCGATGCCGCGAAGGCTGGACACGGCTCGTGTGTATCTCGTCGCGATCAGAGGAACAATGCGCCCGCGGGGAAGTTGCGCGAATGGTCGAACCGTTCCGCTAGGGTGACGCCATGGGCGAGAGCGGCCGGCCCATCAGGATCTGCTCGACGGACCCGAGCACATGGTGGCCGAGCTCATCGATTGGGGTCGTGACAACCAGGCTGGTTAGCGAGCTCCACACGAGATTTTCGCGCGGCGGGTGCGGACCGAACGAGTGAGTCCTCATCCTCGAACCCGAGTTGCACCTGGGTGAGCCGTACTGGTCCCGTACATCGCCGGGTGCCGACGTCGACCGAGAACCTGGACCGCAAGCACGAGCTGCCGGTCTACGCGGAGGCGGGGGGGGACGTGCGCATGGCTCGTCCACCCTCGGCTGCGGTGGCCCCTCGTCGAGAGGTTCAGCGACCACGTTCGCGTCCGTGCGGTGCCATTCGACGATCTCGAGCTGGACCTGTCGCGTCTGTGGTGGGGGCCGCCGCTGATCCATCGGAAGGTAGCGAGTTCCTCGTCGAGTACTGACATATGCTGCCGCCCGCATGAAGATCCGTTGGGGCTTCGTCCTGCGCGTGCTCGGCACGGTGGGCGGCCTCGCGTACATCGCGACGCGCGTCGACCTCGGATCGGCGAAGGCTGCGCTGACACGGATCCCGCTCGCGACGTTCGTGCTCGCGAGCGGGCTGGTCGCGCTCAACGTGGTTGCCGGAGCCGTGCGCTGGAAGGTCTTGATGCGCGCGTACGGCGCCTCGAACATTCCCTCGCTCGCCCGCCTCATCTACCTCTACTTCGTCGCGTTCTTCTACAACAACTTCCTCCCCGGCGCGGTCGTCGGTGATGTGGGGCGCGGCGTGGTCACGCGTGATGCGTTCGCGTCCGAGGGTGCAGCCGGTGCGATCGGCGTGGTGCTCGTCGAGCGCGCGCTCGGGCTTTTGGGCCTGTTCGCGCTGCTCGCGGTGGGGCTCGCCGCGACGGGAGACGCACTCGATTCGCGGGCGCTGTGGTGGTGGACGGTGCTCGGGAGCGCGGGCTCGTGCGTGCTCGTCGCCGGCATCGCACTCGCACGGCGGATCGCGCCGCGGCTGCCGGAGGCGCTGCGCAAACACGCCGCACGCCTCCCCGTGCTGCACGACGTGAAGGCATTCGGCTTCGCGACGGTGATGTCCGTCGGCACGCAGGCGCTGATCGCCCTCGCCGGTTGGGTACTGCTCGACGCGCTCGCGCCGATCGAGCTCGGCGCCTCGCTGCTCGTGGTGCCGCTGGCCGCCGCGACCACGTTCCTGCCGATCACCGTCGGCGGTGCGGGCGCGCGCGAGGCCGTGTACATCGCGCTGTGCGGCGAGCTGTTCGGGATGGCCGAGGCCGACGCGGTCGCAGCATCGCTCGGGCTCTGGTTCGCGCACCTCGTCGTCGGCGCGCTGGGCGGCCTCGCGCAGCTATTCGCGAGGCGCCGCCCTACGACTTGATCGCGCGCGCGAGCTGCTGGAAGCGCTCCATGATCGGCGCGGCGACGTTGGTGTTGTCGAGGCGAGATGCGTGACGCACGCCCGTCGGTGAGGTGATGTTGAGCTCGGTCAACATGCCGCCGATCACGTCGAGCCCGACGAGGATCTGGCCGTGCTCGCGAAGGAACGGCGCCAGCGTGGAGATGATCTCGCGATCGCGCGCATCGATGGTCGTCTTCACGGCCTTGCCACCGACGTGCAGGTTGCCACGCGCCTCGGCGCTCGCCGGCACGCGCAGCACCGCGCCCACGGGCTCGCCATCGACGAGGATGATCCGCTTGTCCCCGTTCACTGCCTCGGGCAGGTAGCGCTGCGCGAGCGTCCACCGCGTGCCCGCCCCCGTCGAGGTCTCGAGGATGGACGACGCGTTCGGATCGCCTTCGCGCACGACGAAGATGCCGAGTCCGCCGTACCCGTCGACCGGCTTCACGACGATCGCCCCGCCCTGCTCGGCCTGAAACGCGCGCAGCTTGTCGGACGAGCGCGTGACGATCGTCGGCGGCGTAAGGTGCGGGAAGCGCAACACCGCGAGGTGTTCGTTGAGCTCGCGCAGGCCGCGCGGGTCGTTCACCAGCAGCGTCTTGCCGCGCGCGTGATCGAGGATCCACGTGGCGTGCAGGTAACTCACGTCGAGCGGCGGGTCCTTGCGCATCAGCACGACGTCGAACGCCGCGAGCCGCTGATGCAAGGGTGCACCGACCGAGAACGCCGCGAGGGGCGTGGTCGCCTCGACGACCTTGGTCGGGAACGCATCGACGACCGCGTCATCTCCGACGAGACCGAGGTGTTCCAGCTGACATGTCCAGACCTCCCAGTTCCGCGCGGCAGCCTCGAGCATCAGCGCGTAGGAGGTGTCACCGGCCAGCTGGAGGCGGTCGAGAGGGTCGACGATGAACAGGCAGCGCACCGGCGGAGCTTAGCCGAGGCTGTGCAGCTCTAGGACAGCCGACACCCGTTGACCCGGCGAATTCACCACCGTTGGCTGCGACCGTCGCGCGGGCACCTCGGGGCGTATCTCCGGTCCTGGCGCGGCCCGCCCTGATCTGCTCGCGCCGCTCGGTCTCGCTCGACGTCCCGGTGAACTTTCCGGGTAAAATGGGGAGGTGACCAAGCCCCCCGAACGCTACGGCACGTACACCGTGCACGAACAGCTCGGGAAAGGCGGCATGGCCACGGTTCATCGCGCGGATCGCCAGCTGAAGAATGGCGGCACGCAACAGGTCGCGCTCAAGCGCTTGAACCCGACGCAGCAGAAGGAGCTCGTCGCGCTGTTCCTCGACGAGGCGCGCGTCCTCAAGCTGATCAAACATCCGAACATCGCCGAGACCTACGATTCGGGGCGCGTGTTCGGCACCTACTTCATCGCGATGGAGTACGTGCCCGGCCCGACGCTCCAGGATCTCGTCCGCCATGCCGCGAAGACCGTGGGCCCACTGCCGCAAGCGGTGACGTTGAACCTCGCGATCCAGCTGTGCGACGCGCTCGAGTACGTCCACAACCTGTGCGACGAGAAGGGCGTGCCGCTCGGCATCGTTCATCGCGACGTCACGCCGGCGAACATCCTCTTGGCGGAGACGGGGCTGCTCAAGCTGATCGACTTCGGGTTCGCGAAGGCCGCGACCTCGTCGGAGCACACCGAGAAGGGCGTCATCAAGGGCAAGTTCGGCTACGTCGCGCCCGAGTACCTCGCGGGCGAGCTGCCCGATCATCGCGCGGACCTATGGGCCGTCGGCATTATCCTCTACGAGCTGCTCACGAGCCGCCGCTTGTTCGACGGCGCTGACGCCTACGAGACGACGATGCGCGTGCGCACGATGCCGATCCCGCGCCCGTCGCTCGCGAACCCGCGCGTCATCCCCGAGCTCGACGCGATCGTGCGCAAGGCGCTCGAGCGCGACCCCGCGAAGCGTTGGCAGTCAGCGGCCGACATGCGCGCCGCGCTGGTCCACGCGGGCAGCGAGCTCGGCGTCGTGATCGACGACAAGACGCTCGCGATGTGGGTCGAGTGGGCGATGCGGCAGGATCCTGGCGACGAGGTCAGCGGCGTCGGGTATCTTCACGAGCTGCTCGGCACGCCGCGCCCCAAGCTCAAGCACGTGTTCCTGCAGACCGAGGAACCGCCGCTGCCCGTGGCACCACCCTCACCGGCGATCGTCGCGCTGCCCGAGCCGCCCCTGATCTCCGAGAGGAATCGCAACCTGGCGATGATCCTGTTCGGGGTGGTGCTCGTGCTCGTGCTGATCGTTCTGATCGCCAATTAGGGTCGGACCCTACTTGCACAACCTGGCGTCAACGTAGGTGGCCTCGGGTCGCGCAAGAACTGGCGTACGTTGACGCCAGGTTGAGCGATTAGGGTCCGACCCTATGCCGTCGGACCGGGCTCGCCGCCACCCGCAACCTCTTCGCCACCGACGACCACCTTGGTCGGCAGCAGATGCTCGAGGCCGTGCTTGCGCAGGCGGTAGTAGAGCGTGGAGCGATTGATGCCGAGCGTGCGCGCCGCGCTCGCGATGTTGCCTCGCGACTTCTCGACGGCGGTGACGATCTCTTTGCGCTCGCTATCGAGCAGGCGCTCCGCAAGGCTCTTGCCATCGTCTGCCGCGGTGGGGGTCGTCTGCAGGACCGCGACCGGGCCACTCTGCGAGACCGCGCTCGCGCTGGTCTGGGCGCGGCGACCGAAGTCGAGGTGCGAGGCGCCGAGCGGTTGGCCTTTGGCGAGGATCATCGCGCGCTCGATGATGTTCTCGAGCTCGCGCACGTTGCCCGGCCAGTTGTACTCGCGCAGCTTGGCGAGTGCTTCCGCCGACGGAGCGTGCGGCGTACCGCCCATCGCGCGGGCGAACTTGGCCACGAAGTGCTGGGTGAGCACCGGCAGATCATCGAGGCGATCGCGCAACGGCGGCAGGTTGATCGGGAAGACGTTGAGCCGGTAGTAGAGGTCCTCACGGAACTCGCCGTCCTCGATCATCTTCTCGAGGTTGCGGTTGGTCGCGCTGACCACGCGCACGTCCACCTTGATCGTCTCGTGGCCACCGACGCGCTCGAACTCGCGCTCTTGCAGCGTGCGCAGGAGCTTGATCTGCACCTCCATCGGGAGGTCACCGCACTCGTCGAGGAACAGGGTGCCGCCGTCGGCGAGCTCGAACCGCCCCGGGCGCCGCGCGACCGCGCCGGTGAAGCTACCCTTCTCGTGACCGAACAACTCGCTCTCGAGCACGCCGGGGGCGAGCGCCGCGCAGTTCACGCGCACGAACGG
This sequence comes from Kofleriaceae bacterium, assembly GCA_033763475.1. GTDB lineage: Bacteria > Myxococcota_A > Polyangia > Haliangiales > Haliangiaceae > JABFXX01. The sequence goes on from JANRKM010000221.1 coordinate 27,197, forward strand.
CTTCTCTTCACGGGGCGAGTTGATGTGGATCGCGTGGGCCACCAGCTCCTTGCCGGTCCCCGTCTCGCCGCGCAGCAGCACGGTCGACGCGGTGGGCGCGACTTGCTCGACCTTGGACAGCACCTCGCGGAGCGCCGCGCTCTCGCCGATGATGTTGCCGAAGTCGAACTCGCCGTGGATCTGCTGGTTGAGATACCCGGTGTACGCCGCGAGCTGCGCCGCGAGGCGCTTGTTGTCGCGCTGCAGGTGGAAACGCTCGATCGCGTACTGGAGGACGCCGCGGACCTCCTTCGCGTCCCACGGCTTCGTGATGTAGCGATAGACCTGCCCAAGGTTGATCGCCTCGACGAGGACGTCGACGTCGGTGAACGCGGTGAGAATGATACCGACGGCCTCGGGCTGACGCTGCTTGATCTCGCGCAGCAGCTCGACGCCGGTCATCTTTGGCATCCGCTGATCGGTCACGACCACAGCGACCTCGCGCTCCTCCAGGACCTGCAGGGCTTCGGCGCCGCTACTTGCCGTCAGAATGTCGAACGTCTTGCGGAAGTTGAACCGGAAGGCGTCGAGGTTGTCCTGCTCGTCGTCGACAACCAGGATCGGGTAGCGCTTCACGTCGACCGTCATGCCGCCTCACAACCGTTATCACGACGCGTGAGGGCTGGCTACGGCTGGGGGGCCGGCAAAGTCCGCCTAGCCTCGGAGGCGACAAGGATGGCCTCCTTCGCGAGTCGGGCGGCGAGTGGGCCGAGGATCAGGCCCCAGCCGCCGATGATCTCGACACCGCCGAACATGGCGATCAGCACGACGTAGGTCGGTAGCTGGAGCTGCCCCCGCCGCGCGAGGTACGGCCGCGCGAGATTGTCTACGGTGGAGACGACAGCGACGCCGATCACCGCCAGGGCGATCGCGGCCTCCGTACGCCCCGTCATCGCGAGGCCCACCGCGACCGGGGCCCAGACCAGCGCCGTGCCGACCGCGGGGATCACCGAGAGGATGAGTGTGATCATCCCGAGCGGCAGCGCGGCCGGAACATCGAGGATCACGTACGCAGCGGTGGCGACGATCGACTGTACGAGGCCCGCACCGACGATGCCGAAGGCGAGCCCCCGCCCTGTCTCGACGAACGCGTCCGCGAAGCGGCGCGTGGTGGCGGCATCGACGGGCGCGTGGCGCTCGACCCACACATACCAGGCGCGTCCGTCGGTCAGCATGCCGTACACACCGCTGACGAAGATGAGAAGGCCGATCAGGACATGCGCCGCGGCGCCCGCGACCTGCTTCATGATCGCCCATGCGCGATCACCCTGGTTCATCACGAGCTGGACGATTCTCGACGACGAGCTCAGTGTCTCCTGCGCACGTTCGCTGGCATCCGTATCGCCCGTCGCGAGCGTGACCAGGATCTCGCGCGCGCGTCCCGACTCGAGCAGCTGCTGGACGAGTGCGATCGCATCGACGACCAGCGACGCGATCATCGCGGCCAGTGGCAACATGGTCACCACGAACACCAGCACCGTGACGGTCGCCGAGATCCCACGACGACCACGGAACACGCGCCGGAGCGGCACGTAAACGCGCGTCGCGTAGCCGCCCAGCCAGAGCGCAAGCACCACATATGGAAGTGTCGGCGCCAGAAACAGCGCCGCGACTGCGCACAGCCCTGCGACCAGCCAGCGAGGAATGGCGCTCGGGGAGGTCACGGCAAGGGATGCGGTGCATCACGCATACCGAAAAAGGCGGTGCGGCGGTTGGTCGAGCACCGACATGTAAGGAAATTTGTCCCCAGGCCGAGGGGCCCGTTAGCATTCTGCAATGGCTCCTCGTCGGCCGCGCCGCGCCGAATCGCTCGCCTCCAAGCAGGTCACCGCACCACCCAAGAAGCCGATGGCGATGGCCCGGCGGGTGTCGCTGTTCGAGCGCGAGGTGACCGTGCGCCTGGCCCCGATCGCCGTGGAGCTCCTCCACGGCGTGGCGCGCAAGCTCACCGAAGGCGAGCTCTCCGGCGACGCGTACGCGGGCTCGACGATGATGACGGTCGACCTCGCGCGCGCCAAAGACGTGGTCTCCGACGCGCCCGACGCCACCACCGCCCAGCGCGTCGCGCTGCTCTACGCCGCTGACGAACGCTGCCGCGCCCACGCCCGGCGCATCGCGATCGCCGACGCGCGCCGCATCGCGGGTTGCGAGCTCGAGGCGCCGACGGTGGACGTCGAGAGCCGCGCCAAAGGTCCCGAGGTCCACCTCAGCCTCAATGTCGAAGCGACCCGGAGGAACGCATGATCGAGCTGTACAGCATTCGCGACGTGTCCCGCATTCTCGCCATCCAGGAGTCGCGCCTGCGCTACTGGACGCAGACCGGCTTCGTCGGTCCGACGGTCCGCAAGGGCGGCCGCTTCTACTACACGTTCCGCGATTTGCTCGCGGTGAAGGCCGCCAAGGACCTCACGGTGGCCGGTATGCCGACGCAGAAGATCCGCAAGAACGTCGAGGCGCTCCGCAAGGCGCTGCCCGAGGACACGCACCCGGCCGCGCGCCTGCGCGTGTGCTGCGACGGCGAGACCATCGTCGCGCTCGCCGACGACGTCGCGTTCGAGCCGATCGGGGGCCAGATCGTGATGGCGTTCACCGTGCCGAGCTTCGGCGAGCACATCTCGAACGTACTCTCGATGCCGCGCGTCGATCCCAACAACCCGCGCGAGACCAACGGCGCGCCCGACCACGTCGAGGACAACGTCACCGAGGCGAATGGCGGCACCACCGCGTATCGCTACTTCATCGAGGGCTGCGCCGCCGAAGATCGCGGTGACTTGCAGCAGGCCGAGCACCTGTGGCGGCAAGCGATCGATCTCGAGCCCAACATGGCCGCCGCGTTGACCAACCTCGGCAACCTCGTCTACCGCCAGGGCGAGCTCGAGGAGGCGCGCCACCTCTACGATCGCGCGCTCGAGCACGATCCGAACCAGCCCGAGGCTCGCTACAACCTCGCCAACCTCCTCGAGGACCTCGGCGAGACCGAGCTCGCGATCTCCGAGCTCCGCATCGTGTGCGCTGCGGCTCCCGACTTCGCCGACGCGCACTACAACCTCGGCCTCATGCTCGCGCAGGTCGGTGGTACAGCGCAGGCCAAGCAGCACCTCGAGCGTTACCTCGAGCTCGACACCGGCAGCGATTGGGCCACGCACGCGCGGACGTACCTGAAGCAGATCGCCGCCTGATCGATTTCCCAGCGCGAGCGAAGGGTCGAGGTCTACCGGCGCGACGGCCGACGCTGGCAGCTCGACGAGCTCGCGACCGGTGAGCGACTCCGCATCGAGGTGTTGGCCCTCGAGCTCGCGGTCGACGATCTCTACGTCGATCGACTCGGGCCCATTCTCGCGTAACGGCGGCCTGACCTTCGAGTGCAACTTCCCGACACGCCGCGCTGTCGTGGCGTGGCATCATGCGGTCCGTGCGGCGTGTCGTTGTTCTGGCGGTGGTGGCGGGCTGCGGGAAGCCTCCGCCTCCGCGCGTGTCTGCGCCCCAACCCGTCGTCGACGCGACGGCGCCGGCGGGTGACATCGTCGTCGACGCGTCGCCTCCCATGCCGCTCGCCCTCCCCCGCCCCGAGGCGTTGTTCGCGTCGCTGGCCGCGGATCCCGAGCCAGTGCTGCGCTGGCCGCTGCCGTTCGGCATCCATCCCGATCTCGAGCCCTCGTTCGAGATCGCGAACGCGCTCGCGGAGCCGGGCATCGGCTGGATCGAGCTGTGTCGAATGGGTGCGCAGCATCGTACGAACGCGAAGCTGCGCGAGCTGACCCAGTACCTGCGCGCGTGGTGCGAGGTCGGCGACGACAAACACAGCGCGGGGCTGACGACGATGCTGCCACTCACGCGCGCGTTCGATCCGAAGCTCGCCGCGGCCGCGCGTGCGGATGTCGTCAACATCCTCGCCGCGGGCTCCGCCGTCGATGCAGAGCGGCTGATGACCTATCACCGGCTGTTCACGCTCGAGCGCATGGATCTGCTCGCGGCGACGTTCGTCGAGCTTGGAAAGGAAGCCGATGCACTCGTGATCAACAACCGCGCCCTCGCGAGTGATCGCGTCGCGAATCGTGCCGACACGTGTCGCCGACTCGCGCGGTCGGTGATGCTCGAGGAGCCGGTTCTGCGCGAGGGCCCGCTCGAGAAGCTGCACGGCTATGCGCAGGACGAGGAGAAGAATCCGGCCGATCCCGTGTGCGTCGAGCTCTACGAGGAACTGTCCTGCTGGCTCGACCAGCAGACGATGACGCGTCGGGCGAGCTGCGGCGCGTTCTGGCTCCGGCGCGGGCTCCCGCCGAACGCATGGGGCATCCACCACGCGTCCCGGATCTGGCCAGAGGGAGAAGCTGGCCCGGCCGCGTGGCTCGGGGTCGCGCGCCTGGTCGCCCAGTCGCTCGAGGTGCACGGAGCCGACGGCCTCCTGCTCGACACGCTCGAGGCGACCCTGCGAACGGCCGCCTGCAGCGGCCCTCACGTGCGCGCCGCGCTCGATCTCGCAAAACGCGTCGCGACGCCTCCGCGTCCGCCGATCGACGAGACGCGCCTGCGCCGCATCATCGATAGGCCACGCGAGGTGTGCACTCGTAAATGATCACGTCGGACAGGAACAGCGCCAGCGCCTGCGATGCGGTCAGTGGGCGACGCGCAACGTCAGGTACACGTAGACGTACGGCGCGATGAACAGCACCGCGTCGATCCGGTCGAGCAGACCGCCGTGGCCCGGGAGCAGCGCGCCGGAATCCTTCACGCCGACGGAGCGCTTGATCAGCGACTCGGCGAGGTCACCCATCTGGCCGAGGATGCCGCCCGGGATCGCGATCAGGAACACGTCGAGCCAGCTCAGGTAGTCGGCGAACAGGAGCTTGAGGCCGGCCACACCGACGAGCGAGCCCGCGATGCCACCCCACGCGCCCGCCCACGTCTTCTTGGGGCTGACCGACTCGTAGAGCTTGGTCTTGCCGAGGAAGCGGCCCGCGAAGTAGCCGCCCGTGTCGGCGAGCCACGCGACGAGGAGCACCATCACCACGGTCTCGCCGCGGTGGTTCGGATCGATGAGCTTCAGCTTGGCGAGATACGTCGTCAGGAAGCCCGCGTAGACGATGCCGGTGATGGTCGCCGTGATCCTGCTGGCTACCGACGGGATGTCGCGGAACCGGAACAGGTAGTAGAGGGCCGGCACGACGACCGCGGCGAACAGCGCGACGGTGTCACCGCTGACGGCGAGGCCGCCGAGTGACGTGGGGAGGTGCTCGCGATAGAAGTGCAGCGTGACGGTGTCGAGCCAGTAGAACGCGAGGCACGCGATCGCGCCGAGGACGAGGGCCGGCTTGCGGTCCTCCGGGGGCAAGGTCATCGCGAAGAACTCGCGCATGGCGAGGAGCGACGCGATGAAGACGATCGCCCACGTGGGTTCCGGGCGCTTCACGTGGAGCGCGAACAGGAGGATCGGAACCGCGACGACGGCGACGAGGAACCGCTGGGCAAGGTTGCTGAGGGCCACGAAGGCGGCCAGCTAACCCCGGCCAGACCCTCGGGTCAAGGCGTCAGCGCGGTTCGAGGTCGGAGACCAGCTGACTGGACGTGAGGCCGAACCGGCGCTCGCGGCGCGTGTACTGGTCGAGGCAGGCGTGAAGGTGGTGGCGACGGAACTCCGGCCACAACACGTCGATGAAGATGAGCTCGGCGTAGGCCAGCTCCCACAACATGAAGTTGGAGATCCGCTGCTCGCCGCTGGTGCGGATCAGGAGATCGACGGGGGGTAGCTTGGCCGTGGGCAAGTACCCCGTGAACCGGTCGACGTCGAGGTCCTCCGGACGCACCATACCGGCCACCACGTCCCGCGCGACGGCCTGCACTGCGCGCGCGATCGACTCGCGCCCACCGTAGGACAACGCGAGCGTCAGCGTCATCCCCCGGTTGTGCGCCGACGCCGCGCGGAGCTCCTCGAGGGGGCCGGTCACCATGGGCGGCAGCTTCTCGATGTCGCCGATCGCGTCGAGACGGATCTGGTTGTCGAGGATCTCGGAACGCTCGTCGATCAAGAACTCGCGGAGCAGTTGCATGAGCCCGCCGACCTCTTCGGCCGGCCGCGCCCAGTTCTGGGACGAGAACGCGTAGAGCGTCAGCGCTTCGATCCCCATCTCGCGCGACGCACGCGTGATGTCGCGAACGGAGTCCGCACCCGCACGGTGCCCGTCCAGGCGCGGGCGCCCCTGGCTCTCGGCCCACCGTCCGTTGCCATCCATGATGATGCCAACGTGTCGAGGAAGCGTACGAGGGTCGCTCATCGTCGGAGAACGCGGTCAGTAGCACGCCCGGCGCGAGCGTTGCAACGACACCATTGATCCCGTACGCTCAGCGGAAGCCATGGGCATCTTTTCGAGACTCGGGACGCTGATCAAGTCGAACATCAACGACCTCATCACGAAGGCGGAAGATCCGGAAAAGATGCTCTCCCAGGTGCTGCTCGAGATGCAGCAGCAGCTGGTAGAGGCGAAGAAGGCCGTCGCCGTTGCGATCGCCGACGAGAAGAAGCTGCAGAAGCAGTACACGGCGGAGACCGACAAGGCCAAGGAGTGGGAGCGCAAGGCCATGGTCGCGGTGCGCGCCGGCGACGACGGCCTCGCGCGACAGGCGCTCGCTCGGAAGCAGGAGCACGAGAACATCTCGACGCAGTTCCAGCAGCAATGGATCGCGCAAAAGCAGGCGGTCGAGAAGCTGAAGGACGCGCTGCGCCTCCTCAACAACAAGATCGAAGAGGCGAAGCGGAAGAAGAACATTCTGATCGCGCGCAAGAAGCGTGCGGAGGCGCAGCAGCAGATCGCCAACACCATGCAGGGCCTCGGCGACACCAGCGCTTTCGACACGTTCGACCGCATGGCCGAGCGCATCCAGCTCATGGAGGCCGAGGCCGAGGCGGGCGCCGAGCTCGCAGGCGAGCTGTCGGGCGACACGCTGGAGAGCAAGTTCCACGCGCTCGAGGCCGGCGGCGGCAGCGAGGACGACGCACTTTCCGAGCTCAAGGCCAAGATGGGCCTCATCGAGGCGCCCAAGGGGGGCGATGCGAAGCAGCTCGGCGCGGGTACCGGCAAGGACGACAAGGCGTCGAGCGCGGATGCCGCGGGGGTCTCATCCCTGGGCGGGCTGACCCCCGAGGACCTGAAGGAGCTCGAGGACCTCGACCTGTCCGAGCTCGACAAGGAAGCCAAGAAGGCCTGATCGGGCCCGGACGCTTCGCCGGGTGTCGCTGGGCGCCCGTGGACGAAGCGTCGGATGCGCCTTCGGCGCCCCCGTGCGAGTGTGGTGGTTCGGCGCACTCGTCTGTGAAGCCGAGGCCACACGCGTGGATGCGCGTCGATCGGGTTCCTCGATCTCCCTAGGGTGGTTGCGGATCAGCGATTGCAGCAGACGCGAGCATGCGTCTCGTTGCCGGTCTCTTCGCGCTGACGTTGAGCACTTCCCTCGCGCTTGCCGAGGAAGCCAAAACACCGGAACCGCAGGCTGATCCGCCGCGCGAGAAGGTAGCCCTTCGCGTGGTGAAGATCCTGGCGGACTCTCACCAAGCGCTGCTCTACGACAAACAGAACAGGACACACGTCCTGGTAGAAGAAGGCACGACCGTCGGCGACCTCGAGGTGCAGACGATCGACGGGGACGAGGTGACGCTCGCGGCCGAGGGCCTCGAGGTGGTGCTCGCTGCACCCGACCAGGGCAGGCGTGGCAAGGGCCGTGGAAAGGCCCCCGCCAGGCCGGCACGGGTCGCGGAAGCCGCCGAGACCGTCGAGAAGGCACCGACAAGCGTCGGGCCGTGGACGCGCGAGTCCGTGCAGGCCCAGCCGGAGAAGCCCGCGGTGAAGGCGTCCGCCCCCGCCCCCGCGGCGACCGTACCGACGATCGACGAGGCGGACCTGCCCGAGAAGGACCCTTATTTCGTCGTCGAGCCACCGACGATCACGCCGTACGACGAGGTGGAAGGTGAGCCCGAGCACCCGGCGGATCCGTACGCGGTGCCGGAAGGGACCGCGACGGTGACGGCACAGGCGAAGGCCGAGACCGGGTCGGGGTCGGGGTCGGGGTCCGAGGAGGAGGAGGAGGAGGAGGACAGCGCCGTCGCCGCGGCCCCCCACGCCAACCCGTACGAGACCGCCCCTGTCGCCAGGGCCCCGCGCCCTGCTGCCGCCCCCCATGAGGAGACGGTATCGCCCTACGAGGAGGTCGTGGAGATCCAGGACGATGACATGGCCGAGCCCGCGGTCGTGGCGGCGACACCGGCGACGACGGTGATCGCGCGGCGGGACCTCGACGCGGCGCTGGCGGACTTCGGGACGCTGACCCGCTCCTTGCGAGGCTCGTTCGTGGCCAGTGGCGCCAAGCTCGAGCAGGTCGCCAACGGCTCGGTGTTCGCCAAGGCGGGCCTCCGCCCGGGGGACGTCGTGACCTCGGTCGACGGCCGGCCGGTGCGCTCGATCGATGACGCCGCCGAGCTGTACGTACGTGCGCAGACGACGCGTGCCACCAACGTCCAGATCCTGCGTGCCGGGAAGGCGATCACCTTGAAAGTGCAGATCCGCTAGAGACTCGGTTACCATGCGGCGGTGGGCGCGGTACGGCTCGACCTACGACTGACGAGCCAGTCGGAGTGGATCAAGATCTTCGATCCACGCGACTGGACTATCTTCGTTCCGACCGACGCCAAGCTCGAGAAGGGAGTGACCCTCCGCATCGACCTCGACGTGGGCGGCTGGATGGTCACTTTGCGTGGGACGGTGGTCGGGCGACGAGAGGACCCGCCGGGGGTGACGGTGGCCTTGGGCGGGGAGGAGCGCGAGAAGATCAACTACCTGAACGGCTATGTCCGCGGCGGCCTCTTGAACCACCGCGAGAAACGCCGACTGCCGATCCGGCTGGCCGTGACCTACGGGGCGGTGGACGGGCCGGCCAGCACGTTCACCAAGGACATCAACGAGGAAGGGCTGTTCCTGTTCACCAAGAGCCCCCTCCCCGAGACCTCGCAGATCCACATGCTGATCGCGGTACCGGGAAAGCCGCAGCCGCTTTCGGTGGTCGGAAAGGTCTCGCATACGATCCTCGAGGAGGACGACGAGCCGCCTGGCATGGGAATCGTGTTCGAGCTGGATGACGCTCAGCGCGAACAGGTGGTGGGGGTGATCAAGGAGCTCGAGGAGCTGCTCGCCAATGGCAAGCTGCCCACGAACGTCGTCGAATGATTGCGTGATCGCGCGGCCGATGGCACCGTGAGTCGTGGCGCGCCGAAACGGCCGATCCGCACCAGCGTCTGCTGTCTCCTGGCGCGATGGTGTCCACCTGACCGGTACGCCGATCTGGTGCGATGCCCGCCGTCGGCGTGACGTCTGCTTCGCGTCGTCGATGGATCGGGTCGGCCGCACGGGCCACGGTCAGCTGATCGGCACGCCCCTGACGCTCTCGCTGCTCGGTAGCGCAGGCGAAGGCAACCTCGCGGTGCCGATCCGCAAGCGGTTCACCCTCGGCACGTTGCGCCTCGAGCTCATTCCATCGGGGCGAGGCCTCGGCGCGGCGGCGCTGCACGTGGACGGGGCCGCCATGATCACGGGGGCCGCCGGACGCAGCGCGCGTGGCGGGCACACCGTGCTCTACGCGGGTGCGGTGCGCACCACGACGGGCGGCGCGGGTGACGCGGCGGAGGTCCGCTCGTGCGACGCGCTCGTCGTCGGGGCGCCCTTCGGCGAGCCGCACCACGTATTCCCACCGCTGACCAAGGTCATCGATCAAGCCTGCAGCTGGGCGCGCGCGCAGCTCGCCAACGACAAGCGGCCGGTGCTGCTCGTCGACACGGCGCTCGATGGCCTCGAGGTCGCACTGCGGCTCGCCGATGCAGGCCTCCCCGTCGCCGCGGCACGTCCGATCCGCGAGGCGGCGGCCCGTGCGGCAGGCGCGGTCGCGTTTCCGCCCGCACGTGGCGGCGCGGCTCGCGCGCGCGGCGACGTGGACGCGTCGCGAAGGTGGATCGCCTCGCCGGGCAAGGAGCCGCGCGCGGTGGTGTGGCTCGATAGCGATCACGCAGGCGTGCTGAAGGCACTCTCCGGCAAGCGGTTCGCGACGGCACTCGCCTCGGGCCGCGCCCTCGACAGCGCCACCGGTTACGACACCGCGTTCCCGTGGGCGCACGCCGCGGATCGCAAGCAGCTGCTCGCGTGGATCGAATCCGCGAACGCGCGCGACGTGTTCGTGACCGGCACGTGCGCGGACTCGATCGCGCACGTACTCGGCGCGCGCGCGCGTGTGATCGGGCCGCCGAGACAGATGGCGCTGTTCGCCACATGATCCGCGTCCGGATCGGCAACCGCCGCGAGGGAGGATGGTGGTGGAGGTTGCCGCTGCTCGCGCTGGTGTGGCTGATGATCGTGACGCCGATCGTGGTCGCGTTCGTCGCGATCACGACGCTGCGCGAGTGGGCGAAGGCGCTACCTGACGTCCCCGACCTCGCCGAGTGGCGCGCCCAGGCGGCGCAGACCACCGTGATCTTCGCCGCCGATGGCACCCACCTCGCCGAGCAACCATTTACCGACCACGGCGTCGTCGGACATCGCACGCTCGCGACGCTCGACGAGGTGCCGCGCAACCTCGTACAAGCCGTGCTCGCCGCCGAGGACGTGCGGTTCTTCTCGCATCCCGGCTACGACATTCAGGCGATCGCGCGCGCGGTGTACATCCGCCATCAAGGCGGCGCGGTTCAGGGCGCGTCGACGATCACACAGCAGCTCGCGCGCAATCTGTTGCCCGTCGAGATCGGCACCGAGCGCAGCTTTCGGCGCAAGACGCGCGAAGCGCTGATGGCCCGCAAGCTCGAGCGCCGGTGGACCAAGCGCGAGATCCTCGAGACGTATCTCAACTACGTGTACCTCGGGCAAGGCGCGTACGGCATGCGCGCAGGTGCGCGCGCGTTCTTCGATCGCGACGTCGGCGACGTCGATCTCGCCGAGGCCGCGCTGCTCGCGGGCTTGATCCAGGCGCCGTCGCGGCTCGATCCATTCAAGAATCCGACGGCAGCGAAGGCGCGCCGCGACGAGATCCTCGCGCGCATGGCCCGCGCCAACATGATCGACGAAGCCACGCGCGCGAAGACCGCCGCGTTGCCGCTCGCACTGCACCGCCCGCAGCCGACCTACGGCAGGCGCGTCCCCTGGTACACGGAGCAGGTCCGCGCGTTCATCGCCGAGGCGCTGCCCGACGAGCTCGCACGAGGCGGCCTCACGATCGATACCGCGGCGCTGCCGGCCCTCGGCACGGTGCTGCAGGCCGAGGCGGTCACCCACGCGGATCGATGGAACCACGCCGACGTCGCCGCGCTGGTCTGGGATCACCACACGGGCTACGTCGAGGCGCTCGTCGGTGGGCGCGCGTGGGGCACCCCGCCGTTTGGTGATCGTTTCGATCGCGTGCTGCGCAGCTGCCGACAGCCGGGCTCGGCGTGGAAGCCACTCGTCTACGGGGCCGCGCTCGAGACCGGCGCGATCACGCCGGGCACCGCGCTGCGTGATGCGCCGATCGCCGAGTACGACGAGGTCACCAACGTCCACTGGAAGCCGAAGTCGGGCAATCGGTTCCGCGGCGTCGTGCTCGCGCAGGACGCCCTCGCGGCATCGCTCAACGCGCCCGCGATCGACGTGCTCGACCGCGTCGGCGCCGAGCCGGTGATCCGCTTCGCGCGCCGCCTCGGCATCACCAGCGACGTCACCGATCTGCGCCCGATGGCGCTTGGGGCGTCGTGCGTGAAGCCGATCGAGCTCGCGCGCGCGTACGCGGTGATCGCGCGGCGCGGGTGGGCGGTGGCACCGCGCTTCGTCACGCGCGTACGGCGCGGCACGGACCTCATCTTCGATGCCACCGTGCCCGAAGATCCATGGCTCCACGCCGACGAGCGCTTCGATCGCCTCGCCGAAACCGTGGGGCTCGACCCCGACGAGCGCATCTCGGCAGCGGGCGGGCGCCTCGTCGACGAGACCACCGCGTTCCAGCTGCAAGACATGCTCGCAGCTGTGGTCTCGCGCGGTACGGCCTCGGCGGCGTCCTCGCTCGGGCGCCCCGCGGCGGGCAAGACGGGCACGACCAACGACAACACGGATGCCTGGTTCGTGGGCTTCACGGGACGCGCGCTGGCCGCGGTGTGGCTCGGGTTCGATGACCCCGTGCACAAGCTCGGCAGCGAGGGCGACGGCCGGCGGGCGGCGCTGCCGCTGTGGATGCAGGCGATCCGCCTGGCCGAGGGGCAACGCCCAGCCGCTCCGATTCCGGGCCCGCCGCCGGACGGCATGGAGCGGGTCTCGATCGATCGCGAGTCAGGACTCCGGGCGCCCCCCGGTGGAAGTGGCCTCGGTGTCTGGTTCCGTGCGGGAACGGCGCCCACCGAGGTCGCGGGGATGCCAGGAACCTCGCCGACGGACTTCAGCCGCAGCGCCCGCGAGTTTTGACCCTCGGAACCTTCCCGAGGGGAGGCGCGTTCGCGAACGGGTGGTATGCTGCGCCGCGATGTTCGGCATGGGCGGAAGCGAGATCATCGTGATCTTGATCGTGGCCCTCCTGTTTCTCGGGCCCGAGAAGCTGCCGGGCGCGGCCAAGCAGATCAGCAGAGGCATTCGCGACATCAAGAAGCAGTCGCGCGCCCTCCAGCAGCAGATCGAGAGCGACGAGCAGATCGGCGGCGCGATCCGCGATCTCAAGAGCGCGCTTCGGGGAGAGGAAGCCCCCATCCGCCCGCGCCCGCTCAAGCAGCCTCCGACACCTCCCCAGGAGGTCGCCGCGGGCGCCGCGGCCAACGCGCTCGCTGCGAACGAGCCCGTGGAGCCCGCAGCGCTGCCCGAGGGCGCGCCCGCGGCCGACGAGGCGAACGCCCCGCCACGCGTCATCCTATCCACCACCGCAGGCGAGGCCGACGCCGACGCGCCCCCGGCCGCCGACGACGACGATGGCGAGCTGGCGAAGCTGATCCGCCCCGCGGCGGGCACCGTGGCCAAGGGATCCGAGCCCGACCATGGCTAGACGCGCGCGCGACGAAGACGTCGAGGACATGAAGGCCACGTCCGACGAGGCGGATCTCGAGGACAGCCGCATGCCGTTCCTCGCGCACCTGCGCGAGCTACGCGATCGCGTGCGCAAGGCGGCGGTGTGGTTCGTTCTCGCGTTCTGCGCCTGCTTCTACTTCGCCGGCCGCATCTACGAGTGGCTCAAGCAGCCGCTGTTCAACGTGTGGCCCACCGAGAAGCTCGGCGCGCCGCACCTCTCGTTCAAGAGCCTCACCGAGCCGTTCTGGGTCGACATGTCCGTTGCCCTATGGGCCGGCATCTTCGTCGCGTCGCCCGCGATCTTCTATCAACTCTGGAAGTTCATCGCGCCCGGTCTGTACAAGCGCGAGCGTCGCATCACCGTCGCGTTCGCGAGCTTCTCGGCCGTCTTCTTCATCGCGGGCGCCGCGTTCTGCTACTACTTCGTGCTCGAGTCGCTCTACGACTTCCTGCTCGGCTACGCGAGCCCGTCGCAGCAGGCGCAGATCATGATGCAGGACTACCTGGATCTGACGCGCGACATGATGCTCGCGTTCGGCGCCGTCTTCGAGTTGCCGCTCCTGATCCTGTTTCTCTCGATGATCGGCCTGGTGACGCACCGCGGGCTGTGGAAGTTCAACCGCTGGTTCGTCGTCATCGCGTTCATCATCGGCGCGATCCTCACGCCCTCGCCCGACGTCGTCTCGCAGATCATGATGGCGACGCCGATGATCGTCCTCTACAACCTCTCGATCCTGCTGGCGTGGTACGTGACGCGTAAGCGCGAGAAGAAGGACGAAGCGCTGCGCGCACGTGAAGCCGCAGCCGACGCCGAGGAGCGGGAGCGCAACCGCTAGAAGGCGCCCGAGGGGTAGGCCGCCGGGGCTCGTGAACGCGTCGAACAACGCCCTCTCCGACGTCCGCTGGCTGACGGCGAGCTTCCGACGACAGGCATCGTGCCTGCACACTCGCGGCTTCCTCCCGGGCAGGTGCAGCGCTATCGTGGGGAGAACGTATGAGCGAAGGACGGGGAGAGGAGTCCGAGGTCGCCACCAAGATCCCCACCACCGAGCTCGGGTTGCGCGTGCTCGAGGCGGCTCCGGTCATGATCCTCGTGCTCGCCGCCGACGGGACGATCCAGTATGCCAATCCGTTCTTCGAACGGTTGTCCGGTTACAAGCTCGACGAGGTCCGAGGCAAGGACTGGTTCGACACCTTCCTGCCGGCGCGCGACCGCGAGCGCATCCGCGAGCTATTCCGTCAGTGCTTCGACGGGGCGCACGTCGAACGGAAAATCAACCCGATCATCACGCGAGGCGGCGAGGAACGCGAGATCGAGTGGACGGACGAGTTCCTTCGCGACGTCGCGGGGCACATCGTCGGCCTGCTCGCGATCGGCCACGACGTCACGGAGCGGGTGCGCGCTCAAGAAGAGGCTCATCGGTCCTCCAGGCTCTTGCACGCGGTGGTAACGGGTGCGCCCGTCGTGAACTTCGCGCTCGACCGAGACGGCGTGTTCACCCTCTCGGAAGGGCGCGGGCTGGCCAAGCTGGGGTTGGCGCCGGGCGAGGTGGTCGGGCGCTCGGCGCTCGAGATGTATGCCCATGTCCCGGAGATCGCCGGCGCGCTCCGGCGAGCTCTCGCCGGCGAGCAGACCACGATCACCGTCAGGCTGGGCGACCTCCACTTCGAAGTGGTCTACGCGCCGAGCGTGGATGCCCGCGGCAACGCCGAGGGGGTGATCGGGGTCGCGTTCGACGTGAGCGAGCGCGAGCGGGCCGAAGCCGAGCTCCAGGCGAGCGTGCTGGCGCAGCAGCAACTGGTCGACGAGCTGCGCGACGTCGATCGTCGCAAGAACGACTTCATCGCAGTGCTGTCGCACGAGCTGCGCAATCCGCTCTCGACGATCCAAAGCGGGCTCTGCATCCTCGACGAGCTCGCGCGTGGATCATCTCCGGCGCGTAACGCACTGGACGTCGTCGAGCGACAGACGGCGCTGCTCGGTCGGCTGGTTGACGACCTGCTCGACGTCAGCCGCCTCACGCTCAACAAGATCAGGCTCCAGCACGCACCTGTCGATCTCGCCCAGCTCGTGATGACCGTCGTGGAGGATCATCGCACGTACTTCGAGCTCCGCCGCGTGCGATTGGACCTGCAGCGCACCGAAGCGTGCGTGATGGTGACTGGTGACGCCGCGCGGTTGACCCAGGTCATCAGCAATCTGATCGGCAACGCTGCCAAGTTCACCCCCGCCGGCGGTTGCGCCACGGTCGCGGTCGCGATCGACCGCGAGGCCAAGGCGGCGGTGGTGCGTGTCACCGATACGGGCGAAGGGATCGCCCCTGAGATGGTCGAGCGCGTGTTCGAGCCTTTCGCGCAAGCAGAGCGTACGCTCGCGAGGAGCAAGGGTGGGCTGGGACTGGGCCTGGCGCTCGTCAAAGGGCTGGTCGAGCTACACGGCGGCAAGGTGTGCGTGCACAGCGAGGGCGAGGGCCGTGGCGCCGCGTTCGAGGTGCGCCTGCCGATCGCACCCACGCTGGCTCCCTCGCCACAGCTCCTCGCGACGGCACCCCACGCGCTTCACCGCGTCCTGCTGATCGAAGACAACGTCGACGCCGCCGAGACGCTGGGCGAGGTGCTGCGCCTCGAGGGACACACCGTCGAGATCGCCCACGATGGCCCAGAGGGCATCGAGAGCGCGCGCCGGTTCCGGCCTGAAGTCGTGTTGTGCGACATCGGCCTTCCCGGCCTCACGGGTTACGAGGTCGCTCAAGCACTTGTTCGCGACGAGACGATGCCTCCGATGCGCCTGATCGCGCTCTCGGGCTACGCCTCTCCCGACGACGTCGCGCGGTCCCGCGCGGCTGGGTTCGCACATCACCTCGCGAAGCCGGTGGCGCTCGGCCGGCTCCGTGACGTGCTCGACCAGAAATGAGGATCCCGATCGTTCGGGGTCTGCGCGCGGCTGTGCAACCCGACGACGGCAACCACGGCGGATGACCGCACGGCGCCGCGCCCCGGTCTCGAGGCTCGGCCTTCCGGCATGGCCGATGTGCAAGGGCACGGCTACGAGAAGCTCGAGCGAGCGTCCGGGATGATCTCGAGCGCCGGCAGTCCGATCAGCGACGCCTCGGCCGGTGGGCCCTCTGCGATCGGTGCGGGCGTTGCGATCACGCGCAGTGCGAGTGGCCGCGTCTCGAGAGTGATCGGCGTCGTCCCGAACGGCTCTCCGTCGACGAGCACGTGCTGTACCGGGTGCGCGGAGATCGTCACGCGTGCGGTCGACAGCGACCCGATGCTGTCACGGTCGGCAGGCTCCCCCTGGCGCGCGGTGCGCCACAGGTGGACGCCTGTCGCGATCGCGTCCGCGATCGTCTCGGCGGCTACGATCGTCAGGTCGAGTCGCCCGTCGTCGCCCAACAGGTGGGAGGGCCCGTGGGCGAGCACCGTCTTGAACGGAGCGAGGTTCGCCGCGGCGACCGCGCTCGCGCGGCAGCGCACCACGTGGTGATCGGTTTGCAGCTCGACCGCAAACGTGTCGATCTGGGCCAGCCGCTTCACCGCCGACGCGGCGTACGCGAGCACGCCCCAGCGCTGCTTCGCCTCGGTCGAGGTGTCGGCGATGACGTCCGCGTGCAAGCCGACCATACAGTGCAGCACCATGGTCATCTCGCCGGCGCCGCCGCGCACGACCGCCACATCGAGCAGCCGGTCGAGCGAAGCCCCGAGTACGACCGGTCGAGCCTGGCGGGGCGTGGCCGCGGCGACGAGCAGCGCGAGGGCGCTCTCGACCTCCGCCGGGATCCCGAGCGCTGCAGCGAACGAGTTGGACGTGCCGAGCGGTAGCACGCCGAGCCGCGCGCTCGTACCCACGAGAGGTGCCGCGACGCCCGAGACCGTGCCATCGCCACCCGCCGCCACGACGATCTCGGCGCCTCTCTCGAGCGCGGCGCGCGCACATTCCCCCGCGGTGCGATCGGCCCGGATGTCGAGAACCGACACCTCCGCGCCGCTCTCGGCGAGCCGCTGCTGGACCACTTCGGGGACGACGTCGGCGACGCTGCCGGCCCGGCCATTCCAAACAAGAGCGATGCGCACGCCTTCAGCGTAGCAGGCACGCCTCCACAGCCCACGATGCGCGTCGTGGGACTCGGGCAGCCCTGGAGCTGGCGCAAGTTCCGTGCTGCGCCTCTTCGTCGGAGAGCGGGACAGCATGAGACGGTGGGCTCATGGTTCAGACATGTGCAGTGACCGTGGCAACGCTGGTCAGGCCCGAGTACGAAACCCGCCTAATCGTGCGTCGCCCGGATGCCGAGGCCATTGGAGCTGCGTTTGCCACCGGGGCGCACGGTGCGGTGTACATCGGCGAGACCGATCGGCGGATCGGCAGCGCCGATGACGATCGATACGTGCGCGACGATGCCACCTACTCGTGCTCGGCCGCCACGATCGACGGCACGGTCGTCGGGATCTTCGTGGTCAGCGTCGGGACCTGAGCGGGACTTCAGTCGACGCCATTCCAGGCGCCGTGCTGATCCCAGCGCGCGAGCTGCGCCTCGCCGCTGTACGCACTCACGCCTTGGCGAATGCTCTGCCAGGCGGTCCCGCGCGACCAGGCCGGCGCGGCTTCGATCTCTGCCATCATCTGGGTCACCGTCGGGCGGACGCCCGGATCGACGTCGAGCGCATTCGAGTAGTAGTCCCAGAAGTGACGCAGCCAGTCGAGCTCCACGCCGACCTTGATCGGAGTCGCGACGGAGATCTGGCTACACACGGAATCGAGGTAGTTCGAGGGGAACCCGGGGGACGACTGCTCCAGGTCGATCGTGTTCGTGCTCGACCAGTAGCGAAACATGCCGCCCGGGTTATCACCGGCGCGGTCGTTGAAGGTGGCCGCCGCGATGAAGTGCGCCCAGCCTTCCATCGCCGCCGCGGCGTCGAACTCCATCGACCACATCGCGTGCGACGACCCCGTGACCGCGTCGCAGGTCGTGATCGTGTCGGTCGGGTCGAGGTCGTACGTGTCGTCGTTGTTGTACCCGCCGGTGTACAGGGACAGGATCCGGTGCCCCATCTCGTGCGCGATCGCGAACTTCTTGTCCGCTCCAAAGTCGGTGAGCCAGATCCCGCCGTCCTGCGCGCAGTCACAGCAGCCGCCCGGTGCGGGGTTGCAGCGGTGCTCGAGCGGCAACGTCTGCCCCGACAGGCCGCCGTTGAACTTCTGCATGGTGTACGCGCCGACTGCGAGCATGGTGGTGACGGGCGCGACCTCGGGGAACACGTAGACCGGATGCTGGTTCATCCCAGGATCGGCGTCCCAGATCACGAACGAGACCTGCTTGCCCTCGGCGTTTCGCGCGATGACATCGTTGTTCGCGATCCGCGCGCGGCTGTAGCCGAAGATCGAGAAGTTGACCGACGAGGTCGCCTTGAACGCACCGGTGCACCCGTTCGCGTCGAGATAGCCATCGAACAGCGACTTGGCGTTCTGCACGATCGAGACGCGGCCGCCGCGGGCGATCCACGGGCTCGTGGGGTCCGTGCCGTAGTCCTCGCCGAAGCCGGCGTCGACCAGCGTCACCGGCCAGCGGAAGCACATGTTGTACGTGAACGTCGGCAGCGGCAGCGTCGGGTTGGTGGCGACCTCGTCGATCGGGTCCTGAGTCAGCGCGAACGACGAGATGTCCGCCGCCGCCCCGCCGCGCGCGATGGCGGCGAGGATCGAGCCCTTGGAGACCAGCGGAAGGCCGAGCCGCGCCGCCGTCTCGGACAGCGAGGGACCGACGTCCGCGCGCGCGAAGGTCCGCTCGGCGATCCCACCGGCAGCGTCGCGGAGCACGACCTCGGCGACCAGGTGCTCGGGCATGGTCGGGTCGAGGCCGAGCGCCGCGAGCGAGAACCGCGCGACCGCGGTCCCTCCGGGAGGCACGGCCACGGCCTGCACGGTCAAAGGTGCCCGCTGCGAGCCACCGCTCTTGCGCGGGGTGAGCTTCGCCTCCGGGACGTGCTGCGCCTGAGTGTGGTTGACGATCGTGAGCGTCGCGACCCGGGCGCTCGCATCGACGGTCAGCGAGGCCGTGAGCGAGGCCGGGGCGAACGTCTCTCCGCGACACTCCGTCGACATCGACGGCGCCGCGCCGCGCTCGAGCGCACCGACGGCCTCCTCGAGCGGCGCCTGCTCGGCGCACGCGGCGACCAGGAGCAACGAGCTCAATAACGAATGCGTACCAGTCAGCTTCCTCTGCATGGGAAGGTAGAGACGTTCCCCTCGGTTTGTGAGCGAGGTCGTCGACGCGTCGCGACGGGCCCGGTGGTCATCAAGCCGCCGCCGTTAGGTTCCTGGTGCTTGGCCGCTCGTTTCCATGAATTTCAGGTCGACTCGTTCACAATCGGCGCCTGCGGTCTCTACCTGGTCATGCGCCTACTTCGTCAGCTTGGTTTGGTCGGTGTCACGGTCGCGTCCGCGTGTGGCGGTGGAACCGCCAGTGACTCCATGGAGGACGCCCTGGACGCGGCGCCGCAGACCGATGCGTCCTCGCCAGACGCGCGTGACCCGGCGGCCGCGTGCTCGATCAAGACCGGTCACGCGGGCATCGTCTCGGTCCTCCACGACCCCGACGGCGCCGTGCGTGCAACAGTGCAGACCGGTGCGAACGGCCTCGCGAGCTGGGATGATTGTCCGGCCAACGCGCTCGTCAGCTACGCCAAGTACTCGGCGGACGACGGCTGGAAGGGCGTCACGGTTGCCGGGCTCCAGCCTGGCGATCACGTCGAGGTAATGCGGGAAAGCTCGGATCTCGTGACCACCGGCAAGGTCGCCATCCCGAACGACGCCGCCGACGTGGTGATGATCCGCGCGTGGGCGGGCGGCGTGTGCTCCGCGAACACCGGGGAGGGTGCCACCGCCTCGATCTCGGTCACCGAGAACTGCCGCGGAGAGGACGGGACCAAGCTGCCCGTGCTTGCGATTGGCAACATCGGGGGCGTCGCGGTCTACGCGCACTCGCTCGGGGCGTCGATCGTCGCCGGCGGCGACACGCCGGTCACGGACATGAGCGGCTGGATGACGGGGCCCCAGCTTTCGGTCAGCGCTACCAACGTGTTCTCCAACCAGATGCAGTTCGAGGTGCAGCCGATGTGGAACGGCCGGTCCTACGGCGGCCTCTCGCAGCTCGTGAACGCGTCGGACAACGCCGCCAGTGCAAACCTCTCGCTGCCTCCGTCCGCGTTCAGCGGCGTGCGCCGGGTCGGCGTGTCGACAAGCGGCCTCGCGCGGCGCGGCATCGTCCGGACGACCACCGCGTACGACGCGATGTTCGACATGGGCTTCTTGCTCCCCGAGATCAGCGCGCTCACCGTCGACGAGACGACGGCGGGCCGACCGGCGTACGCGGTCGTCGGCGCGTTGACGTCCACCGACCTCGGCATCATCCACACGGGGTGGATGAACAACGGCGTCGCCGTGAGCTGGCGCTTGATCTACCCGTCGGCGACGACGAGCACGATCACCTTCCCGGCGCTTCCGGAAGACCTCGCCGGCGCGACGCCCACGAGCGCGATGACCAGCTACGCCGCCGCCGTCGACGTCACGGGCTCCACCTACGCGCAGGTCCTCGCGCGGGGGTACCGCTTCGGCGAGTTCATGAACAGCTGCCCGGAGGTGCCGGCCGGCAGCGAGTGCTGGTTCTCCACCCGCTCGTTCCCGTGAGCTCGGCGGCGCTCAGCGCCGGTGCGCGGCGCACCCGCCGACCGTCGAACCGCACGTAGGCGACGTCGAGCGGCTGGCCGTCGATGCCATGCAGCGGCGGTGCGCTCCAGCTCGCGAGCTCGCCCGGCGCGGTCACCGCGCGCGTTGCAGTGTGCGGACCGCCTCGACGCTCGTCGAGCCGATCGCTGGAACACGCACGCAACAGCTTCGCTTCGTCTCGCCACCAGACGAGGTGGCGTGGGTCGCTGCTTAACCGCGAAGCGTCTCGCGTGCGAGGGCGCGGAACCACGCGAGCTCGGCCAGGTCTTCGTCGCGCGCACGGTACGCGAGGCGCCACGTCCGACGCGGCATCTCGAGCGGCGGCTCCGCGGTCGCCAGGCGATGCAGCTTCGCGAGGTGGCGCGCGACCGGTCGAGGGACGGTGCACAGCACCGGGAGCGCTTCGAGCAGGCCGGGCAGCGCCGCGAACCGCGACACCCCGACGACCACGCGCCGCGAACGTCCCGTGGCCGCCAGTGCCTCGTCGACCGCGCTCGTGAGATCGCCGCGGAACGTCACCAGCGCGTGAGAGATCGTCGTGAATCGCGCGAGCGTCAGGCGTCGCAACGCGGGCAGCTGCCGCGGCGACCACAGACACTCGAACTCGAGCGGACTGATCTCGATCGAGCGGTGCCAGCTCGGGAGATCTTCGGCCACCGTGATCGCGAGATCGATGACGCCTTCATCGAGCGCGGCACGGAAGGTGTGGCGATCGAAGGCGCGGAAGACGAGGCGCGCGTGAGGCGCTGCACGCAAGAGTGCGCGCGTGAGTGCAGCGGCGTACAGCAGCTCCTGGTCATCGGTCACGCCGATCGCGAACGTCCGGTTGCAGGTGGATGGATCGAACGCGGCGCGCGCTCCGATCGCGCGCTCGATCACCGCGAGCGCCGCGTCGACCTCCTCCACGAGGGCCAGGGCCCGCGGTGTGGGCTCGAGCCGCCGTCCGACGCGCATCAGCAGCGGGTCGTCGAACGTACGCCGGAGCCGCGCGAGGATCCCGGACATCCCCGACTGCCCGATGAAGAGGCGGCGGGCAGCCGACGAGACGCTTCGTTCCCGCATGAGCACCGAGAACGCGAGCAGGAGGTTGAGGTCGACATTCCGCAAGCTCGACTCGTACATCGCGGAAAACGATATCAATCATCGCAACTATCTTGTGGTGCGATGCCTCGGTCGGGCGCATATCAGGCGTGCGGCAAGCGCTCCGCCGCCGGAGAAAGAAGATCATGACAAAGCTGCTCGTTACGGGATCGACCGGAACCATCGGTCGGGAATTGATGAAGGCGCTCGCCGGGACCGCTGGGCTCGACGTCCGCGTCGGGCTACGCGACCCCCGCAAGGCGGCACGTGGCACGAGCGCGGTGCGCCTGGACTGGGAGGACTCGACGACGTTCGCGCCGGCACTCGACGGGATCGAGCGTCTCTTCCTACTCACGCCCTTCGTCGAGCAGTTCGAGCGGCCGAGCCGCGCGCTGCTCGAAGCCGCCGCACGTGCCGGGGTGAAGTATGTGGTCAAGCTCAGCGCGCGTGGGCTGACGGAGGACGTGCCTTTCGATAGCGGGCGCCAGCATGCGCGGCTCGAGCGCGCCGTGCGGGAGAGCGGGATGGCATGGGCCTTCCTGCAGCCGACGTTCTTCATGGACAACGTGCTGACGTTCCAGCGGCTGACGGTCCTCGAGCAGGGCGCCTTCTACGGCGCGTCGGGTGGACAGGCGGTGAGCTACGTGAGCTCGAAGGACGTCGCCGAGGTCGCAGCCACGTTGCTCGCGCGCCCCGAGACGTACGCAGGCCGCGCGTACGAGCTCACGGGGGGCCAGGCCGTGACCGATGCCGACATCGCACGATGGCTCGGGGCGAAGCTCGGGCGCGAGGTCCGCTTTGTCGATCTCCCGCTCGAGCAGTACCGAGCGGGGCTCGAGCAGCAGGGTGTCCCGGCATGGCAGCTCGAAGCGCTCGTCGGGCTCGAGGACGTGAAGCGCCAGGGGTGGGCCTCGGACACCACGAGCACGGTGAGGGAGCTCCTCGGTCGCGCGCCGGAGACCTTCGAGGCGTTCCTCTCGCGCCGCGGCCCCGACCTCGGCTGAGCACACACGGGCCTGCGGCCCCGTCGCATTCGATGCTGGCTCGCAACGTGGCGTGCACGGTAGGCGTGTTCGAGAAGGCGCTCTCGCCACGTTCGCGCTGCCAAACGATAACTCCAGCCACCCTCGAGCGCATTCGTTGACGAGCCTTGCATGCTCGGTGTCGACACGAGACGCTTCACGGATGGTCGCGTCCTTGCTCTTCCCTCACTCGGGGTCGCCGCGGCGTTTGCTGCGCGTCGGGACGACCGTGGTCGGCCTGGTTTGCGGGTTGCTCTCGGCCTGCGTCGCCGGTCGGTCAGTCGGCGGCACGGGGGGCCCCGACGCGCTCGCCTGCAGGGCCGACGACGGTACCTGCGAGGCGGTGAACCTCTCGCTCGAGCAGGTGCGCGGCAACATCGGCGGCGACTGCGGTACGCCCGACATGATCGCCTCCGACCGCGTCGAGGCGATCGGCGCCGCCGCCGTGCCCTACCTCGTGCGCGCGATCGGGGATCGCGACGAGCCCGTCGCCACCTTCGCCTGTCGGCACGCGGTTCGGTACGGGATCACGGACGCGCTCCGGTCGGCGTGTCAGTCGTCTCGCGCGACCAAGTGCTGTGGCGGGCTCGATGCCGAGGCAGCGAAGCAGGCGATGCTCCCCAAGATCCTCGTCGGCGGCTGGCAGGACGGCTGTAAGCCGGGGACGCCGCGGCTCGAGATCGACGACGTCGCGTCGGGCGTCGCGCGCTGGTGCCAGGGCGCGAACGACGGTGCCGTCGATGAATGCACGCCCGTCGACGCGCTCGTGGTCGAAGGCTCCATCCTCGCGGTGACGGTGCGCGACGAGACGCGTCGCTTCGACGCGTACGAGGTCGTCTTCGCCGACGGCAAGACGCCCCCCCAGTGGGTGCTATGGGCCGTCGCCTCGTCCGGATGCAATTGGTTGAGGGCGGCGAACCACGGAGGTCGACCTTGAACAGCGCGCCCCACAACAGGTGGCGGCACGCCAAGGTTACCGACCGACGCACATGCCTCGACGTCGCCCGGTGTATGGGCCGACAGGTCATCGTGCACGACGCGAATCCGCTCGGCGTCGGGATCGTGCTCGTCGACGAGGTCGCGCATTCGGACTGAGCTACTACTGAGCGGAGCGCGGCAGGGACCGACGGAACCGGTACCTCGCGAAGGAACGCAGCCCACTCTGAACCGCCGAGGACGCGCGGTCCGCGTCGGAGGTCTGCGCATCCAGCGCGGCAAACGCGCCCGTCCAGTCACCCACCTGTGCGCACCCCTCGATCAACTTGTCGATGGTGCAATACCGGACGCTCATGGTCGGCAGCTTGCCGGCCTTCAGGCCGAGGTCGACCCTTCCGACCACGCCGGCCGCCTCCGCGAGCCTTCGGCAGGGGAGGTCGCGGTCCCCCGGAGGAGAGAGCGTGGACAGCCTGGCGAGCTCCTGCTCCAGCGTGGCGTCGACGAAAGCTCGCTCGCCGAGAGCGATGAGAGCGACGAGCATGTCCGCGCAGTCGTCCGTTGTGATGGTGGCGCGGACGAAGTGCTGCAAGATCCGTACGGCTACCGTCCGGTCGGCCGTCACGTCCGCGGTCACGCGGAGCGCGTCCTCGTAACCGTAGGTGGACAGGACCTTGTTGGTGAGCGCTTTGCGAAGCTCCTCGTCGCGTCCGAGCGCGGCCAGGATCGCAAGGCGGTCGCTCGCGTCCGCTGCCTTCAGGAGCTTGCTCCCCCGCTTCGTCGCCTCGGCCGGCGCGTGGGCCGTAAGGATCGCAAGCGCGCGCGCCTGATCGACGGAGAATTTTTCGTCGAGGAGCTGACACGCGATCGCGACGGCACGTGCCGGATCCTTCCGCTCGAGCTCCGAAAGCGCGGCCCACTGAATCACGCCGCCGCCCAGGACGTCGGGGAACTGGAGTACGAGCTCGAGGAACCTCTCCGGTTCACCATGTAGAAACGCCTCGCGCGCGAGGGCGTCGCTGATCTCCGGGGCCCATTCATCCTGCTTCCAGTGGCCTAGCATTCGCGCGAGAGCCGCATCCTGTCGATATCGGAAGAGCGCGACCATTCCCGGCCGCAACGCTTCCGAGCCGAACGAACCGAGCGCCTTCGGCAACTCCTTCATTAGCCGTTCGAGCTCTGTTTGCGCCCCAGCGTGGATGGCGATGTTCATCATCTTGAGCCGTTCTTCGTCTTCCTCCCCTTCCTCGGGGTCGGCGAGGAGCTTCGTGAAGGCGGCCTCGGCCTTCTTCGCCTGACCCATGCGCCACCAGGCCGGGATCAACCCCGCGAGCGCCTCTCGGTATTCGTGAGCCTTCGGATTTGGGGCGGCTGACTCGGCGAGCGCAAGGAACCGACGTGCGGCGCCTGAATTGCCGGAACGCGCACGCTCGCTTGCCATCAGCCCCGCAGCGCGGCTCAGGTGCTCCTTGCTACCTTTCAACTTCGCGAGCCACTCGAGCGTCTGCTCTTCGGAGAACGCTTCCCCGAAGTAGGGGAGATCTTCGAAGAACGTCCTGGCCCAGAACATTTTTTTCTGCGTCAGCGCCACCGCGGTCGTACAGAAATCCGTGAGGGTCCGCGGGGCGCTGGGTGCGGTCTTGGCGTCTGCGCGGGTGGACTTCGCGTGCGTGGTTGTTGCGGCCGGCTTGCTCGCGGTCGCCGCTTCGGCCGACGCCGCCGCTCCAACCTCGGAGTACCCCTTCTTCAACTTCTCGCGGATGAGCTTGTCGAGCTCCGCCCGCGCGAGCGCGGGCTTCGCGAAGGACTTCTCCTGCGTGGTCCCCTTGGTGCCGATCCGACCAAAGGAGACGCGCAGCACCTTCCCGTCAACGGCGGCCTCCCAGAACTTGTTCGACGTCCCAGCCGAGAGCTCGAAGCGCCGGGCTCCGCCAGCGGCGGGCTCCTCGTTCGCGAGCGCCGGGCCGGGCTCCACGTACTGGTAGACCTCCTCCGACGCGCCGACCTCGAGGTCGTCCAGGAGCGACGGATCGGTCACCTCGATCCGGTAGACGACGCTGGGGCGCTTGGTCTTCCCCACGCGCTTCACGGTGAACGAGCTCGGCCCCTTGGTGTCGACCTTGCCGTTCTCGAGCGGCAGGAGGTCGACGCGGCGGATGTACTTCTTCGCCAGCTCGAGGTCCGAGCCATCGTCCGGCGGGGATACCCAGTCCGACAGGAGCTTCCACGCGAACAGCCGATCCGTGCCGAAATCGGACACGTCGGGGTGGCAGATGGTGAGGCGAAACTCGACGGTGGAACCCTTCTTGTTTTCGATCGTGCCGACGTACAGCGGACTGGACATGTGAATCTCTCCGAAGTTGGAACAGGACCTGGTCTTAGGGACGAAGTGAGCGAAACCGTGCCGCCTGCGGATGTGGCGTCACCTCGGCTCCGACGCTCCGCAGAACGCCCACGTTGGCTGGGACACCGAGCGTTCCTGCTTGTAGGCGCAGTCCTTGTACGTTCTCTTGCACGTCGCGCGCGTCTCGCCGCGCCCCAGCCGCTCGGCAAGGCAGTCGTCGTACTCGGTTCGGCACGTCGTGCAGAGCGCGTCCTCCTGACGCTCCCTCGCCGCGATGAATGCGTTCGTGTAAGCGATATGCCCGTCTCGGATCGCCTTCTGCCTTTCCAGCTCTTTCTCGCTGACCGCCTTCGTGTAGAACTGCAAGGTCACGGTCCCCGTCCCGAGATCGTGGATGTGGCTCTTGTCCCACGCGCTCCCGTCGGTCGCCTGGATCTCGATGTTCGTTTCGCCGGTGTTCTGGGGACAGTCCATGGGGATCGCGCCGCCTGGTCCGAACAGTTTGCGTTCGGCATTCAACCCATCGATCACATAGACCAGCGCAACCGAGGAAGACTTCGCGTGCTCGCTCAGCGTGAAGCCGTCGTCGAACCGAAGCACTGCCGCGTAGCAGCGACCACGCTGAAGCGTCATCGGGAACGGCTCCATTCGTTCGAGCTGGACGCTTACGGGCTTTCCAGTGGGCTTGTACCCTTCGGCGAGCATAGTGGCGATCTTCTCGTCGAGCTCGGCCTTCGAGTGGAGGTGCCAATCGTTCACGCGCGGCTTCGGCGGTTCGGCCGGGCGTTTCTCCTTCGACGACGAAGGACTGCTGGACGACGAAGGTCTGGTGAAGGCATCGACCACCAACCAGCAACCTGGGAGGGCGAACGACGAAGCGAGGGTGAGCATGATCATTGCGAATCTGGTCATTGGATGTACCCGCGTATTTCGAATGCGGTGCGTTGCCTGTTCATGCGCTCTCCGTTGGTCGGTTGCATCGCAGCCGGTCGCGGTGTCGCACCGAGGCGAGGCAGTCCCGCGCTCGAGGTCGATCGGCGCATCCGAGGGACGGGGCCGCAGCACGCTCGCGAAGGTCGCGCGCGCCAGACCGTGACGCGATGTGCTCCGTAGCCTTCGGGTGCAGCGTGTGGTCAGCGCGGTCTGGAGCCGCGAGCCGCCGGTGCGCAGCAGCGCTTCGCTCTGGCGCGTAACTCCGCGAGCGTCGAGCCCCGATGCGGGGCGGCGGCTGCAAGCTGCTCCCCGATCTGCACACCCGCGGCGAGCTCGCGACGGGCACCGGTGACGTCACCATGCGCCGCGAGTACGTCGGCGAGATCCGCGTGCGCATGGGCGAGAGCGTCCAGGGCGTCGAGATCGTCGGGCATCGATGCAACGAGCTCGCGATCGAGAGTTAGCGCCTGGCGCTGATGTTCCGAAGCA
Organism: Kofleriaceae bacterium; assembly: GCA_033763475.1. GTDB lineage: Bacteria > Myxococcota_A > Polyangia > Haliangiales > Haliangiaceae > JABFXX01. The sequence goes on from JANRKM010000221.1 coordinate 54,809, forward strand.
CCCGTGAGGTCCCGCTGCGCGAGCAGGACGCGCCCCACGCCGGCGTGCGCGAGCGCGAGCACGCGCTTGCCGTCGCGATAGGTGGGAGCCTGCGCCACCAGGCGCTGCGCCGAGCTCAACGCCGACTGGTAGGAGAGGAGCGCGCCCGCCCGATCGGAAGCCGCCTCGAGCGTGGCCGCCACGCCGAGGTGCGCGTTTACGGCATTGCGCTGCCAGCCGACCCGCGAAGGATCCGCGGCGGCGAAGCGCTCGTTGAGTGCAATCGCGGCACGATACGCGGCAAGCGCGGCATCGCGATCACCACGGCGCTGCATCGCCTCGCCGAGGCCCAGGTGGGCCGTCGCGACGTGCGCGTGCCACGCGTCGTTCGAGGGCTCGCGCGCGACGAGCTGCTCGCCGAGTGCCAGCTGCGCCCGGTACGCCGTGATCGCGGCGGTCGGGTCGCCGAGCTCGAGCGAACCGCCGCCGATCAGGTGGTGGACCGCGGCGAGGTCGCCCAGCGCAGCTCCATTGGACGGATCGCCCACCAGGATCTGCTGATAGAGCGCTTTGCTGGCGTGGTATTCACCGAGCGCGCTCTCGCCTTTGCCCATGAGGGCAAGCAGCTCGCCGCGCTCGGAGTGAGCGGTGGCGAGCTCGGACTTCCATTCGGCATTGTCCGGATCGCGCTCCACGAGCATCGCGCCGATGCGCACCGCACGGTCGTAGTGTGCGAGCGCGAGCTGTGGGTCGGTCTTCATCGCGGCCAGCGCGACGGCGCGGCATGCGCCCGCGAGCCGCGACTGGAGCGCCATATCGTCGACGTGGCGACTCGCGATGGGCTCGAGCCGTCGCAACCGCTCGCGGTGATCGGCTAAGCCGCCAACGCCGTCACCTTGATTCAACTTGAAGTTGGCGATCTCGGCGCGGATGGCCAGTTCCCAGATCGCGAGATGTTCGGCGGCCGGCTCCTGCTTCACGAGCGAGGTCGCGATCGCGAGCGCTGCGCTGTAGTCCTCGAGGGCGCGCGCGGTCTCGCCCGCGGTGCGGCGCGTGACCCCCAGGTTGAACCGCACCAGGGCGAGCGCCGTTTGGCTGGCCGTCGTTCTCGGTGCATTCGCGCTCAACCACTCACGCAAGGCCAGCGCCGCCGAATGCTCGGCGAGCGCGGCCTCGGTGTCGCCCTGCCTCTGGAGCACCTCGCCGAGCTTGCTGTGGAGCTGCGCGGCATCATCGAACGCGATCGGATCGCTGGGCGCGACCATGCGGTAGGCGTGGGCGATCGCCAGCGCGGCGCGGTAGCGGCCCAGGGCGGACATTGGATCACCGCGTGCCGCGAGCACGTCGCCGAGGTTGCGGAGTGCGAGCATCCACTGGCGCCCGTCGGCCGCGGTCAGGACGTCTGCGCGTCGTTGGTAGTGGTCGACGGCCTTGCGCGCGGGTGCCTCGAGGAGGTCGAGCTTGCCGATCCGCTCCAGCTTGCGGCGCAACCCGTCGAGCATGAAGTTCATCATCTCCTGGAGGTCGGCGCTGTTGCGCTCGGCGACGACACGTGCACGTCGGCGCGGTCGGCCTCGGCGAGGATACGACCGACAGCGGCGACGCCAGCACCGACGAGGATCGTCAGTGCGATCACGGAGACGATCACCACTGCGCGATGCGCGCGCACCGCCAGGCGCATGCGCCCGAGCACCGAATAGCGGTGCGCGAGGACGCGCTGTCCGCGCTGCAGGTGGCGCAGGTCGGCGGCGAGCTCGGTCGCGGTGCGGTAGCGATCCTCGGGGGCGAACGCCATCGCCTTGCGGAGAATGGCGGCGAGCTCGGGCCCCGGTGCATTGTCGAGATCTTCTGATCGTGGGCGCTCTCCCGTGACCAGCTCCCAGCCGGTGACCCCGAGCGCGAAGATGTCGGCCCGTCGGTCCGCAGGCTCGCGCCGCTGCTGCTCGGGGGCCATGTACGCCGGCGTGCCGACCCCGTGCGTGGTGGTGACGCTCGCGGAGGCCTCGCTTGCATCGGTGGCACGATCCAGATCGCGCGCGGCGAGGCCGAGGTCGCCGAGCACGGCGCGCGCACGGCCGTCGTCGCCTTCCTCGATGAAGATGTTGTCTGGCTTGACGTCGCGATGCACGAGGCCGGCGGCGTGCACCGCGGCCAGGCCCTCGGCGATCTGCACGAGCCAGTCGAGGGCGCGCGCGGACGGTATGGCGCCCTTGGCGAGGACGGCGCGCAGGGTCGGGCCCACGATGCGCTCCATCGCCACATAGATGACGTCCGCGTCCTGGCCGGCCTCGTAGACCGTGACGACGTTCGGGTGGCGGACCTGTGCCATGGCCTTGGCTTCGCGCTGCAGCCGGTTCGCGTGGCGATCATCGACGCGGCCAGCACGCAGGACCTTGATCGCGACCGTCCGCTCGAGCCGTGGATCCTCGGCCGTGAACACCGTGCCCATGTTTCCGCTACCGAGCACATCCACGATCGTGAACCGGCCGATCTTGGTCCCGGTGGGGAGCGTCACGTCGGGCGCCGGCTCGTCCCCTGGCGCGGCCTGCCGGTTCGAGCCCTGGATCAAGGCGAGCAACGCCGCACCGCACGCGTGGCAATCGTCGATGTGGTCGCGGACCGATTCCATCTCCGCAGGCGTCGAACGATTTGTCACCATGCGGACGAGTGCGTCGGGGTTGCAGCTGCCTGTGGTCATCGTGATGGGCTCATCGGGGTATGTCGCAGAAACACCGGGCGCCGGCATCGAGCGGCGTGTCGCAGCTCTCGGGGGAGGTCCAGACGCATTCTCGGCACACAGCGCCTGTCCGGGCAGTGTTGCAGGCCTGCGTGCCGGTGAGGATGCCGTCGTGCCCGATGTCGACGCTACAGCCGTAGTCGCCGCCGCAGCCCGAGGGGGTTAGCAGCTTCGCGCAGTTCCCATTCACCGAGAACTCTCCATTCGAGCTCTCTGCGCACGCGAGCGTGACGTCGATCGACCGCGACGCCTTGTGTCCCGCCTGGTCAAAGAAGCGAGCCTCGACGGTCCGCTTCGTGGTCGGCTGCGCTTCGGTGGTGTCGATCGGCTGGACCGAATTGAATGCGTCCCATGTCAGCTCGAGCGAGTACGCGCCCTCCTGCGCACCGGTCGCGAACGTACCGTAGGTCGCGCTCGACACTGGATCGATCAGCGTGCCGCCGACGATGTCGTCGACGCCCTCCGGATCGGTGAGGACGGCCGAGAGCACGAGCTTCGATTGCCTTTGCTCGGTGAGCGTCGCGGTATTTGCGCCGAACGAGAGCAGCTGAGGTCCGTCGGGCTCCTCACCCGGTTGCCCCCCGTCGGTCGAGCAGGCGACGGCTAGCAAGCAGAAGGGCAGAGTCATGAACAAGCGCTGAGTAATCATATCGAATCCTTTGGTCTTGCCTGTTCATGCGCTCTCCGTTGGTTGGTTGCATCGCAGCCGGTTGCGGTGTCGCACCGAGGTACTCAACCGGGCGGAGGACGAGCGCGGTCGTCGGTCAGCGTCGGAGAGAGTGCCTGGTCCAGGCTGAGGTTCACTTGATCCTGGACCCAGGCGATCAGCGAGGCAGTCCCGAGCTCGAGGTCGATCGGCGCATCTGAGAGCCGGGTCCGCAGCTCGCTCACAAGGGTCGCGCGTGCGTCCTGCACCCAGCGCCAGACCGTGACGCGATGAACTCCGTACATGGCTGCGATGTCATCCACGCTGGCACCGTCCACGAACAGTAGCCGGACCACCGCGCGTAGCCGGCGCGGCAGCAGCTCACACGCGTGTCGCAGCGCCGCAGCGACCAGTTCCGCGTGTCGTAGGCGTAGCTGCTCGATCACGGGATCGTCGGCGGGAAGCGCTGCAATCGAATCGGCTAGCTCGTATTCCACCTCGTGACGGTTCCGCTCGGCCCGTAGGGCGTAGAGCGCCATGCGCGCGGCCGACATGCGGATCCACGCAACGAGCGGTCCGTGTCCGTCGTAGCGGGCGATCCGTGGCGTCGCACCTGGATCGGCGACAAACAAGTGGATGCGCAGGCGTTGCAGGATCTCCTCGGTGCGATCCAGATCGATCGCATAGCGTCGGACGACATCACGCGCGAGTGCAAATTCGATCTCGAGCGCGGAGATCGCAACGCGGTCACCTGCGGCCGCAGCGTGTGCGAGCACCAGGTCTGCGCCGCGGCCCTGTAGCTGCGTCGCCTCGACGCCCGTCGCGATGAGACTGGCCGCGATCGGACCGCGATCGACGGAGATCCCCGGGCAGCGGACGAGGGCGGCTGCCCATGCGGCGCTGAGCGCCTGATCGAACGTGGCCGACACGCTCAGATGGTAGGCGCTGCGATCGCCGGGGTCCAGCCGCACGCACCAGACGCGCGCGCGTGACGACCGCGCGTGCCGCCGTCGACGTCCCACACCACCACGAAGTCGTGTTCGAACGTGACTGGCGTGGTTCCGGTGCGACCGCGCCGAGCTCGTTGCACGGCACGACGCGATCCTGAAGGCGTCGTCAGCGACCTGCATCGTGCGGCTCGCAACCTGGCGCGGGCTGCCGACGACGCTGCTCGATGCGGGTGCGCCGCGGCCGATCCGCCGGACCGCGATCGAGCTACCGCACGGACGTGCACGATATTGACGTTCCGCGCAACGCGGGGATTCTGACTACCCGGCCGTACAACTGCACCGGTGCGCGCTTGGATCGCTGTGATCTGGCCGGACCGCGGTGACCGGCCGAGTGCGGTGTGCGCTTCGCGACGTTACGTCGTCGTCCTAGAGCCTTCCGAGCAAGCGCATTTGGCGCGGGCACGCGTTAGCATTGCCCATGGGGGGCGTATGCATCGCGTCGTCAGTCTCGGGTTCGTAGTTGCCATGGTCGCCGCGGCGCCGACGGCGGAGGCGCAGTTCCGGCCGGTCGCGGTCCTCGGAGATCCGCTTCCTGGTCACGCGTCGCCGCTCGCCGACGTGAGCGGCATGACGGTGATCGGCGCGAACCAGGCGGTTTACAGCGCGCGCGCTGTCGATGGCACCGACGTCCTCGCCCTCGACGTCGCCGGTGTCGACTCGGCGATCGCCATCGAGGATACGAGCGCGCCGGGCGGCGGGACCTACGCGTCCTTCGGCGAGCTCGTCTCGGGCGGCACGTTCGTCGGATTCACCTCGGGCTCGTCGAGCTCCGCGGTCGCCTACGGCTGGAGCGGGAGCATGGGCGTGCACCGGCTCGTCGCCGCGGGCGAGTTGCTTCCCGACAACGGCAGCCTCGCGTCGATCACCTTGCTCTCGGCGACGTCGAACGGCCACGTGCTGATGACGGACAACAACCGCTGGGTCCGCGCCAACTACAACGGCGACGTCGACGTGATCGCGCGGTTTGGTGGTCCGGTGCCGGGCAACGCCGACTTCACGATCGACTTCGCGATGTTCTCCGCCGTGATGAGCGACGACGGCACCGTCACCTGCTGGGCGCGGGGCACGATGGGGGCGACGACGCGCACGTTCGTCGTGCAAGGAGAGCCGGGTAACTGGACCACGCTCGCGAGCAGCGCCACGCTGGAGTCACCCGACAGCGCCGAGGTGCGTCTGCTCGGCGCCGCGCCGAACGGCCGGGTGGCCTACTCGGCCCTCTGGCAGACAGGCGCCGGCGTCACCGGGGATCCGGTCGTCTACCACCTGCAGGTCAAGGCGGTCGGCGGCGGTAGCCCCGACGCGGTGATTCACAGCAACGACACCCAGAACCAGGTTGAACTGATGAAGATCCGCGTCGACAGCGTCGATCTTCTGTTCCCGCTCGAGCTCGAGATGTCGAACAGCGGCGTGTACGCCGGCAAAGCGGACGTCGGCACGGGCGTGATCTCGATGATCGCGTACGCGAACGGGACGTGGCGCACGATCGCGCCCGGCAACCAGGACCTCCCCGGTGTCGCCGGCGCGCGCGTGTCCGACGTCGCAGGAATTGCGGGCGACACGGTCGTGCTGAAGGCCGGCGTGGGCGCCACCTCCGGTGTGTGGACCTGGACGCCACAGAGCTCCGTGCCGCAGCTCGTCGTCGCACCGGGCGCGATGCTGCCCGGCGGCGTCGCTGGCACCGCGACGGCGACCAACGTCATCCCGTTTTCGTCGACGGTGATCACGGACGACGGCCAGATCGGGTTCGGCGCGGCCTACCCCGATACGGTGATGGGCGGATCGACCGTCGGTGCCTACCTCCTCGCCAATGGCAGCGGCGAGGCGGACCTCGAGCTCACGCTCGTCGAGGTCGGCCGCGATCGGGAGGACGGCGTCGACGTGGTCCAGTACGTGGTGCTCGACATCACGAACCACGGCCCCGCCGCGGCGAGCGCGGACCTCGCGACCGGCATCGCCGACGGCGGCGCCCTCACCATCAACGGCTACTCCAACTGCACACCGATCACCGCTGGCGGGCCCATGTGCTCCACCGCCGAGATCGGGCCCGGAGAGACGATCAGAGTCGAGATCGATGTGGAGGCGGCGATCGGGACGGTCGCGACGACGACGGTCTCGGCGGTGGAGACCATCGATCTGAACCTCGACAACAACGCGGTCAGCTACGAGTTCACCACGCCGACCGGGGACCACAGCAACTGCGCCGCATCGGGCGGCGATGGCTCGCTGCTGGTGGTGGTCGGAGCCGGGCTACTCGCCGTTCGCCGCCGCCGCAGGCCGCGGAACGTGGAGGGCCAGCTCTCCTCACGCTGATCTTGTCGATCTAGGCCAGCTGCACGATGCGCGCGACCAACCCCGCCTCCCCGGGTAGTAGCGCCCACACGAGCTCGTTGGTCGGATCGATCGAGCTCGTCAGCAAGGACGGAACGCGCACAGCGCCGGTGAAGATCGAGGTCACGACGTTTCACACGTTCGGGAGCCCCTTACGGGCCGTGTTCTGACTGCAGCCATCACGCTCATCGCCGGGGTCGTTCCGGCCGCGTCGCTTCGAGCCGCGCGCCGCCGTCGATCGCCGGATCCAACACGAGGCGGCCATCGATCGTAGCGCCGGTCGCGTCGACGAACGACGCCTTGCGCGTCTTCCCGCGATTCACCAGCGCGCGCAGCTGCGCAGATGTCAGGCGCCGGCCGGCCGTGTCGAACCAGATCACGAAGCGGCACCCATCGCGCCAACGATCGCAGCCCCATCCGCGCGCCCCCGTGATGAGGGTGCCTTGCCGGCACCGCGGACAGGTGAGCAGGGCATCCTCGTCGACGGTGGGGGCGCCCCGTCTCGTGGGGTCGGGCGCGCGTGCCCGCGGTGGAGATGCGTGCGGCTCGGCGATCGAGCTGCGCTCGTCTTCACCATGCCTCGACGTCCGCAGCACGGCGTCGGCGAGCCACTGCGTCGATTCGACGGAGAGGTCCCCAAGCGACGCGCGATGACCGCTGGAGAGCGGAGGTGGTGACGGCACGGATGCTGGACGTCGTCCGGTCGACGTCACGCGCCCGTTCGCCGTGCCTCTCGCCGTTACATTCGAGGGCTGCTCGTCGACCGCGCCGTCGCGGGCGCGCGAGGCGCCCCTCGGCGGCTGCGTGCGGGCCGTACGGTCGCCATGCTCCTGGCGGGCCCGGCCAGCTGCACCGCGCCGCCGTCCCTTGCGAGGCCTGTCCTCCCACGCGCGGCCCTGGCGGCGCTTCCCCCCGCTCCAGCCAACCGGGGCGGTGCTGCCGGGCGGTGGAGCAGGCGGCGGCGCGGCCGACCGGATCGCGTTGATGATGTCGGTGACGTAGCGCGCGATGTCGGCCATGAAGGCGGCGCGTGAGTCCTCGTTGCGCGCGATGCGGGCGAGGCGAGCCTCCCAGGTACCCGTGAGCTCCGCCGAGGCAAGGGACGGGACCGGGATCGCGGAGATGAGGCCGATGCCCAACGGCGTTGGAACGAGGACCTGGCGATCGCGCACGATATAGTCGCGGCGCAGCAGGGTCTCGATGATCGCCGCGCGCGTGGCGGGCGTGCCAAGGCCGGTGTCGCGCATGGCCTCGCGCAGGGTCTCGTCGTCGACGCGCTTGCCCGCGGTCTCCATCGCGCCGAGGAGGGTGGCGTCGGTGTAGCGCGGTGGCGGCGTGGTCTTCTTCTCGACGGCCTTGAAGATCGCGGCGAGCCGCTGCCCTTCGACGAGCGGAGGGAGGGCCGCGGTGGGCTCGCGTTCCTCGTCAGGGGCGGCGCTGGGTGAGGGCTTGGGGCCCTCGGGCCCGATGCCGGCGACGTCTTGCCAGCCCGCAACGAGGCGCGTGCGGCCGCGAGCGAGGTAGCGATCGGGCGGCGGTGGAAGGGTGTCGACGAAGGCTTCGCGATCGGTGGCCGCGAACGCGGGCGTGGGGGTCCCCGCACCCGGAGCGCGCCCGACCTGCAGCCAGGCTTCGGTGACCGCGAGCTCGGCGTCGGGGTAGAACGCGCCGAGAAAGCGCCGCGCGATCAGATCGAACAGGCGGGCTTCATCGCGGTCGAGCGCGCCGAGACGGATCGAGTTGCCCGTGGGGATGATGGCGTGGTGGTCGCTGACCTTGCTGTCATCCACGATGCGCCGGTTGGGGCGCGGCGGGTTGTCGACGAGATGCCGGGCGAACGCAGCGTACTCGGGAACCGCAGCGAGCGCGGCGAACGGGGCGGCGAGCTCGTCGGCGACGGCGCGCGAGAGGTAGCGCGAGTCGGTGCGCGGGTAGCTGACGATCTTGTGGCGCTCGTAGAGCGCCTGCGCGAGCTCGAGGGTGCGCGACGCGGTGAAGCCGAAGCGGCGGTTCGCGGTGCGCTGGAGCGAGGTGAGGTCGAAGAGCTGCGGCGCGGGCTCGCGCACGACACGCGATCGCACGCGCTCGACGAACGCCTCGCCGACGGCGGTGTCGCGCGCGACGATGGCCTCCGCGAGCGAAGCGGTGGCGAGGCGCGCGGCGGTGCCGAGGCGCCAGCGAGCGGTGAAGGTGGCGCCCTCGGTGGTGGTGAGGGCGGCGTCGAGCTCCCAGTAGGGACGCGGCACGAACGCCGAGATCTCGCGCTCGCGCTCGACGAGCATCGCCAACGTCGGTGTCTGGACGCGGCCGATCGAGTAGAGGGCCTCGTGGCCGGCATCGCGGCTATGGGCGGTGATCGCGCGCGTCGCATTCATGCCGACGAGCCAGTCCGCCTCGGAGCGCGAGCGTGCGGCGTCGGCGAGCGCGTCGTACTCGTGGCCCGCACGCAGCGCAGCGAAGCCCCGGCGAATGGCGTCGTCGGTGAGCGACGAGATCCAGAGGCGGCGCATGGGGAGCCTGCTATTCGCGTGCTGGTAGACGTAGCGAAAGATCAGCTCGCCTTCGCGCCCGGCGTCACACGCGTTGATGACGTGCGTGAAGCGCCGGTCGCGCAGCAGCTTGGAGACGGCGCGCAGCTGCGCGATCGCGTGGCGCGCGGGACGCAGCTGGAACGCCTCGGGCAGCATGGGGAGCCGGTCGAGGCGCCAGGCCTTCCACGCGGGGTTGTAGGCCGCCGGCTCCTCGAGCTCGACGAGGTGACCGATGCACCAGGTGATGGCGTAGCGGTCGTTTTCGAGCGAGGTCACGCCCTTGCCGCCACCGCCGCGCACGCCGAGCACACGCGCGATCTCACGCGCGACGGACGGCTTCTCGGCGACTACCAGCTGCACGCCGGCAGTGTATGCGCCGGGTGTGTCATCGGCTCACGGCACGATGCCGGCACACGTTCCGTGGCGAAGGCATGGGGCGCCGTACCAGGACGGGGACAACCGACATCGACTGCGGCGGCATGTATGGCACCTGCGCCGGCGGCGCGACCTGCGCGGTGGACGCGGACTGTCAGTCACGCGAGTGCAACGAAACATGCGCGCCGATCAGCCGCAATGCCAGCGAGGCGCGGTCTGCGGCGATCACGAGGACTGCGCGAGCCTGTTCGAACACCACGTCGACGGGCGGGACCGCCGCGGTCACGCCGCCTGACCACGCTTGGGCAGCTTCTCCCACGGGCGCTTGAAGTACAGGAACGCGAGCCCCGCACTGATCACCGCCCACATCAGCATCGACGTCAGCGCGATCGAGCGGTGCTTGCTCTGCTTCTCCGACAGCTGCGCGCTGCGGAACTTATCGAGCGCGGCGTACGCTTCCTCGTCGGTCGCGAGCTGTTGCGTACGGATCACCGCGTCGTCGATCTTCGCGTATGCGGAGCTCTCGCGCATCTTGGCCACGAAGTGTGTCGGCACGAAGCCGAGCGCGATCGCGAGGAGCACGCCGGCGGCGAACATCGGTCGCGTGAGCTCGCGCGACGGTGCCGCCGTGCCGCCGAGGATCTGCGGCTGACTCTTGCGCAGCACCGGCGACGTCAGCGTTTCGGGAGCCGCTGCACGCGCAGCGGCATTGGCCTCGGCCTTGCGCTCGCGATGTACGACCTCTTCGGGCGCGAGATCGACCCGCGCTTCGAGCTCCTCCGCATCCGGTGGTGCGAACAGATCGACGGGAGGTGCTTTCGCCTTCGCCGGCGCAGGCGTGGCGGGGATCGCGGCGGGTCCCATGCTCGCGGGCAGGTTCGCGGGTTCGGCGAACGTGACCACCGGATTCGAGCCGGTGTCGTTACCATCCAGTGACGCGAGTGACAGCGAATCGCTACTCAGCGCGCCGAGGTCGGACGTGGATGGCTCGCTCTGCGTGAACGCCGCGGCGAGACCACTCGACATCTGCGCGGGCTTCGTAGTGTTGCCCGTGGTCGTGCGCGGCAAGGCGGGCGACGCGAGCGCCGGGCTCGTGCTCGTGCGCGGCAGCGCCGGTGGCGGCAGCGCTGAGCCCGTGTTGGTGCGCGGGAGACTCGGTGCTGGCAAGGAAGGCGACGAGGTCCGCGCCGCATTCGCCGCGGGCAGCGCCGGCGATGACGCGCGTGCGGCATTTGTCGTCGACGAACCGACCGCGATGGCAGGCGCCGCATCTTCCACCTTCACGCGCGCGCCGAGCTCCTGCAGCGCCTTGGCGAACGTGTCCGCGGTCGCGCGATCGACGTTTGCCTTCACGCGGAACCGCCCAGCCGACAGACGCGCCGCGATGTCCGACGCCGGCAGCCCGAACTTGTCGCCGATCGCCTGCGCGAGCTGCGCGACGCCGTCGGAAGTCGAGTCTAGCGCCCCCTCGACGTAGACATGGAATGCCATCTGACGCCCATCATCCCACATCTCGCAGGCGGGAGAGATCTCTCCTCGCGTAGCAAAGTTGCGTTCGGTGATCCTCGCCCCCTAGGCTGGAAGCATGCACCTCGGAAAAGCAGTTCCGAAGCTTCAGCCTTCGTTCATGCGTCGTCGTATGCGCTTGGCAGTCGCGCACCACGCGGCCCCTTCGCAGTGGCAAGCCCCGGCGAAGGAAGTACCTGCCGCGAAAGCCGAGGCGAAGAAGAAGCGCCGCTAGCCTTTTCCGCTAGCCTAGCAGGGCGTTGAAAAGAGGAGTTACGTGGCCGGTTCCGTGGCCGTGATCGACACCGTGATCGTGGCCGCGCTCGGGAACGGGAACGATACCGTGGTCCTGATCGACACCGTCGACGATCAGGGATCGATGAGCTTCGTGAGCATTGCCACGA
>JANRKM010000222.1:0-30261 GCA_033763475.1 Kofleriaceae bacterium
AGTTGCTGGAGCGGATCGTGGCAATGCTCACGAAGCTCATCGATCCCTGATCGTCGACGGTGTCGATCAGGACCACGGTATCGTTCCCGTTCCCGAGCGCGGCCACGATCACGGTGTCGATCACGGCCACGGAACCGGCCAGGTAACTCCTCTTTTTCAACGCCCTGTTAGTCCCCGACGTCCTCGTAGCCATCTTCGTCGTGCTCGTACGCATCTGCATCTGCATCTGCGTCCGCTTCCATCTCGAAGGGGTCGCGCGCGGGGCACGATGGCTGATCGCCGAGCCGTTTCGCCTTGCCGGGTGTCATCGCCGCGCGCACCGCCGCGAAGTCGACGAGCGCGAGCCGCCCGTCGTGCAGCGAGATCGCGAGATGCGCCGCGTTGTGCGAGACCTCGACGAGGCCGAGGTGCGGGACGGCGAGGGTGCGCAGCTCGCCGGTCGCGGGTGACCACAGCGCGAAGCCGCCCGTGTACTGGAGGATGAGCTCGTCGTGGTCAGGAATGAATACCGGTTGATTGAGGTCGTGCGGGAGGCGAAGCGAGCCGAGCAGCCGTCCCGTCTTGCGATGATGCAGCATGACGTCGCCGTCGCTGAACGTGACCACCCGCGAGCCGCCACGCTCGAGCACGGCCGACCCGTACTCGTCGCAGTCCGGCATCGGCAAGGTCGACAACATGTGGGCGCCCTTCAGCTCGACGATGTGGGTGGTGCCGGCGATGGTGAGCGCGGCTACGCCGCTGTCCACGTCGACGTCGTCGAGCGTGGAATCCAGGTTGTGCGCGAACACCTCGACGAGCTCCTTGCCGCGCGAGACGTAGAGCGTCGAAGGCCGATCGCTGTCCCACCCGCTGACGACGGCGACCGCGCCGCTCGCACCAAGCCAGCCCTGCAGCGGGTAGCTCTCCATGCTGAACGAGCGCGGCGGTTCGCGCGGATCGAGCGACACCACGCTCACGAGAGGCGCGACCGTGTCGTCCACCTCCTTGGAGGTATACGTCGCGTACCGCCGAAGCTCACCCGGCGAGCTGTAGAGCAGGGGATGCCTGCCGACGCGCACGCCGCTCGTGATCTTGCCGTCGATCACGCGCCAGAGCTCGGCACCGGTCGCGACGACAGCCCCGTCGTCGGAGACCGCGAGGTGCGCGTACGATCCGAACGGCGGGTCGCCCGGCGATGTCACGGCCCCCGTGCGGAGATCGATCACGCGCACGGTCGCGTCGAGGACGACGACCAGCCTCTCGCCCACGAGCTCGATCACCGACGGCATCGTGCGCGCGGGGGCAAGGTCGTAGCGGCCGCGAACCTTGCCATCGGGAATGGACGTCACCGTCACGACGCTGCCGAGCATCGACGCGATGCGCCGGCCGCTGGCGTCGACGCCGACGCGCATCCCGGTCCGAGGCAGCGACACGGTGGCACCGTCGGGCCCCCTCAACTCCATGGTCGCCTTCCCCGACACGTACCCGCGGACCACGACGTACGAGCCGATGCCGGCGAGCGGATACGCCTTGAGGTCGGTGCGGTTGCCTGTCGCGAGGTCGATGCGGAAGTGCGAGAGGCCGTGCGTCCCGAGCAGCGCACCTTCGACGAGATGGAGGTTTGTCCAGTCGGGCTCCTTGTCGAGCTCCCGCGTACGCTCCCAGGTCTTCGGATCGTACGCGGCGAGCGGCAGACCGAACGCGGCGATCACCACGTTGCCGTCGGGCAAGAGCGCCACATCCGGTTGGTTATACGTGCGCTGGGACTTCGACGACGCGAGCGGGATGGAGGTCGCGGCGAGCGTCGCGGGATCGAGTGTGTAAGCGACCGCGAGCTCGGCGTCGGAGCCGACCGCGATCAGCCGACCGTCGCGGAGCCGCGCGAGCGCGCTGAACGAGACCACGCCCACGCGGCGCTCGCGCACGAGATGGCCGGTCGTCAGATCCAGTGCGCCCACCCAGCCTTCGCTGCCGGCGAGGTACGCCGTGTTCCCATCGACCACCATCGCCGTCGGTCGCTCGGTCATTCGCCACGGGGGACGCGGCGTGATCCAGACGGCACCGGGGAACGGGGCGTCGGCGACGGCGTGGTTCGGCGCGGGCGCGCTCCAGCACGCACTCGAGAGCACGAGAACGACGAGGAACCGCACACCTGACGATAGCGTGCCGAACCTGCGCTACGCTCGCGACGTGCAGGTCTTCATGGTCCGCCACGCCGATGCCGTCGACGAAACGCTGGAGCGCCGCGATCCGCACCGGCATCTAACGCAGCACGGCCGCACGCAGGCACGCGCGCTCGGAGATCGCCTGCGCTGGCACGACTGCGTCCCGACTCACGTGTGGACGAGCCCGCTCGTGCGTGCCGTACAGACCGCCGAGCTCGCCCTGTCGCGCATCGACACCGACACACCGATCGAGGTGGTCATGGAGCTCGCGCCTGATGGTGTCACGCGCGAGGTGTTCACGAAGCTGCGCACGCTGACGGCCGATGCGGTGGTGATGCTGGTCGGCCACGAGCCGTCGATGTCGGCGCTCGGCGCGCTGCTCGTCGGAAAGCCGACGTTCGATGCGCTCGGCAAGGCGCATGCGGCGCGGATCGACAGCGGCCAGCTGCGCTGGCGCTTCGCGTGGGACGCCGAGGCGCCGCAGACGGGATCGCGTCGATGACGCTGCTGCCGACGACGATGGTGGGGTCGTATCCGCGGCCGGCGTGGTTCACGCATCAGCTTGCGGGGCGTGATGTGCTCGAAGCGTTCAAGCTCGCCGCGCACGCCGAAGCGTTTTATGACGCCACACGCGTCGTGATCGGCGACCAAGAACAAGCCGGTCTCGACATCCTCACCGACGGCCAGATGTGGTTCGACGACTACCACATGGGGATCGGCTCGTTCCTCTGGTACTGGCTCGAGCGCACGCACGGGTTCTCGAACGAGAAATTGCCGCATCCCGCACGCGCGAAGGCAAAGGGCCGCGACGTCTGGGCACTCGACGAAGCGGGCGGCGTCGCCGTCGAGGGCGAGATCGAGCGCGGCCCCGTGCGCATGGAGCTGCTCTACCGGTGGGCGCAGCGCCACACCGAGCGACCGATCAAGGCGTGCATCGGCGCAGGACCAGTACAGCTATCGACGCTCGCGCACTTCCGCGGGGGGCCGGTGAAGAACCGCTACGACCTGTCGCGCGCACTCGCCGAGGTGTTCCGCGCCGAGATCGCGGAGGTCGTCGCCGCGGGCTGCAAGCACATCCAGCTCGAGGACCTCGGCGCATGGATGCCGCACCTTTCGGGCGACCAGGACTACGCCTGGGTGACCGAGGTCGTCGATCGCACGATGGCGGACATCCCGTCGGGCGTGGAGCGCGCGTGGCACTTCTGCATGGGCAACGCGTGGGGGAACAAGCTGGAGGGCATGACCGCCGGCGGCTACCGCGAGATCTTGCCGCACTACCACGACGCCAAGGTCGACGCGTACGTGCTCGACTTCGCGTGTCGCGAGATGGCGGACGCGGATCTGCTGCGGAAGCTACCGAGCGACAAGCGCGTGCACGTCGGTGTGATCGACGTCCGCACTCTCGAGATCGAACATCCAGAGCAAGTCGCCGAGCGCGTCCGCAAGGTGCTCGCACACATCGAGCCCGAGCGCGTGACGTTGACGACGGACTGTGGTCTCAAGCAATTGCCGCGCGTGGTCGCAGTGCAAAAGTTGCGCGCGCTCGTCGACGGTGCCGCCATCGTGCGCCGCGAGGTGACAAGGTAGGACACGACGAGAGCCACCTAGCCGGGCGCGACGTCTGCTACCGTGGTTCGGTGAAACACCTCCTCCTCGGTGTGATGGTCGCAGTTGGCTGCGGGTCCTCCGACGACGGAGCGCAGCTCGATGCGCAGTCCTTCGACGACGCTGCCGCCGGCGACGCCGGCGACCTCGGCGACGTCGACGGAGCGTTCCTGACCTGTCCCGCAGGTACTTGGTGCGCCGAGACGAATCCGAGCGGCACGGCCAAGCTCAACGGCGTGTTCGCACTCACCACCGACGACGTGTTTGCCGTCGGAGACGCGGGCACGATCCTGCGCCGCCAGGGCGGCACTTGGTCGGCGATGACCAGCACCACGACCAAGAACTTGCGCGCGGTGTGGGCCGCGGGCGCTACCGACGCGTGGGCAGTTGGCGCGAGCGGCACCGTGTTGCGCTGGAACGGCACCGCGTGGGCCGCGGCAGGCCCGACGACAACGACCACGCTCGAAGCGATCTGGGGATCCAGTGCGACCGATGTGTGGGCCGTGGGCGGCACGTCGGCCTTTCGCTGGAACGGCACCAGTTGGACGCTATACGGCCTCTCCGGCAGCGTGATGCTCGACGTCCATGGCACCGGCCCGAACGACGCGTGGGTGGCTAGCGAAGGTGGCTACGTCAAGCGCTGGAATGGCACCTCGTGGTCGAGTGTCACGAGCAGCGGCACGGGTAACTTCTTCGCGATCCGCGTCCTCGGCACGAACAACGTGTGGATCACGACCGGTGTGCCAGGATCCCGCGCGCGCAGCTACAACGGCTCCACGTGGACGAACCGCGACGTCTCGGTGGTGCTCCATAGCCTCTACTCGACGGGCGCGGAGCTGTGGGGCGTCACCGGCCCCACCAGCCCCGGCAAGATCGCTCGCTGGTCCGGCACGGCGTGGACGACGGAGACGCCGTCGGTGGTGACGCAGCCGCTGCGCGCGATCAGCGGCGTTGGCACGAGCCTGTGGGCGGTCGGCGACGGTGGCAAGATCATCCACCGCGAGTAGTCACGGCCAGCCGATTTCGGGCGCACGCACGGACGCGAGCCCGATGTGCTGGAACCGGAACTGGCGCTCGCGCTGGTAGTCCCCGAGCAGCTCGAGTGCGAGCTCGTTGAAGTCGAGCGAACGCACCCAACGATAGCCACACTCGGCAAGCAGCGGCAACACGTCGTCGGAGCCGAACCGGATCGGCTCCCCGAGCTCGCCGACATAGTCACGCGTCTGGAGATCCGCGGCCGACAGGTCCTGCCCCGCAGCGAGCTTCTTGCCGACGAAATCGAACGCGACCAGCGAGCGCGGCTCGAGGCCGCGTGCGAGGCACGTCGCCGTAGCACGCACGGCGGCCTCGGTCAGATAGGGGACCACGCCTTCCCAGATCACCAGCACCGGTTCATCCGTGGCAAAGCCGCTCGCGGCTAGGCGCGTGATCGGATCCTCGCGCTCGAAATTGCACGTCACATAGGTCGCCGCATCGATGGGGTAGCCGGCGAGCCGAGCGAGCGCCTCGCGCTTCGCCGCCTGCGTCGCTGGGTGATCGACCTCGAAGAACCGCACACCCGCGCGCGGGATCCGCGCCGCGCGCGTGTCGTAGCCTGCGCCGAGGATCACTACTTGGCGGATCGATAGCCGATCGACGGCGAGGGAGACCAGGCGATCCAGATACGCGACCCGCAGTGCCAGCCACTGTTCCATCGGGGGGAACCGGGCATCGAGCTTGGTCGCGATCGCGTGACCCTCGGCGCCCGCGAGCAACTCTGCCCACGGGTCAACAAACAGCGGCTTGTTCCAGCGGCTCGCCCGCGCGCGATACGCGCACACCATCAACGCGGTCTTCGATGCGGCGCTCTCGCTATCCACTACTTCTTCTCGAGGTACTCGACGAGCGAGTTGTAGGCCGTGGTCACGCGCATCGACAGCTCGGTGGCCGCCTTCTGCTTCTGCGGGTTCCCGGCGTGCATGTCCGGGTGGTACTTGCGCATGAGCTGGCGATACGCCGACTTGATCTGCGCCATGTCCGCACCGACCTGAAGATCGAGGACCTTGTACCACTCGGCAAGCTTCGCCTCTTGGCTGCCCGGCCGGGGCGCACGCCCACTGCTGCTCGACGACGACGACGACGACGTGGAGCTGGACGCCGAGGGCCCCGACCACGTGCCGCCACCACGTGCCGCCTGCTCCTTCATGCGGCGGAACTG
Source organism: Kofleriaceae bacterium (assembly GCA_033763475.1). Classification (GTDB taxonomy): domain Bacteria; phylum Myxococcota_A; class Polyangia; order Haliangiales; family Haliangiaceae; genus JABFXX01. The sequence continues at coordinate 5,947 of JANRKM010000222.1, forward strand.
TTCGTCGGCCGCCGCGCGCTGCTTGGCATCGCGCTCGTCCCGCTCGCGGTGAACGCGCGCGGCGCGTTCGTTCGCGGCCTTCTCGCGCGCTGCTCGCGCTGCGGGATCCGACGTCGCGATCTTCGCGAGGGGATTGTCGAGCGGCGACCGCGAGGACTTCTCGCGCGCCGCCTTGCGCGCCACCAACTCGGCCTGCAGTGCTGCGGACTCGACGTGGCTCAGTGGCTCGTCATCGACGATCACCAGCGATGTCAGCCGCGACAGGCCCGATTGCGCTCCCTCGAGGATGCGCTTGGTGATGCTCACGCAGAGACCGTAGCACTACTCCGGTGTGACGTAGGTCGTGATGACCTCGTCGATATCATCCTTGCGGCTGTGACCGCGGTCCTTGCCGTCGCCGTGTCCGCCCTTCCCCTTGCCGTGCCCGTCGCCGCGGTCGTCGTCGAAGTCGTCATCGACCTCGCAGTCGGAGAAGTTCCCGCGCTTCTCCTTGTCGCACGCGCCGCGACGGCCGAAGCAATCCCCGGTGAAGCGGAACCCGCACACGCTGACGTCAGGGTCGGTTGCCGAGGCCTCCGCGCAATCACGATCCGCGAGGCCTCCGCTCTCGCCCGCCGCCTGGCCGCGACCACGGCACGAGTACCACTGGATCTCCTCATCGAGCGGCACGAAATAGTTGCCCCAGAACGCGCCTTCCTGCACCGAGTACGTTGCGACCTCGTCCTGCGTCGTCGCGAGCTCCGGGTGCGAGCCACGCAGCGAGATCGGAACCGCCTCTTCATTCGCGTTCACGCGGGCGAACAGACACGCGCTGACCCACCGCTCGCCCTTCTTGTTGAGCGGCCGATCGAGCCAGCTCTCGGCCAGACCGAGCGAGCCGAAGTACTCCGACGGAGCACCGGGCGACGGGTTCTCGACGGTCAGGACCGTCCCCTCGGGAACGGCGCAGCCGATGATGTACGTCAGTACGTCGCGCCCATCCTCGGTGGCCAGCAAGAGTTGCGCGGCATCGTTGTCGAGGACGAGCGTGTCATTCGAAATCCGCGACGCGGCGAGGTGTCCCGCGGCGAGTCGATTCACCCCGAGCCGATTCACCCCGAGCCGGTTAACCCCGAGCCGGTTCTGCGTCTCGACGTTGCCGAAGGTGCTTCCCTCCTCAGGCGCCGCCTCGAGGCACGCGGTGAACAACCCGGCCGAAGCAACCAAGACCAGCTTTGCTCGCATCGTCACCAGCATGAGGCCTCGTCCGGGAGTTATGCAAGAAAAACCTCTGCGATGATCAGCGGTTACAGACCTTCAGAGACCCACATACCGGACGGAAGCGGATATGGAGCCCACCCTTCCACATCAAGAGCTTGCCCATCAACAACCGCGCCGAGCGTAGCGGTGCTCACTCCAATGGCCACGACGCCCGAGATCGGCGCGAGGACTGCGCGTAGCGCACCTACATCCACCAGATCACGTGGACCTACAGCGAGCATGCTGTCGGGTGCGGTCAACGCGATGGTCATGCCGAGCGATGTGGCGAGCTCGATCGCCGACGTGACATCCGGGGCGTTCGCCTCGACGTATAGCGCGACAACTTCGACCTCGCGCGTCGCAGGTGGCGTGACGATGTCGCGCAGCGCCTCGAACAGCTGCCGCGCACTCGGGTAGCGCTCCTCCGGATCGGTAGCCAGGGCGCGCACGATCGGCTCGTCGAGCGCGGGGTCGATGTCGACCTTGGCCGACGGGCGCGGCCGCGTGCCGTGGATCTGCATATAGCTCTGCACGACGCCCGGCGAGCCGCCGAACGCGGGCTGGCCCGTAAGCAGGTGATACGCGAGGAGGCCGAGGGCGTAGACGTCAGTACGTGCGTCGACCGCTTGGCCACGCATCTGCTCGGGGGCCATCGCCGTTGGCGTACCGAGCATGCTGCGCGATGAGGTAAGGCCAGGCCCAACGTCATCGATGAGTTTGACGAGACCGAAGTCGAGCAGCACGGGACGCAGCGCGCCGGCGGCGGTGCGGCCGAGGATCACGTTCGACGCTTTGACGTCGCGATGCACGAGGCCCGCGCGATGCGACACCTCGAGCGCGTCGGCGATCGGGCCGAGCACCTCGAGCATCTCGCTCGGCGGTAGACCTCTGCGATCTTGAAGTACCTCGCGCAGGCTCGGGCCGTCGATATACTCGAGGACGAGATACGGACGTCCGTCGATTAACGCACCGTGACCGAGCGCGCCGACGACGTTTGGATGTTGGAGACGCCCGATCGCATCGAGCTCGCGCCCGAAACGGGTGAGTGCGTCGACCGAACGTACGAGCTCCGCATGGAGAATCTTGATCGCGACACGCGTGTTATCGAGGAGTCGAACACCGCGCCACACCTGCCCGAACCCGCCCTCACCGATCAGCCTCTCGAGGCGGAACCCGGGCACCATCGGCATCGTCGTCTGCTGCGTCGGGCGCCGCCTACGCGTACCGTCGGTGCCAGTTACCAGCTCCGTAGTGTTGCTGTTGTCAGAGTGCAAAGGTCCCTCGATGAAGTAGTTTCGCGGGATCGAGCAAGGTCTTCAAGGGCGCCCTTGTCGGGCCGTGTGATCCCACTCCGCAAGCCGGCGTGCCCACGTAGGCCGATCCGCGGCAAGACCGCGCAATAGCTCGAGACGATCCGGCGGGAGCCGGGCCGCGCGCCATGCCAACAGGCCTAGCTCGAGCCGGTTCTCGGGACCGAGTACGCTGTCGGCGGTCACCAGCGCGGCGAGCCAGGCTTCGATCGCAGCGTCGGTCGCGACGCAGCGCAGGACGCCGAGGATCGCATCATCCGACGGCGAGAGCTCCGAGGCCTCGAGTTGTGGGAGCAGCGCTTGTAGCGGTTCGCGTTCGCCTCGCGCGGCGAGGATGCGGCCGATCAGCATTACGTCGAAGTGATCCGCGCCCTCCCCGTGCGCGCGCTGGATCGCGCGACTGCGCTGCGCGAGTTTAAGCGCGTCGTCCAGCGACCCGTTCCACAGCAACGACTCGGCGAGATTGTACGTCGCCGCGCGCTCGATCGACGCTTGTCCCAGCTCGCGCGCCAGCTGAATCGCCGTACGCAGGTCGCTCGCGCATCGCTCGACGTCGCCCTGCGACGACCACAACCACGAGCGGTTCGCATACGCACCGCCGAGGTGGAGACGATCGTCATGCTCCGTGCACATCGCGATCAGCTCGTCGAACACCCGCTCGGCCTCGACATAGCGTCCCTGATCGACCAGCCCGAGCGCGAGCAGCAACGCGGCGATCGCCTGGGCTTCGGGCCGTGCGCACGCCTTGGCCTCCACGAGAACGGCCTCGAGCGCGGGCACACCGTCAGCGAGGTTCTGCGCTCGGAACAAGCTGCGCGCCTCGGCGAGCCGCACCTCGATGCCAAGGTCGACGTCCGCAGCCGCCGAGAACCGCGCTTTAGCTGCCTCCGCGGCCTCTGCCGAGGCCGGGAAGTCGTCACCCCAATCGAGCGCTGTTGCCCGTTCGAGGAGCGCCGCGACTTCGAGCGCAGCATCGCCGAGCTCCACCGCGATCGCCTGCGCCTCGTCGAGATCTTCGAGGGCCTGGGTCACGCGCTGCAGCCGATAGCGAGCCTGCGCGCGGCCGATCAAGGCACGCACGCGCTCGCGATCGCGCGTCTCGAGGTTCCGCAGCGCGCCTTGCCAGGCCTGATCCGCGTCGATCGTGCGGTGCTCGCGATGCGCGCGTGCGCCGAGGGTCGCGAACGCCATCGCCGCTCGGCGTTGCTCACCGACGTTCTCGGCGTGGAGCGCGACGCGGTGCGCGACCCCGGGCTCGTCCAGGGAACGCTGCGACCAGTAGTCGAGCGCGGCCTGATGAATCGCCCGCCGCTCCTCCGCGTCGGTGGTCGCATAGATGCCATCCTGCACGAGCGCCTGCCGAAACACCCAGCGCGCGCCATCGGCCACGAGCAGGCCCGCCGCGGCGAGCTCGCGCAGCCCGACGTCGACGTCCACGGTGGTGGTGGCACCGCCGCGCGCCTCGACGAGCTCCACGACCGCGGCGAGCTCGTCGCGCAGTACCTCGTCGCCGAGTACCGCGCACAGCCGCGCGAGTGCGACAAGCTCCGGGGCGAGTTGCGCGAGCTCGCGGGCAGCGAGCCACGGCCCGAGCGCGATCGGAGGTAGCGCGTCGAGCGCCGTGGTGTCGAGGAAGTGCTCACCGTTGGGTCGGGTGCGAATCGCGCCGCGATCGTGAATCTCTTTGGCCAGGGCGCGCAGGTGCAGCGGGTTGCCGCGCGCGATCGCAGCGATCTGGCGCAGCGCGCGCAGCGGCGGGTATTCGGCGGGACGCAGGAGCGCGGCGGTGAGCTCGACGGCCGCATCTTCGTCGAGCGGCGCCAATACCGCGCGGTACCGGCGCTCGGCGCGCTCGCCGAAATTCGGTCGTCGCTGATCGAGGCGTGGCGCAGCGATCGCGATCACCCACAGCGGCAGCGCCTCACCACCGAGGGTCGCGTATTCGAGCGCGTCGAGCAGATCGGGGTCGGCGAGGTGGACATCGTCGAGCACGATCGCGAGCGGGCTCGCATGGGCAGCGACGCGAAGTCCGTCGCCGATCGCGCGGACGCTCGGCGCACCGGACGGCAACACCTCGGCGAGCACACTCACAGCGGGGCGGCCCGATCCCGGCGGCGGAAGCGCGCCCGCGATCACGCGCGCACCGAGTGCGCGGAGCTTGGGCACCAACGCCGCCGCGATCGCTGACTTGCCGATCGCCGGATCTCCGACGAGAACGGCGAGCCCAGGGCCACCGGCGGGTGGGCCGATTGCGCTCGCAGCCTCCGCGACCAGCTCCGCGACTAGCACATCACGACCGAACAGCTCCGCCGTCTCCCCGGCCTCGCCGAGCACCACGAATCCCGGGCCGAGAGCACTCTCCACCGACGGTGCATGCGCGACTACTGCGAGCGCGCGGGTGAGCACCACACCCGTCCACGCCACCGCCGGCAGCCACGCATCGGGGGTCTCGATCGCCGGGCCCGCGAGCTTGGTCGCACCGGCGGAGGTCTCGACTTCGACGAGCTCGAGGTGCAACGCGACACGCGCGCCGGCCGCCGCGAGCTCGCGCCCCGCCGCGATCGCCGCACCTGCCGGGTCCGCATGATCCGCGCCGATGAGCGCTCCCAGCACGCGTCGCCCGCGCTGGCTGACCAGCATGATCTTGCGCGTCGACAGCGTCGCGAGCAGCGCACGATCCACCTTCGGCAGCTCGGCCCACAGCAGCACTGCGGGCTGCTTGCCATCGCGGATCATCGATACCGAGTGCTGCGCGCGCGCGAGCGGCGCGGTGGTTTCGCGAATCGCATCGATCCGCGCGCGCACCGCGCTCGCACCGGTGGGCCGCCGATCGCGCAGCTTGGCGAGACACTCGTTGACCACGGCCTCGAGCATCGGGGGAATCGTCACCAACGCGCCGAGTGGTGGGGGACGGAGCGCTGCGTGGGCCCGCTCGAGCGCGTTAGCATCCCCAACAAACGGCGGCCGGCCGGCAAGCAGCTCGTAGAGGATGCAGCCGAGCGCGTAGAGGTCCGAGCGGGCATCGACGTTGCTTGCATCGAGTAGCTGCTCCGGCGGCATGTATTCCAGCGAGCCGACCTGGAACCCGGCGCGCGTTGGATCGTTCGGATCCTGTGGAATCTGGCGCGCGAGCCCGAGGTCGAGGATCGCGACCGTGCCGTCGTCGCGGATCACCGCATTGTCGGGCTTGAGGTCGCGGTGTACGTACCCGGCCGCGTGGATCGCCCCCAGCGCGTCGAGCAGGCGAGTCGTCAACGCGAGCACGCGCTCCACGCGTATCGGCCCCGCGGCGACGAGGTCCGCGAGGGTTGTGCCAAAGATCCGCTCCATCAACAGCCACGGCCGGCCGTCGGGCAGCACGCCCTGGGCGTCGAGCCGCGGCACCCACGGCGCACCGATCGCCTCCATAGCCTCCGCCTCGCGCGCGAGCCGCGCCCGCGCAAGCTCGTGCTGGGCGTGGGCTACCTTGAACACGCGATCGGCGCCGATCTCCCATGCGGTCGCAAATCCACCGCGCCCGATACACCGCCCTACCGGCGTGGGCCATGGCGGCGGCATGGCATCGCCGAGCTCGACGGCAGGCGCAGCCACACCGCCATGCGCGGAGCACGCACGCCCGGGCATCAAGCGCCGATGACACGTCGAACAGCGCGCCACGGCACGACTCTACCTCGGGGCCCACGATCGATCGTGGTGCTGAGGGGATGGATGTCCAGCTAAGCAGCTGACATGCGTCAGCGCCGTGCAGCTCGACACCACGCCGCCTGACTTCTTGATCATGATACGCTGGGGTGCGGTGGTCGAGAACGTCATCGAGGCCATGGTCGATGCAGTGCTGGTGATCGACGTCGAAGGTCGGATCACGATGGCGAACACTGCTGCGACCCGCATCACCGGCTACACGCTCGACGAGCTGTGTGCGCTGCCGGTCGGTCAGCTGCTCTCGGATGACAGCTCGGGCCTGCGCACCGTGGTGCGCCGCCGCATCCAGGAGGGCGAGGCCCTGCGCCGCGAGGACTCGTGGCTCATTACCCGGACCCAGGACAAGATTCCCGTCTCGATCACGGGCGCCGCGGTCGTCGATTCGGCGGGGGCGCTCCAGGGCATCGTCCTCGTCGCGCGTGACGTCCGCGAGGTTCGCGAGCTCCTCGCGGACAAGGAAGCCGAGATCGCGCGCCGCCGGAAGGCCGAAGACGAGCTGCGCGCCGCCAACGCCTCGATCGAGGAGAAGCTCGAGGCCGCGCGCACGCAGCTCCTCCTCGCGGAGCGGCGCGCGACGCTCGGCACGCTCGCCGGTGGTGTCGGGCACGAGTTGCGCAACATCGCCCAGATCCAGACCGCGGCGATCGACGAGCTCGTCGAGGCGCTCGATGCGGGCGAGGACGTGCGCAGCCAGCTCCGCCGTGTGCTCGCCGATCTCGAGCGGGTCGGCCAGCACATCACGGCGCACGGCCAGCGGCTCATGCAGCTCGCGCGGCCGGGCCCCGACCACGTCGCCCCGATCGAGCTCGATGGGATCGTCCAGGATGTGATCGCGATGCTGCGCGGAGCAGGGCGCCTTCGTCACTGCGAGGTGGCGATCGAGAACGGCCACGAGCCCGTGCGCGTCACCGTCAATCGCACGCGCATCGAGCAGATCCTCGTCAACCTCATGGTCAATGCCGTGGAGTCGATCGGCGAGGCGCGCGGCAAGATCACGATCACGATCCGCCCGACCGCGGATGGCAAGCGCGTGATCTGCGAGGTCACCGATAGCGGCCCTGGCATCGCGAACGAGACCATCGGTAGCGTGTTCCAGCCGTTCTTCACCACCAAGGCGGAGGGCACCGGCCTCGGGCTGCCGGTGGCGCGCGGCATCGTCGAGAGCTACGGCGGCGAGCTCACCGTGCAATCGGTCCCCAACGTGGCGACCACGTTCCGCTTCGATCTCCCGCGTTAGCTACGAGCCCGGGATCAGCTCGACGATGCCGTCGACGATCTTCTTGCCGCGCAGCACGCGGTAGTCCGCGCCCCACTGCTCGACCAGCAGCGTGTCGTCACCGGGCGCGCTGTACAGCCACCAACGGCAGCGCTCGACGTGCCCGGCCGGGCGATCCTTCTTCAGATCTCCCAGCGGCCCGATGTCGCCGTGCAGCTGGCAGGTAGCGGCACCACGCTTGTCGAGCACGTAGCGCACCTCGCCGATAACGATTGCCTCGGGCGGATAGCCGGTGATCGGATGGGTGTCGTCCTGGGCGAGCAGCCGGGTGGCCCCGGCACCGACCCGCTCGATCCCGACGACGAGCCACTGCACGTCGGTGCCGTCGACCACGCGCCCCGCCGACCAGCGATGGCCGTCCTCGTCGTACGCGATCAGGCCCTCACAGAGGAAATCCTTACCGTCGATGGTGAGCACGTCGTCGACGCGCAGATCCCGCACGGTGCGCTCGAGGAGCTTGTCGCCGGAGCCTGCTGGCAGTGCGCGCGAGCCACCGCCCGACGGGAGCGACTTCTTGCGCTCGTTCATCGCGATCCCAACCGCCGCGACGCCGCCGACGACCGTGAGAAGGACGAGCAAGATCCAGATCACGTGCGCACTATCTACGCGCGAGCGTCGTGATGCAACGCGGCGTGACGATTCATGAACTAGCCTACCCGCCTTGACACTCCGACGGCAGAAACGTACACCGAACCCGCCTTCACACAGGGGCCGTTTTCACCCTGGAGGAGCCTATGGTTGCCGTGCATGCGCAAGACGATCTCCGCCGCGTTCTCGACGATGAAGGGAAGCCGCTCCCCGGCGCCAAAGTCCCGAACATCCCAGATGCGACGCTGACACGCATCTTCGATGTGATGACGCTGACGCGGATCATGGACGACCGCATGATGCGTCTGCAGCGCCAGGGCCGCATGGGCTTCTATATGAAGTCGATCGGTGAAGAGGCGAGCCACTTCGCGGTCGCGCCGCTGCGCACCACCGACTGGTTGTTCCCGAGTTACCGCGAGCAGGGCGCCTGGTTCTGGCGCGGCTACACGGTGCAGCAGTTCATCGATCAGCTGTTCGGCAACGAAGACGATCCGATCAAGGGTCGCCAGATGCCGGTCCACCACTCGGCCAACTGGCTCAACGTCGTCTCGGTGAGCTCGCCGGTCGGCACGCAGATCCCGCAGGCCGTGGGCGCGGCGTACGCCGCCAAGGTGATGGGCAAGGACGACGTCGCGATGACCTACTTCGGCGAGGGCACCTCGTCGACGGGCGAGTTCCACGTCGGCATGAACTTCGCCGGCGTGTGGAAGGCCCCGGTCGTGTTCGTCTGCCGCAACAACGGCTGGGCGATCAGCGTCCCGAGCTCGACCCAGACCGCGGCGAAGTCGTTCGCGTCCAAGGCGCTCGGCTACGGCATGCCCGGCATCCGCGTCGACGGGAACGACCTCCTCGCCGTCTGGCAGGTCGCGTCCGAGGCGATCGATCGTGCGCGCGCCGGCGACGGCCCCACGCTGATCGAGGCCCTCACCTACCGCATCCAGGGTCACTCGAGCTCCGACGATCCGAGCGTGTACCGCGACCCGAAGGAGCCCGAGATCTGGGAGAAGAAGGATCCGATGAACCGCCTGCGCGGGTACCTCCGGATCAAGGGGCTGTGGAGCGAGGGCTGGGAGAAGGAGCTCGGCGAGAAATACAACCAGGAGATCACCGACGCTCTCGCGCGCGCCGACACGAAGCACGCGCCCCCCATCGAGACGATCTTCGACGACGTCTACGAGGAGCTCCCCTGGAACCTGCGCGAACAGCGCGAGTACCTCGCCCGTCAGGCCCGCTCCAAGAACCCGCACCATCACGGATAGCAAGCTCCAGCCCTGCTGGACCGCGCAGCAGCGCGCAGGCGTTGCGAAGGTAAAAAGAAGGAAGTTCCCATGCCCGTCATGAACATCATCGAAGCGGTCCGAAACGCGCTGCAGACGCAGATGCGCGCGGACTCCCGCGTGGTCGTGCTCGGCGAGGACGTCGGCAAGTTCGGTGGCGTGTTCCGCGCCACCAGCGGCCTGTTCGACGAGTTCGGCTCGGACCGCGTGATCGACACGCCGCTCGCCGAGGCCGGCATCATCGGCACCGCGATCGGCATGGCGCTCTACGGCCTGCGCCCGGTCCCCGAAATCCAGTTCTCCGACTTCATCATGCCGGCGTTCGATCAGATCGTGAACGAGCTGGCGAAGTTCCGGTACCGCTCGGGCGGCCAGTACCCGTGCCCGGTCGTGATCCGCACGCCCGTCGGCGGCGGCATCCGCGGCGGTCACTACCACTCCCAGTCGCCCGAGGCGCTGTTCATCCACACGCCGGGCCTCAAGGTCGTGGCGCCGTCGAACCCGTACGATGCGAAGGGCCTGCTCCTCGCGTCGATGCGCCAGAACGACCCCGTGCTGTTCATGGAGCCCAAGCGCATCTACCGCGCGAGCAAAGGCGAAGTGCCGGAGGGCGAATACACTCTCGAGATCGGCAAGGCCGCGGTGACCCGTCAGGGCACGCAGGTCACGCTGCTCGCGTGGAGCGGCATGGTCTCGATCGCCGAGGAGGCGGCCAAGAAGGCGGAGGCCGCAGGCATCTCCGCCGAGGTCGTCGACCTGCGCACGCTGATGCCGTTCGACATCGACACGATCCTCGATTCGGTGAAGAAGACCGGCCGCTGCGTCATCGTCCACGAGGCGCCCAAGACCTGTGGCTTCGGCGCCGAGCTGATCGCGTCGATCCAGGAACGGGCGATGGAGTACCTCGAGGCGCCGATCCTGCGCGTCACGGGCTTCGACACGCCGTTTCCGTACAGCCTCGAGCACGAGTACATGCCCAACGCTGACCGCGTCATGAACGCGATCCGCCAGACCCTGGAGTGGTAGCGATGTCGTTCGACTTCTACATGCCGGATATCGGCGAGGGCGTCGTCGAGGGCGAGATCGTCGCGTGGCGCGTCAAGGAAGGCGACACCGTCAAGCTCGATCAGCCCATCGTCGAGGTGATGACGGACAAGGCGACGGTCGAGCTACCGTCGCCGCGCGCGGGCACGATCAAGAAGATCAACTACAAAGACGGCGAAATCTGCCCCGTGGGCAAGGTCCTCGTCGTGATCGAGGAAGCTGGCGCGGCCGCGAAGGCGCCGGCTATCGTCGTGGAGGAGCCCGCGAGCCGCAGCACGCAGGTCCTCGCGCACCGCCAGGTCGCCGCGTCCATTCCAGCACCAGCTGCTGCGTCGATGAGCCACGGCGGTCCGGCGATCCAGGTCGTCGATGCGACCGACGCGCGCGCGCGTGTCCTCGCGACGCCCGCTACGCGCCGCCTCGCGCGCCAGCTCGGTGTTGAGATCGGCCGCGTTCCGGCGACCGGCAAGCACGGCCGCGTCACCACGGACGACGTGAAGCGTTACCAGCAGCAGGGCCCGGTCGCGATCTCCGCGCGCCCGGCGCATACGCCTGTCTCGATCCCGAAGAACACCCTCGGGTACACCGAGGAGCGCGTTCCGCTCCGCGGCATGCGCAAGAAGATCTCCGAGGCGATGTCGCGCTCGGTCCACACGGCCGCGCACTTCACCTACGTCGAAGAGATCGACATGACTGAGCTGGTCGCGCTGCGCGAGCGGGCCAAGCACAAGGCCGCCGAGCGCGGCGTGAAGCTCAACTACCTGCCGTTCATCGTGAAGGCGATCGTCTCCGGCCTCAAGAAGTGGCCGATGCTCAACGCCAGCCTCGACGAGACGACGCAGGAGATCGTCCTCAAGAAGTACTACCACATCGGGATCGCGGCCCAGGGCCCGGCCGGGCTCGTGGTCACCAACGTCCGCGATGCGGACATGCGCTCGATCTTCGACATCTCGCGCGAGATCGATCGGCTCGCCGAGGCGGTGCGCAACAACACCGCGACGCGCGAGGACCTCACGGGGACGACGTTCACGGTCAGCTCGCTCGGCAAGCTGGGCGGCGTGCTCGCCACGCCGATCATCAACTTCCCCGAGGTCGCGATCGTCGGCGTCCACAAGATCGAGGAGAAGCCCGCGGTCCGCAACCATCAGATCGTGATCCGCCACCTCATGAACCTGTCGATCTCCGTCGACCACCGTCTTGCCGACGGTTGGGATGGCGCGATGTTCCTCCAGGACGTCAAGTCACTCCTCGAGGACCCGACGACGATGTTCATGGAGATGGTCTAAGCACCGACTCGGGGCGCGGTCTCTGCCGCGCCGCCCCGTCTGCGACCGGGACGTCGAGGTAGTCGTCGACGTCCTCAGAAGCAGGTATCGCAGCGGCCGCGGACCTGGACCTCGACCTTGCGCTGCTTGACCGCGCGTGGGGTCTTCTCGCGCGTCGACAGCTGGGCGCTCGGCAGACACTCGACGGTGCCACACTCCGTGCACACGAAGTGCGGGTGCGCCGACACGTCGTGGCCCCCCTCCTTGACCAGCTCGAAACGCCACACGTGATCGCCAAGGTCACTGCGGCGAGCGAGCTTGGCCTCCACGAGATCCACGAGGTTGCGGTAGATCGTTGCCGGGTCCCATGGACCGCTCTTCAAGGCCTCGCATGCCTCCGCATGAGATAATGGCTGATCACCGGCGCGGGTGATCAGGAGCTCGAGAACCGCCAGCCGCGACGAGGTAGCACGCATCCCGTGACTGCGCAGGGTCTCGCGGAGTTCTTCGAGCTTGGGCTTCGCCACACCCTGAAGGTACGTGGGTCGACCGCGATGCGCAAGCAGTTGCAATCAGCGTGCAGGTAGCCGATCACCGCGCGCAGCGGTCGCATCGGCCATGAGCGTAGAGCGCGATCTCGCGCCGCGCGATTGCACCGGGCGCACCAGGCATCCCGACCGCGAACCGGACCCGCTCCAGCGGCTGGACCTCGCCACATCCGGTGCAGACGAAGGTGGCCCATGCACCTGCCGCGACACGGATAAAGCGCCAGCGCCGATCTCCGAGGTCGAGCCGCCGCGCGAGCCCGACCCGCATCAGCGCGGTCAGATTCCGAAACACGGTGGTGCGATCGAGCACGACACCGTCGAGGCGCTGCTGGACGTCGTCGACCGACAGTGGGACGCCAGCGGAGCGCAGCACGTCGAGCACGGCGATCCGTGCCGGGGTGGCCCGCAGGCCGCACGCGTGGAGTGCGCGCCGAACCGCGTCGAGCCGTTCGCGTGCACGCGAGCTCACGGTTGCCGGGCGACGCGCAGGAGGCGCTCTCCCGCGGCCCGAGCCCCCGCGATGTTCCGCGCTGTCGGCCCGAGCTCGAGCTCGGCGAGGGCTCCGGAGACGTAGAGGCCGGGACGCCAGGCGAGCGACTCGCCCAGCAGTGGATACCCACACGCGGCACACGGTAGGCCGAGCGTCTCGACGAGCTCCGCGACCAGACGGCCCCCAGGTCGTGCGCGCTCGAAGCCGGTCGCGAATGCGAGGTGATCGACGACGAGCGTGTCGGGCGGTCCGCCGAGCGTCAGCACGATCTCGCCGCCGGTGTGCGCCACGCCCGCGACCTCTGCATGCAACCACGCGAGCTTCTTGTCGCGTTCGGCGCGCGCGACGGCGCGACGGAGCTCCGGCGTCAAGGACCCGCGATGCCGTGCGTTCCCGATCAACGCGCGCCGGGTCGCCGGGGTACCGCGCGCGAAGCGCTCCATCTCGAGCGGCCCCAGCCATCCCGGATCGCTGTCGAAGCGATGCTCGCGGATTGGATGTCGGGCCACAACTGTGGGGCGTGCGCCGTCGCGAGCGAGCGAGAGCGCCAGCTGCGCCGCCGTGATCCCGCCGCCGATGATCGCGACGCGGGCGTGGGCGCGCGCGGGCGGCCGCGTGAAGTCCGCGTGAAAAATGTGCCACGAGGCCTGTGTACCCTCGGCCCAGCGAGGCAGCGCGAGCTCCCCACCCGCGCCCAGCGCGAGCACGACCCGCTTCGTATCGAGGTGACCTGCCGACGTCTCGACGCGATACCCCCACGGCTGCGCGACGATCCGGTATGTGTCCGCGATCGCGCGCAGCGCGTGCAGCCCGTGGCGCTCGATCACGTAGTCGCAGTGCGCGCGAAACAGCGGCAGCTTCGGCCGGTCGTACGGTGGGACGAACCCGGCGACACGCCGCCCCTCGGTGCGCGCGAACTGGAGCAGCGAGTACGGATGGAGATCCAGATGGTGCACCCCCGGCGAGCGCAGCGAGGTCATGCCGCAGGCCTCGACGCACCGCCAGAACGCCGCGAGCGGTACGGGCTCGCGGTCGAGGACCCGCACGCGATCGGCGGGCACGCCCGCGGCGTGGACGAGGACGTGGGAGAGGTGCGTCCCGTGAATCCCGCCACCGACGACCAGCCAATCGAGGACGCCGGTCACGGCGCGACCACCGGCTGCGGCGCCGCGTGCGGTTGCACCTCCACGGTCAGGTGCGCGACCTGACAGACCTCACGGATCGTGCGGTGGTACGCCGCGGGCGCCCGCGGTGCCGTGGTGTGAACCGTCACGACGCAGCATCGGATGCCGCGCCCGAGCGACCACACGTGGAGATCGTGGACACGGACATCGTCCATCTTTTCGAGCGCTGCCCGGATCTTCGGAATCACCGCGGACGCATCCAGGTCGAGCAGCTCGAGCGCCGTGGAGCGACACAGATCGACGCTCCACTTCGCGACGACCAACCCGCCGATCAGGCCGGTCAGAGGATCGAGCCAGGTCCAGCCGAGGTGCTGCGCCGCGAGCAGCGCGACGATCGCCAGCGCGCTGGTGAGGATGTCGGCCATCACGTGCATCACCGCGGCGCGATGGTTGTGATCGTGGTGGTGATGGTGGTCGTGGTGAGCGTGGTCGTGATGAGCGTGGTCGTGGTCGTGTCCAGCGTGGGGATGTGCGTCCTCCTCGACGTGGAGAAGCTTGATGCTGATGACATTCACCAGGAGACCGGCGACCGCGACGGGCAGCGAGTGCGCCACGTCGATCGCGTGTGGGTGCGCGAGACGGGTGAGCGCCTCGAAGATCATCCACATGCTGGCGATGGCGAGGACGAGGGAGCTGGTGAAGCCCGCGAGCGTGTGGACCTTGCCGCTGCCGAAGGAGAACGCGTGCTGTGACTCGAGTCGGCGGGCGACGACGTACGCGAGGCTCGCCATCCCCAGCGCGGCGACATGGGTTGCCATGTGCCAACCATCCGCCAGCAGGGCCATCGAACCCGTCGCATGGCCGACCGCCAGCTCTGCCACCATCGTGACCGCGGTGAGCGCGACCACGGCGTGTACGCCGCGTTCGCGACGCGTCGAACGAGAGGGCCGCCGCGCAACGCAGCGCTCCTCCGAGAAGTGAGAGTGCATCGAGACCTCCAGACCACGAACGAATAGACGCGATACCGCGCCTCCCGGCGAGGATCGACACGACCCCAACCGAGTGCGACGGACAAAGACCGTAGACGTGTCCCCGCGAGGGGATCTCTAGGCCTTGGGTGGAGAGGTCTTCGGCGCGAGGCGATAGAGGTCGCGTCGTGCAACCGCGGTGGCGGCAGGAACCGTGCGAACTGCCTTGAAGGCAACGAACGTGGCGACCGAGACGACCGGTGCCGGCGCGATGCCGCCCGCGTGCGTGCTCGCGAGCGAACAGGCGCGATGGTCGTGTAGCCCACTGCCACGCTCGGCGAGCCGCGTATGCTCTACGTCACCGCCGGGACGGGCATTCACGACACCGTGGAAGACGCGCCCATCGGCGCCGCGAACGTGCGGCGTCTCGGCGGCATGCCACCCCGCGAACACGCCGCTGGCCACGAGCCAACCGGCGGCGAGGAGCGCGATCCATCTCACGGCGATGCCGGTTCGTTGCTCATGACAACGCCTTGCATCTAACACGCTTGAGGGTTTGACATGCGACGGCACCAGAAGTCAATCTAGCGACCGTTCGTAGACCGCCGACGTCATGCCCGGATCGCCGTCTCCCTCACGCCTCGCGATGATCGCGCGCCTCTGCCTCGTCGCGCAGTGCGTGATGTTGCTGCATGTACTGCTCGTGCCGCACACCCGGTGCGCGGCGCACGGCGAGGCGGTCCATGCGCGGCGCTCGGCATTGCACGACGTCACGACCGCCGTCTCCGAGGAATTGCCGGGCTTGTTCGCGCTCGGTCTGGACGCGGATCACGGCGACGATCACTGCCAGGCGTGCACGGATCGCCGGGGGATGTCGCCGTCGTGGTGCCCACCTCCGCGCCGATCACGTGCGTGCGCGTCATCGCCGACAGCTCGCCGCGCCGAACCGTGGATCGCCGAGGCCTTGTACCGCTTGGCCCCGAAGGCCGGGCCACCACGCCTCGCGTAGCGTCGCGTACCCATCACCGCGCCTCCGTGCGCGGGATCCTCGCATCGTCGCCGGCACCTGCTGCCGGTACGCGATGCCCACGTTACTTCGTGTTCGCCCTAGGCACTGGAAAGGAATCGATCATGCGTATGTCTCACCGCTTCGTCTCGTTTGCCCTCCTTGGAACCCTCGCTAACGTCGCCGCGTGTGGCGACGACGGCCATGACCACGACAACGAGGAAGAGGTCATCACCACCGTCGCCCTCAACTTCGCCCCCTCCGGTGGCGGCGCCGCCATCACCGCCGAGTTCGACGATCCTGACGGCGACGGCGGCCAGGCGGGGACCGCGGATCCGATCTCGCTCGCGGCGGGCACCTACACGCTCACCGTCCGGTTCGAGAACCGCCTCGAGGATCCGCCCGAGGACATCACCGCCGAGATCGAGGACGAGTCCGATCAGCACCTCATCCTGTACACCGGCAGCGCCGTCAACGGCCCCGCGAGCAACCAGCCGTCCGCGCCGCTGACGCAGTCCTACGCCGACATGGACGCGAATGGCATCCCGATCGGGCTGGAGAACCAGATCGTCGCGGCCGCGGGTACGGGCACCCTGACGGTGACGCTGCGCCACATGCCCGAGGTAAACGGCACCGCCGTCAAGACCGCCACGGTTCTCGACACCGCCAAGGCCAGCGGCATCGGCGCGATCGGGGGATCGACCGACGTCATGGTCAACTTCATGGTCTCGGTCCAGTAGCTGAGCCGCTATCTGCTTTCAAAGGCAATACAATTGCATTTGCAAGCAGGACTCGTGTAGTAGTCGGGCATGACGCTCGCAGCGAGGATCCCAGTCACCGTGCTCACCGGCTTTCTCGGCGCCGGGAAGACGACGTTGTTGAATCGGATCCTCTCCGAGCACCACGGCCAGCGGATCGCGGTCATCGAGAACGAGTTCGGCGAGATCGGCATCGATCAGGCGCTCGTGATCAAGGCCGACGAAGAGATCTTCGAGATGAACAACGGCTGCATCTGCTGCACCGTGCGCGGCGATCTTATCCGCGTGCTCGGCAACCTGATGAAGCGCCGGGACAAGTTCGATCGCATCGTCGTCGAGACCACGGGCATGGCGAACCCCGGCCCCGTCGCGCAGACGTTCTTCGTCGACGAGGACATCCAGGGCGACTTCAAGCTCGACGGGATCGTGACGCTCGTCGACGCCAAGCACCTCGACCTCCACCTCGGCCAACAGGAAGAGGCATTCGAGCAGCTCGCGTTCGCCGACGTCATCGTGCTCAACAAGCTCGACCTGGTCGACGAGGCGCACGTCGAGGATCTCGAGCGCCGCGTGCGCGGGATCAACGCGATGGCCAAGCTCCTGCGCGGCCGTCACGCAGACGTCCCGCTCGCGCAGGTCCTCGACGTCGGGGGCTTCGATCTCGAGCGCGCCCTCGAGCTCCGCCCCACGTTCCTCGCCCCCGAATACCCGTTCGAGTGGCTCGGGATCTACGACCTCACGGCGGGCCGCCACGAGCTGAGCCTCGCGCCCGGGCCCGACCCGACGATGCGGATCCTCGTGGCGCCCGTGCCCGATGCGAGCGACGCGACAATCGCCACGACCGCCGAGCGCGGGAACCGCGTCCTGACCGGTGAGCTCGCGCGGATCCTCCCCGCCGAGACCCTCGGCGTGGGCCTCCCGGCCGAGCTCGTCCTCGCGCCCGGTGAGCCAACCACCTACGCGATCGAGGTCGACGCGCCCGGGAGCTACGCGGTGCTGACGCAGCACCTGCCCGCGGAGTTCGCCCTCACCCTGCGCGACCACCAGCAGCGAACGCTCACGCCCCGCGCGGAACGCGAGTTCGCCGCCAGTCACACCCACGACGACGAAGTGTCGTCGGTCGGGATCGAGCTCGATCGCCCCCTCGATCAGCAGCGGCTCAATGCCTGGCTCGGCCGGCTCCTGCGCGAGCAAGGCGCGGATATCTTCCGCATGAAGGGCATCCTCGACATCGCGGGCTCGGATCGGCGGTTCGTGTTTCAGGGGGTCCACATGCTGTTCGACGGACAAGCGGATGCACCGTGGGGCGATGCGCCGAGGCGCAGCCAGCTCGTGTTCATCGGCAAGCGGCTCGATCGCGCGGCGCTCCAGGCCGGGGTTGCCTCGTGTCTCGCCTGAGCCGGCGCCTCTCGCGCGCGACGCCGAGCGCACCACGCGTGACCGACCTGTCCGCGTATCCGACCACGCTCGCCTGGTCGGCGAGCGGGCAGCTCCTCGCGGTCGGCCAGGACAGCGGGGAGATCGCTCTGATGGCGGTCGCGTCCGGCGCACCGACGCACCGGATCCACGCCCACGAGGGCCCCGTGCAGTCCCTCGCCTGGCACCCGCATCGCGATGCACTCGTGTCCACCGGGCAGGATGGGGCGGTCCGGATCTGGGAGGCACCGTACGCATCGGGCCGCGAGCTGATGGCGCCCGGCGACGTATGGACGGATCATGCGTGCTGGTCGGCGAAAGGTGACCGCCTCGCCATCGCGCGCGGCCCGCGGGCGCACGTGTTCGCGGACGACAAGCAGACGTGCGCGACCGAGCCCTCGCCATCGACGCTCGAAGGGCTCGCGTTCTCGCCGAGCGGCAAGAGCCTCGGGGTGGCCTGCTACGGCGGCGTCCGCTTGTTCGATCCGAGCACCGGGCGAACGACGCGGCGCCTCGAATGGCGCGGCTCGATGATCTCGCTCGCGTTCGCGCCCGACGGCACGGTCGTCGCCTGCGGATGCCAGGACAACAGCGTCCATTTCTGGCGGATCGCCTCCGGCAAGGATGCCCAGATGTCTGGGTTCCCCTCCAAGCCGCGCAGCATCGCCTTCAACCACGACGGCCAGTGGCTCGCGACGACGGGAGACGCCGCGATCTGCTTGTGGCCCTTCGACAAGCGAGGCCCGGAGGGTCGCCATCCGGTCCAGCTCGTCGGCCACGAGGACCTCGTCGTCGAGCTCGCGTTTGCGCCGCTGGTCGATCTCCTCCTGTCTGGGGGCAAGGACGGCGTGGTGGCACTGTGGGCACCGCCCAAGCACACGGCGCCGGTGTTCGTTGCATCCATCGGCGCCAAGGTGACCCGGGTCGCCTGGGGCGCCGATGGGCACGCGGAGGTGCTCCGGTGGGCCGCGGCCGGCGCGAACGGACGCGTGATGATCGGAGAGCTCTGATGCTCCCCGCCGTGGTGCTGGGGATCGCGCAGGGCGTGCGCCACTCCTTCGAGCCCGACCACCTGGCCGCTGTCTCCGTGATGGTCGAGGAGTCGCGAAGCATGTGGCGCGGCGCGTGGCTCGGCGCGATCTGGGGCATCGGGCATACGGCGTCGCTGCTCGCGATGAGCATCGCCGTCGTCGGCTTCGGTGCGGTGCTGCCGGACAGTGCCGACCGGATCTTCACCCTCCTGGTAGCCGCGATGCTCGTGCTGCTCGGCGTGCGTTCGTTGCGCAGCCACCGCGCCCACGCCCCGCCGCGCCCTGCCCGCTCCGCGCTGCAGGCGCTCGCGATCGGGATGATGCACGGCCTCGCGGGTAGCAGCGCGCTCACGGCGATGGCGTTCGCCGCCCTGCCGACACCGACCGCGCGGCTCCTCTACATCAGCCTGTTCGGGCTGGGCTCCATCGCGGGCATGGCCGCTGTGTCCGCCGCGGCCGGGGCGTGGCTCCAGCGGATCCAGCGCACCTTGCTGGTCACCACGCTCGGGGTCGTGGTCGCCGTGGCGTCGATCGCGATCGGCGTGATGACCGCGCTGGAGGCAGCATGACCGCAAACGACGACGCGCACCGCACCGCGACCCGCGCGCTCAAGCAGCTCGCGCGCGAGGTGCTCGCCCTCGATGACGATGACGTGGTGATGGTCAGCGAGCTGCAATGCCACGAGCCAGGCTGCCCCCCGGTCGAGACCGTGATCGCCGTGCTCGGACGCGCGGAGCGCCAACAGTACAAGTGTCACAAGCCGCTCGCCGAGGTAACGCGCGCGGACCTCGAGGCCGCGGTGCGAACGCCGCACGCCCACTGAGCAGATCGCTACCGCCGGCGCGCTACTCGCAGACGTATCGCTCGGTCTGGCCGCTGCGCGAGATGCACGAGCCCTCGTACGCATCGCACGTCTCCGACGGCGCGAGGCGCTCCCGGGGACCGTCGCCGCACCGGCAGTAGCAATGCGCGGAGGCATCGTGCTCGGGGCCGACGTAGAATCCCTCGCCGGATCCGAACGGATCTCGGTCGAACGACTGGCCGCAGGGGCACGGCGTCCCCGCCATTAGGCACGCCGACACCGCCCCGAGTGCTGCGATCAGCAAATGCGCGCGCGACATTGGCTCGCAAAGCGTACTACGGAGCTCCCTTGCAGGGTGAGGTTTCGCGTGGCAGCACCTCCGCATTTATTGCAATCAACTTGCAATTCTAGAACTGCCGCGCTAGCTACCCGACATGGCACGCATGGCCCAGGTCGTGAGGCTCGGCAAGCAACGCAAGCTCGTGGCGAAGTACGCGCGCAAGCGCGCAGCACTGAAGTCCGTGCTCGCCGATCCGGCGGCTTCGGGCGAGGCCAAGGACCAGGCGCGTACCCGGCTCGAGGCGCTCCCACGGGACAGCAGCCCGACGCGCCTCCGCAACCGCTGCCGGTTGACCGGACGTTCGCGCGGGTACCTGCGCAAGTTCGATCTCGCACGCAACGAGTTTCGGCGGCTCGCGCTGCAAGGGGACATTCCGGGCGTCATCAAATCGAGCTGGTGACCGGCGTGGCCGACCCACACGCGCTCGTGCGCGCCCGCGGCCTGGTCAAGCGCTACGGCGATGTCGCGGGTCCTGAGCGACGCTACTGCGGCTCGGTCAACGCGACATCGAACGCCCACGCGTCGAGCGCGAAGCTGTCACCGCTCGCCACCGGCGTGGTCGTCAGGTCGTCCGCGATCGAGACTTCCTGGAACATCAAGTCCTCCACGCTGCCTGTCATCTTCATGCTGGCCGCGGTGCCGAGAGCCGTGAAGGTCACGCTCCCCGCTGCATGGGGCATGAAGACCTTGTCACAGTGGAAGTGGTCGTCGTGCGCGGAGCACCCGGTCTGGAACAGCAGACACGTGCCGCACGTCTTGTAGCTCGTCTCGACCGCGGCGAGCGGGTACGTGCCCGGCATCGTCGGACCACCATACGCCGCGTACACCTCGAACTGGAGCACCGCGGCCCCGCCCACCGCCTCGAGCACCCAGACGCGCTTGCCTTCGTTGTCGAGCCGCGTGAACGCCTTGGTCTGGGTCGGCATGAAGTCGATGCTCGGCTCCGGCATCGGCTGCTCCTCGACCATCATGCAGCCGAGCTCGTCCTCCGTGGTCTGGAATCCGCTCTCGCAGTGGCAATGCCCATGGACGAACGTGCCATGGCCGTCACAGTCGGACGTCTCTTCGGTCGCGCATCCGGCGATCAGGAGGAAGGTGGCGTATCGAGCGAGCATGAAGGTTCTCCGAGGTAAGTGCGTTCGATCGTCAGCCGAGCGGCTCGAGCGTGAGCAGTAGCCGCGGCGTCGTGTGACACGGCGACCGATGTACGACGCCCCCGACATCGGCCGACCACAGCTCGCCCTTCATCACGACGACGTCGCCGGTGTGCGCGCGCCAGATCGCCGACGGGTCGAGGATCAGGCCCGAGGCCTCGTCGTCCTCGCCGCGGTGATGCGGTAGGAGCTTCGAGCGATCGACGGCACGCTCGGCGACGAGCTCGGTCCCCGGACCGGCGTAGGCGATCGCGACGCGCGCGAGCACCTGATCGACGTGGAACCGCGGACACATCGCGGCCTCTGCACGCGCGAGCCGTACACCGACGAGTGGGACGTCACAAAGATCCGCCACCACACCTACCCAGAAGGCGATGTCATCGGTGATCGCCGCCGGTGCGCGAAGGCCCTGCGCGAGGGAAGCCGCGACGTGCTCCCCCGCTTCGACGACGAGCTTTCGCGGCTCGGAGAGCTCCGCGAGGAGCACCGCCGCGTCGTCCACGACGGCGCGATCGAGCCGGCGGCGATGGATGACCGCGTTCACATCGCGATCGAAGATCTTCACGATGCCGCTGATCCGTTCGACCGCAACGATGCTCCCGGCCTCCGACACGCGCGCAGCTGTCACCATGGGTGGCGCCTCTCCATGCCACGGACATACCCGTTTAACGGGTGCAATTGCAATCGAATTGCATACAATCCCGGTCACGTTCCGACGAAGGCTCAGAGGACCGCGGTGCCGTCCCAGTACGCTTCGCCTTTGCGTACGCGCGCAGGCCGCATTCGCGACCGGTCCGCCGGCCGTCGTAGTCGTCGGGGGTGATGTGGAGAGCAACCTCGCGGCGACTCTATCGCGATCTCATACATATGCAATCGTTTTGCATATGCTCGCTTGCTGCCGGCACCGCTCCGACGTCGGGCGGAACGGCCCGCGGACCTCGATCATCACTCCGACGACGTGCTCACAGCGCGCCGCTCGTGGCGAGCTCCGCGTTGAGCTCGAAGTTGATCATCGTGGCGGCGAGCACGGAGGCGGAGGACGCGAAGATGGCGCTTTGACCTCGTGTCGTCAGGTCGCCGGCTGCGAAGATTCCCGGGATCGAGGTCTCGCCCTTCATCGCTTCGACCTGGACGAAACCGTGCTCGTCGAGCGTGAGGCCCAGCGCGCGGATCAAGTCCACCTGACGTTGGGGCGGGTGCGAGAAGAGTACATCACGGGCGACGCGGTCTCCGGAGGAGAGCTCGACGGCTTCGAGCGCTCGGCCGTTGGCGATGAGACGCCGCACGGGCGACGGCTCGATGCGGACGCCGGCCTGCTGGAGCGTCGCGATGGCCTCGGCAGGAACATCAAAGGCGTCGGCCTTGAACACCACGAGATCGCGAGTCCAACCGCGAAGCATGAGCGCGAAGTGCACGACCATGGCGACGTTCGCTGCCGTCAACAGGACGCCCCAGCGTTGGTCTTGCACCTCCCAGCCATGACAGTAGGGGCATTGAAAGATCGCGTGTCCCCAGAGCTCGCGGAACCCTTCGATCGGCAGCGCCTCGTCGATCATGCCGGTGGACAAGAGGACACGGCGCGCGCGGACCTCGGTCGTGCCCACGCGCGCGACGAACGCGCCTTTGGACCCAGAGATCGACTCCACGCGAACGTCGCGCACCTCGACGCTCTGATAGGGCGCGAGTTGTTCGCGACCGATCCGGCGAAACTCCTCGGGAGGCGTTCCGTCTCGCGTGACGAAGTTGTGAAGGTGTGAAGCGGCCGCGTTTCGGCGCGGGCCGGAATCACAGAGCAACACTCGTTTGCGCGCGCGACCCAGCGCGAGGGCAGCAGCGAGCCCGCCTGGGCCCCCGCCTACGATGAGGACGTCGTACAGCATGTCGGTTCTCCTTGCTGGTTGTGCGGGTCGTGGTGTGGAAGCGCAGCTGGGAACGCCCATCGCGGCCGCGAGTACAGCGCTGGTCTGGAGCCAGCTGCGCCGAGTCACGAGCGTCGTGCCTAACGACGGTCATGCGCCGCCTTCTTGTGGGACGACGCGCGGCGCATCGTGCCGCGGGCTGCGAATCGACGCTTGACGTCCTTACTGAGCTCCGCGAGTGTGACCTCGCCGAGGCGCGCGAGCAGACGAGCTTCGGCGTCGCGAAACGACTTGTCGAGTGCGGCGTTGACCGCCTCCTCGATCAGGCACCCGGGGGACTCCGTTCGATTACCGATCGCCAGCAGCGTAGGGGCTCCCAGCGCAGTGTAGATGTCGCGCAGGGTGACCTTCGATAGATCGCAGGCGAGCGTCCATCCACCGCCGTGCCCCTTCTCGGAACGGACGTAACCCTGTTCGCGAAGCCCCGCCATCACGCGGCGGACGACGACGGGGTTTGTTTCCATGGCCTTCGCCATCTGCTCGGACGTCAGGGGCCCCTCGTGCTGCGCCATGTGCAGCAGGACGTGGAGCATCCCTGAAAGCCGGCTATCTCGTCTCACGTAACTCAAGATGTTTCATGAGACCCTCCCTGTCAACCCCACCACGAGGCGCGAGCGGATGGGACGCACTACGGCCAGCTCGTCGTGATCCGCGAACACGGCTTGGTCGGCAGCGTGCTCGTGCTCTCGAACGGCAGGGACGACCGCGATCGACGTCGGCGGCGCGCTCGCCGAGCGTTACATCGCAGTCAAGGAAGCCGACCTGACCGCCGAGGTCCTGCGCGCCAGCATCAAGAACCTGGTTGCGAAGATGCGCCTCCCCGCGATCAAGGAGCTGCTCGCGATCAAGGACGCGATCGACAAGCAGTGTCGGTAGACCTCGTCGTCAGCGCTGCGCTGCCCCCGAAGGGTCCGCCTCCCCCTGTGCCAGGGTAGTTGTCGCATGACGCTGGCGGCCTGAGCGCCGTCCGCGTTCTCCACCACCGTTCGCACGCGGGGGACCGAGGACCCATTGTCTCTTTACTCTGAAGGTTTCCGAAACCGGATGGTCGAACGACT
>JANRKM010000223.1:0-6752 GCA_033763475.1 Kofleriaceae bacterium
TGTTGCTGCGCTGGGCGGTCACCTCAAGTCCAACGGCGACCCGGGCTGGCTCGTCGTCGGCCGCGGCATGCACGACCTCCTGCTGCTCGAGCTTGGGTGGCGCGCTCGAGAGCAGGCGGAGAAGTGATCAATCGTGAGAGCTCTGGCTAGCTCGCCATCGTCTCGTCGGCGAGAAGCGTCGGATCTAGCTCGACGAACGAGTCACGCACATCGCTCGCCGGATACGACGCGCGCGGCAGGCGCATCGCGCGCGGGGAGTCGGTGCCGCGAGCCGCACGCGCGCGTGGCAGCGGTTGCGGACTCGTCACCCGGCTGCGCATGAACGATGGAGTGGGAGGTGGCAGCGCATGCGAACGCGCGGGCGATAGAAGCTCGAGCGCCGGCTGTGGCGCGAACGGCAGCGGCGCTGGCATGTTCGCGGCGGGGGGCGCGGGTAGCGGCGTGATCGTCGCGAACGCGCGGCTCGCGTCCGCGATCGCGCTCGAGTGCTCGGCCGCGAACACCGCTTCGGGGTTGTAGGTCCCGACCGATGCTCGCGTCTGCGGGATGATCGTCATGCTCGCCCGCGGCACCGGCGCAAGGGGCTGGGCGGGGGCGGGGCCGTACAGCAAGTAAACGATCGTCAGGGCGCCGACGATGGCCACGACGCAGAGCAGCAAGAGGAAGCCGGCCATGGCGGGCGGAGCTTGCAACGCCCATTCCGACGACGGAGACCGCCAAGGCCCTGAGATCGGACGGAGGCGTCGCCGTGAGCTTGGCACCTCGGGACCCCATCTGCGGGCGCGGGCCCCTCCCGTGACCAGCTACGGGCGCTGCGTGGGTGAGCGCTTCTTGCGCTGCTTCCCGACGGCGGTGGGCTGCACCTGCGCATTGAGCGTCGGTGCCCCAACCATCAGGTGGCCGGCATCGTTGTCGAGGTCTTCGCCGCGGACGTTGTTCTTGCCCTGCGACGCGACGGTGTGGGCCGTGCGGCTGACCTCGGAGACAAGCTCGCGCGAGTTCCCGGGCCACGGCCGGAGCAAGCACGCCTCGATCAGTGTCGAGTGAATCTGTAGCCCCGGCTCGGAGCTGCGCACGGCCTCGTGGACGAGATACGCCATCTCGTCCGGACGCTCGCGCAGCGGTGGCAGCTTGATCTTGCGAAGCGACAGATGTTGCGCGAGCTCGGGCGTGAGGCCCAGATGCTCGAGGGGCATCCCCGCCGTGGTGCACACGCGCAGGTGCGGGCGCGCTTCGATCAGGCGCACGAGCGCGCTCAGGTTCTGTGCGCCGAGCTTGCCGACCTGCTCGAGGATCAAGGTTTCGATCGCGGGACCGACGACGCGCTCGAGCGGCACGGCCTGGATCGTCGGGTTGAACACAGCCTCGGGCCGGCCGCGCATCTTCGCGTACGCGCGCGCCATGCGGCCCTTGCCGCTGCCCGGCTCGCCCATGATGAGCAAGTTCACCGATTGCTCGGCGGCCTCCTGCGCCTCGCGCCACATCAGCGCGGTGCTGGCGCCGATGATCGCGTCGTGCGCGGTGGTGATCTGCGCGCCTTCAAAGCGACGGATGTCCTCCATCAACACCGAGACCGTGCGACCCGTGCGAACGACCGATGGCGCTGTGACGGTGACCTCGCGGTCGATCAGGGCGTGGCCGCCGGCGTACGTACCGTTACGGCTGCCGAGGTCGGTGACGACGAACCGACGATCCTTCCACATCACCCGCGCGTGCTGGCGGCTGATCCGGTCGTCGGTCGTGTGCTCGAGCAGCTCGCGGCCGATCACGAGGCCTTGTTCCGGAATTCGGAACGCTTGGACCACAGGGACGGCGCCGCTCCACACGACCACGACCCCTGGAATGGGGAGTGGTGACATGGACGCCCCGTCGGCCATAGGGGCGAGTATAGCGCCCCAACGCTGCAATGCAGTACTGCGGTACAACCACCACATCACGCCAACGGTAATCACCTTCGATGCCGGCCAGACCTTGGTCGAGCTGGACCTTGACTTCCTGGTCACCCGCCTCGCCGAACGAGATTCGGTCACCTCGCTGGAGGCGCTGAGCGCGGCGATCCCCGCAGCATGGGCCGAGCACGACGCGCTGATCGCAGCCGGTGAGGGACACCCGTGGCGCGGATTCATGACGGCGCTTCTCGTGCGGGCGGGCGTGGCGGATGTCGATCCCCTGGTCGCGTGGCTGTGGCAGGAGCAGCCGCGGGTGAATCTGTGGCGCAAGCCGATCGCCGGGATGGTCGACCTCGCGCGCGAGCTCGTGGCGCAGGGCGCCCGCATCGCCGTGCTCTCCAACTCTGAAGGCCGGCTGGCCGAGCTGCTGACCGACGTGGGGATCGCCGATGCGTTCGAGGTGATTGTCGACTCGGGAAGGCTCGGCTTCCACAAGCCCGACCGCCGGATCTTCACCCACACCCTCGCTGCGCTCGGTCTCCCCGAGGCGGTTCCGGTTCACATCGGAGACTCGTGGGCCGCCGACGTCGTCGGGGCGCTCGACGCGGGCTGGCACGCCATGTGGTACGGGCGGCAGGTGCACGCGGTCGACGACCCGCGCGTCGCGGTCGCGCGCGATCCACACGAGGCCCGCGCGGAGCTGGTGCGCCTCGGCGTCATTGCACGGTGATCGTCCCCGTTTCGTCGGGGTGGAAGTAGCACCCGAATGGATACGCCCCGGCCTCGTCGAAGCGGATGCACTGCTCGGCGTTGCCGCTCGCAGACCAGAGGCCGCTCACGTGATCGGCCGTGTGCGACTCGAGGTCGTGAATCCTGATGACCTGCCCAACCGTGATCGGCGCAGGCACCAGGTAGCCAATGCCGCTGTAGTACCAGAGGTCACCGGCCGGCGTGATCTGGGCACAATCGACAATGGTCACCGCATTGCCGAGCGAGGCGTCGGGAGTGACTGCTGCGTCGGGGCGGGGGGCGTCGGGGGTGGCGCTCGCGTCCGGCGTCGGGTCACCACTGCCGCTTCCTCCGTCGCATGCGGCCAGGAGCACGAGCACGAAACCAAGTGGAGTCTTCATGCCTGCACCGTTGCAAAGCGTGCCGGTGCCTGCTGCTTAAAGCCTCTTAAATCCCTACGACGGTCTGTCGACGGAGGTTTCGCTGCTCGTCGAGCTGCCGTAGATCGCCGCGAGCACGACGGCGGTGATCGGCGCGACGAGCGCGATCGTGATGGCGGCGACGCGCAGGAGCTTGATGAGCTGCGCGAGCTGCTCCGGCCTGGGCTTGCTGGGCACCGGCACGGCGAGGCCGCGCTGCGTGATCCACACCGCCGCGGCGTGCACGACGAACGTTGCCATCAGCGTGCCCGCAACGACCAGCGCGGTGCGGCGGTCGCGCGCGCGCTCGGCGACGTCGGTGAGCCGGGCGGCCCCTGCGTGCGTGCTGGCACCGGTCATCGCGAACAACACGAGCAGGGCGAGGCCGGGTACGACGAACGCGAGCCCGCCGATCACGACGGCCGTCATCGCGAGCAGTGCCGGCACGACGGCGCGCACGAGGCCGCGCATGCCGTCCCCGAGCGCGCGGGCTTGCGACGTGGGGCGCCCCTCCGCCATCGCGCGCACCATCGGCGCCACACCACCGACGAGGACGAGCAGCGGCACCAGCGATGCACCGAGCAGCGCCCACGCCAGCCGGATCATCGACTTGCCCTCGGGCACCGTCGTCGGCAGCTTCGCGCGCCACGCGAGGTAAAGGAGCGGCGCGAACACGAGCGCGGAGAGCACCATCAGCGGCACGACGTAGCGGACGCAGGTTCGAACGGACAGCCGGGTGACCGACACGAGGGCTTAGAACTCTACCTCGCGGCCGCGCGTCGATCCCAGCGCTCGAGCCGACCGCGCACGCCTCCGAGATCCACCCAGAACGAGCGCGCGAGATAGAGGCCCTGCGCCTCGGCGACGGGCGACGTCTTCGCCGGCGCGGGCGAGATCCACACGAGGTGACCACCGGGCGCGAGCTGGCGCGCGAAGCCGGGCAGGGCGGCGGCGAGCAAGGCGGCGGCATCGAGCTGCACGCGGCTGCCGAGCGGCGGGTTGGTGATGATGAGATCGATGGGGCCGGGCGCGTGCGTCCGCGCGTCGGCGCGCTCGAGCTTCGCCACCACGCCGGCGGCCGTGAGGTTCGCGCGGGCGGCGGCGAGCGCATCGTCGTCGATGTCCGTGCCCAGCAGCAGCGCCGCCGGGCCTCGTCTCGCGCGCTCGATCAGCTCGAGCCCCGAACCGCAGAATGGATCCCATACCCGATCGGTCGCGCGCTGCTCCGCGAGCCACACCAGCGCCGCGGCGATGCTGGGATGCGAGGCGGCCGGGACCTCGGCGACTCGATAAGCGAACCTCGGATCGACGATCCGGCGCGGCATGATCTCGAGGATACCTTCGCGCTCGTCGACCACGATGTCCCACGTCGTCTGCGTCGGATCGTTGATCAGCTGCGGTGCTTTCGCCGCGACATCCTTCGCGACCCGCCAGATCAGCGACCGCCGCGTGCCCTCGCGCATGCCGAGGCGCCAGCGGATCGGGCCCCGCGTCCATCGGGTGAACAGCACCGGCACTACACCGGTGGTCAGCGTCGCTACGATCGCGCCGGCGAGATCGCCGCGCGGCATCCCTACGAGCGGGACGCGCATCGACGCGGACGCCCACAGCCGCGACGCGAACAGGACCTGCCACGGCCCGTCGAGCAGCACGTCGACGTAGTCGTGCCGCGAGGGCGCGTCGTCGTCGGCGAGCAAGCGCGGCGTACTGCGCCGGCCGGCGCTGGCCAGGCCGAGCACGCGGAGCTCGGCGTGAAGGAGCTCTGCGAGCCCCGGGCGGCAGCGCAAGCGCACCATCAGCGACTGCGGCGGCACGACATCTGCGGCGATCGTCGAGTCCTCGTCGCGCTGTGCGCTGCGATTCATCATCAGCACCGCACGATCACGGCGGCGGGCGAGCTCCTTGTCCGCACCCGCGTCGAGCGCGCCGAGACGTGCGAGGGCCGCATCGCCACCGATCTTGCCGAGTGCCTCGGCGAGGGCGCGCCGCTCGTCGGGCGTCGCATCGTCTGCATCCCAGCGCGCGAGCAATGCCGTGCGCACGTCGTCGAGGTCGCCGGCGCTGCGCTCGGTGCCCGCCGGCGCCTGCGCGCCGAGCTTGCCGAGTGCCACGATCGCCGCGCGCCGCACGCGCGGTGCCGCGTCGCGCGTGGTGGTCACCAGGTGTGCGCGCGCCTCGCGATCACCGGCGCGAGCAAGCAGGCCGACCGCCGCGATCAATCGCGCCGACGCGCCGTCATCGGCGGGCCGCGCATCGGGTGCGAGCCGGCGGAGCAGCGCCACGCGGGCGCCCTCACCGAGGCGCGCGAGGGCAGGGGCCGCGCGGGTCGCCGCCGGTTCGTCGCCGGTGACGACCAGCTCGACGAGCGCGGGCGCGTCCCGCTGCCCCGGGGTGAAGTTGGGCTGGGCGAGCGCCTTCGCGAGATCGAAGTCAGCGGCACGCGCCATCGGCTGCCAGCTTCCACGCTAGGAGCAGCCCGCGCAAGACGGAAGGTTGCGAGATCCCGTCGAGAAAATTCTCGGCAACCGCGGCGCGTGCCTGTCGATACGCGCCGCCATGCAAGACATGGCTACTCTGACGACTCTCCTCTCCCTCGTCCTCATGACCGCGTGTGGTGCCGTGACCCAGCTCGAAGAGCCCTCTCCACCGCCGACCGGCGCGTTGCCCACCGAGACCGGCGACCTCGAGGCCGGAATCGACCCCAACGGGCGCTCGCAGCCGATCGCCGAAGCCCCCCTCCTGTTCGACGTTCCACAGGCCGCGACCACCAGCGCCTCGCTGTTCCGGATGTCGGTGCGCGACCACGCGCGCCGGGTCTCGCTGATCGGCTCCGGCGCCGAGCCTCAGATCGACGTGCTCGAGCAGCGCATCGTTACCAAGGACGCTGCGCCGGTGGACCTGATGATCGACGTCGCGCCGCCGGCTGGCACGTTCTCACGCGTGATCGCGAGTGACGTCATTCGCGCACAGTACGCGGTCGCGGAGCGCGTGCTGTGCGAGAGCAATGGCTTCGGTACGTTCGATCCCCGGTGCGAGAGCGCGACGCCCGTGGCGAGCACGTCGCCCTCCGCAGGCACGATCAGCGCGTCACGGTGGCGGCTCTGGGTGATGGACGAGCAGACCGGTGCCGCGATCACCGGCTGCAGCGTGCTCGGCACCCACCTCGCGTGCACGCTGCCGGCGCGCGCGGCCGCGACGTATCGCATCGTGGTCTCGGTCGACGGGCTCTCGGAGCTGTGGGGCGCACCCGCGATGCCGGGCGTACGCACGCTCGATGGGGCCACGTTCACCGGGGCGACGGAGCGCCAGCACCAGTGCTGGGACTGGGAGCACACGGCGACGGCGACCTATTGCCGCACGCGCTGGGACTTCACGCGCTACACCGCGGTCGATCGCGTGGGCATCGAGCTCGAGCCACTGCGCCTGACGATCGGCGCGGATGACTTCGTGTCCGCCGACGACAGCCCCGCACTGACCTGGGACTCCGGCGACGCCGATCTGCCCGGCGGCACGTACTAGCGCCACGTCGACATCGACATCGCGAGGACCACGTCAACGTCTCCTTACCTGACCTACATGTGCGCCAGGCGAAGCCTGGGAGAGGAGAATGAGTCGAAAACTGAAACCTCTCGAACGAACCTTGCGGCGTATCGACCGCCGTCCGGGAAAGGTGGCCACCACCCGGAACCGAGTGTTGCGTGGTCGTCGGGCGACC
>JANRKM010000224.1:0-80434 GCA_033763475.1 Kofleriaceae bacterium
TGTTGCTGCGCTGGGCGGTCACCTCAAGTCCAACGGCGACCCGGGCTGGCTCGTCGTCGGCCGCGGCATGCACGACCTCCTGCTGCTCGAGCTTGGGTGGCGCGCTCGAGAGCAGGCGGAGAAGTGATCAATCGTGAGAGCGGGGGGCTAGCGGGCCTTGGGCGCTGCGGCGGCGGCAAACATGCAAGCAATCCTGAATAGATGCGCGGGGCATTCTGCCCCTCCGCGCGCGGTCGGGACACGACTGCCGAGACGCCGCGCGAAGCAACTTTGTGAATTGACAGGGCGGGAGCGGCAGCCCAGACTGCGCAGCCCCTCGTGTCCGCCGCGCAGCGCATCTACTTCGTCTCCCTCGGGTGTCCCAAGAATCAGGTCGACACCGAGCTCATGCTCGGTCAGGTCCAGGCCGCGGGCCACGAGCTGGTGCACGAGCCAGACGGCGCGGACGTGATCGTGGTGAACACGTGCGCGTTCATCGACGCGGCCAAAGAGGAGAGCGTCGACACCATCCTCGAGATGGCGCAGCACAAGGGCAAGAAGGGCAAGCTCGTCGTCACGGGCTGTCTCGCGCAGCGCTACGCCGACGACCTCGCCAAGGACATTCCGGAGATCGATCACATCCTCGGCTCCGCGGACTTCCAGTCGATCGCGAAGGTCATCGCCCCCGGCGAGCTGATCAAGCTGCCGAGCGGCAAGGCCAAGGCGAAGAAGAAGGCGCTGCCCGTCATTCAGGTGTCGGAGACGCCGAGCTACATCTACGACCACGAGGCGCCTCGCGTGCGCATCGGCGCGACGCACTCGGCGTACGTGAAGGTCGCCGAGGGCTGTGATCGCCCGTGCTCGTTCTGCATCATCCCCAAGCTGCGCGGGCCGCAGCGCAGCCGCAGCATCGAGGACATCGTCGCCGAGGCGCACCAGCTGGCGAAGGGTGGGGCCCTCGAGCTCAACCTGATCGCGCAGGACCTCACGCGCTACGGCTATGACAAGGGCGTCGCCGCCGCCGACCGCCAGACGCTGGCGCAGCTGCTGCGTGCGCTCGGCGAGGTCGACGTCGAGTGGATCCGCCTCCACTACACGTTCCCGAGCGCGTTCGACGACGAGCTGATCGACGTGATCGCGAGCTCACCCAAGGTCGTGAAGTACATCGACGTGCCGCTCCAGCACATCTCGGACGGGATGTTGAAGCGCATGCGCCGCGGCCACTCGAGCCGCGTCACGCGCGAGCTCGTGAAGACGCTGCGCGCGCGCATCGACAACCTCGTGCTCCGCACCACGTTCATCGTCGGGCACCCCGGCGAGACGCAGGAGGAGTTCGAGGAGCTGTGTGCGTTCGTCGCGGAGTCCAACTTCGACCGTGCCGGCGCGTTCACCTACTCCGTCGAGCCGGGCACCACATCGGCGATGCTGCCCAACCGCGTCCCCGAGGACGTGATGGCCGAGCGCCAGCAGACCCTGATGGAGATCCAGCGGAAGATCAGCCGCGCCCGGCACGAAGCGATGGTCGGCAAGGAGATCACGGTGCTCGTGGAAGGTGTCTCGAGCGAGTCCGAGTACCTCATGGAAGGGCGTTGGTACGGGCAAGCGCCGGGTATCGACGGAGTCACCT
The DNA here is from genome assembly GCA_033763475.1 of Kofleriaceae bacterium. Taxonomy (GTDB): domain Bacteria; phylum Myxococcota_A; class Polyangia; order Haliangiales; family Haliangiaceae; genus JABFXX01. Next base: position 1,607 of record JANRKM010000224.1, read on the forward strand.
ACCTCACCGACGGTCAGGTTCCGGCTGGCTCGCTGGTTCGCGCGCGCGTAACGCAGGCGAGCGATTACGACATCGCCGCAACCCTCGAAATCTAGGTAACGCGCCGACGTGCCGGAACGCACACGTGCGTCGGGCGAGCCAGGCGCTAAGGATCGGTGTGCCTCCGAAGGTCCTGCTCGTCGACGACAGTCCTGACTTTCTCGAGGTGATGGGCATGCTCCTCGAACGCGTAGGCGTCCAGGTGGTAACCGCGAAGTCCCTCGTGGAGGTCGAAGCACAACGTGCGCGACTCGACGAGCTGACGCTGGCGATCCTCGACGTGAACCTCGGCCCCGGCGAGCCATCCGGCGTCGAGGTCAACAACTGGTTGCGCGAGCACGACATTCACTGTCGCGTGGTGTTTCTGACGGGCCACGCCTCGGATCACCCGATGGTGCGCGCGGCCGCCCTCGCCAACGGGGACGTCATGGAGAAGCCGATCGAGAGCAAGCGGCTCGTCGACCTTGCACAGAGCTCCGCATGAACGGCGACGAGCGCACGGAGGCCTATCGCAGCACGCGGCTCGCAGCCGGCGTCGTGTTCGTGATCGCGTGCGCCGCCGTGCCGCTCGGCGTGATGACCTATGGCTGGTGGCCGCAGGGGGTGGGTGATTCGTTCCACGCGCTGCTCGCGCTGACCATCGGCATCGTCACGCACCGGTCGCGCGGACGTTGGTCGCCGCGCTTGTACGATGCACTCCTCGTCCTGCTCGCCGTGCCGTACCTGATGACCGTGTGGTGGCCGCAAGTCGCCGAGGCGCGGGCAGGCACGCTCACCGAGCCGCTCGTCACCAACCATTTCGTCTTGCTCGGGCTGGCCATCCTCTCGCCGCGCAGCCTGCGCCTCGCGTTCGTGATGATCGGCGTGTTCACGCTGCAGTCGGTGCTGCTCTGGCATGTGCTCGAGACGACGAGCGGACGCGCGTTGCCGCGGGAGCCGTGGCTGACGCTGTTCTTCGCCGGCATCTCCGCGGGCCTGTCCTGGTCGCGCTGGCGCAGGCACGACCTCGAGTCGCGCTTCGCGCATGTCGCCTCGCGAGCCAACGCGCTGACCAAGATCAACCGCATCCTGCTCGCCTTGCGCGACCGCGCGAACACACCCCTGCAGACGCTCGAGGTCGGCCTGACCTTGATGGAAGATCGCCCGGCCGATTCTCCGCGCGTGCTCCAGCTGATGCGGCGCGCGGTCGCGCAGCTGTCCTCGTTGCGGGCGCCGGTCGCGCGCACGCTCTCCGACGAGATGGCCGCTGACCGCGCGACACTGTCCGTCGATCTCGATCGCGAGCTCGCCGAGCTGCAGGGCTGGGCGCCGCTCGATCGCAAGTCGTAGCTAGTACGAGAACAGCACCAGCGCATCATGCGCGCGGCGCCGATCGAGCAGCCGCAGCGTCGAGAACAGCACCGCGCGCTCGTTGCGCGTCAGGTCCTGCCAGCGCGCCTTCAGCACGCGCGAGACGCGGGCACACTCGCTCGCGCTGAACACTTCGATCGTCGGCGCACCGATGGTCGCGCCGAGTCCCGGCAAGAACGGGTGGTCCTCGTATTCGACCGGCATGATCTCGGCGACACCGAGGCGCCGGAGGACCTCGTTCACGGTATGGATGAGGTCGTCCGTCTGGATCTCGACGTCATCGTGGTCACAGCTGCCACTCGCGGTCGAGCCGAGTGTCGCGCAGACCTGCTCGAGCACCAGCGTGTACAACACGCGGCGATCCGAGGAGAGCTCGCCGCCGTTGATGATCGTGTCGAGCGCATGATCCGCCGCCGCCTCCGAAAGCTCTTCGCGTCGAGGAGGCCAGTCACCTTGCGAGAACACCGCCCGCTCGAGCTCGAGGTCTCCGCTGCCGTACACCTGACCCAGTCGCAGCGGATCGACCAGGTAGGGATAGATGCACGTTCCCATCACCGCCATGGTTGGGTTCTAGCGCTCGCACCCTCGGCGCCCAGGTGCGCGCATGGGTAGGCGCCAGCGAGGCAACGCTAACGACCGTCGGGAGCATCGACGCGAGGCGGGGAACCGCACGTCGACGGCGTGCGAGCGTGCGCCGATGTCGCGCTCAGTCGTCGATGATTCAGGTCTCGAGCCGGCGAATCCGCCACGTCGCGAGTGCGGACCACACGATGCTGATCACGACGAGCGCGAGCACGGCGGAGCCGATGGCGGCTTCCTTGGGGCTGAGGCCGGAGAGGATGCGCATCTGGTTCGAGATGCTGACCTTGGAGATGCTCGCCGGCAAGACGCCCACAGGGAGATCGAAGAACAGCGAGAACACGATCGAGAACGGCAGGCCGTGGCGCGGGGAGAGCGAGGCGAGGCCGGTGGCAACGGTGGAGAGCGCGAGGGCACCCAACGCGAGCGCGAAGCACGAGCGCAGCGTGGGGACGTGACCGGTCGCGAGGAACACGGAGCCGATCCAGCTCGCGAGGACGATCGCGAGCGCGAGCGGCGCGAGGGCGGCGAGCTTGCCGGCGGGCACGCTCCAGCGCGGCACGGGGCGTGACCACAGATAGGTGAGCGTGCGGGTCTCGATCTCCTCGCCGATCGAGGACGCGATGAACATGGGCGCGACCACAGCGAGCACGAGCGTGGAGAACACGAACAGCTCGTCATCGACGTGCCGTTCGCCCTTGCCGTGCATCACCGACGCGTAGAGGAAGGGCAGGCCGGCGATCACGCAGCTGACCCAGATCGCGCGGCCGCGGAGAAGGCGGCGAAGGGTGACCTCGGCGATTGCGAGGACAGCGCGGAAGGCGCTGGGGACCTGGTGAACACTCATCGTCGGCCTCCGTCACCGGTGAGGTACTCGAACACGGCGCCGAGGTTGTTGTCGGGCGAGGAGAGCGCGGAGATGTGGACGCCGCGCTCGAGCACGACCTGTGCGAGCTCGTCGTAGCAGCGATCGGGGTCGCGGGTCTCGATGAGCACGCCGGCGCGCTCGAAGACGAGGCGGGCGACGTGCTCGGAGGCAGCGAGGGACGAGGCGAGCACGCGCGGCTGATCGCACTCGACGCGAATGCGATGCGGGTGTCGATCGATCAACTTGCGGATCTCGTAGACGTTGCCCTCGGCGAGGACCTGGCCCCGATGGATGACCACGATCTCGGAGGTCAGCGCCTCGATCTCGTAGAGCACGTGACTCGAAACGACGATGGTCTTACCGGCGTCGGCGAGCGCGCGAATGCGCGCGACGATGTCGATGCGCGCGATCGGGTCGACGCCGGTGAGCGGCTCGTCGAGGAGCAGGAAGTCGGGATCGTGGGCGATGGCGGTCGCGAGCTTTGTGCGCTGGCGCATGCCCTTCGAGAAGCCCTTGACGCGACGATGCTGCGCGTCGGTCATGCCCATCTGCGCGAGCGCGACCTCGGCCGCCGGGCGCGCGCCGTCGCCGGCCACGCCGGAGAGCTTGGCCATCGCCGTGACGAGCTCGAGCGCCGTGAGCTCGTCCCAGGTCTTCTCGTGCTCGGGGGCGTAGCCGATGCGCCGACGCACGGCGACGTCCTCGAACGGCTTGGCGCCGAACACGGTCAGCGTGCCGCGCGATGGACGCAGCAGGCCGGCCATCATCTTCATCAGCGTCGACTTGCCGGCGCCGTTGGGCCCGAGCAGGCCGACGATGCCGCCGCCGAGGCGCCACGATACGTCGGAGATGCCGAGCACGTGGCCGTACCACTTGCTGACATTGTCCGCGACGACGACGCTTTCGCCTCCGGGGACTGCGGGCGCGTCGCGCTCGATCCGGCTCACGACGCACCTCCCACGCCGCTGCCGTGTGCGCGGCGTACCTGGATGACGAAGATCGCGAGCCCGGCGGCAATGTGCACGAGCAGCGAGATCAACGCGAGCTGCGGGTCGAGGTGCCCGGCGCGGCCACGGAACAGATGCAGGTCGAACAGGTCGTACGCGACGGCGTCGAGCGAGGTGGCGATGTCGAGCGCGCCGATCCAGCTCTTGGAGGCGCGGCCGATGCCGCTGACCATGAAGCCGAACACCAAGTAATACGCGGCCCACAAGGCGACCGCGTAGCGCGGGTTGGCCTGCAGCGACGAGAACGCGAGCGGCACAGCGGTGAACACGCACGTGCCGATGAGCCCGATCGCGATCGCCTTGGGGACGAGCATCAGCCCGTCGATCAGCGCGTCACTATCGGCCGAGAGACCGAGGCGCGCGATCGCGAGCAGTAGTGGGCCCGCGAGGAAGATCGCGGACAGCAGCACGAACATCCCGGCGAGCTTGCCGAGGATGTAATCGCGCGGCCGCACGGAGCGCGCGAAGTAGAACGTGAACGCGCCAGCCTGCACGTCGCCGGCGACGACGCGTGCGCCGATCGTGAGCGACACGAGGAACGCGGCGCGCGTGTACCACTCGATCGACTTCGGGATCGTCGCATTCGCGATCGTGGTCGCCGCTTGCCCGGCGAAGTCGCGCACGACCTTCTCCGAGAAGATGTACATGACCGCGCCGGCGATCATGGTCGCGGCGACGGCGTAGCCGAGGTTGGCCTTGTAACGCCACCACCCCTTCCACGCCGTCGCGATCTGGTTGCGCATCAGCACGCGCCAGCGCGTGGCCGACGACTGGCGCACGCCGGCATACCGCTTGTAGCCGATGTCGTGGATGGTGCCGGCGGGGCGCGGGGCATCGGTGCTCACGCCGCCACCTCGTCGTGCGACGCGCCGCCGATGACGCGCAGGAACGCTGCCTCGACGGACTCGCGGCGCTCGGCGATGCCGCGGATCTGGAGCCCGGCGTCGCGCGCGCCGCGGAACAACAGCTCGGTCGTCGCACCGTCCGGCATGGTCACCGCGAGCGACAGCGGCGACAGCACCTCGCACGTCACGCCCGCCGCCGCGAGCCGCTCGCCGAGCCGCGCTGCCTCCGCCTTCACCTCGACGACCAGCTCGAGGGTGCTGCCGCGCGCGCCGCGCAGGGCGTCGATGCTGCCGGCGAACTTGAGCCGCCCACGATGCATGATCACGGCGTGGTCACACACCCGCTCGACGTCGGGCAAGAGGTGGGTCGACAGCACGATCGCGCACCCGCGTCGCTCCGGCAGATCGACGATGAGCTCGAGCATCTCCTCGCGCGAGCGCGGATCGAGACCGTTGGTGGGCTCGTCGAGAAACAGGATCTCGGGGTCGTGCACGAGTGCCTGCGCGAGCTTCACGCGCTGCTTCATGCCCGTCGAGTAGCCCTCGATCGGCTGGTAGCGCTTCTCCTCGAGGCCTGCGTAGTACAGCGCCGCGTGTGCGCGCTGCATCGCCTCTGTGCGCGGGAGGCCCGACAGCTCGCCGGCATACGTGCACAGCTCGACGGCACTCATCCCCGCGAGGAACGCCTCCTGCTCCGGCATGTATCCGACGCGATCGCGGATCTCGGAGCCATGCGTACGCGCCTCGAGGCCGAGCACGCGCGCGCTGCCCTCGTATGGGATGATGCCGAGCAGGCTCTTCAAGAGCGTCGACTTGCCCGCACCGTTGGGGCCGAGGAGGCCGATGATCTTGCCGTCGATGGTGGCGTCCAGATCGCCGATCGCGACGATGTTGGCGTAGCGCTTGGTCAGGTGCGCGAGTTGGATCAGCGCCGGCCGTTCGCTCATCGCAGCACCTCGATACGAACGGGCACCACACCGGCATCGATCATGTCGAGCCGCCGCGCCGCCGCTTCCGAGACATCGATGATGCGCCCCTTGCCATACGGGCCGCGGTCGTTGATGCGCAGCACGACCGACTTCCCGTTGCGCTTGTTGATCACGCGCACGCGGGTGTTCATCGGCAGGGTCTTGTGCGCGGCGGTCATCGCATTCTTGTCGAATCGCTCGCCCGAGGCAGTGGGGCCACCGTGGTGCTTGCCGCCGTACCAGGTGCCGAGCCCTTCCTGCGCGCTGCCCGTCGGCGCAGCGGCCGTGCGCTTCACGGGCTTGGTCGCCTTGGCCCGGGGCGTTGTTGCGGGCTTGGCGGGCGTACACGCGGTCGCGGCGATCAGGCTGATCGCCAGGAGCCACGCGCGCGGAGACAGCAGCGAACGCACCGTGACCCGAGCCTACACGCTACCGAGGGCGCGGCGGGGGCCTACGCAGCATCTCCACACTCAACGCACGCAACCGGCGCCGAGGTTGCGGCCGGCCTTGTCGAGGGCGGCCTTGCGCAGCTCGTGGCCCGTGGGGCCGTCCCCGAGCGCGCGGCGCAGCGAGTCGCCGTGGCCGGGCCCGACGATGTCGCGCAGGTACGGCTGGAGATCGAACGTGTCGCTGTGCTCCTTGGTGTGGCACTGCGTGGCGCACAGCTTCTCGTCGGGCATGCGCTGCACGGTGACGGGCTTCTCCTCGCCGCCCTTGGCGACGTGGATCGACGCGGGGCCATGACAGGTCTCGCACTGCACGTCGCGCAGGTTCTCGTTGTGCGCGAGGTTCGAGCCGCCGGGGCGCTCCCAGCCAGTGACGTGGCAGCCAATGCAGTCGAAGTCGAACTGCTGGCCCCGCTTCTCGAGCGTGTCCCAGGCGCCGGCGTGGCGCGTGGTTTTCCAGAACGCCACGGCGTCGGAGTGGCAGTCGTCACACGCCTCGGCGCCGACATAGACGGCGGCGTCCTTGGGCACGGCCGGCACGGGCTGGCTCGCGGCGGCCTTCACGTTGGCTTCACCGGCGGCGCGGAAGAAGTCGGTCACCGCGGTCTGCACGGGCACCTCGCACGCGAGCTTCTTGTTGATGCGGATCTGTTCGAGCGTGAAGTAGGGGCCGCTCGCCGGCACGACGAGCGGGCTGGTCGCGAGCTGCATCTTCTCCTGCGCGAGGGCCTCGCGCTCGGCCTTCTTCTGGGCGACGAACGCGGGATCGGCGTCCTTGTCGGTGGCGAACTTCGCGAGGTCGGCGTCGAGGGCGACGAGCCGTTTCTCGATCGACGTCGTCTTCGCGGCTGCCGCACCGGCACCGACCGCGTCGACGAGTGGGCCCGTGCCGCGCACGGTGATGTCGAGGCGCGAGACCACCTGACCGCGGTTACCGGGGATCACGAGCCAGCTGTCGCCAACCTTGGTGGCCTCCGCGTCGACGAGCTCGGGCTCCGGCGCGAGGGCGCCCAGGCCCGCGATGGCGACGTCGATGCCGCCGATGTCGCGCACGAGCTTCACGGCGTCCTTCTTCGAGCCCGCCTGCACGAGCCCGACGATCACCTGCGCGCCCTTGCCCTTGAGGTCCGCGATCGCCGCCTTGCTCGGGGCGATAGGCTCTCCGAAGGCCTGGTCGCCGATCTTCTCGAGGCCGACGACCCCGAACACGCCGACCTTGATCCCGCCGAGGTCCACCACCTTGGGCGCCTCGATCTGCACCTTGTTGCTGGTGAAGTTGACCACCTGACGTGGCAGCCGGACCTTGTCGGGGCCCTTGGCGAGGTCCATCGGGCCGATCCCGAGCGCCTGCACGCCTAGCTGGTCCTGATAGGTACGGGACAGCAGCTCTGCCTTCAGCTCCTCCTGCGCCTCGAGGTGCGGTGGCACCGGCGACTTGGAGTAGAGGAGGGACCCCGCATCGACTACGAGCGTCGGCCCTGCGGCACGAGTCGTCTCGATCAGTTGGGCCGTGCGCGATATGTCCCCAAGGGGATCGCTGGTACACCCGCAGGGGCCGATCTGTCCCCGCATCTCGGCCAGGGCGATCAAGGTGAAGCTCGGTCCGGTCCGGACCGCCGACCCCTGGCCGCTGCCTTTCACTTCTGATTTCGAGGAACAAGCCGCGGCCACGAGGGCGGCGAGAACCCCAACCCGGAGCGACATGGGCAAGGCATATAGCACGTTGACAGGGTGGGGGCGCCTGGGTAGATTGCCGCGCTTTCGCAAGGAAACTTTATGGCCGTCGCGATTCGTTTCTCCCGTCAGGGCAAGAAGAAGTCCCCGTTCTACCGCATCGTTGCCGCCGACAAGCGCGCGGCGCGTGATGGTCGCTTCATCGAGCTTCTGGGTACCTACCACCCCGTCACCAAGGTCCTGAAGCTCGACAAGGAGCGCTTCGAGAAGTGGGTGAAGGTTGGCGCGCAGCCCAGTGGCACGCTCGCCGCCGTCATTCGTCGCACCGACCGCGCTGCGAAGTCGGCCTAGCCCATGACCGACGACGACGACGATCGCGACGATCGTAATGACCGCGATGGCCGCCGTGGTGGCGGGCCCCCGCGTAACCGGGCGGTTTCGCCCGATGTCGCCGAGCTCATCCGCTTCATGGCGGTGAACCTCGTCGACAAGCCGGACGAAGTGCGCGTGGAGCTCGTTGAAGAGCGCCAGGCGAACGTGTTCGAGCTCGAGGTTGCCGAGAGTGATCTGGGCAAGGTGATCGGACGCGGCGGCAAGACGGCCCGCGCGCTGCGCACCGTTGTCCAGTCCTGTGCTCCGCACTCGCGCAAGCGCACGCTGGTCGAGATCCTCGAATAACCGGGTCCCTGCGGTTTGCGGGGCTCGGACAAGATCGAGATCGGCGGCATCGCCCGTGCCCATGGCATTCGAGGCGAGGTCGTCGTGCACACGCACGACCCCGACTCGGAGATCCTCGGTGAGATCGAAGCGATTTTCGTCGGTGGCGTGCAGCGCAGGGTCCTCGAGGCACGTGGCACCCAGAAGGGGTGGCTCGTGCTCCTCGAGGGCGTGAGCACGCGCAACGACGCCGAGGCCCTGCGTGGCCAGGTGGTCGAGGTCGCGCGCGACGACATCGAGATGGAGGAGGGCGATGTCCTCCTCGACGACATGATCGGCTGCAAGGTCGTGCTGCCCGATGGCCGCGAGTGGGGCACGATCGCCAGCATCGAGATCGGCGTCCAGGACCTGCTCGTCATCCACGATGGCGACATCGAGCGCTTGCTACCGTTTGTCGACGTCTTCGTGAAGGACATCGACATCGCCGGCGGCATCGTCACGGTGGATCCACCCGAAGGCCTGCCGGAGTCGAAGCGTTGAGTGTCGGCGGGATGAGATTCACGGTTGTCACGATCCTTCCCGAGCTGGTCGAGCCCGCGATGACCGCGGGGGTCGTCGGGCGCGCCCGCGAAGCCGGCATCATCACCGTCGATACCGTCAACCCGCGCGACTTCACCACCGATCGCCACCGCACCGTCGACGACACGCCGTACGGCGGCGGCCCCGGCATGGTGATGAAGCCCGAGCCGCTGCTCGCGGCGATCGCGAAGGCGAGCGAGCGGCCCGAGGGCGCACCCGCACCTCGGCGGATCTTGCTCACGCCGGCAGGCGCACCGCTCACCCAGGCGCGCGTGAAGGAGCTCGCGAAGCTCGACCACCTCGTGCTCGTGTGTGGCCGCTATGAAGGCATCGACGAGCGTGTGATCGAGCTCGCGATCGACGAGGAGCTCTCGATCGGCGACTACGTGCTCTCCGGTGGCGAGCTCGGTGCGCTCGTCATTATCGATGCTGTCGCGCGCCTCGTGCCGGGCGTCCTCGGCGACCAGACCTCCGCCGACGACGAATCGCACTCCGCGGGCCTCCTCGAATACCCGCAGTACACGCGTCCCGCGAGGCTCGGTGACAAGGATGTTCCCGCGATCCTGTCGTCGGGCAACCACGCAGCGATCGCCTCCTGGCGCCGGCAGCAGGCCCTCGTTCGCACGGCGCAGCGCCGCCCCGATCTCTTCGCCGCGCACGCGCTCACCAAGGCCGAGCAGAAGCTCTTGCCACCCAAGCTCGCCGAGCGCACGCACCTCGCGCTCGTCCATCACCCGTGTGTCGATCGCACCGGGAAGATCGTGACGACGTCGCTGACCAACTTCGACATCCACGATCTCGCGCGTTCGACGATGACCTACGGCCTCGCCGCCTATCACATCGTTACGCCCATCACCTCGCAGCGCGAGAAGGCCGAGCACATCGCGAGCCTCTGGCTGGAGGAGAACACCACGCGCACGCCGCCGACGAGCGGGAGCCGGGCAAATGCCCTGCAGCGCGTGCGCACGGCGGACTCGGTCGACACCGTCGTTGCCGAGCTCACGCGCGACTACGGAAAACCTCCGCTCGTCGTGGGGACCAGCGCCCGGGCAGAGTCGTTTCCCGGAATCGCGCGACGATCCCCGTCCGAGCTGCTCGCAGAAGCTTCCATCGAGCCGGGGCCCCTGCTCATCCTCCTCGGCACCGGTTGGGGCCTCGCCGACCACCTGATTCCCTCTGTTTCTCGGGTGCTTACGCCGATCGAAGGCGGTTCGGACTGGAACCACCTCTCGGTCCGCAGCGCCGGGGCGATCATCCTGGACCGGATGTTCGATCGCAGTGCTGTCACTCGGTCTCACCCACCGGCTTGACGCCCCGGGGTGATCTCTGGCAGAACCCTGCGTCCCATCAGCCTTTTGTTGGCCGATGGATGCACGGAAAAAAGTCATGAGCGCCCAGCGAATTCTCGACACCATCGAAAAGTCTCAACGTCGCGCGGCGACCCTGCCGGAGTTCCGCCCCGGCGACTCGATCAAGGTGTGGGCGAAGATTCGCGAAGGCGAGAAGACGCGCCTCCAGGCCTTCGAGGGCGTGTGCATCCGCCGCGTCTCGAAGGGATCGCGCTCAACCTTCACCGTCCGCAAGATCTCGTACGGCGTCGGCGTCGAGCGCGTGTTCCCCGACAACTCGCCGAACATCGACAAGATCGAAGTTCTGCAGCGCGGCAAGGTGCACCAGTCGAAGCTGTACTACCTGCGTGACCTGTCGGGTAAGGCTGCCCGCATCAAGGAGCGCGAGGGTCGCAACGACGACGCCGCCGAGGCGACCAGCGCCGAGACCGCCACCGAGGGTGGCGAGGGCGCCGAGGCCGGCGAGAAGAAGGCCAAGGGCCGCAAGGGCAAGAAGAAGGCCTCGTAGCCTTCACTCTCAGCTCTGCGACTGATCGATTCGCGAGGGAGGAGAAAGCTCGTGAGTCGTGGACCGAAGCAGGATCGAAGCAGGCGCATTCGCCGAGGCGGATGCCGTCGCCGCATTACTCGCGGCTGACTACGACATCGTCGACCGCAACTGGAAGTGCGACGTCGGCGAGCTCGATGTCGTCGCGCGCGACGGAAGCATCCTCGTGTTCATCGAGGTGCGCTACCGCGCGGACGCCGAGCATGGCCACGCCGCCGAAATGATCACGGCGGCCAAGCGGCAGCGCGTGACCCGCGTCGCGCGCGCCTACCTCGCGCTCGTGCAGCCCGAGTTCACCGAGTGCCGATTCGACGTCGTCGCCATCACCGGCGGCGAGATCGACATCATTCAGGATGCGTGGCGTGTCAGCTCTCGCTGGGCATGACGTGACGTCAGCATTGGCGTCGGCGTTGGCGCCCGCGACGTCGTCGATGACCAGCGTCGGCATCAGCGTGGCACCAGCGGCTGCGTCGGAGCGGCGACGGCATCGGCGACGTCGTCGGTGACCACGCCGGCATCGGCATCGGCATCGGCATGGCACCAACGGCTGCGTCGGAGCGGCAACGGCATCTGCGACGTCGTCGGTGACCACGTCGCTCGGCATCGGCCTCGGCATCGGCATCGGCATCGGCATCGGCATCGGCATCGGCATCGGTGTCGGCATCGGCATCGGCGTCGCAACGGCATCGCCATCGGCCGTGGCGTCGTAACCGCCTTTTCGGCATCAGCAAGGCAACGGCCACGGCAACGGCAACGGTGTCGGTGTCGGTGTCGGTGTCGGGCTCGGTGTCGGTGTCGGGCTCGGTGTCGGTGTCGGGCTCGGTGTCGACATCGGCGCTCGCCAGCTCGATGGCTGTGACGACGACTGCCTCAGCGGTAGCAGATCTCGCCTATGGCGCCGCGGCGTATCCCCCAAACATGGCCTCGCACCGATCCGGTTCGAACGATGTTCGAACCACTTCTCGTCTAAGTTGGTGCCGTCGCGTGGCCAGGGCAGACGCGTGCTCCTCGAGGCGTGAGGCCGCAACCGTCGCATGCCGGGCAATCGCCGGCCGCGTCGCGCGAATCTGTCTCTGCGATGTCATGGCGGGGTGGTCGCCCCGAGCGTGTCGTAGAACCGCCTCCAGTACGCACGCGGATCATGGCCGCCGCCTTGCTCGCGGAGGTACTTCGCGATCTGCTTCTCGAAGGCCGCGAAATCATCGGGCGCTTCGAGCCGGCGCGCGAGCACGACATCGTCGGGGCCTGGTGCCAGCGCGAGCTCGCGTGACACGCGCCTGAACGTCACCACCGCTGCATGCTCTCGCCGTGTCATCGCCTCGGCGAAGGCCTCGCGCTCGATCGTGCGTTCGGCTGCGCGTCGCTTGAGGTCCTCGAAGTCGGGCGTGCCTTCCATGTTGATCAGCTCGTAGACGGCAACGGAGAGCTGATCCACGCCGGTGTACTTGTCTGTGACCCTCAGCTTGTACGGGTCGCCGGGTCGCCGCGGTGCGTAGTGCTCGCCCGGTTGCCCCGACCTCGGGAGCTCGCCGCTCCACTGCACCGTGCCTGGCCCCGTTACGCCTGCGAAGCGATCCGCGAGCCACCGCGCAAGGGCCGGGCGTTCGTTGAGCGCGACCTTCATCGTCGGTCGGTCCTGCAACATCTCCTGCATCGTTGGCGGAAGCCGAAGGTCCGCAGTTGGCTCGCGTGTTCGCTCGAGCGCCGGCGGCTCGTGGCGCTCGGACCGCCCCTCGCACGCGGAAAGCGCGATCGCGAGCCAGGCGAAACGCGAGCGCGCGATGGAGCTCTTCACGCCAACCACCTACCACCCTTCATGCGGATCGCTCAGGTCGAAACACCGTCGTGCGCAACATCGAGCCCGCCCTCGCGCATCGTTCCGCCGCTTGCTGTGATAACCCAATCCCATGATGCGAGAGGTCGTAGGTATATGGATGCTCGTTGTGGCGGCTTGTGGGGGGGGCGGAGGCCCGTCGGCTGCCGAGCTCGACCGGGCTCGAGCGATCGGGAAGCAGCTCGCCCCCGCCGAGCTCGACAAGCTTGTCGCATACTGGACGGAGAACCCAGAGCCTGACACCAAGGCATTGGCGTTCCCGATGTTGCGTGCAGACGCAAAGTGCGGCGCACGCACGATCCAGGTCGTCTACGATCCATACGGAGATCGGCTATCGGTCGCACTTAGAGACTCGGCTGCAGTCGCCCAGAGCGTCCGGACCATCTCGTTCAACGGCAAGCCTGCATGGGTGAACCCCGAGAAGTTCCAGCCGAGGACGACTCTGCTCGACGCAGGGACTGGTCCAAAAAACGTCAGCGGTCACTGGGTCGACAAGTTGACGGCAACGCGCGCCGACATCTTTGTTCCCGAGACCGACGTGTCGTTCGAAGTCCAGGGCAGCTTGATCGAGGCGCGCCCTGTTGGCGACAAGCAGTTCGACTACGTGACAAAGAGCTCTCCCGCATGGCGCGTGAAGCTGCACGTGTTCTCGGCGACCATGGCCAAAGCGATCTCCGACCATGCGACCGGAGTTCGGGCCCCGCGGGCCACGCTCATGCTGATCGGGAAACACAAAGAGGGGATTGCGAACCTGCGCGCGATCAAGCATCCCGAGATCGATCCCGTCGTCGCCCGCTTCGACGCACTGGAGAAGGACGCGACAGAGACGTTGGCCAAGCTCGGACCGCGTCCGTTCGCCAAGCTGGAGAGCTCGCTGTCGGTTGCCCCGGCTGGTCCCTGCCCCTAGCGTAAGCCTGCCACCCCAACTCCGTCCGAAACGACGAAGGGCCCGGTCTTCGCGACCAGGCCCCACGTAGCTACGGCGCGTGCACCTCTAACGACAGAGCGGGTAGGCGCTGTTGCCCGTGCGACCCGAGAGGTTGCAGCACGCGTTGTCGGCGTTGCTCGGATCGCACGCCTTGGGCGTGGAGAGCTGACCCGATTCGGGGATGACCACGTAGTCCTTGCAGATGCAGAACTTGCGGCAGCAGAACGGGCCGACGGTCACGGCGACGCCGCACGTGAAGCCCGTGACGCACGGCGACTCGGGGACGCGGTCGCAATCTTCGTCGCTGCTGCACTCGGCGGTGCAGAGGCCGTTATTGCCCGACGGGAACGAGCTGCCTTCCGGAAGCTCGCGGCCGAGCGGGACGCGCAGACAGGTACGCGAGACGCAATCGAGCGATGGCGACGCGACGACGACCTCGGTGGCGGCCGGCGTCTGCGAACCAAGGTCGCAGATACGACCGACGGGGTTATCGACGCAGCCTGCGACGAGCAGGGCAGTGAAGATGGACCCCAACAACGCGGCGTGACGGCGCGGATGCATCGTGAGCGATAGTATGAGAAGGGATACCCAAGTCAAGGGAACGACTGCCAACAACGCCCCGAAGGGGTTGCGAAAAACCAGGGGAGCGATCGATGGCGTCATGTCCTATCGGTGCGCACGGAGCGCCGAATCCGTCATGTGGAGTGCAGGTCGCAACCCGGGTGAGCTTCAGGTGTCCCTGAGGCGCTGCGATCTACGACGTGCAGTCGGTCGTCGCCTTGACACTGCTACCTCCCTTTGCCGATGATTCCGCCGGGTCACCAGGTTCCCGGCGGCATCAGCGTCGATTCGGACCCATGACTGACCTCGGAGGAAATTGATGCGCTTGCTCACCAAGATGTCGCTCGTTGCCCTGTCGGCGCTGACCTTTCAAGCAGGCCTTGTCGACGCTCAGCCAAAAAAAGCCGCGGGCGGCGACATGGAGTTCGAGCCCGAGAGCGCAACCTCGACGCCTCCGAGCAAGACCCTCGAGCGCGCGATCAAGCTCTACGACAAGAAGGACTTCTTCTCGGCGTCGATCGAGCTGAAGAAGGTCCTCGACGGCGAGAGTGGCGACGACGCGAAGAACAAGCAGCGCGCCGAGTTCTTCATGGGCAAGACGCTGTACCAGATGGGCTTCTATGCGGGCTCACTGGCGTACTTCGACAAGATCGTCCAGGCCGGCGACGCGCACACCTACCATGGTGCAACGCTGAAGTGGCTCGCGGCGCTCTCGCGCGTGCTGCCCGAGACGTCGGGCATCCTCGACAAGATCGGCTCGTATGATCCGAAGGCGCTCGAGGACTCGAGCCTCGCGTCGGTGAAGGACGAGCTGCTGTTCCTCCTCGGGCGTCACTTCTACTCGAAGGGGGGCGACGAGGCGTTCGACAAGGCGATCGCGCTGTTCCAGCAGGTCTCGCGTGAGAGCGAGTTCTTCATCAAGGCGAAGTTCTTCGAGGGCGTCACGTACGTCCGTAAGTTCGAAGGCAAGCCGGCCGTCGATGCGTTCAAGGAGATCTTGATCATCGGCCAGGAGAAGCCGCGCCAGTACAAGGCCGACGACATCGCGAACTTCAACGAGCTCGCGCAGCTGCAGATGGCGCGCGTGTTCTACTCGACGCAGCAGTTCGACACGTCGATCAAGTACTTCGAGAAGCTCGACCAGAACTCGGCCGACTGGGC
This sequence comes from Kofleriaceae bacterium, assembly GCA_033763475.1. GTDB lineage: Bacteria > Myxococcota_A > Polyangia > Haliangiales > Haliangiaceae > JABFXX01. The sequence continues at coordinate 16,999 of JANRKM010000224.1, forward strand.
GGAGTCGCTGTTCGAGGCGTCGTGGGCGTACTACATGAAGTCGCTCAACTCGAAGGCGCTCGGTAACATCCACACGCTCAACGCGCCGTACTTCGAGAACCAGTTCTTCCCGGAGTCGGAGCTGCTGAAGGCGGTCATCTACTTCAAGTACTGCCTGTACGATCAGGCCGAGGAGTCCATCCAGGACTTCAATGACAAGTACGGCCCCCTCAAGAAGAACCTCGAGGAGATGGTCAAGAAGTTCGACGACAACGCCGAGTTCTACGACTACGTGAAGAAGGTCAAGGCGGGTAAGGCCGGCCTCGACGACAAGACGCAGCGCCTCGTCATGAGCGTGCTCACCGACAAGACGCTCCTCAAGACGTTCGCGTGGGTCGACGAGCTCAACAACGAGCTCGCGATGCTCGGCAAGTCGGACAAGGCGTGGCAGACCACGCAGGTCGCCGCCGAGGTGCTCCAGGAGCTCACGGTGCAGCAGTCGGTGGCCGCCGCCGAGGCTGGTAAGGTCGCCCGCGACCGTATCGAGCGCCTCGCTCGCGAGCTTCGCGCGCTGTCGAACGACGGCCTCAAGATCAAGTACGAGATCTTGAGCGGCAAGGCCGAGAAGCTGTCGGCCGACTCGCTCGCCGGCAAGGGCGTCCAGCAGGTCTCGAAGTCCCACAAGGAAGAGCCGATCGTCGTCGATGACGAGCACTTCCAGTGGAAGTTCAACGGCGAGTACTGGAAGGACGAGCTCGGTTACTACCGGTTCAAGATCCGCTCGCGCTGCCAGAAGTAAACGACCGTACCCGGTGAAACGTACCCGGTGGAAAGCCCTCGAGAGCCCGGACTTAGCTTCAGTGCTGCCGGGCTCGCGGCGTTTTTGACGCCAATGACAAACCCGTGACGACTACCGCATCGGCTCTCGTTACGTTCAGCCAGAAGCTCGGAGAGAAGGGAACCCAATGTCGAGAATGAAGCTCGCGACCGTGACTGCACTGCTGATGAGTGCAAGCGTCGCTTGGGGCCAAGGTACCAAGCCCAAGTATTCGCGCCAGCAGGACGTCAAGATCGACGTCAAGCTGTCGGACCGGGTCAAGCCGATCCAGCAGAAGGCGCCTGACAAGAAGGAGCTCGCGCCGTCGCTGAGCGCGGACGATGTGCTCTCGATCGAGGGCCTCGTCGGCAACATCCGCAACGAGCAGGAAGCAATTCTCGGGCAGATCATCGAGAACACGCCCGACTCCGACGTCGACGAGAAGTCGGACGCGTACTTCCGCCTCGGCGAGCTCTACGCGAAGCAGCAGCGCTTCTGGCGCCTGAAGAGCACCGAATATCTGATCAAGGCCGACAGCGCGAAGTCGCCGGCCGACAAGAGCAAGATGCAGAAGGAGCAGGCGGCTGCGGCTGACAAGGCCAAGACGTACATGCTCAAGGCGGTGAAGACGTACAACGCGCTCACCCGCAACGACGCCTTCCGCAACTATCCCAAGATGGATATGGCGCTCTTCTACTACGGGTACACGCTGCAGGGCGGCAAGTACCTTGCGGAAGCGCGCAAGGTCTACGACCAGCTGCTGAAGAACTACCCGCAGAGCAAGTACGTCCCCGAAGCGCACCTCGCGTTTGCGGACTACCACTTCGAAGCGGGCCAGCTCGCCGAGGCGGAGGCCCGTTACAAGATGGTCCTCAAGTTCCCGAAGTCGTCGGCGTACTGGTACGCGATGTACAAGATGGGCTGGATCCATCTGAACCTGTCGCGCTTCCTCGAGGCGCTCGACACGTTCTCGCAGGTCGCCAACGCGACGAAGAACGACAAGAAGCAGGAGATCCTCCACCGCGCCGCGAAGAAGGACTTTGTCCGCGCGTACTCGGAGATCGGTAAGGCCGACAAGGCGTACGTCTCGTTCCAGCGCATCGACCAGAAGGGTGCGCTGTCGATGCTCGAGATCCTCGCGGACCTCTACCTCTCGCAGGGCAAGAGCGACAAGGCCATTTACACGTTCCAGGAGCTGATGAAGCTCTCGCCGAAGAGCAAGAACGTGTGCCTCTGGCAGTACAACATCGCGCACTCGATGATGTCGATGCCGGGCTCGAACAACGCCGACAAGGTGCGCGAGATCGAGAACCTCAACCGGCTCTACGGCGCGCTCAAGACGGGCAAGGTGCTGCCGGCGAGCGAGGCGCAGGAGTGCCACGACAACGCCGCAGCGATGTCGGGTGAGCTCGCGCGCGCGTATCACTCCGAGTCGGCCAAGACCAAGAACCCGGAGACGCTTGCGTACGCCGAGAAGCTCTACAAGGTCTACCTCGAGGTGTTCACCGACGCGCCGGACTACCCGCAGACGCAGTACTTCTACGCCGAGCTGATCTGGAGCCGGGCGGAGAACGAGAAGAACGCGCGCCTCCAGACCGAGCTGTGGGAGAACGCGGCCGTTGCGTTCGCCGACGTCGTGAAGGGCGGCAAGCTCGATGCGAAGCTGACCAAGGAGGCCGCGTACGCCTCGGTGCTCGGCTGGAAGAACGCGCTCAACGTCGACCCACGCGTGAAGAACCAGGCCGAGAAGGCCGAGGGCATCGACAAGGAATACGACAAGGTCCCCGAGCCGAAGCCGATTCCGCCGCGCGAGGAGAAGATGCTCGCGGCGTTCGACATCTACATCAACTACATCAAGGACCCGAAGGACGACGAGCTCGTCGGAATGAAGTTCCTGAAGGCGAACATCTATCGCCGCTACAATCACTTCGACAAGGCGACGCCGCTCTTCGAGGACATCATCGACAAGCACCGCGAGCACGAGACCGCGGAGTACTCGGCGAACCTCCTCCTCGACACGTACAACCGCACGCAGGAGTTCGACAAGATGCTGGCCCTCGCCGAGAAGCTCGGCAAGGACCCGAAGTTCCTGGAGGGCAAGGACGACCTGAAGGGCGTGCTCGCCGACATCAAGGCGAAGTCGATGCGCAAGAAGGCCGAAGTCGTCGCGAAGCAGGCGAAGGAGAGCAAGGACTTCGCCAAGTTCATCCAGTGCGGTCAGGCGTACCTCGACATCTACAACGCCGACCCCGAGAGCAAGACCAACGACGAGGTTCTGTTCAACGCGGGTTACTGCTTCATGGAAGGCCGCTCCATCGGCGCGTCCATCCAGGCGTTCACGCTGCTCCAGAAGTACTATCCGAACAGCAACCAGTCGAAGAAGGCGCTGATGGCGATCGGCAAGGCGTATGGCGACATCGCCTTCTACGACCGCTCGGCCGAGAAGCTCGAGGAGTACGCGAAGAAGTACGCGGGCGAAAAGGACGCGTACGACGCGATGAACGACGCGGTGTTCTACCGCAAGGGCATCGGCGACGACGCCAAGGCGATCGAAAACACCAAGTACTTCATCAGCAAGTTCGGCGCGAAGAAGCCGCAGGAAGCCGCGAACGCGTTCTTCTCGCTGACCTCGGTCTACGAGAAGCAAGCGGCGCTGCCTGGTGGCGACAAGGACGAGGTGATCAAGCACCTCCGCAATTACATCCGCCAGTACGGCAGCAAGGGCGGCGATGACCGCCTCGTCGTCGCGAACGCCAAGATCGGCCAGATCCTCTGGGAGCAGAGCTGCCCCGTGAAGCAGGTCGACGGTTCGTGCGTGCGGATCGTCCGCGAACGCGCGATCAACCTCAAGAAGCGCAAGCGCGCGAAGGGCTCGGATCAGCCGACGCAGTGCGGCCCGGACTCGAAGATCAAGCTGACCGTCGTCCGGCGCGACGAGCGCAAGATGAAGGAAGCGCTCCAGGCGTTCGGCGCCGCTGCCAAGGCGTTCGAGAAGACGCAGGGTAAGACCGGTGGCGACGAAGGCGCGGCTCGGTACTACTACGGCCTCGCGAAGGTCGCCGAGGCCGACAAGGACTTCGAGGAGTACCTCGCGCTCCGCTTCCCGTCGAACCTCAACTTCGACCCGCAGAACAAGTCCATCGCCGAGAAGTCGAAGAAGCGGTTCGATGAGTGGGTCGCGCAGAAGATCAAGATCGGCGCGGCTGCGACGAAGAAGTACGAGGGTGTCCTCGCCATCAAGGACGCGGCGAACTCGATCACCGCGGCCGCGCGCATGGGCCAGATCTCGCAGAACTTCTCGGACGCACTGTTCACGGCCGAGATTCCGAAGGACGTCCGCTCGGGCGAGTTCGCCGACGAAAAGGTCGAAGCCTTCTGCGACAAGATGACGGAAGTCGCCGAGCCCCTCGAGGCACGTTCGCTCGAGGCGTATGGCGTGTGCCTGAACAAGTCGACGGAGCTCGGCTGGTTCAGCGACTGGTCGAAGATGTGCGAGCGTGAGCTCGGACAGATCAAGCCCGAGGATTACCCGACGGCGTCCGAGCTGCGCGCCGAGCCCATGATGGTGGCGCCGGTGATCGCGGTCGAGCCCCCGGTCAACCGCCTCGACTAATCGGGACCAGGAAAGGAACTACGAACATGAAGACCAAGATCAATACTTCCTGGCTCCTCGGCGCGACCGTCGCGCTCGTTGCGTGTGGTGGTGGACAGAAGACCGGCCTCGGCAATGGCAGCAAGCCACCGCCGCCAACGCCGATCGCGGCCCCCGGTGACATCGCCGCTGGTGGTAGCTCCACGCCCGCACCCGCCGTGTCCACGGACGCGAAGAAGGATTACGAGAGCGCACTCGCGTTCTTCCAGCAGAACGACAAGGGCTCGTGGACCGATTCGGCGTGCCGTGGCGCGGCGGATCGCTTCGCCTCGGTGGCGCGCGAGCACTCCGACCTCGTCGCCGCGCAGTTCATGGCGGGCCTGTCGTTCCATCGCTGCGGCCTCATGAAAGAAGCCGTGGAGGCGTATCAGAAGGCGACCAAGATGAAGGGCGATACGACGAAGATCGCCATGGCGCAGTCGAACCTCGGCGAGATCTACTACCGCGACGGCAAGCCCGCCGACGCGAAGGCGTACTGGGACAGCGCCGTGAAGGGCAACGGAAAGCTGATCGCCGCGCGCATCAACATCGCGACGGTCGAGCTCGAAGAGATGCGCAAGCTCGGCGACAAGGATCCGAAGTGGAAGACGCTCGAGGAAGATGCGCGCTTCAATCTCTCGAACGTCCTCGGCGTCGACTCCGATAGCTACCAGGCCTACACGGTCTACGGCCTCGTCTACATGGAGGGCTGGCAGCGCAACAAGAACCGGCTCGACCTCGCCAAGCTCCTGCTCGACGAGGGCAAGAAGCGCAACGAGAAATACGCGCCGCTCCAGAACGCGTACGGTCTGTACTACATGCGCCGCAATGCGCTCTCGCTCGCGCTGCAGCACTTCCAGGCCGCGGTCGAGGCGGACCCCAACTTCGCCGAGGCGCGCATGAACGTCGGGCTCACCACGCTCGGCTTCCGCAACTACGCCGTCGCGAAGGAGCAGTTCTCGAAGGTTCTCGAGCTGCAGCCCAAGAACTACGACGCGCTCAACGGCCTGGGCGCCGCACTCCGTGGCCTCAAGGACCTGGACGGCGCCGAGGCTCAGTACAAGAAGGCGATCGCGCTCGATAGCAAGCGCGGCGAGGCCTACTACAACCTGGCTGTCCTCTATAAGGACTTCCGGGCGAGCAAGCAGGAAGACCTCCGCAAGGCGCAGGACATCTATCGCCAGGCGAAGACGTACTTCAACGACTTCCTCGGCAAGAGCGGTGACGCTGCCGACAAGGCCGAAGCCAAGGAGCAGGTCGCGATGATCGACAAGACCATCACCCAGCTCGAGAGCTTCATCAAGGCGCAGGCCAACATGCCCCCGGCGCCCCCCGCGCAACCCGCTCCCGCTCCCGCTCCCAAGTGAAGTAGTGGCGGGGGCGACTCTTTCGCCAGTCCAACTGTCTGAAAAGACTAGGATAGGCAAGGGAGGGCGGCCACGGGATCGCTCGTCTGGAAATCGTCGAACTTTTTGGAAAGAATCTCGGAACCAGAACCAAACCTCGTTGTCCGAGTCTCCGTGCTGACGGATCTCGACAATGAGGGGAGCCTGAAAAGGACGTCCCCCATGAAGAAGATCATCTCTGCACTCGCACTCGTTCTCCTGGTCGGGTCTATCGGGCCCTCGGCTGCTCTCGCGCAACCCAAGGGCGGGGCTCCGGCGGCCGGCGGCAAGGTGAAGGTCTATGACTTCTCGGGCGACACGATCGAGGGTGACCTCGTCAAGCCCGAGGGTACGGACCTCAACGCGCGCGACTTCGCGAAGCACTCGTCCCTGATCAAGATCCGCAAGGATTTCATCCCCGAGATCATCAAGTCGGCCGAGGACCTATAGCCAGGACGCGTGCGCTTACGGGCGTGCGCGGTTGCTGACTACCCGGCCTTGTTTCCAGAACTTCTCCAAACGGAGAGACCACCATGGCCGGCGCAAAAGTACCCCTCACATTCCGCATCTTCAAAGGTGACCAGCTGCTCCGTGAGGAGAAGCTGTCGCTGAGCGTCATCAAGCTCGGCAAGGTCCCTTCGGCACACCTCAAGCTCGACGACGAGACGGTGAGCCGCATGCACGCGATCATCGAGGTCAACGGCCCCGGTGACGTGAGCATCATCGACCTCGGGTCGACCAAGGGCACGTTTGTCAACGGCCAGAAGGTCAACAAGGCGAAGCTCCAGTCCGGCGACACCATCGTTGTCGGCGAGACGCGCATCGAGCTCGCCATCGGTGCAGGCGTAGAGGAAGAGGCGGCCACCGCCGTGAACCTCGGCGCTGCTCCGGCGGCCGATGTCGTCGCGTCGGCGCCGCGTCCGCCGGTGCCTGTTGCGTCTCCGGCACGTCCGGTCGCTCCGCCGGCGCCCGCGTTTGCGACGCCCGCTGCGCCTGCGTCTCCCGCCGCGTTCGCCGCGACCGCCCCGGTCTCCGCGCCGATGGCACCCGCGATCAAGCCGCCCCCGGGCATGGGCCCCGCGCTCTACGGTTCGGTGCCGGTCTCGCCTGCAGGCTTCCAGGCCGCGATGGCTTCGGAAGCGGACGAGATGGGCGGCGCGCGCGCCGTCGAAGTCGCCGCGATGCTCGGTGACTCGGTCGTCGGCGTGAAGCACTGCATGGACCCGCGCGGCGGCAAGGTTTCGCCGATGACGTGGGGCCTGTTCGCCGGCGCCGGCGCGCTGGCCATCGTCGCCGCGGTCGCGTTCTGGATCTCGGTCGACAACGCTGCCTACAACAAGGGCAAGTTCGACTACATCACGCAGAAGCAGAAGAAGCCGGCCAGCGCCTTCCGTCCCAACGTGCTCTCGTACTCGTACGACGGCATGATGTTCGGTGGCCTGTTTCTCGGCCTCGGCCTCGCGACGTGGGCGCTCGTGCGTCTCCGCAACGAGCAGAAGAGCCCGTACTTCCGCATCGGCAACGCGCCGGGCGTGGAGTTCCCGACCGAGGGCGCGCCCGCCGCGAGCTTCCCGCTCGTCGCGCCGCACGGCGATGACTTCCAGTTCAACTTCGCGAACGGCATGGAAGGCGAGATGGTCGTCAACGGCCAGACCACCTCGCTCGCCGAGCTCGCCGCGCAGGGGCGCACCTCGATCTCGCCGATTCCGCCGGGCGCGAAGATCCGCGTCCGCGCCGGCAAGACCACGTTCCTCGTCTCCGCGGTTCCGCAGCCGCGCCGCCACGTGATGCCGCTGTTCGCGGCGCTCGAGAGCCGCGTCGCCGCGTACTTCGCTGGCTCGCTCGCCGTCCACCTCGGCTTCTGGCTCGTGCTCGAGCAGATTCCGCCCGAGGACGAGGGTGCGAACCTCGACCTGGCGTCGCTCGAAGACGCGTCCACGCGCTCGAACAGCTCGACCCAGGACGATCCGCCGCCGCCGGAGGAAGAGGACAAGCCCGATGACGGCGCCGAGGAGTCTGGCGGCACGGGTACGGCCATGGCCCTCGAGGAAGGCAAGATGGGCAAGAAGGACTCGGATCGCGCCGAGGGCCAGTACAAGATGCAGCAGACGCAGGCCGACCCGCAGCTCGCGCGCCAGCAGGCGATCGAGCAGGCGCGTAACGCCGGTATCCTCGGTTCGACCGCACTGACGCAGGGTGGCGCGTTCGCCTCGCTGACCGGCACGGGCGACATCTCCAGCGGCTTCGACGACACCAACATCTATGGCGGTCTCCTCGGCAACGAAGCGGGCGAGATGAACGGCGGCTTCGGCTTTGGTCGCTCGGGCTTCGGTCCGGGTGGCGGCGGCACGGGCTGGGGCACCATCGGTACGGGTCGCTACGGGACGATTGGCCACGGCTCGGGCACGGGCTCGGGCTACGGCGTCGGCGGTGGCCGCGGTGGTATGCGCGGTCGCTCGGCGGCGGTTCCGACGGTCTCGATCGGCCAGCCCAACGCGCAGGGTGACCTCGATAAGGCGATCATCCGTCGCTACATCAAGCGCAACATCCAGAAGATTCAGTACTGCTACGAGAAGGAGCTGCTCGCGAAGCCGAACCTCTCGGGGACCGTCTCGACGCAGTTCTTCATCACGCCGAACGGTAACGTCGCTTCCGCGTCGGGCTCGGGTGTCGACCCGGGCGTCGCGAGCTGCGTCGCCGGCGTCATCAAGGAGATCGAGTTCCCGAAGCCGAAGGGTGGCGGTGGCGTGCAGGTGAACTACCCGTTCACCTTCCGCGCTGCGGGCTCGTGAGCTCAGCGCTCTCCTGAGAGCGAGGACGCCGGTGGCTTTGCGGTCACCGGCGTTCGCATTTTCGGCCTGCGCTGATTCCGTTCAGCCCATGCGATCGCGTTTGCGAAAGAGAGGAGATGACTTGAGCCAGATCACGAAGCGTTCTACGTTTCCCCCCATGAAATTCCTCGCGACGGCGGCTCTTAGCGCCGGCCTGTTGTTCGGCACGGCCTGCGGCAACAAGGGCAAGAACGAGTCGATCAAGGTCTCGAACGAAGGCATGAAGGCGTACGGCGCCAAGCAGTTCGAGACGGCGATCGAGCGGTTCCAGAAGGCGACGGAGCTGTGGAAGGGGAATCACGCGGCCTGGTACGGCCTCGCTGGCGCGCAGATCGGTAAGCAGGATTGGGCGAAGGCCGCGGACGCTGCGCAGAACGCCGTCAACGAGGTGCCCGAGCAGGCGATGTACCAGATGGTCTACGGCTACTCGCTGTACAACAAGGCCATCGACTCCGCGCGCAAGGAGCAGGCGGCGCGCGAGAACAAGAAGCCCGAAGAGATTCAGGTCGACCTCACCGCGGTGAACTTCCAGAAGCCGTTGCAGCACCTGCAGAAGGCGATCGAGCTCAATCCGGACCTTTGGCGCGCGCACTACTACATCGGTCGCATCTACCGCGACACCGATGACCCGAAGAAGGCTGCCGAAGCGCTGACCAAGGCGGTTGGCTACGCGCCGCCGATTCCCGAGCCGTGGATCGCGCTCGCCGAGCTCTACCGCAAGTGGGACTACACGGATCAGGCACTCGCGGTCGCGCAACAGGGCGTGTCCTCGGTGCCCGGCGCGAACGAGGTCTCCGACCTCTGGTACGTCGTCGGCATGGCCTATGACGACAAGCGTCTCGACGACAAAGCGATCGAGGCGTTCGACAAGGCCCTCGAGAGCAAGGGCGACAACCACAAGGCCAAGTTCCAGCGCGGTCAGGCGCTGTTCCGCAAGGGCGAGTACGCAAAAGCCAAGAAGGACCTGGAGGAGTTCTCGAAGGCCGGTGGCTCGTCCCTCGAGTTCGCGAAGCAGCAGGCGCAGAAGATGCTGCTCGACATCGCGGCGAAGTCGGCGACGCAGGCCAACACCCCGACCGAGAAGCCGTCGCCCGAAGATCTGGTGAAGAAGGGCAAGTAGCCCTCCGCCTGCGGCGCAGCGACGATGGCCCCGATGCGGGGCCTTTTCATCTCAGTCTCGCACGTCGGCGGCGCCCACGCGGGCGAGCGAGCGCAATCGCGCACGTCGCGGACGTCGACCGTCTATCGAACGAACCAACGCTCGTCGAAGCGGGCCTGGAGCGTGCCTTGAGCGAACTTCGGCGCGCAGGCGCGCAACGCAAGCTAGATTGTCGACGAGTCCCTGCTCATCGCCGAGCTCGATATTACACACCAGGAGCCACGTCGTCGGTAATGCGCATGATCATGCGCAAAGGATTCGCTCGTTCAACAGTGTCCGCACTACGCCTCGAACGTCGGTAGCAGGTAGTCCGTATTCCTCTTCGAGCTCCTGACACCGCTCGAGGATCGTCATTGGCTTCTCGACGACGGTGCCCTTGGAGGGGACGGCTGACTCGATCCACGGGCGCAGGAGGTCGAGCACGACTTGCACCGGAGACTTGCCCCCCGATATCCGCGGTGGAGCGGATCAAACGCGAGGACAGCTGCGAGATACACTCGGTCAGGCGCAGATGACCGAGCGCTTCCCTGCGATGTGCCAGGTGCTTGTCGGCCTTTCTTGAGCGAGGTCGACACTCTTGTCGGCCGTGCGGAACCGTTAGGTTGAGCCGGTCCTCTAGGGCGGCCGCGAGAAGGGCAGGCGGCTCGACCACATGTACGAGCCGGCCTGGAACCCATAGAACATGGGGCGGCCGACCAGGGGCTCTTCATGGCGTCGCCGTCGGGACGTGGCGCTTGACGCAGACGGCGTTCGTCGATGGGGTCGAAGCCGAAACCGATGCGGCGTCCTCCAGAAGGGAGCGCATGTAGGTCTTGAGGTTATGAGAAGAACTCCCTGCTCGGGGAGGGCGCCTACCGAGATCGAGGTGCGCAGAAGAAAGCTGCCGGCAGGGCAGACAGGACGCTAACTACCCGTGATACAAAGCTGTCCAGGATGAGGGGCGGGTTTTCTTCATTCGTTGCGGAGGGATAGACCGCAGATGGATACGCGTACGCTACTTCGTGATCGCCTGCGCAAGTCGCGCGATTGGGCCGCTGCTATCGATGAGCTCGAGAAGGAGCTCGAGGCTTCCGGGTCGAAGCCCGAACAGTCCGAGCGACTGTGCGAGCTCGCTGCTCTCGTCGAGGATGTGATCCCCGAGCGGGATCGCGCGATCGGTCTTTACCAACGAGCGTGGAAGCTACATCCCGCGAACGTGCGCGCTCTGTCGCGTGCGCGCGAGGTGTACGGCGAGATTGGCCGCTTCGAGATGGTGGCCAAGCTCGGCGAGATGGAGCTTCGCGATCCGAACTCGCCGACGAATCTGGCGCAGATCGTCGGTGAGGCGATGCTCGACAACGGGCAGAAGGACAAGGCGGTTGCCGTCCTGCAGCGCGCGCTGCAGACGACTCCCGACTCTATCCGTGTGAAGGACGCACTCGCCGCCACGAGCTACGACCCGGAGTTCTGGGCCGACGAAGTCGAGCGCCTCTCAGACGAAGCGGATCGCTTCGACGAGCCGATGGCCGTGCGCATGCTCGTGCGTGCCGCGCGCATCACGCGCATCGAAGCACCGGACGATGGCCGCCTCGAGGAGCTGCTCAAGCGGATCCTCGCGAAGGACATCGACGAGCCGAGCGCGAACTTCATCTACGAAACGTTGCTCGCCGGCACGCAGCGGTGGGACGAGCTCGAAGCCCACCATCGCCGCCGCGCGGAGCGCGCCCCCGATCACGCAGCGAAGATCGAGGCGCTCCGAACGTTCGGGCTCGAGTGGGTGCAGCGCTTCAAGGATCGCGACCGCGGTGCGCGGTTCTTCGATGCAGCCATCAAGGCGACGGCGTCCAACGGCGCGGGCGCGATGCGCTCCGTGGTCGCGGCGTTCGTGTTGCTCAAGCAGGTCTACGGGGAGCGCAACGAGTGGAGCGCGCTCCTCGATAGCGCCGAGGCCATCATCGATCGCGTGGCTGGCGAGGACAAGCTGTTCATCGCGATCCAGGCCGGCAATATCGCGTTCGACAAGGTCAACGACATCGCCCGCGCGCGGAAGTTCTTCACGATCGCCGCGAACATCGAGCCGCAGAACCCGACCGTGCAGGATTTCGTCGGCGCCGTGGGTCTCGACGAGGCTCCGTCGGCGGCGGGCTCGATGCCCCAGATGAAGGCCGCGGCCGAAGATCCGGAAGAGGCAGCGGCGGCTGCGAAGGCGCAGGCCAAAGAAGAAGAGGCTGCGCGTGCAGCTGCCGAGGCCGCGAAGGCCGAACAGGCGGCGCGTGCGAAGGCCGAGGCGGATGCGGCGGCGCGCGCAAAGGCCGATGCAGATGCGGCCGCGCGTGCAAAGGCCGATGCGGACGCAGCGGAAGCGGCGGCGCGTGCGAAGGCGGATGCGGCGGCTGCGAAGCCGGCGGAAGCGGCCCCGGCTCCGGCCGAAGCTCCTCGTGCAAAGAGCACCACGGCGGCGCCCGCCCCCGCAGCTGCTGCGGCGGCAATGCCGGCGGATCTCGAAGGTGCGATGGAAGCCGCGCGTGCGGCAGAGGGTGGCGCCGACAAGGGCGTCGCTGCCTGGAAGAGCGTGATCGCGAAGCACCCGACGGAGAAGGCGCCGCGGCGCGAGCTCGCGCGCGTGCTCCGTGCGAACAGCAACTGGGCGCAGCTCGCCGATGCTCTCAAGGACGAGGACGCGAAGGCGACGCCGGCCGGCCCCGAGAAGGCCAGCGTGCTGCTCGAGCTCGCCGAGGCGTACGGCAAGCTTAACAACGACAACCAGATGATCTCGGCGCTCAACGGCGCGGTCCAGCAGGACCCGACGCGGCTCGAGATCTATGATCGCCTCGCCGCGCTCTACGAGAGCAAGAAGCGGTGGCCCGATCTCGTCAAGGTGCTGTCGGAGAAGGCCGACCGCGCCGAGACGCAGGAGCAGAAGGTCGCGATCTATCTCCAGGTCGCGAACCTCTACCTCGAGCGCTTCAGCAACCAGGCAGAAGCGATCAAGGCGTTCGAGCGCGTCCTCGATCTCGATCCGAACAACGATCAGGCGGTCGAGCACCTCCTCGCGGTCTACGAGAAGCGTCGTGACTGGGAGAAGCTGATCAAGCTCAAGGAAGCCGAGGTCGAGCGTACGCCCGAGCACGAGCGCGCGGCCAAGGTGATCGAGGTCGCCAAGATGGCGGCGACCAAGGTCAAGAAGCCCGAGGTCTGCGTCCTCTGGTGGGAAAAGGTCATCCAGTACGAGCCGACCCACGAGGAGGCCCTCGCCGAGCTCTACAAGCTCTACGAGCGCAACAAGGAATGGGACAAGCTCGCGGACATCTCGAGCCGCCAGGCCGACGCCGCGACCGACGACAAGGCCCGCGCGGACGCCCTGCAGCGCCTCGGTCTCCTCTATACGGAGAAGGTCGAGAACAGCGTCAAGGCGATCGACGCGTGGCAGCGCCTGCTCAAGATCGACGAGAACAACCGTCGCGCCCAGGACGCACTCAAGAAGCTATACGTCACCGAAGCGCGCTGGGAGGAGCTCGAGGAGTTCTATCGCAGCCGCGGCAAGATCGACGAGTTCATCCGCGTCCTCGAGCGCGAGGTCGAGGCGGGCAGCGAGCAGCATCGGCTCGCGCTGGCGATGAAGATTGCCGTGCTCTACCGCGATGAGATCCAGAAGGCAGATCGCGCGACGCGAGCGTTCGAGAAGGTGCTCTCGCTCGACGAGAACAACCTCGAGGCCGCCGAGGCGCTGATCCCGCTGTACGAGGCGGGGCGCGATCCGAAGGCGCTCGTCCGCGTGCTGGAGATCCAGCTGCGCTCGACGGCGGCGGACGATCAGATCACGCGCCAGGAGCGCATGAAGCGCCTGGCGCAGTACAACGAGGAGCGCCTGCGCGATAAGGGGGCGGCGTTCGGCTGGTGGCTCAAGGCGCACGCCGAGGACCACGAGTCCGAGGAGATCCGCGGTGAGGCGGAGCGCCTCGCCGGGGAGACGGGTGGGTGGAACCCGCTGATCGACGCGTATACCGCGTCGCTGCCCAAGTTCGGCCACAAGGCCGATGCGCTGCCGCTCATGCTCGTCATGGCGCGCGTCATCGAGAAGGAGCAGAGCGACGTCGAGCGCGCGCTCGACATGAACCGCAAGATCCTCGAGATCGACGAGGGCAACGAGCAGGCGCTCGATGCCCTCGAGCGGCTCTACGTGGGGAAGGGGCAGTTCGAAGAGCTGCTCGGCATCTACACCAAGAAGCTCGACCTCACGAACGATGCCGACGAGCGCATCGCGATCCAGTCCAAGATCGGTCAGCTCTACGAGGACGAGGTCAAGGACGACACGAAGGCCGTTGCGGCCTACCAGGCGATCCTCGACGCCGCTGGCGACGAGCCGAGCGCGCTGCGCAGCCTCGACCGCATCTACCTGCGCAACGCGCAGTGGAAGGAGCTCGCCGACATCCTCGGGCGCCAGCTCACGATCGTCGGCCCCGACGAGGACAAGCTCGCTCACACCGAGCTGAAGTTCCGCCTCGGCCAGGTCAAGGAGCAGCACCTGGGTGACGCGCCCGGCGCGATCGACGCGTACCGGGACATCCTCGACATCATGCCGTCGCACGAGCGTGCGCGCGGTGCGCTCGAGGTGCACCTGCGTGGTGGCGATCCACAGCAGCTCGTTGCGGCCGGCATCCTCGAGCCTGTCTACGAGCAGCTGTCCGAGTGGGGCCCGCTGGTCGGTGTCCACGAGATCCAGCTCGCCGCGGAGGCGGACTCGCTCCGCAAGACGTCGCTGCTCCTTCGCATCGGCGAGCTGCAGCGCACCAAACTGCTCGACGCCGAGAAGGCGTTCGACGCGTACGCGCGTGCGTTCCGCGGGGATCCGTCCACCGAAGCTGCCAAGGAGCAGCTCGAGGCGATCGCGCCGCTCATCGAGGAGGGCTGGGTCCGCCTGGTCGGCCTCTACGAAGAGGCGATTGCCAACGCGGAGATCGATCCGAAGCTCGCCCACGAGCTCGCGACCAAGGTCGCGCGGTCGTACGAGGACCGTCTCAACAAGACCGACAAGGCCGTCGAGTTTTTCAAGAAGGCCCTCGCGATCGAGCCCGACGATCTCGGCGCGCTGACCGCCCTCGAGGCGATCTTCACGCGCGACGGCAAGTATCCCGAGCTGCTCGAGATCTATCGGCGCCGCACGGACATCGCGCAGGAACCCGACGAGCGGCTCGACTTCCTGTTCCGCATCGCCTCGCTCTACGAGGAGATGCTCGAGAACCAGGAAGAGGCGATCACGACCTACAACGAGATCCTCGGGCAGTCGCCCGATGATCTGAAGGCGCTGCGCGCACTCGATCGTCTCTACGTGGCGCGTGGCCAGTGGCGCGACCTCGGCGACAACCTCGGCCGTCAGCTGACGCTCGTCGAGGCCCCGCACGAGCAGGTCCAGCTGCTGGTACGCCTCGCGCAGCTGCGCGAGACGCACCTCGCCGAGATCGGATCCGCGGTCGAGACGTACCGGCAGGTGCTCGACCACGAAGAGCAGAACCGCGATGCGATCACCGCGCTCGAGCGGTTGATCGTCCACGCGGAGCACGAGCTCGTCATCGCGAACATCCTCGAGCCGATCTACAAGTCGCGCGGCGAGTGGAACAAGCAGATCGGCGTGTACGAGATCATGGCGAAGCACGCCTTCGATCCCGCGCGCAAGATCGAGCTGCTCCACCAGATCGCTGAGCTGCACGAGATCGGTGGTGACAACGCGGACTCGTCGTTCGCGACGTTTGCGCGCGCGATGCGCGAGGACCCGCGCAACGAGGTCACGCACCAGCAACTCGACCGTCTGTCGCGTGGCCTCGGTAAGTGGGACGAGGCTGCCGCGCTCTACGATCAGGTCGCCGGTGAGGCACAGGAGGAAGACCTCAAGGTCGTGCTCCTGTTCCGTCGCGCGCAGATCCAGGAGAACGAGCTCCGCGACAACGCGGGCGCCGTCGCTACCTACGAGCGCATCCTCCAGATCGCCCCGGCGACCGTCGAGGCTGCCACCGCGATCCAGACCATCCACGAGCGCACCAGCGACTGGCCGAAGCTCGTCGATGCGATGAAGCGCAAGGCCGACATCTTGTCGAACATCGACGAGAAGAAGGCGCTCCTCTATCGCTCGGCGCAGATCGAAGAGGAAGTCCTGTCGAACGCCGACGCGGCGATCGCGACGTACCGCTCGGTGCTGTCGATCGACGACGTCGACATGGTCGCGATGGACGCCCTCGAGCGCCTCTACGTCCGCCTCGCGCGGTGGGAGCCGCTCAAGGACATCTACGCCAAGAAGGCCGACCTCGCGGAGGATCCGAACGACAAGAAGGCGATGCTGTACGTGCTCGCGCAGGTTCACGACCGCGAGCTCGGCGACGTCGCCAAGGCGATCGAGACCTACCAGGGCATCCTCGACCTCGACGCGGACGAGCTGCCGGCGATCCAGTCGCTCGACCGCCTCCTCGGTCAGGCCGAGCGCTGGTACGACTTGCTCGCAAACCTGGAGCGTCAGGTCGAGCTGTCGGAGACGACGGGCGAGACCGTCGCGCTCAAGTACCGCATCGGTCACCTCTGGCAGATCCGCCTCGGCGACACGGCGCGCGCCATCGAGAGCTACCGCGAGGCGCTCGAGATGGATCCCGCGCACGCCGAGACCCTGCACGCCCTCGACGGGCTCGTGCACGGCAAGGTGGAGCCGGTCATGGCGGCGCGCGTCCTCGAGCCGATCTACGAGCACACCGGCGAGTTCGCGAAGCTCGTCGATGTTCTCGAGGTGATGGTCGCGCATAACGAGGATCCGCTCGCGCGTGTCGAGCTGCTCCATCGGATCGCGACGCTGCAGGAGCAGATGATCGGCAACGTGGGCGCCGCGTTCGACGCGTTTGCCCGTGCGCTGGTCAACGACTCCGGCAACCAGCTCACGCTGGGGCACATCGAGCGACTCGCGCAGCTGAACGACAGCTTCGAAGCGCTCGCGGGTCTCTACCAGGCCGAGAGCGACAAGAGCCTCGACGTTCCGCGCCAGGTCGACCTGTTGACCCGCCTCGCGCGCGTCTACGAGCAGGAGCTGCGCGACGTCACCAAGGCGATCGCGACCCTGCGTCGGATCCTCGAGGTCTCCTCCGATCCCGCGGACAACAAGCCCGCGGCGCTCGCGCTCGACCGGCTGTATAGCCAGACGGCGCAATGGCCTCAGCTCACCGACATCCTGCGGCGCGAGATCCAGCTCTCCGAGGACGCGCACGAGATTGCTTCGCTGCAGTTCCGCCTCGGCCAGACGCTGCAGACGCAGCTCGCTGACCTCAAGGGCGCCGTCGACGTGTACCGCGAGATCCTCGCGGATCACCCGACGCACGAGTCCACGCTCGGAGCCCTCGAAGGCATGTTCCACGCCGGCCAGCTCCAGATGGAGATCGGCGCGGTCGTCGAGCCGCTGTACGAAGCGTCCGGTGAGTTCGGCAAGCTCCACGGCATCCTCGAGGTCCAGCTCACCAAGCTGGCCGGCGCGGAGCGGCAGGCGATGTACCAGCGCCTCGCCGAGCTCGCGGAGCAGAAGCTGTACGACCAGCCGCGCGCGTTCGCGTGGTGGGCCGAGGCGATGGTCGAGGACCCGCGGTGGGACCACGCGCTCGAAGAAGTCGAGCGCCTGGCGACCGCCACGGGCGGCTGGGACGACATGGTCGCCGCGTACACGCGCGCGATCGATCGGACGAGTGACAAGGACGCGAAGCGCCTGACGCTGCTGCGGATGGCGCGCGTGCACGAGCTCGAGCTCCGCGACGCCGCGCGCGCCGTCGAGACGCACCTCCGGGTGCTCGAGATCGATGCGAAGGACGTCGAGGCGCTCGCCGCGCTCGACCGCCTGTACCTCGGCGCGGGGATGTACGACGACCTCGCCGAGATCCTGCGTCGCCGGATCGAGGTCTCGGACAACCCGGACGATCAGCTCGAGCTGTATTTCCGCCGCGGCGCGATCTTCAGCGACGCGCTGGCCGACCTGGATCAGGCTCTCGCCTGCTACACGGCCGTCCTCGAGCAGGAGAGCCGCAACCGCCGCGCCCTCGAGGCGATCGAGGCGATCCACTTCCGCCGCGAAGCGTGGCAGAAGCTGTTCGAGACCTACGAGAAGCTGATCGATACCGCCGAAGCCGACGCGGAGATGGCCGACATCTACGCGCGCATGGCCCGCATCTCGTCCGACGCGCTTTCGGTTCAGAACCAGGCGAACGAGGACAAGGCCATCGAGCTGTGGCAGCGCGTCCTCGACATTCGTGGCGAGGAACCGCAGGCCCTGCAGGCCCTCGGTGAGCTGTGCACGCGCCGCGAGCGCTGGGAAGAGCTGGTCGAGATCCTCGAGCGTCAGGTCGCGGTGGCGGCCTCCGATCAGGAGCAGATCCGCCTCTACAAGCACCTCGGTAACGTGTGGGAGCACAAGCTGCAGCGCCAGCACAACGCGCTCGACGCGTGGCTTGCTGCGGACCGCATCGACGGCAACGACCTCGAGACGCTGCGCGCGTTGGCCCACCTGTATCGCGAGACGCAGGCGTGGGACGAGCTGTCGCAGACCATCACGCGCATCATCGACGTCGGTAACGTGGTCGGCGCGCTCACCGAGAACGAGACGATCGAGCTGTACGCGCAGCTCGGTCAGCTCGAGGGTGACGTCCTCGGCCGCGTCGACAACGCGGTCGATGCATGGCGCCGCGTGATCGCGATCGACCCGGGTGACTTCCGCGCGCTGGCGGCCCTCGAGGGATTGTTCACGCGCGAGGGGCGCTGGGAAGAGGCGATCGACGTCCTCGAGAAGCGCGCCCTCGTCCTCGACGACGAAGCGCAGCGCCGCGACAACTTGTTGCAGGCCGCCGCGACGTGGGAAGAGAAGGTCGAAGACCTCACCCGCGCTGCGCAGGTCTACGAGCGCGTCCGTGCGTCGGACCCGGCGAACACCGTCGCGTCCGATCGCCTCGAGGCGATCTACCAGCAGCAGTACAAGTGGGCCGAGCTCGTCGAGATCCTCCTCGAGCGCTCGGAGCTCCGCCCGAACGTCGACGAGCAGATCGCAATCCTGAACCGCGTCGCCAAGCTCTACGAGCAGGAGATCGGGGACCAGGAGTCGGCGTTCTACGTGCTCCAGGCCGCGTTCAAGCGCGACTACGCCCACGACCAGACCGCGATGGAGCTCGAGCGCCTCGCCACGGCGACCAACCGCTGGCAGGAGCTGCTCGACGAGTACACCAACCGCGTGAACGAGCTCGAGCGCGAGGACCGTGGCTCGGCCGCTGACCTGTGGGTCAAGATCGGCCGCTGGTACGCGGAGCACCTCAGCCACCTCGAGTACGCGATCCACTCGGTACAACAAGCCCTCCGCATCGATCCGAGCCACACCGGCGCGCTCGGTGGCATGGCCGAGCTGCAGCGCAAGCGTGGCTCGTGGAGCGAGCTGATCGAGACCCTGCAGCGGCACGCGGCTGTCGAGCCAAACCCCGAGAAGAAGACCGAGCTGTACATCCAGCTCGCGGAGCTCCTCGAGCGCCAGATGCAGGACCTCGGTGGTGCGATCCACTCGTACCAGCAGGCGTTGCTGCACGGCCCGACGTCGACCACGGCGCTCACCGCGCTCGACCGGCTCTACCGCCGTGTCGAGCAGTGGGAGCCGCTGATCGACATCCTGACCCGTCGCGCGGACCTCGAGTCCGACGAGCTGAACGTCGTCAAGTTCCGCCTCGAGGTCGGTCAGATCTGGGACCTGCGCCTGTACGACGCCGGCCAGGCGATCGCCGCGTACAACAAGGTCCTCGACACGGACGCGCAGAACCTCACGGCGCTGCGTGCCCTTGAAGGCCTGTACGAGAAGACCAACCAGTCCGAGAAGTACCTCGAAGTCCTCGAGGCGCAGCTCGACGCTTCCAACTCCGACACGGAGCGCGTGCCTCTCTACGAGCGCATGGCGGCTGCGTGGGAGGAGCGCTTCGGCAAGCTCGACCGCGCTGCAGAGGCGCTCGAGAAGATCGTCGCGATCGACAACCGTAACTTCGCGGCGTACCGCGAGCTCGCGCGCCTGTACCAGCAGGCGGGCCGGTGGGAAGCCCTCGTCGAGACCTATCGCAACCACATCATGTCGACGTCCGACGTGCAGCAGCGCGTCGACCTCTACGTGGCGATGGGTACGATCTACGAGGACAACCTGCAGGACGTGGATCGCGCGGTCGAGGCGTACAACGACGTCCTGTCGTTCGACGCCGACGAGCTGCGTGCCCTCGGCGCCCTCGGTCGCCTGTACGAGAAGATGAGCGAGTGGGATCGCGCGGTCGATGTGATGGCGCACGCCGTCACGCTGACCGACGACGCCCGCAAGCAGGTCGACCTCTACTGGCGCATGGGCCGAATCCAGTACAGCCAGCTCGGTGACGCAGAGAGCTCGGAGGCGAACTTCCTCCGTGCCCTCGCCGTCGACAACGGCCACGTGCCGACGATGGAAGCCCTGACCAAGCAGTACTCGGATCGCGGTGACTGGCTGAAGGCCGCCCAGATGATGGTGCGGGCCGAGAGCTACGCCGCCGTCGGTACCGACAAGGTCCGCCTGCTGTTCGAGGCGGCGCGCATCTACGAGCAGAAACTCCGCCAGCCGGACCAGGCGAAGCAGCTGTATGCCGCCGTCATCGCGCTCGACCCCGAGCACGTCGATGCGGGGCGTCCGCTCGCGAACCTCTACTTTGAAGACCAGCAGTGGGAGGAGCTGTCGCCCGTCATCGACATGCTGTGCCGTAAGGTCGGCCAGCTCCACGCGGACCCGCGCGAGCTGAACGAGCTCTACTACCGTGCTGCGCGTGCAGCAGACGAGCTCGCCGATCTCCAGAAGGCGCTCGGCTACTACAAGAGCGCCTACGACATCGACTCGACGTATCTGCCGACGTTGACCGGACGTGCCGACCTTCTGTTCAAGATGGGCGACTACGACAACGCCGGAAAGATCTACCAGACCATCCTGGTCCAGCACCGCGATGGTCAGGACGAGGCGGATGTCGTTCGCATCTACAACCGCCTCGGCGCGGTTCGTCAGGCCCTTGGGGAGCGCAAGAAGGCGCTCAACATGTTCGAGAAGGCTCTCGAGATCGATCCGCACCACCGCGACACGCTCCTCGCGGTTATCGACCTGCAGACGCAGCAAGGTGACTGGGAGGCCGTCGTACACGCGAAGCGCGGCCTGCTCGAGACCGCGAACGACAAGGAGAAGATCAAGCTCCTCGACGAGATCGCGACGACGTATCACGACAAGCTCGCCAATCCGCAGAAGGCGATCGCCGCCTACCACGATGCCCTCGAGATCGATGGCGACGATCACCAGCTCCTGCAGAAGGTCCTCGACCTCTACACGGAGCAGAAGCAGTGGAAGAAGGTCGTCGAGACGATCGACCGCTTCATCGCGCTCGAGAGCGACGGCGTCCGCAAGGGTGCCTACTACCACGCGGCGGCGACCATCTTCCGCGACGAGCTCAAGTCGCTCGACGAGGCGGTGGACTACTACAACCGCGCGCTCGATAGCTTCTTCGCCAACCCGGAGAAGCTGTCCGAGCAGATGATCCCGCGTGCGCTGCGTTCGTTCGAAGCGATCGACAAGGTCCTGACGACGAAGCGCGACTGGAAGGGGCAGGAGCGTGCGTACCGCGACATGATCAAGCGCATGCCCAAGCCGGGCAGTGCGGCATCGGCGACGTTCCACAAGATCAACGTCGGTCTCTTCGACGGCCTCGGCGAAATCTACCGGTCGCGTCTCAAGCACTACCAGTCGGCCACCCAGGCCTACGAAGTGGCGCAGCAGATGGACCCGAAGAACGAGCTGCGTCCCGACGGCACGGATCGCGCGGAGATCCTCGCCGAGCTGTACCTGGTGGCCGGTCCGGACTACACGGAGAAGGCCATCGCGCAGCACATGCTGATGCTGAAGAACGAGCCGTTCAAGTACGACTCGTACAAGGCGCTGCGCCGCATCTACATGGATGCGCACCAGTACGACAAGACGTGGTGCGTCTGTAACACGCTGGCCTTCCTCAAGAAGGCGGACCCGGACGAGCTGCAGTTCTACGAGCAGTACAAGCCGCGTGGCCTGGTCAAGGCGAAGAACGTGATGAGCCCGGATACCTGGGCCAAGCTCGTTCACCCCGACGAGAACCGCTACATCAGCGCGATCTTCGGCGCGTCGTGGCAGGGCGTCGCCGCGATGAAGGCGTTCCCGCACAAGGACTTCGGCATCAAGCGCAAGGATCGCCGGCAGCTGCCGGGCGACCAGCTGATGTTCAGCAAGCTCTTCTACTATGTCGCGCAGGTCCTGAACGTTCCGCTGCCCGAGGTATTCCTCGTCGAGGACAACAAGCCGGCGGACATCCAGCTCGCCAACGCGATCGACAAGACGGAGCTGTGCCCCTCGTTCGTGGTCCGCCCGCACCTGCTGCAAGGCAAGAGCGAGCGAGAGATCGCGTTCCTCTCGGCGCGCAAGCTGACGTTCATGCGGCCCGAGTACTACTTGAAGATGCTGCTCCCCACGAACACCGAGCTCAAGGTGGTCGTGCTGAGCGCGCTCGCCATGGTCCAGCCGCGGTTCCCGATCCCGCCGGACATGGTGCAGGTCGTCCAGCAGTACTTGCCCGAGATGCAGAAGCGCATGCCCCCTCAGCTCCTCGAGCAGCTCGGCGTGGTCGTGCAGCGCTTCATCCAGGCGTCGCCGGAGATCAACCTCGCGAAGTGGGGCCACGCGGTGGACGCCGTCTCGCATCGCGCAGGCTTCGTGGTCTGCGGCGATCTCGAGGTCGCGGCTCGCATGGTCTCGGCGGAGCCGGTGGTCGTCGGTGGTCCCCAGGTGAAGGACAAGATCAAGGAGCTCGTCCTCTACTCGATCTCCGAGGAGTTCTTCACGGTGCGCGCCCAGATGGGCCTGACGATCGCGGGCTAACGGTAGCGACATGATCCCGGTCCCGGCGGCAGCCCCGCTGGGACCGTTTTCGTTTTGAGGGCTAGGGCTGCGGGGCCTCCAGAAGTGGCTTCTGGAGTTGCCAGGCTACCTGGCCTCCGATGCAACCCATTGACCTCACAGTGCCTCTCGGCGGCACGCGGCGTGGACGTACCTCGGAGCATGCTGCTCGCCCGCATGCTCCTGTTGTCGATGGTCTGCCTGCCTGCCTGTGCCATCGATGACGAGGCCGAGCCCGAGGTCATCGAGATGGACGGCAAGGCCGACGGCGAGTTCCGCAAGCCGCTTTCGCTCGCTGCGCAGGGCGACAAGGCGAAGTACGAAGTGCGGTGCAGCGAGACCATTCACTGCGACGTCGACTTCCGCGTGCGCATGGCCGACCCGGAGGAGTTCCCCGAGGGGAAGCACCTGCTGACCGCCACCATCACGCGCAACTCCGATGGAGCGCGCGCGGTGTTCCACATGACCCGCGACGAGCGTCCTTTCGACGACGAGACCTACCAGACCAGCTGGAAGCAGATCGAGTCGACGGATGAGGGCGAGCTGCAAGCGGACGAGGAGTCGTTGGTCCTCGATTCGTGGCGCGGGCGTGACGTCTTCAACGTCGAGCTCGAGCGCGTCTACAAGTCGACCCGGAACCTCCGGTTGGGCGTCGAGGCAGTCTGGCACTGAGCTACCGAGCCAAGACGGTCTAGGGTCGAGGGATGACGAAACGGGCGAACGTGTTGGCCAGTCGCGAGCCCGAGAGCTCGTATCCGAGGGCGTTCTACAACATGCCCGGCGGCAAGCGCTGAGCGTGCCGGTCTCGCCACCGCCACGCGTGGATGTCCCAGTGCTCCGCGAGCTGCCTCTCGAGCTCGTCACCTCGCGCATGCGCTTGCGTATCGCCGACGTCGCGGATGCGGAGGTCTACTTCCCGCACGTGAGCGACCCCGAGCTGCCGCGTCACATGACGTGGATGGCGCACGCGTCGATCGACGAGACACGTGCATGGCTGCGCCACACCGACGACGCGCTCACCGCGGGTACCGACGTGGTTTGGGCGATCGAGCTCGACGGTGCCGTCGTCGGTACGATCGGCCTTCACGGCATTTGCTGGTCGGTGCTCGCGTTGCGGGTCGATCGCGCCGAGCTCGGCTACTGGATCGCGCCGCACGCGAGGAATCGCGGTCTCATGTCGGAAGCTGCGCGCGCGGTCACGGGCTGGGCGTTCGCAACTCTCGGCCTGCACAAGGTGTGGGTGCAGTGCACCGAGGCGAACGCAGGCTCGCGGCGCGTGATCGAGAAGCTCGGCTTTCGCTTCGTCGGTGCTGCTGTCGACGATGTGTGGCGCGATGGCCTGTGGCACACGCGCCTACGCTACGAGTTGCTCGCGACCGAGTGGCGGGCCTGAGTCGGCTCACGCGTTCGTCGGGCCGGACCACTCGCCCGGCACCGGCGTATGCAGGCGCTTGAGGCCCGTCACGCGGTAGACCTTGAGCTCGTCGGCCTTGCCCTTCACCTTCACCGGTGGAAGCTGCTGCGCTTCGACGCGGCCCGCGACGTGACGGAAGGTGTCCTCGGAGATGATGATGTCACCCGAGCCCGCGACGTTGACCAGGCGCGAGGCGACGTTCATCGCGTCGCCGATCGCGGTGTACTGGAGGGCGCGGGTGGAGCCGATCGACCCTGTAATGACATTGCCGGTGTTGATGCCGATGCCGATGCGCAGCGGCGGCTGGTTCTCGGCGGCGCGCGTGTTGTTGAACTCGGCGAGCGCCTGGAGCATCGAGATCGCGCACGAGACGGCCTTGAAGGGCGCGTCGTCGATCGCGATGGGGGCGCCGAACAGGCCGATGATCTCATCGCCGACGAACTTGTCGAGGGTGCCGCTGTACTTGAACAGCACGTCGACCATGACCTCGAAGTACTCGTTCAAGGTGTTAACGATCTCCTGCGGCGGGCGACCGTCGGACATCGTAGTGAAGCCACGAATGTCGGAGAACAGCATCGTCACCTCGGTGAGGCGACCACCCTTCTCGATCGTGAGCTCTCCCTTGACGACCTGCTCGACGACGCTCGGCGGGATCAGGCGCGAGATCTGGGCGCGGGTCTGCGCTTCCTTCTCGATCCGGCTCGCAAGACGCGCGTTCTGGATGGAGATCGCGGCCTGCGCAGCCATGCCGGTGCAGACCTGAAGGTCCTTCTCGGTGAACGCGTTCGACGTGAACAGCGAGTCGAGGTGCATGATGCCGAGCAGCTCGCCGCCGTGCAGGAGCGGTAGCGTCATCGTCGAACGGATGCCCTGCATGATGATCGAGTGGGCACCCGAGAACCGTGCGTCCATCGTCGCGTCGCTCGACAGCACGGCGGCCTTGTTGTTGCGGACCTCGGCCATCACGGTGTTCGAGAGGACGATGTTCGGATCGCTCTTGCCCGAGCGCGTCTTCACGAACTGCGGCACGAGCTCGCCACGATCATCTTGCAGCAAGATCACGCCGCGATCGGCGCCGACCAGCTCGAACGCCTTGTCGAGAATCTTGGGGAGCAGCTTGTCGAGATCGAGCTCGCTGCCGACGGCACGCGCGAGCTCGTGACCGATGCGCAAGCGCTCGTAGTCGCGGCGCAGGTTCTTTTCGTCGGCGATTTGCTTCTCCGGCATGAAGTCGCCGGTGTTCGCCTGGATGCGCCCGCGGATGTGGCTCTCGGTGAGGCCAGGCGCGATTGTGACGCGCTGGAGCACGTCGTCGGCGCGCGGTTTGTCGACGAACACGATGCGCGTCGAGCCCATCGTGAACTCGTCGCCGTCGGACAGATAGTGATCGGCGATGCGCTCGCCGCGCATGAACGTGCCGTTCAGCGAGCGCAGATCACGCAAGAGATATCGCCCATCGGCGGCACGCTGAATTTGCGCGTGCTCCTTGGAGATGATGCGATCGAGGATCTGGATCGTGTTGTCCGGATGTCGCCCGATCGTGTTGAAGGCAGCGAGCTCGAACTCCTGCCGTTCCTCCCCAGAAATGACGATCAGCTTGGCCATCGCAAACTCGAAACCGCTTGCTGATGTTAGTCGGACCCTGCGCGACGAGTAAAGGCAGCACCGTGACCAAACCCTTGGCTAGACACGGAAAACCGGTCCGGATTCAGGGATCGGCGTATCCACCTTGTGTCCGCGTTGCGGCTGTGGCATTTGTCTGGCCCTCGACTGCTGCCGGTCGAGACCACGCGATCGTGGCGGAATTGGTAGACGCGCTGGATTCAGGTTCCAGTGGGTAACACCGTGGGGGTTCGAGTCCCCCCGATCGCACGAATGATTTCGCCCCTTTGAAAGAAGGGGCGATGTCATTTTCGGGGACGAGGGGTGGCGGTCGGCGTGCTCCACAACCAGCCGTCTCGAGGCGCTCCTAGGCGTCAGCCGAGTCCCGGCATTCGAGGCCGCGCTATCGGGTGTTCCTCGTCGTGCGCTCATGCCGAAGCCATAATGAAGAGCGAGTGTCCACCGCGAGCCCAATCGCGTCTGACACCGACCGTCAGACAGTCGAGTTGCTCCTGCGCTTCACGCGCTCGGCGCATGAGGCCGGCGGTTACCCCGCGAACGAGCTCGAGCCTCGTGTCGCCGAGCTCGGCGACGCACTCGGTCTGCATGGTGTGCAAGTGTCAGCGACGCCGACGGTTGTCGAGATCGCCGTAGGTTCGATTCCCCAACAGCAAGTCTACGTGCTGCGGGTCAAGCCACACCCCGTCGACCTCTATACGATCGGGCGTCTCGACGAGATCAGCGCGGCGGTTGCCGACGGGCGCATTGATCGTCGTCGCGCACTCGACGAGATTTCGGAGCTGCACGGGCATCCGCTTCGTCGTCCGCGATCACTCGTCGTGCTGGTGCACGGCGTGATCGGTGCAGCGCTCGCGCCGATCGTCGGTGGCGGCTGGCGCGAGTCGATCGGTGCCGCACTCGTCGGGTTGACGGTCGGATTTCTGACTCGCGTGATCCTGCGCGGTGAGCGCTTCGAGGCCCTCGTGAGTCCGCTAGGTGCGTTCGTCGCTAGCTTCTTCGCCAGCGTGCTCGCGTGTGCCGGTTTCGGGATCGCGGTCGCGAACGTGACGTTCGCGGCGCTCGTCGTGTTGCTGCCCGGTATGCTGATGGTGATCGGAATCCGCGAGCTCGCGGCGCATCACCTCGAGGCCGGCGTAGCCAACTCGGTGGGCGCGCTCGTGCAGCTTGTCGGTCTTGCGTTCGGCGTCGCGGTCGGTCGCTCGCTCGTCGCGACCTGGCTCGGTCCAATTCCGACCACGTCGCCCGAGGGCTTCGGCGTCGCCGTGAAGATCATCGCCGCCGCGGTCGTCGGTTTGGGGTTCGTGATCACCCTGCGGGCGTCCCTGCGCGATGCACGCTGGACATGCGGCGCGGCGGTGCTCGCGATCGTGGCGAACCTCGTCACGAGTGCTTTCTTTGGTGAGGTCGCGGGGGTCTTCGTCGCGTCGCTCGTCGTCGGCATTGTCGGCAACGTGATTGGACGTCGATTGCGCCATTCTTCGCTCGCGTTCATCGTGCCGGGGCTGCTCATGCTCGTGCCGGCCAGCATCGGGTTCGAGAGCGCCGACAATCTGCTCGCCGGCTGGACGCTGACGGGCATCGGCACTGCCTTCGATACGATCGTGACCCTGCTCGCGATCGCGTATGGCTTCCTCGCCGCCACGATCGCCCTGCCGATCAAGAGTCCAACGTCACCTGCTCACACGGCCTCGTGACCCTCGGCCAACGTGTACGCCGAGTTGACGAGCGCGAGGTGACTAAACGCCTGTGGAAAGTTGCCAATCTGGCGCTTCTCGCGCGTCAGGTATTCTTCCGCGAGGAGGCCGACATCATTTCGCAGGTTGACGACGCGCTCGAACAGCCGGCGTGCCTCCTCGTCGCGGCCCATCAGCTTGTACGTGTCGACGAGCCAGAACGAGCATGCGAGGAACACGCCCTCTTCGCCGGACAACCCGTCGTTGCTGGTGCCGGTGCGATACCTGAGCACGAGGCCGTCCTCCAGCAGGTCCTCTTCGATCGCTTTCACGGTTCCGACGATGCGCGGATCGTCCGCAGGCAAGAAGCCGCTCAACGGGATGAGCAGCAAGCTGGCATCGACCGTCGCCGAGCCGTAGTACTGCGTGAACGTATTGCGCTCGGGGGAATATCCCTTGGTCAGGATCTCGTTGCGGATCTCGTCGCGCAGCGCCTCCCAGCCAGCTTTGTCTTCGTCGAGCTTGAACATCTCGATCACCTTGACCCACCGATCGATCGCGACCCACGCGCCGAGCTTCGAGGCGACGAAGGGGCGCGTCGGACCACGCATCTCCCAGATGCCATGGCCGTTCTCCGTCCACCTATTCGCGACCGTTTCCGCAGCTGACTTGATCGCCTCCGCTCCTCGCATCGGAAGCTTGCCGTAGGCCTTCGCGTACGCGAAGACGACAGCCGCGAGCTCGCCGAGCACGTCGAGCTGGAATTGCGTGTAGGCACCGTTTCCGATGCGCACCGGCCGCGCACCGCCATAGCCACCGAGCCAGTCCAACGATGATTCCGTGAGGATCCGTTCGCCGCGGATCCCGTACATGATCTGAAACTGACCGGGGGCGCCACCGATCGCGTCGAAGAGCCAGGTTCCAAACTGGTCGGCCTCGTCGGTCAATCCCGCTCGCAGGAGCGCGAGCACCGTGAAGACCGAATCACGGACCCACGTGAAGCGATAATCCCAGTTGCGTTCGCCACCCGGTGTCTCGGGTAACCCGAACGTCGGGGCCGCGACGATCGCGCCGTTAGGGGCGTACGTGCACGCCTTCAGGGTGATCAACGATCGCATCACGATGTCCGGGTACTCCGAGGGGAGGCGGAGCCGCGAGGTCCACTCGGTCCAGAAAGCTTCGGTCTCGCGCTCGGCCTCGTCGATATCGAGGGGCGATGGGACCTCATCATAGGGACGCGCCCACGCCAGCTCATAGGTGACGCGCTCGCCTGCTCGAATCGTCAGCTCGGTCTCGAACGGGGGCGCTCCACCATGGCTGCTTCGCAGATACAACGCATCCGGTCCCGCGATGGCTTCGCTCCAGTTCGTCGCGGACTGCTCGATCGGAACCGTCAGACCATACGTGAAGCGTGGACGGAGCTCGAACGTCATCGTTACCGCGCCGCGCAGCCCCTCGACGATGCGGACCACACGAGGTGCTCCGCCTCGACGTGGCATGAAATCGATCAGCCGAACGGCGCCCTCGGCCGTCTCGAGCTCCGTCTCGAGGATCAACGTATTGCCGCGATAGCGACGCTTCACGGCGTCCACGCGGCCCGTCGGTGCGATCTTCCAGCGGCCGTTCTCGGACGTGCCGAGCAACGCTGCGAAGCATGTGTTGCTGTCGTACTCCGGGAGGCAGAGGAAGTTGATCGAGCCATCCTTCGAGATCAACGCCGCCGTGTGCAGATCGCCGATCATCGCGTGGTCTTCGATCAGCGGCTGCGCCTCTTGCGGGCGATACGAGAGAGCTGCGCGCGCTGCTTGTCGAGTCGTTGTAGCCATTTGGGGCGCCAATCCGACGGGGTGATAACGCAACGCTACCGCCGCACCCGTCGGCTGCAACGACGCGTTCTTCGGAGGGGCGCGCGAGGAAGATCGAGCGCCTCCCCTTTGGGAAGATCTCGCGGGCGCGGGCGACATGCCGGCATTCGCGTACCTGCGAGATCAGCGTGAGCTTCCTGGGTGCCGTCGGCCCCGCCGCTACGATTCGCAGGATGAGCACGTGCAAGGTGGACGGTGGGGTGCCGAGGGCACGGAGGACGCGCTACGGAGTGGTGGTCCTCGCGTGTACGTGCATCGCCTCGCGGAGCGCTGATGCGCAGACCGGTGAGCCTCCACCGGCGGCACCTGCACCGGCGCCGCCGGTACCACCGGAGTCCCCACCGCCGCCACAAGAGGATGCGCACGCGCCGCCAATGCATGAGGTGCCCCCGCACGAAGGGCAACATGGGCACGACGACGAGGACGCGCGCGCGAACAGTCTCGCGCTACAGCTGACGAATCCGGTCGCCGATCTCGCGAGCTTGCCGTTCCAGTTCAACTGGAACAACGGGCTCGGGCCGAACGACAGCCTGCAGATGGTGCTCAACATCCAGCCCGTGGTGCCGGTCCACCTGTCCAAGAACTGGAACCTGATCGGCCGCTACATCGTGCCGCTCATCGGCCAGCCCTCCCTCGATGCGAGCCAGCCGGCGACGTTCGGGATGGGCGACATCACATTCTCGCTCTTTCTCTCGCCGTCGAAACCGTCCAAGTTCATCTGGGGTGTTGGCCCTGTGTTCGGGCTGCCGGGCGGCACTGACCCGGCGCTCAACAGCGGCAAGTGGCTGATCGGACCGACCGCCGTGGGCCTCTACCTCCACGCGCCGTGGACGATCGGGGCGCTCGTCAATCAGCAGTGGTCGTTCGCCGATACCAGTGATTTCGATAGCCCGGGTGTCAGCCAGCTGTTCGTGCAGCCGTTCGTGTCGTTCACGAAGCACTCGTGGACGCTCACCGCGCAGAGCGAGATGACCTTCAACTGGAAGGCCGACGACGACAAGGCATCGATCCCGCTCGAGTTGCTCGGCAGCCGTCTCACCAAGATCGGCTTCTTGCCGTTCAGCGTGCAGGTCGGCGGCGGTTGGTTCGCCGCCACGCCCGATAACGGGCCTGACTGGCGGCTCCGCCTCAACTTCGTCGTGCTCCTGCCGAACGAGAAGCTGATCAAGGCCGCGTTGATGAAGAAGTAGCCGGGTCGTCGGCCAGGATGAAGTGCTCGACGGCGTTCGCGAACCCGTCCTCGTCGTTCGAGGTCGTGACAAATGTCGCCCGCCGCTGCACGTCCTTGCTCGCGTTGCCCATCGCGATGCTGACGCCGCTACGCTCGAACATGCCGACATCGACCGGCTGATCACCGAGCGTGGCGAACTGGGCGAGCGGCACCCCGAGGTCGCCGGCGAGGCGTACGATCGCGGCGCCCTTGTTCGCGCACGGGTGGGTGACGTCGAGGAAGTACGCTTGCGAGCGCACGACCGAGGCGGCATCCGCGACCGCCGCGTGTAGTGCGACCTCGCACGCTGCCATCGCCGCCTCGTCGTCGCTGACGCCGACGAGCTTGAAGATGCCCTCCACCGTGCGGAGGTCGGGAACGACCTCTGGATCTCGCGCAAGCGTCGCCGCCTCGCGTTCGACGTAGGGGGCGGACCGTCGCTCGACGAACCAATCGCCCACCCGATGCGCGAAGACGTCGAGCCCGTGCGCGTGCAGGGCATCGATCAACGGCGGGACCTGCGCTGGCGGAACGTGGTGCGCCTCGAGGATCGAGAGGTCAGGGCGCAGCATGACGCCGCCGTTGAACGTGGCCAGTGGCAGGTCGAGGCCGAGCGGCTCGACGAGCATGCGCACCCCGAATGGCGGTCGGCTACTCGTGATCGTAAACCCGATGCCCCGAGCGCGAAGCCGGCGCACGGCGTCGAGCGTGCGCGACGTGAGGCGCTTGTCGGTAGTGACCAGCGTGCCGTCGACGTCACTCAGCACGACGGAGATTCGCGGAGCCGGTGACGCATCGGTGCGAGATGCCATGATCTCCGGACCTGCACGTAGCATGCACCGCCCATCCACCTTTGAGCCGCGCGTCGTACCGACGCGGGCGTTACCCCACCTCGTCCGAAGGGAGGGCCCGTATCGGCCTACGGGGCGACTGCAACTATCGGTGATGAGCGCCATCGTACTGTCACTCGGGAAGCGGTAGGGTGGTCACGTGCATACCGTTCGCGCTGTTGTTCCGCGTGACCCCGACCGCTGCTGGCGCGCGTTTGTCGACGCCACCTCGCTCGCCGCATGGGTCCCCGGCCTGCGGCGCGCGCGCGTCATTCTCGTCAGCGACGTGGGGCTGCCCGAGGAGATCCTGTTCGAGTTCGGCGAGTCGCTGACCTATTCGCTCGTCTACACCTATGACGCCGCGAACCGCGAGGTGCGGTGGCAACCGCGCGCTGGCAAGCGCGACGCCGTCGCCGGGTTCGCGAAGTTCGAGGCCGACGAAGGCGGCACCAGCATCACGTACTCGCTCGAGCACGGCGACGGCCGTTCCGACGCACAGCGAGCGCTCGGCGACCAGGCATTGCTCCTGGACGCGTTCAGCCGCTGGCTCCAGGCAACGACCAAGCCGTAGCTATCCGTGCAGCAGGCGATACGCGCGCGGGCCGAGGCCGAGCTCGCGCTCGAACGCGCGCTTCATCCGCGTCGTCGATGTGAACCCGCAGGCGGCGGCGAGTGACTTCGCGGGCAGCCGGCTCTTCACGAGCAGATCGCGCGCGCGCTCGACGCGGAGCTTGTCGAGCAGCTTGGCCGGGGTGGTGTGGAGCTGGGCGAGGCAGCGGCGGTGGAACGTGCGCGGCGACATGCCGGCACGGCGGGCGAGGGCGTCGAGATCGGCCTCGGCGAGGTGCGCGCGTGCCCACGCGATCGCGGGGCCCAGCGAATCGCCGGAGCGCTGCGTGACTAGCGCATCGCTCCATTGCGACTGGTACCCGGGGCGCCGCATGTACAGCACCAGGCGCGCGGCCACGTCGTCGGCGAGCGCGGGGCCGTGGGCTTCCTCGACGAGCGCGAGCGCCATGTCGATGCCCGTGGTCACGCCCGCCGAGGTCCAGAGGGTCCCGTCGGCGACGAAGATCGCATTGCGATCTACCTCGATCTTCGGGAACGCCCGCGCCAGCTCTGCACACGCGGACCAGTGCGTGGTCGCGCGCTTGCCTTCGAGCAGCCCGGCCGCAGCGAGCAGGAACGCGCCCGAGCAGACCGAGGTCATGCGGTGCACCACCGGAGCGGCGCGCCGGAGCCAGGCGAGCAAAGGGCGATCGCGCACCGCGCGCACCACGGCAGCGTCCTCGCCGCCTGCGACCACGACTACATCGTCCGGCTGGGGCCGCAGCCCACGCAGGTCGCGCGTCTTCACCTCGAGCGCACACGACAGCGTGCGTCCCCCGCCACCGGTCGACGCGAACACGACCTTGTAGTGCGGCTTGCCGAGCGCGCGCCCGGCCGCGGCGAACACCTCGGCTGGGCCGGTCACGTCGAGCGTCTGGGCGCCTTCGATCACGACAACGATGATCCGCTGCATTGGCAAGAAATAGCCGAAAGTTGTCATGGCTGCCACGGCTCGCCTCGCGCACCATGCCCCCAATGACGCTTCACATTGGCCTTCTCCTGTTTCCGGGCCTCACGCAGCTCGACCTCACCGGGCCCTTCGAGGTGTTTCATCGCATCCCCGGCGCGCAGGTCCACCTCGTCTGGAAAGACCTGGAGCCCGTGCGCGCGGACTCCGGCCTCCGGCTACTGCCGACGACGACGCTCGCCGACTGCCCGCCACTCGACATCGTCTGTGTCCCCGGAGGGTTCGGGCAGATCGCCCTGATGGACGACCCTGCGATCCTCGACTTCCTCCGCACCCACGGGCGCACGGCGCGCTACGTCACCTCCGTGTGTACGGGCGCGTTGCTCCTCGGCGCGGCGGGGTTACTCGACGGTCATCGGTGCACCACCCACTGGGCGTTCACCGAGCTGCTCGCCGAGCACGGCGGTGCTTACACGCCCGGGCGCGTGGTCGTCGATCGCAACCGCATCACCGGCGGCGGCGTCACCGCGGGCATCGACTTCGCGCTGCGCGTCGCGGCCGAGGTCGCTGGCCCCGAGGTAGCCAAGGCGATCCAGCTCGGGCTCGAATACAACCCCGCGCCGCCATTCTCGTCGGGTCACCCCGACGTTGCCGAGCCGGCCATCGTCGAAGCGGTGCGCGCGCGCTTGATCGACCGCGGCCGCGACCGATTCGGCAAACGACCGCAGTAGACTGGAGGGCATGGACACGGAAGAGCCCGTCCAGGCGAGCTTCGGGCCAAACATCGCGACCAAGGTCGATGGCCCGAGCAACGTGGGCGGCATCGCCGAGACCGACATCGCGAACGAGCGCTATGCGCTGGGCGGGATGCTGGGCCGCGGCGGAATGGGGGAGGTGCTCGAAGCGGTGGATCACC
Organism: Kofleriaceae bacterium; assembly: GCA_033763475.1. Lineage (GTDB taxonomy): Bacteria > Myxococcota_A > Polyangia > Haliangiales > Haliangiaceae > JABFXX01. The sequence goes on from JANRKM010000224.1 coordinate 50,788, forward strand.
AGATCGGCCGCGAGGTCGCCGTGAAGCGCATGCGCGCGGAGGCGCCGTCGGAGAAGCAGATCGCGAGGTTCTTACGCGAGGCGCGGATCCAGGGGCGCCTCGAGCACCCTGCGATCGTGCCGGTTCACGAGCTCGGCCGCGATGCGAACGGCAAGCCGTACTTCGCGATGAAGAAGCTGCAGGGCCGGACGCTTGCCGAGTTGATCAAGGCAGGGCCGAGCGTGGCCGCGGAGCGTGCGAGCTCGAGCATGATCGGGCGCGGCGTGCCCCTGCAGCGCATGCTGCGCGCGATCGCGGACGTGTGCCTGGCCGTCGAGCTGGCGCATCAGCGCGGGTTCGTGCACCGCGACCTCAAGCCCGACAACATCGTGCTCGGCGAGTACGGCGAGACCTACGTGCTCGACTGGGGGGTCGCCAAAGTTACGGGCGAGGACGACAGCGCGTTCGCGAGTGTGGACGCGACGGAGCTGGTGACAGCCGCGGGGGCGGCGGTCGGCACGCCGGGATACATGGCCCCGGAGCAGGCGAAGGCGCTGCCGGATGTGGATGGGCGCGCCGACGTGTACTCGCTCGGCTGCATCATGTTCGAGGTGCTCGTCGGAGAGCGACTCCATCCCGTCGGGCCAGCGGGCATGAAGACTGCCGTCGCCGGGATCGAGAGCCGCCCGAGCAAGCGGGTGAAGGATCGCGACATTCCGCCCGAGCTCGACGAGATCGTGGTGGAGGCGACGGCGACGGATCGCACGAAGCGGATCCAGACGGCACGCGAGCTCGGCGAACGCATCCAGCAGTTCCTCGACGGTGATCGCGACCACGCGTTGCGCTGCGAGCTCGCGAGGCATCATCTGTCGACGGCAACCGCGGCGTTCGCAACGCAGGATCGCTCGACAGCGATGCGCGAGGCGGGCCGCGCGCTCGCGCTCGATCCGCAGCTGCACGCCGCCGGTGAGCTGATCACACAGATGATGATCGAGCCGCCGCCGGAGCTGCCGGCCGAGGTCGTGAAGGCATTCGAGCACGAGAGCGCCGACGTGATCCGCGCGACGCTGCTCGCGAACGTGGTGTCGGCCGGTTTCTTCGCGCTGTGGGTGCCCCTGGTGCTGCTGTTCGCCACACCTGACCAGCGGATCTACGCCGCCCTGATGGCGCTCCTCGCGGTGGCGAGCATCTCGTTCCAGTACCTGCTCGCGAAGGGTGGGCGGGCGTTCCTGATCGTGCCGCTGCTCAGCGTCCACATCCTGCTCGTGGTGGTGAGCTCGCGGATGTTCACGCCGCTGCTCATGGGGCCCGCGCTCGCGGCCGTTACCGCAATGGGCTTCATGACGGGGCCCCAGTACCGCAAGCGGCAGGCAACGCTCGTCGTCGTGTTGTGCACGCTGGCCGTGCTCGGGCCGCTGTTCGCGGAGCGCGTTGGCTGGCTCTCGGAGACGATCGTCGCGCACGATGGGGGGGCATGGATCCGCGCGCCTATGCTGGCCGGTAGCGAGGCTGGCATGTGGCTGATGGGCTTCTTCACCCTCTCGGTGGTGTTCTCGGCCGTCGTGCTCGCCCGCGGGATGAAGATCGCCGAGCGTGGCGCGCGCCAGCGCATGCACCTGCAAGCGTGGCAGCTGCGCCAGCTCGTGTCGTCGAGCTAATCAGTTCATCTTGATCAGGCGGATCCGGTTGTACGGCACCGGCTCGCCGCGGCCACCGTCGGCAACGAACACAGTCGCACCGTTCGGCGTGACGGCGATGCCCTCGAGGCCGTAGAGCTCGGAAGCGAGGGGATCGTCATTGTCCTTGTAGCCGCCCGTGCCGTTTCCCGCGACGGTGTCGATGGAGCCCGCGCGCAGCCGGCGGACACGGAAATTGTTGGTGTCGGTGATGAAGACGTCACCGCTGCTGGTGATCGCGAGGCCTTGCGGGCCGCTCATCTGCGCGGTGGCTGCGGAGCCGTCGGAGAACCCTGCATTGCCGGTACCCGCGAGCGAGGACACCTGCCCGTCGAGCGTGACCACGCGCAGGCGATCGTTGTCGTGATCGGCGACGAGCAAGCTGCCGTCGGGGCGCACGACGATGCCGTAGGGCGTCGCGAACTGTGCCTGGGTGCCGACGCCGTTGGTCGCTCCGGGAACGTCCCACACGCCTGCGAGCAGTGTGACGCGGCCCGTGCCGTCGATGACCTGGACGACATGGTGCTGGTAGTCGGTGACGACGAGGCGCTCGTCGGGGAGGACGGCGATGCCGCGCGGGCGACCGATCGAGGCGACGATCACCGTCGCGGTCTTCGCGTCGACGTCGACGCGCCACACGGTGCCGGTCATCGGACCGTGGCCTCCATTCGGATCGTCGTCGGTGGTGACGTACAAGGTGCCGTTGGCTCCGAACGCCATGGCGAACGGCTTACGGAAGCCTTGTTGCGAGATCACGGTGGTGGTCTCGCCCGTGCTCGCGTCGACGCGGCGGATCTTGTGGTTGTCGAAGTCCGCGACGTAGACCGCGCCATCGGGGCCGACCGCGACGCTCACCGGGTTGGCCAGGCGCGCCACCCCGCGAGGTCCGTCGACGTAGCCAGCCTCGCCGGAGCCGGTTAGTGTACTGACACCGTCGGTGAAGCCGGGGAGAACAGTGCCGCCGTCGCCAGTGGGGTCGACGGCGTCGTCACCGCCATTGGTGTCATCACCACTGCCGCACGCAGCCACAAACGCCAGCTGCGCAACGAACATTACCGCGAGCTTGTGAATCCGCATTTCGACAACTCCTGTTGGGCGTTTAACGACGTTCGAAGGCCGCGCGACCGCGGGGTTCGATCACGTGCATGGCTGCGAGGTGATCGTGAATCTGAGGGAGCGTGAGGCGCGCGAGATCGCGCTCGATCTCGTCGACGTTGATGCCGTGCTTGCGCAGTTGCGCGTCACACTTGCGCAAGTGGCCCAGCATCTTCGGGGAAGCGACGAGGATGACGTGGCCGATCTTCTCGTCCTTCGCGATCGTGTCGAGCTGATCGACCACGTACTGCGCGAACTCGGCGTCCTGCACGGCGCGATGCGCGTCGCGATGGTCATCGGTGCTACCGCGCGGCCCTGCGCCACCGTTCTGCCCGCGACTACCGGGCTTGGTGGTGGAGAACAGGGCCTCGTCACGCGCACGGCGACCTGGGTTCGCCAGGTCTCTGTACTCGGTGAGCGACGGTTGGGCACCGTCGCCATCCGTGTACATGTAGATCCGCGCGCTCGAACCATCCACGATCGCGATGCAGGCTCGCTTCATGGCGAGAGCGACAGTGCAACTCGCGGACCCTCGCCGAACCAGTCAATTTCGCAGGTTCACCGGGGCTACGCGCGCGAACGCACGGGCGCCGCGGCATATCGGGCGCCGTCCTAGAACGCCAGGTTCGCGAGGGGGAGCATGAACGGGGTATGCGCCGGTGACGCGGTCTCGTCCTGCAGCGTCCGGAACGTCCGCTGATAGCCCTTCGCGACGATGACACCGAGGCCCACGATCGTCGCCGCGTACACGAGGCGCGCGGGCACTTGCCGCCAACCGGTCATGCACCACAGACGGAACGTCTTCACGACGTCGTTGCCGCCGTGAAAAAGGAAGATGTCCTTCGCATAGTCGATCCACAGCCCGGTCGCGAACACGGTCAGTGCGAGGCCGCCCCAGCGACTGTCGGGCCATGCGTCCGTGAACGCGAGCGCCGCGAACCCACCGAGCAAAGCAGCGTCGGTGAGCTTGGGCGCCAGATAGAACACCGCCTTCTGCGTCTTGGTGCGCAGCCCGCGCGCGTAGACCCAACCGAACCGGAACCGTCCGCTCTTCGGATCGCGGCCGGGTGGAAACAGGTGCACGTCCTCGACGCTGCCGCCAACGAGCTTCGCCGCGATGGCGTGACTGCCTTCATGCAACGTCACGCCAACGAGATAGGTTGGCGGCGCCAGCGCGAGCCCGCCGTAGAACAGCGTGCGGTCGCTGACCTCCTCGGCCTGCGCTTCCGCTGGCGTGGCGACCGCGACCAGAACGAACACGAGAAGCGCGCGCACGTGCCGCGAGCCTACACCGCTGGCGGTGCAACCCACAGCTCGTCGAACGGCTCGAAGCCAAGCCGCTTCGCCAGCCGCAGCGAGGCGTGGTTGTGCTCGTCTGCGCCCCACACCGGCTCGCGTCCCTGCGCGCGTTCATCGCGGATCATCGCCGCGGCGACGATCGTGGCGAGCCCCAGCTGACGGGCACCGGGCGCGGTATCGACCGAGACATCGAACCACGCGGCGCTTCGCCACGGCGCGTACGCGAAGCTCACCGGCTCATCGTCGACCCACGCTGCCCACACCGTGCGGATGGTGCGCATGGCTGCCAGCTCCTCGGCGAGTGCGTCCGACAGGTGGGACAGTGGCACGTCAGGCGAAAGCACGGCAGCGCCGTCGAGCTCGGGGAGCGCGTCGGGTTCGGGTAGCGTGTGAAGCACGGCACGCGTCACGGCGCGTGCGTGCGTGTGCAACGTCGCGGTGAGATCCTCGCGCTCGATCGCGACCAGGAACGTGTGCTCGGGATGCGCTCGCGCGAGCAGATCCAGCTCGGTGGCGTCGGCGTCACCACCGACGACGATCAAGCGCGCACGATCGCTCCCCACCGCGAACCCGGGCCCGAGCGTGCGATGCCAGCTCGCGGGATCGGCGGCGATGCCGTGCGCCTCGACCCAGCGCGGGAGGTCGGGGAGGGCGAGGGTGCTCACTTGGCGGGTAGTCCGCGCAGGTATCCGATCGCTGCCTTCGCATCATCGACGAGACATGGGCTGAACGTCTTGCCGCGCAGCGCGCCGCTCTTTATCTTGCGCACCACGGCGCGCTCGAGCGCGGGCACCGCGCGGCGATCGTTGAGCGCACGCAGCTTCGCGACCGCTTCCTTGCGCAGCTCGCACGTGGCTTCCTGCTCGAGGTCCCACGAGAATGCGAGAAGCCAGTCGACCTCGGCGTTGAGCGATAGCCGCTCGACGACGGGCTTCACCGCGTGGCGGCGCGTGAGGTTATCGCTGATCGCGGCCTTCACGAGCAGCGGCTTGGCCTCGGGATCGGTAGTGCGCGAGACCCAGAGCTCGAACGCGACCGCGACGACACGCACGTCGGTATCCGCGGCCATCGCGCGCAGCCCCGCCCGCAGCTGCGCATCGGCCTCGAGCTTTGGATCGAGCTGCAGCGCTTGCCCGTACGCGACGAGGCTCGGCTCGCTCGCATGCCGCGCGGCGTGTGCATGCCCGAGGATCAACTGCGCCATCGCATCGTTCGCGATCGCGACCTTGTTGCCTTCGAGGATCGCCACGGCCTTTGCCGGGTCGCCGCGGTCAAGCGCGGCCTTGGCTTGCCCCGCCGGCGAATCGGGATCGAGCGCGGGACCGCTGTCCTCGGGGCGCGACGTGACTACGGCGACCACCACACCCGCGGCTACCGCCGCCGCGGCGATGGCCCCGTAGAGCCACCGCGACTTCTTCGCCGGCGCGGGAAGCTTCTCTTGCAGCTTCGTGCGTGCCCGCGTGTCGTCTGGCTCGAGCGCGCTAGCGACGCCCGAGAGCCGAGAGGTGTCGGGTGCCGCGGCGGTCGCTTGCGCCAGGCGCTGCTCCGGCGTGAGCCCGAAGATCGGCTCGCCCTGCGGGCCCGTGTACGGCAAGCCGATCGAGACGCCACCTTGCGGCGCGAGTCTAGCGCCCTGACGGAGCGACGCGGGCATCCCATGCGGTGTGGGGGCGGCGGTCGCGGCGCGCGGCGTGCTCAGGGCCTCGTCGATCGCATCGGCGATGTCGTTGGCGCCGGTGATGTTGACCGAGCCGTCGTCGGCGATCAGGGGCTGGCTCCCCGTCGTCGAGGCTGAGGGCCGCTCGATGGCGACGTCGGTGACGCCCCCATCGGGCGTGTGCAGCGCGTTCTCGACGGCGGCGAGGAACACGTCGGCAGTCGGATAGCGCTCGCTCGGCTTCTTCGTCAGGCCCTTGACGATCAGCCGCTCGATCGATGCCGGCACGGGCCGCCCGTTCTTGATCAGGCGCTGGCGCATCGGCGGAACCGGCCGCGCGGTGTGCATCGCCATCACCTCGAGCTTGTCGTCGCTATAGAACGGCGGCTGCCCGCACAACATCTCGAAGCCGACGACCGCCGCGGCATACAGGTCCGCGCGTCCATCCATGGGATTGCCGAGCGCCTGCTCGGGCGCAATGTAGATCGGCGTTCCGAACGCCATGCCCGCCTGCGTGAGCTTCACGCCGTCGTCGAGGTCCGCGGCGGTCATGCCCTTCGCGATGCCGAAGTCGAGGATCTTCGCGAAGTCGTGATCTTCGCCCTGTGTGATAAGGAAGATGTTCTCGGGCTTGATGTCGCGGTGGATCAAGCCCGCCGCGTGGACGTGCGCGAGCCCGCGCAGCACGTGCGCGAGGATGTGAAGCGCGCGGCCGGGGGCGAGCTGGCCCTCTTGCTCGAGCACGTCGGCGAGCGACTTGCCGTCGAGGAGCTCCATCGCGAGATACAGCGACCCATCGGGCAAGCGACCCGTGTCGTAGACGTTCACGCAGTTCGGGTGATCGATCTTGCCGCTCGCCAGTGCTTCGCGCTCGAAACGGTTGCGGACGTCGGGGTTCGCGACGAACGCGCGGTGCAGCACCTTGACCGCGACGGCGCGGCGCAGCCCCATGTGGTGCGCCTTGAACACGAGGCCCATACCGCCTCGGCCGAGCGTGGCATCGAGCCGATAGCGACCGTCGACGACCATGCCCAGGAGCTCGGCGCCGTCGCCCTCGAGCGGCACCGGCGCATGCGCCTTCGCCGGATCGGTGCCGTTCCTCGAGGCCATTCCACCTTCATTGTGCCACTCCGACGGCCACGAACCCATCAGGCCCCGAGCTTTCAGGCGGTCGTCATCGTTCGGGTTGCAAACCCGTGTGCGATGTGGATTACAGGTCGTGATCACGAGCCGCACCGCGATCACGTCGGCCCCGTGGGCTTCGCGTGAGCCCGAGCGATCGCCTCGCGCCCCTATTCCCGATGGGTAGGCCGCACGAAAGCGCTGCGCCTGCTTGCCAACGGAACCTCGGGCCAGTAAGTTCCTCAACCCAAGACGCCCAGTTAGCTCAGCTGGTAGAGCAGCGGACTGAAAATCCGCGTGTCCCTGGTTCAATTCCGGGACTGGGCACCACACAACTCGAACGGAAGACGCAGCTTTCACGTAAATCTGTGACTTTCGGGGGGGCCCTCACGCTCGGCGAAGGGCGCGACATGAGCCTCTGCGCACGAAGCGCGGTAAGAAGCCCTCGTGAAGCAGCGCCCTGGGGGTGTTCGTGTCCGCGGGGCGCGCGAGAACAATCTCAAAGACGTCGAGGTCGAGATCCCGCGGGACGCCCTCGTCGTATTTACGGGTGTTTCGGGCTCGGGAAAGTCGTCGCTCGCGTTCGGGACGCTGTATGCCGAGGCGCAGCGGCGGTATCTGGAGTCGGTGGCGCCGTACGCGCGGCGGCTGTTCGATCAGATGCCGGCGCCCGAGGTCGACGCGATCGAGGGGCTGCCGCCGGCCGTGGCGCTGCAGCAGCAGCGCGGTACGCCGACGACGCGGTCCTCGGTGGGCAGCGTGACGACGCTGTCGAATTTGCTCCGCATGCTGTACTCGCGCGCGGGGACGTATCCGAAGAAGCAGCCGATGCTGTACGCGGAGGCATTCTCGCCCAACACGCCCGAGGGCGCGTGCCCGACGTGTAGCGGGCTTGGCCGCGTGTACGAGGTGACGGAGCGCTCGATGGTGCCGGATCCGTCGCTGACGATTCGCGAGCGAGCGGTAGCTGCGTGGCCGCAGGCGTGGGGCGGGCAGAACCAGCGCGATATTCTCGTGACGCTCGGGATCGATGTCGATCGGCCATGGCGCGAGCTGCCGAAGAAGACGCGCGACTGGATCCTGTTTACCGACGAGCAGCCCACGGTGCCCGTCTACGCCGGCCTGACGCCCGAGGAGACCAAGCGTGCGCTCAAGCGCAAGGCGGAGCCCAGCTACATGGGCACGTTCTCGAGTGCGCGGCGGCACGTGCTGCACACGTTCGCCAACACGCAGAGCGCGCAGATGAAGAAGCGCGTGCAGCAGTACATGTTGAGCCGCGCGTGCGGGACGTGTCACGGCAAGCGGCTCAAGCGCGAGGCGCTGTCGGTGACGTTCGCCGGGCTCGATATCGCCGAGCTCTCGACGCTGCCGCTCAAGAGGCTCGCCGCGATCTTCGGCCCCTACGCAGATGGCACGGCGAAGGGCGAACGCGCGCAGGCTCACGACCATCCCGAAAAGGTCATGGTAATGCGCCGGATCGCGGAGGACCTCGTCGCACGGCTCGCGGTGTTGCTCGAGCTCGGCCTCGGCTACCTCGCGCTCGAACGCAGCACGCCCACCCTGTCGCCGGGGGAGCTGCAGCGGCTGCGCCTCGCGACGCAGGTACGGTCGAATCTGTTTGGCGTGGTCTACGTGCTCGACGAGCCATCGGCGGGCCTGCACCCTGCAGACACCGAGGCGCTGCTGCGTGCGCTCGATCGCCTCAAGGACCAGGGCAACAGCTTGTTCGTCGTCGAGCACGAGCTCGACGTGATCCGCCACGCGGACTGGATCGTCGACGTCGGGCCGGCGGGCGGCGAGCTCGGCGGGCGCGTGCTCTATAGCGGGCCGCCCAAGGGCCTCGCGCGCGTGCAGGAGTCGCAGACGCGGCGCTATCTGTACGAGCATCCGCCACTGCCGGAGCGCGTGCCCCGCGTGCCCACGGGGTGGCTGCGGCTCGAGGGCGTCACGCGCAACAATCTCGACGAGCTCGAGGTCGCGTTCCCACTCGGCCTGTGCACGAGCGTGACCGGCGTCTCTGGCTCCGGCAAGTCGAGCCTCGTCAGTCAGGCGCTGGTCGAGCTCGTCGCCGCGCAGCTCGGCTACGCGATCTCCGCCGAGGAAGACGATGCGGACGAGCTCGAGCGCACGGCCGCGGCACCTGCCGGCGGCCGCATCAGCGAAGGACTCGCCGCGGTCAAGCGCCTCGTCGTCGTCGATCAGAAGCCGATCGGGCGCACGCCGCGCTCCAACCTCGCGACCTACACGGGCCTGTTCGATCACGTGCGCAAGCTGTTCGCGGCGACCAAAGAAGCCCGCGCGCGGCGCTACAGCGCCGGGCGGTTCTCGTTCAACGTCGCGCAGGGGCGCTGCCCGAACTGCGAGGGCGAAGGCTTCGTGTTCGTCGAGATGCTGTTTCTGCCGAGCGTGTACGCGCCGTGCCCGGTGTGTCAGGGCAAGCGCTATGACGCGAAGACCCTCGAGATCGAATATCGCGACAAGTCGATCGCTGACGTCCTCGGGCTCACCGTGGACGCCGCCTGGGCGTTCTTCGCCGACGAGCCGGCTATTCACCGTGCACTCACGCTGCTGCGCGAGGTGGGCCTCGGCTACCTCCGGCTCGGTCAACCCGCCACCGAGCTCTCGGGCGGCGAGGCTCAGCGCATCAAGCTCGCCACCGAGCTACAGCGCCCCTCGCGCGGCAACACCCTCTACGTCCTCGACGAGCCCACCACCGGCCTGCATCCGGCTGATGTGGAGCGCCTCCTCGGGCAGCTCGATCACCTCGTCGACGCCGGCAATACCGTCATCATCGTCGAGCACGACATGCGCGTCGTCGCGGGCAGTGACTGGGTCATCGACATCGGCCCCGGCGCGGGCGACGAAGGCGGCAAGGTCGTCGCCACTGGCACCCCACGCGACGTCGCGCGCTCGGCGAAGAGCCGCACGGCACCGTACCTCGCGCGCTTCCTCGAGGAAGCCACATGAACCGCGTGCGGCGCTGGTGGGAGGCGCGCGTCTATCCGCATCTCCTCGATCGCGTGTGCGGCACCGCTGCTCTCGAGAACGAGCGCAAGCGTTGCATCGCCGACGCCACCGGCGACGTCCTCGAGGTCGGCATCGGTTCGGGCCTCAACCTACCGTTCTTCGACCCGCAGCGCGTCGCCCGCGTCGTCGGCATCGATCCGTCGCCGCAGCTGCTCGCACGCGCGGCCACCCGCGCGAGCTCCGTTCCCGTCGAGCTGCACGAGGCGGTCGCGGAGCAGTTGCCGTTCGATGCGGCGCTGTTCGACACGGTGGTCTTCACGTTCACCCTGTGCAGCGTGCGCGATCCACTCGCGACGCTCGTCGAGGTGCGCCGCGTGCTGCGCCCGCGTGGGCGCCTGCTGTTCGTCGAGCACGGCCTGTCACCGGAGCCTTCCATCGCGCGCTGGCAGCGGCGCCTCACGCCGTGGTGGCGGACCGTCTCCGGCAACTGCCACCTCGATCGCGACGTGCGCCGCGAGCTCGAGGCCGCGGGCTTCACGATCGAGCGCCTCGGCGGCTATGGCGAGCACGCGCTGCCGAGCCGGCTATCGTGGCCGTACGTTGGCGTGGCCCGCTGACGGCTCAGCTACGCTGCTTGCGCGCCCAGTCGGCGAGCTTGGTTGGCTTCACGCCGTACTTCTTGGCGTTGCCTTCGATGTCGGCGTTGTAGCCGACCTTCGCGAACCACTCGAGCATGAGCGCGAAGTCCTCGCTGTTCTGGCGCACGGCGGCGATCGGGTACTCGACGAAGGTGAGCTTCTTGCCGAGCGCCTCGGAGAGCGTGGCGGTGGCGGCGGGCATGGTGAGCGCATCGCCCGCGATGTCGAGCTCCTTGTTCTTGAGGTCGTCGCGCTCGAAGGCCAGGAGGCCGTACTTGCCGATGTCCTCGACGGCGATCATCTGGAGGACCGTGGTCGGCGGGAGCGCGGTGCCGATGGTGTCGCCATTGAGGAACCAGGGCGAGAGGAGGTTCTCCATGAAGAAGACCGGGCGGAGGATCATGTACGACGGGAAGCCGAGTCCGCGGATGGTCTCCTCGATGCGCCACTTGTTCTCGAAGTGCGGGATGCCGGTGTGACGGTGGGCCGAGCCGACCGACGTGTAGACGAAGTGCTGGACGCCGGCTTCCTTGGCGACCTTCGCGAAGCGCTTGCCTTGCTCCTCTTCGCTCTCGACGCCGGCTTCCCACGTGTTCTGCACGGCGAACGTGCCCCACGCGCCCTTGAGGGCGGCGGCGAGGGAGGTCGCGTCGTCGAGGTCACCCTTCACGATCTCGGCGCCCGCCTTGGCGAGGGCCTTGGCCGCGTCGCTGTCGGGCTTGCGCGTCATCGCGCGGACCTTCCAGCCCTTCGCCAGGAGCTCGTGCGCGGTCGCGCCACCCTGCTTGCCAGTCGCACCCGTGATCAGAACCGTCTTGTCGTTTGCCATGTGCGCACGCTAACCGGCGGCGCGGGTGCGAGCTATCGGGAGTCACTAGAAGGTGGCGTCGATCTGCACGTGCACGAGGTGTTCGAAACGGTGTGTTCCATTCGTGCCCGAGCGCCCGATCCAATCGGCCTGGAGCTTCAGCTGATGGCCGTTGATGTAGTAGTTCGCACCGGCCGCGTACTCCTGGCCGAGGCGCTCGATCTCGTCGACGAGCCTGGGGTCGGATGTGCTGGGCGCGAACATGCGCGACGCGCGCCCGACGAGCTCGATGGGCGGATCGAACGTGTAGGAAGCCTGCGCGACCCAGCCCTGCGCGGGCCGCGCGTATTCGGTGACGACCATGCCATTGGTCTCGGTGGCGAACATCAGCTTGCTCGCACCGCGCCACAGGTACTCGAGCTGGAGCGCGAAGCCTTGCCACTTGAAGACGGCGTCGGCGGCGAGGTGGTAGTAGCTCGTGGTCTCGGCGAACCGGCCGCCGGTGGTGCTACGCGTGCGATCGGTGTTGAAGTTGGCGGCGGCGCCGGCGCCGAGCGCGAGGCCCGGCTTCTTGCGGCGCTCGAGGTCACCTTCGCTGTCGTCGTCGATGGGACCGAACGGGCGCAGCTCGAGGCGGCCGACGACGAGTGGGCCCACTTCTGCGGTGGCGGTCGCGCGATTGATGCCGTTGCCGCCGAAGACACCGAAGCGGTAGGCGAGGGGCGTGCCGAGGAAGCCGTCGGAGTACACGGTGACGCCGACATCGCGATCGAGCGTGAGCTCGGCGACCGGGCGTGGACGATCAGCGAGCTGCAGCGCGAACTCGCGCACGGTGCGCAGGCGATCGAACGGGACGAAGTACTGGCCGACCTTGATGCTGAGGTCGCGATGCGCCTTGTAGTCGAGGAACGCATCGAAGACGGGCGAGATGACGCCATCACGGTAGTCGCGCTCGGCGAGGGCGAGCTGGATCATGTAGAGCAGCTTGGGCGTCAGCGTGTGTCCACCGATCCACAAGCGCAGCGTGCCGACCTGCACGGTCTCGTCGACGATGCGCTCGCCGTCGGTGTCGGGCAGCGGCGCGTGGAGCTGGTAGCGCAGCTGCGCGCGCGCACGCAGGTTGAGGCTGAACGCGTCGCCGGCCTTGAACGTGATGCCCTTGCCCGCGGCTGCGGTGAGCTTGATCGGGGTGTCCTTCGGCGGAGGCTCGGGGGCCGGTGGAACGAGGCCAGGCGGCGCGCTGCTGGCGAGCACGGCCGGCGCGTCGGCGGACGGTGCCGGCGCGATGTCGACGGACGGTGCCGGTCCGGCGTCGACGGGCGCGGCATCGGCGGGCGCGCTGTCGGTCGGGAGGGGCCCGGGCTGGGCATGTACCGTCGAGGCTGCCACGAGGCAGACGAAGAGCCCGACAGCGCGTAGGCCGTTGATGGTCACCACCAGGACTCACCATCCGTTATAACGGAGGAGCTGTCAAGGGCGCCGAGAACGGGCTGAGACCAGGCCACCGTCGACGCGCCGCGCGCCGCCTGCGAGGCCGCCGGCACGGGCTGCACGGACGACGCGCGCTGCGCATCTTGATCGCACAGCGCGAGCAAGCGGCCTACCGCATCCCATCCCGCGGTGGCGAGCGTGCAGCCATCCGGTGCGAAGGCGACGGCTGCGACGCGGCCCGCGTGTGCGTGGAGCGCGAGCTCGCGCCGCGCCGGTGAGACGCTCCAGATCTCGACGGCGCCGTCCAGGCGGCCGACCGCCACGCGATCGCCGGTTGGCGAGAGCGCGAGGGCGACGACATCGGCACCCGGCATCGCGAGAGTCGCGCGCGTGGCGTCGGTCTCGGCGTCGCGCACCTCCAGTGCCCCCTTGCTCGTGATCGCCGCGAGGGTGCGTCCGTCGGCGGAGGTCGCGATCGCGACGCCGCGAGGCACCGGGCGAAGGCCGTGCTGACCGCGCGCGCCGTAGCGCCACAGCGCACCGCGGGCATCGAGGGCGAAGATGGTGCCGGGACGCGAAGGCGTCGCGATGTCGACGATGGCGTCGGAGAGCTGCGCGATCGGCACCCGGTGACCGGACCCGCGATCGTAGGCGGACGGCTGCGCATGGTAGGTGAACGCGACGAGGAGGTCGGCCGTGAGGTACGCGATGCGGCGCGCGCGCATCGCGCGTTCGACGTCCAGGGGCGCGCGCGGTGCGAGCGTCGATGCGCTCACCTCGAGCACCCCCGCGTCGTCGGCGATGCCGAGCGCGAGCGCCGCCCCATCGGGGCTGAAGGCGAGGGACTTGATCACCTGCTTGGCGAGCGGCTTGCGCACGACCTCGCCCGTCTTCGCGCCGACGAGATGCACGACGCCGTCGCCGCCGCCAAAGGCGACCCACGCGCCGCTCGGCGACCACGCGATCGCGGACAGTCCACCGGCGGCGTGCACCTCGTGGACGGCTTCTCCGCGCGCCCGCGCCCACGCGTGCAGGGTCCCCGCGCCAAACGCGATCACCTCGGCGGCGGCCGTGGCTGTGGCATCGGCCGCATCGGCGCGCGGCACGATGTGGCGCCACGCACCCGACGCGGGCCGCCAGAGCCCCACGCCCTCACTACCGACGACGATCGCGTCCCCCCACGGGGTGGGCTCGATGCGCGTGATCGGTCCCAGCGGGCCGAGTGCGGCATGATGCACGCGTCCCGTCTCGAGCTCGACGAGACCGATGCGGCCGTCGGCGCCGCCCAGGACGAGCGCACCAGCGACCACCGTGGCCGCCGACGGCGCCGGCAACGCGACGAACAGCGCGCTCGCTTGCACGTGGGTTCGTGGCAGGCGGTCGCCGACGAGCGCACCGTCGGCGCACAGCGCGACGCTCTCGCCCTGCGTGCCGGGAAGCGCGGCGACGAGCCGGATCGCGATGCCCGATGGGCAGGGCGTCCGTGTTCGCGCGGTTCCATCCGGCGCGATCGCGAGATACATGTCGGGCACCGCGACGAACGCCCATCCGTCGCTGACGTCGACCTGGGGGAGGCCACCGGTGAGCGCGTGCGTGGCCACGAGGCGGCGATCTGCGGCGAACCGATACGCGCGATCGGACACCACCAGCAGACCACCGTCGGGCAAGAACCGCGCTGCATATGGCTCGACGGTTCCCGCATCGATCCGGTGGCGCGCGGGACCGTCGACGAGCCACAGCTCGCTGCCGCGCGTGCAGAGCCGCACTCCGCCCTCGCGCACGTCGAGCGTGCGGCAGCCGTCCTCGCCACCCAGCAGGCGCGTGGTGATCCGTGCGCTCGCCGCGAACGCGGCCTCGACGCCACGGGCCGCCGCTGGATCGCCGAGCGCGCGCGCCGAGCGCGCGAGCTGTTCTGCGTCGCTCCGTCGCCCCGCGCGGGTTGCCTCGCTCGCACGCGGCACGACGAGCGCGCGCAACGCATCGCGCGCCTCTGCTTGCGAGCGCTGCGCTTCATCGCGCCGACGCGCGGCGAGCGTGCCGAGCACGATGGCCACGACCGCCACTGCCGCGATGCCGGTCGTACTCGCGAGCACCGTGCCGGGGTGCCGTCGCGCGACACGCGCCGCCCGATCCCACAGGCGCTCGCGATGCGCCTCGACGCGTCCACCGTCGAGGAAGGCGGCGAGGTCGCGCGCGAATGCACCCGCGTCGGCGTAGCGCGCTGCCGCGGACGAAGCGAGCGCGCGCGCGAGCAGGGCGCGCAGCGTGGCAGGGACCCGGTGCCGCCGATCATCCGGGGGCACACCCGCGACGATCAGGTGCAAGAGGGCCCCGAGGCTCCACACGTCGGCGGGCGGCCCCGCGGCCTCGCCGCGCGCGAGCTCGGGGGCGCGAAAGCCCGGCGTCCCGCACACCACCCCGCCACGGGCGGCCTCGTCGATCGGTGCGGCGAGCCCCCAGTCCATCACCACGACCTCGCCATGCCGGCCGATGCGAATGTTGCGGGGTGACAGATCGCGATGCACCACGCCGCGGGCATGCGCGTACGCGATCGCCTGTGCGGCCTGCAAGAGCGCGCGTGCGAGGCCACGCCGCGCGTCCGGATCGGGTGCCGTCGCGACAATGCTCTCGAGGCTATCGCCGTGCACCACGCGCATCGCGTAGAACGGCGCGCCGTGCTCGTCGGTCCCAGCATCGAGCACGGCGATGATGCCGGGGTGATCCAACCCGGCGGTGACCCGTGCTTCGCGCAACAGCGCCGCCTCGGCCGCCGCATCCCCCTCGGCGCGCACGTGTTTGATCGCGATCTCGCGCTCGAGGCGCGTGTCGAAGGCGGCGCGCACGCGCCCCATGCCGCCCACACCGAGCTCACCTCCGAGCCGGTAGCGTACGGACTCCTCCTCGGGGCGCGCGGCGGGCTCGGACGCGCGGCCCTCGCTCGTCAGGCCGACGAAGTCCGAGACCTGCGGATCACGCGCGGTCATCGGCGATGTCACCCGGATAGAGCAGCAGCTCGATCCAGCCGTTGCGATGCGACGTGATCAGATCGCGTCGGATGCCCGCGCTGCCGAGCAGCCGCCGCGTGCGCGCGAGCGCGATGTCGAGACGATGGCGCAGCGTCGCGGTGTCCGAGCCGTCATCCCACAGCGCACCGGCGAGGGCTTCCCAGCGCACGGGGCCACCCAGCGCCAGCAGCTCGGCGACCAGGCGCGCGGACTGGCCGCTCAGTACGCACGGCTCGGTCGCGGGCTCGCGCCACACCTGCACGCTGTCGAACAGGCTGATCAGGCGCAGTCGCCCCGTGGTGGAGCCGGGCGCCGTCTCGCGCGCTTCGGCGCCGCCCCGCGGCACGTCGACTGCGCGAAACTTCGTGCCCCCGACGACGAGCACGTCGCCACCGCGCAACGTGCGCGCGCGCTGGCCTTCGATCTGCGCGCGCCACGAGCGGCCGTCGCTCCACACGAGGGCGGCCGCGCCGGCGACATGCCCGGCGGCGAGGTGGGGCGCCGGCGAGGTCATGATCGACGTCACGCCGAACAGCACCTGGCGGGCCACACTCTGCGCTTCGAGCGCGAGCACCGACTCGGGCAGCGCCACGTCGAGGACGTCGAGCGTGACGCCCGCGGCGAGCTCGAGCTGTTGCCCGGCGCGGAGCTCGAGGCGCGGCACGTCGCGTTGATCGCAGCGTACGCGCCCGCGCAACGCGAACAGCACCAGCTGACTCGCGCGCAGGCTCACGTAGGCGTGCACCTCCGAGACGCGGCCGTCATCGATCCGGACCTCGGCGCTATGCGCGCGCCCGATCACCGCGCCGGGGCCGACGGCGACCACCTGCTTGTCGGGGAGCAGGAACCGGACTTCGGGCAGCACCTGCTTCGTCGTAACACTTCGGCGATGCCACCGAAACCGCACCGCGCTACGAGGTTCTCCGCGGGCCCTGAGATCGGGCTGAGATCAGGGGCTCGACCGCTGCTGGCAGCATGAGGCCATGCGCCTTGCAGCTCTCCTCTTCCTGCCTCTCGTTGCTTGCGGCGACGACGGTTCCTCGCTCCCCATCGACGCGCGCGCGCTCGATGCCGCGCGTGCCGATGCTAGCGCGGGGGATGCCCCCATCGACAGCGCGCCGGGCGCGCCAGACCTGCCGAGCACGAACTTTCCCGACTACACGACGTTCGTCGACAGCGGCATCAACATCTACTGGCGCGACGCGCACGACGACGTCACGGCGCAGGCCGATCTCGAATACCGCATGACCTACCGCCCCGCGGGTGGGAACCCCACCGTCGGCATGGACTGGCGCAAGCCTGCCCAGATCTCGCACGAGGCGCAGAACCGCATGTGGACGCGGATCGTCCCGGCGAATGGAGGCGTCTACGAGCTGTGGATCTCGGTGCGCGACGCCGAGCTCAACGTGGCTGACTATCCGGTGCTCGAGGCAACGTTCGCAAATCCGTGAGCTACGGCGCGAGCCACTGGGCGCGGCCGCGCTGGTAGTCGTCCCAGAACACGCGCTCGTAGATGCCCGGCGTCTTCACCGCGGCGAGCCAGCGCCGGTACGACGCCTCCGCTTGATCGAGGACCGTCAGTAGCGCCTCGCGATTGCGTCCGTTCGGGCCGAACTCCCTCGCGGCAAGTGCGGGCTCGCGGCGTTCGAGCTCGTTCAAGTAGCGCATCGTCAGCGCCAACATCTGGGTCATGTTGAGGTACGTCGTCGTGCCGGGCTTGGGAAACAAGCGGCGCGTGACGCCGACCGCGTGCATCTCCGCTTCCACGCGATAGGCCATCACCTCGTCGAGGATCTCGCGGATGCCTTGGCCATTCTGATCGAGATACAGCGTCTGCACGTGCTGCGCCCACTTCGCGGACTCCGGGTCGAGCTGCGCGGGCGTGCGCGGATAGGCCGCGATCGTGCCCGGAGGCAGTGCATCGTCGAGCTCGAAGCACAGCTCGCGGTTGGCCGTGAAGTCGAACACACACTTGCCGCGGCTAACGCGATGGTTGGTCTCGTGCAGCATGGTCGCGATCGAGTCGTACGAGGGCTGCTCGCCTTCGCACTCGAGGAACGACACCGCGCCCACGTCGGGGTCGCGCCAGAGCGCGGGATCCTGTGCGGCCTCCCGCTCGAGGATCGCGCTCGCGAATGGCACCAGGTCTTGTGCGAGGCGCAAGCCGCGCTCGATACACCTCGGCGTGGGGAGCGGGAACGCGCGCTTGGTCGCCTTGCCACGAATGAAGTCACGCATCTCCCACAGCACGAACCGCGAGCCAGCGACCACGTACACGCGCTTCTTGCACTCCGCGAGCACGAGCTCGAGCTGCTCGGGACGCACATCAGGGGTCGTCGACGCGCGGAGCTGTTCGAGCAGGTTGGCAACGCGAGCCTGCGTGAGGCAGCCCGGGCCCGTTGGCTCGCGCGGCGGCGCCGCTGTCACGGCGGCTGGCGGCTGGTGCGACCCACCGCACCCGGCCAGCACGACCAAGAGGCAGCAGCGCGCGAACATGCCCTCATTGTAGGCGTGCGCTGGAACCCGCGAAATCGAGCGACGTCGGGAGCTTACGACGCCGCCAAAATTTCATCGGGGGCGTGTCGATCCGGCGGTGGCTCGTTCGTCGTCAGGACATGCGCACCACGATTGCCTCGATTCTGCTCGTTCTCGCGAGCGCCTGTGCCTCGACCAAGGAGCCTGTCATGAAGCCCGACACAACGTCCGCCGCCGCTGCCCCCGCCACGTCCACCCCCGTGAAGAGCGGCCGCGCCCTCGTGAACGGCGTGAACTACTACTACGAGATCCACGGCAGGGGAGCGCCGCTCCTGCTCCTCCATGGTGGCCTCGGTTCGATCAACATGTTCGGGCCCGTACTGACCAGGCTCGCCGCGACGCGCGAGGTGATCGCCGTCGATCTGCACGGGCACGGTCGCACGCAGCTCGGTAATCGGACGATCAGCCTCGTCGACCAGGGGGACGACATGGCCGGCCTGCTCACGCAGCTCGGCTACCAGCAGGTCGACGCGATGGGCTACTCGTTCGGCGCGGGGGTCGCGTTCCGGTTCGCCGTGCAGCATCCAGACAAGGTGCGGCGCCTCGTGCTTGCGTCCGCGGGCTTCGCGCAGAACGGGTGGTATCCGGAGATGCTGCCCATGCAGGCCGCGGTGGGCGCCCACATGGCGGACATGATGAAGGATACGCCGATGTACAAGTCCTACGCGGCGATCGCGCCGAACCCGGCCGAGTTTCCGCAGCTGCTCGACCACATGGGGGCGCTCATGCGCGTTGCGTACGATTATCGCGACGACGTGAAGAAGCTGACGATGCCGGTGATGTTGGTGTTTGGCGACAGCGACATGGTCCGCCTCGATCACGTCGTCGAGTTCTACAAGCTGCTCGGTGGTGGCCAGAAGGACGCGGGCTGGCAACGCGAGCACATGGCCCAGAACCGGCTCGCGATCCTCCCCGACGTGACGCACTACGAGATGTTCATGGCGCCGCAGCTCGTGCCCACGGTGCTGCCGTTCCTCGACGGCAAGCAGGGCGGGGGCAGCTGGGCCGAGCAGGTCGCGGACCAGTAGGAGCGAGCTCGCGCTACGCGCGTTTCTCGATGGCAGCTCGCAGGCTGGCCAGGTCGTCGGCTTGAAACGCGACGCTCGCGCCGTCGTCGAGCTGGAGGATGAGGTTCATCCGGCCACCTCGATACGAGCCCTTGAACCACTCGTCCTCGCGGATCGCCTTGATGCGATCGAGCGACACGTGCAGTGGATCACCGAGCAAGCGCCGGCACTCGAGCGTCGTCGTGGTGACCGCCAGGATCGCGTTGCCCTTCGCCTTCGGATAGGTCGCGGTCGCGCCGCCGTAGTAGCCCGGCGCGGGTCCCCACACGATGTCGTCGCCGAGCGCGGCGCGCATCTGATCGGTGATCGCGGCGGCCTTCTTGCGCATCCAGCCGATGAGCGGGATGAAGATCGCCAGCTGGACGACGAAGATGCCGACGATCAGCAGGATCAGCGCGGTCGTGCTCACGGCTCGAGCATCGCATTAAACCGCGGCGGGCTCACGGCGGCGATCAGCAACACCACGAGGCTGGCGAGCCATACGACGTACCCGATCTGCACGTGCCGGAGCTCCACGAGGTCGATGTCGCGCAGGATGAAGAGCCCGAGGAGCGCCGACGCGATCGCGAACACGAGCAGCACGGCCGCCGCGCCGTGCTGCTCGAACCGACGGAGGATCAGCGCGAGCGCGAACAGTGGATTCGCCAGCCAGCCGGGCCACACGATCCAGCCCATCGCGAGGCATTGCGCGCCGAACCACACGCGCGTCGTCGAGCCACTGCCGAACAGCGGCCTGTCGATCACGGTGATCGCCGGCAAGACGAGCGAGACCAGGTAGAGAATGATCGCGACGTGCGAAAGATTCCAGGAGCGACGGTTCGCCATGCCCCTCGACGAGCACGCGCGATGCCAGCGTGGAAGTTCAGGTCTCGCGTGGGAGTGCCAGATCTTGCTCGGGGATGCCAGGGCGGCGAATGCCGGCTCTGTGGCGTGCGAGCATCGCGGTGATGGACAACTTCGATGTGCCTCGCGTCGGGATCGGCGTCGTCGTGCTGAAACAGGGCAAGGTGCTGCTCGGTAAGCGGCGCGGTGCGCACGGCGAGGGCGAATACGCATCGCCGGGCGGCCACCTAGAGCACCTCGAGAGCTTCGAGGCCTGCGTGCGCCGCGAGGTGCGCGAGGAGACGGGCCTCGAGCTCGGCGCGGTCCGCTTCCTGCGCGTGCTCAACATCGCGCAGTACGCACCGCGTCACTACATCGACATCGCGTTCGCCGCCGATTGGGTGAGCGGCGAGCCCGAGGTCCGCGAGCCGGATCGCGTCGAGGGCTGGGCCTGGTACGCGCTCGACGCCCTCCCATCGCCGCTGTTCGGAACGTTGCCCACGGCGCTCGAGGCGCTGCGCGGGGAGCGTCAGTGCTGGGACGTCACTTGATCGGCGGCAGCGTGATCGTGCCGAGCGACTTGTGGATGTCGGTGACGCCGAGCGCGAGCGCGGCGGCTTGCGGATCCGTGTCGATCTGATCGAGGACCTCGAGCGCCTCGTGTGCCGACGCGAACCGCCTGTCGAGCTGGCGCGCCATCAGCTTGCGCGCGAACCGCTCCAGCATCGGATCCGGGTTCGCGCCGGGTGTGCGCTGCTCGACGGGAGGCGGATCCTTGGAGATGTTCGCGAGCGCGATCTCGATGGCGTTGCCATCGAAGGGCCACTGCCCGGAGAGCATCTCGTAGACGATCACGCCGAGCGCGAACAGGTCGATGCGGTGATCGATGGCTTCGCCGGTTGCTTGCTCGGGCGCCATGTACACCGGCGTGCCGAGCACCTGGCCCGTCGAGGTCAGCTTGCCGCCGGCCACGCTGTCATCTGGATCGCGGAGCGCCGCGATGCCGAAGTCGACGATGCGCGCGAGCTCGCTGCCGTCGGGCGCGCGCTCGACGAGCACGTTGCCGGGCTTGAGGTCGCGGTGGATGAGGCCCGCGTCGTGCGCGTGCGCGAGCCCCGAGAGCAGCTGACGCACCAGGAGGACGATGCGGGCGCGGGGCAGGGGCGCCGTTAACAGGTCGACGAGCGCAGGCCCGCGCGCGAGCTCGAGCACCATCACCTGGAGGCCGTCGGGGGTGGTGCCGACATCGAGGACCGAGACGAGGTTCGGATGCTGCAGCCGTCCCGCGGCCTTCGCTTCGCGCTGAAACCTGGCCAGCATGGTCGGCTCGGCACCGAGGTGTTGGTGCATGACCTTCACCGCCACCTCGCGATCGAGCTTCTCGTCGACACCGCGGAACACAGCGCCCATCGCGCCCTTGCCGAGCAGCGCTTCGAGCCGATAGCGGCCGAGCACCGTCTTGCCGACGAGCTGTGCCGGTAGGTTGTCCTCGCGCTTCGCCTTGAGCTTGGTGAACTCGGCGCGGTGACCGACGCCGAGCTGCGTGCGCTGCACGTCGACCAGGGTGCGATCCGCAGACTCCTCGTCGGAGCGCTTGGCCATCACCCGGATTCTACGTCAAACGCCCGACCCCGAGAGCGTGAACGAGAACGTGTTCCGCGTGAGCTGGAACCGATCATCTAGCCGCGCGTTCCTCACGGCCTCGACGAGACACCGCGCCATGGGCTGTTCGCGCGCGGGAGGACATCGACGATCCGTCGAACCCCACGGACCATGTTCCCGCTGGCTTCACCTGCCACACATGCCGTGGTGTCGACGAGCGATGCTTCGGGGCTACGCCGAGCGCACCGCCGCTTCCGCCAACCGAGGAGTCCGCCGTACATGTTCGTTTCATCGAAGCCGTCGAGCCCGATCGTCGACGGCCGCACGCCTGGCTCCGCTGCGAGATACGAGGTCACGGGCCATACCACACGCCCCATCCGCGCGAGCTTCATCTGCTCGTCGGCACCGAACACGAACGCCGCGGTCTGGATGGAGAACGGATTCGACACGCGCACTTCGCGCGTGAACGGGTCGCTCCAGATCATGCCGGTGTTCCGTACGGTCTCGGGTGCCTCGGTCGTCCCCGGACTTTCGCCGCAGGGGATTCGGCTCAGTCGAAGGAGCCGCCGCCGTCGAAGCCACCGCCGTCGTCACCGCCGCCGCCATCCCACCACGAGCCGCCACCGTCGCTGTCACCACCGCCACCGCCGCTATCCCACCACGAGCCGCCGCTGTCGCTGTCGCCGCCCGCGTGCCTGCTGACATCTTCACCTGCGTCGGTACCGGTATCGCTGCTGTTGTCCTCCCACCAGCTGCCCCCTTCCTCTGCGGGCGCTTCGGCGGTCGGGCCGGCCTGGATGCCCGGATCGTCCGTATGACCCTGGAAGTGGTTGCCGCTGTCGACCACGACGTAGTGCGGATAGTGCATCGGCGACATCAGCGAGAACATCGCCGACCACATGAACGCGTCGGCCATCACGCCGACAGGGCTGTAGTAGTACGGGTACCAGTGGTCGTATGGATCGTAGGTACGCTGGTCGTGACGGGGCGGCTCCGCCTGCTTCTCCGTCGGGCGCACGATGCGCGTCTCGGCGACCTCGACCTCCGCGCGCGCCTGCGGCAGCGCCGCAGCAAGCGCATCGCGTACGCGATCGACGAACGTGGTGAATTGCAGCCGGTACACCTCGAGCGCCTTGGGATCGGCGGCGATCGGCTCGGCGCGCTTACGAAATGATTCGGCGTCCTCGCTCGGCTTCGGCGTCAGCGC
Organism: Kofleriaceae bacterium; assembly: GCA_033763475.1. Lineage (GTDB taxonomy): Bacteria > Myxococcota_A > Polyangia > Haliangiales > Haliangiaceae > JABFXX01. The sequence continues at coordinate 73,698 of JANRKM010000224.1, forward strand.
CTCGATGCGGCCCGACACCAGTACGCGCACGCTTGGCGCCGCCTTTGGGTGCTCGGAGCGTGCCTGGATCTCGAGCACGACGTGCAGACCGGCCTCGTGATGTTCGACAGCGAGCCGCAACTCGCGGAAGCCCTGGCCGAACACGCTGTCGTTGTCGTGAAACGCGAAAAAGAGATCGCCGAGGTCATCGGCCTTGCCCTCTCGATCGTGGAACAGCACCGTGTCATCGATCATCAGCGAGATCGCGTTGGTCACGCCCATCCGGCGCAGCGTGTCGCGCGTGGCCTCGACGACCGCGGTCGCCTCGAGCGAGGCGCGGACGCGACCCGTACGAAGGTCCGGCTTGCCGCCGAACGCCTTGCGAATCTTTTCGAAGAAGCGTGGCTGGCGAAGGATGTCCTCTGCCTGGACGTGCACGGCGATCGCGCCGAAAAGCTTCATGCGAGGAAGCTACCGCGGGACTGCACGACCTGCATGGCAGGCCCAGCGGCCGATCAACCAGTAGCGATGCTTGTCGTGGCCGGGGTGTCGGCCATCGTGCTCGCGGCGGTGCCCGTGCGGGCAAGGGTCGGCGCTCGACCGTGCCGACCTAGGTTTCAGTGCCCGCAATCTTTGCACGAGCGTTTCAGGACTGGGATGGGAGCGCCGCGCGGAGCCGATAGGATCTGCCTGGGTCCGGTTCATTGAGGGGCGCCCGGGATCCGCGCAGAACGCGTGAGAAACAGTGTTGAATTCATGACAAACAAAGCTCGCGTTTCTGACCGGGAGCATTGTATTCCCTCGCAGATGCAAGCAGTTCCAGAGCTTGGCTCCCTTCGTTCAGAGCTTCGTGCTGCTGGTGTGTTTCAACATCACGAGCTTCGCAGCTGGGCAAAGCTCGCATTTCTGCTCGGCGGCACCGGCGCCTGTATCGCCGGCATCGCCATGTACGGGTGGATGGCGGCGCTGTTCCTCGTCCCTATCGCGTCGGTACTGAGTACCGCGGCAGCGATGATGGGGCACGAAGGCAGTCACCGCAGCTTCTCGTCCTCGAACACGCGCAACGCGTTCCTGACATACCTCGCATTCCCGATGTTCTCGGGCCTGTCGGCGATGTACTGGCGCGAGAAGCACGATCGCCTGCACCACGGTCACCCCAATGTGGAGGGCATGGACCCCGATATCCGTCCGTGGCCGTTCGTCTCGTCGAAGGGGGACCACGAGCGTGGGTCGCCGGGGCTGCGTTGGTTCCAGCGCAACTTTCAGGCGTGGGCGTTCTGGCCGATGTCGACGCTGCTCGCACTCGGCATGCGCCGCTCGTCGCTGCTGCACCTCATCGCGTGGCCCAAGCGCCATGGCCATGACCGCGCGTGGTGGCTCGAGGTCGGCTCGTTGACCGTTCACTACACCGCCTGGCTGGTGGTGCCCTCGATCTTCTTCGGGCCGCTCGCCGCGTTCCTTGTCTACGCTGCGATCTGGGCCGGCGTCGGCGTCCTGCTCACGCTCGTCTTCGCGCCGGCGCATATTGGCCTGCCGATCATGGCGGCGCAGAACAACGACTGGCTCCACCAGATGGAGACCACGCGCAACCTCGAACTGCCGCGCTTCATCTCCTTCTTCTTCATCGGCCTCGACTATCAGGTCGAGCACCACATCTTCCCCAAGATCCCGCACCAGAACCTGCCGCTCGCCGCCAAGATCACGCGTGAGTGGTGCGAGAAGAATGGTGTCGTGCACCTGAGCGTGCCGTATCTCTACGCGCTCAAGGACGCCGCCAAGTTCATGGCGCGCAGCTTCGAGCGCGATGCGACCGCGTCGCTCGCCGTCCGTGCGGGCCTGATCGATCGTTCGCCGGCTGAGATCGCCAGGCTCGCCGCTTAATTGGAACGCCCCCGCAGGCCGCGTGCCCGACGTCGGAGCCGCCCAGATCGCCAAGAAGAGACCTCTTGGGCCTTCGTCCGTAGCGTGCTGAGCACGTGTGGTCTTGGCCACCACGAAGCTCATCGCGCCCGACCGACCTGATAGTTTTTGCCTTCGGTGCGTCGCGCAAGCGAGAGCGTGGGCAAACCTCATCGCGTCGGCTATCGTTCGCTCCGTGCTGGTGGCGGCAAGCGATCGTCAGTTCGGCGCGAGCCGGCTGCGCTCCATCCTCATCCTCGAACGTCGATTCCGCATTCACCTCGTGTTGCGTGATCGGCTCGTGTTCGACACGACGTTTGCGGCGCGTGGACTCGGCGGCCCGATCGCGACGCTCTACTACATCGCGAGCGGCAAGATGCAGCTCGCCGGCGGCGAGGTCATGGGCCCCGGTCGCGCGTACGTGCTCGCGGCGTCGGAGTTCGAGGCAGTCGAAGCCAACGCGCAACACTTCCGCTCGTGGGGCGAGCCGAGCATTATCCTCGACTTCAAGCTCCGCACCGAAGACATCAAGGTGCCCGTCGGGCTCGCGCACGGGCCGATCGCTCTCGGCGAGAAGACCCTCGCGGCGATGCACGCGATGACCGAAGGCCTCCGCGCTGGGGTCGCCGTCGAAGGCCACACGCCGGCGCTGCTTGCCGGGCTGGTCGAGGACGTCGTCATCCCGGCCGACGTCGCCAGCAGCATCGTGGAGACGGAGCCCGAGCCACTGGTGCGGTTGTGGGCGGGCCTCACGCCGCTCTACCAGAACCAGCTGACCAGCGCGTCGATCTTCGAGATCAAGAAGGTCACGGGCATGTCGGTCCGGCAGCTCGCGCGCGACATCAAGTTGATGACCAAGACGTTTGGTCTCCCCGGCGAGGGCTTCCGCGATACCGCCAAGGTGATGCGCCTGCGCACGGCGGTGGTGCTGCTCTCTTCGCCTGGTGCGACGGCGACCGAGGTCGCACGACAGGTAGGCTACAGGAGCCTCGAGGCGATGGGGCGCGCATTCCGCGACGCCGGGCTGCCCGCCCCGAGCGTGGTGCAAGACCAGGTGCGCTACGAAGCGATGGCCGACCGCGCTACCTGACCGAGGCTGCTCACGCGATCGCGGCTTGCTTCGACTGCGCCGCTTTGGCTTCGGCGGTCTGCGGGATGCTCTCATTCCGCTTCATCAGGATCGGCATCAGGTACATCGCGACCGTCCCGAAGATGTTGTGCTCGGGCTCGAGCATCTTGCCGATACCTTGCGCGGTGATCAGCGCGACGAACACGAGCATCATGTCCGTCACCGGGCGCACGTTGTACTTGCGGCCGATCGCGAACATCTCGCTGATCAGCTCGCCGTACTCGAGCTTCGCAACGTCCTGACCGCGGAACTTCTCCGCGAACCCGGTGACCTCGACGCGCAGCGCCTCCCAGTCGATCGTGCCGATGTACCGGTGGAACCGCTTGAGGTGGTTCACGAGGTCATCGGGCGTGCCCATCGCGATGCACTTCGTCATGTCGATGAACTGGATCAGCACGTCGTCGTGCAACAGCTTTGCGAGGCCCGCATCGAACACGATCAGCTTGCCGTCGTCCTGCACGACCATGTTGCCGGGGTGCAGGTCAGCGTGCACGAAGCCGTCCTCGAAGCACATCTTGAACATCGTCATGCGGACGGTGTGCGCGAGCTTCTTCTGGAACTCCGGGGGGCGGTTGCCGGGAACCGAATCGACCTTGATGCCGCGCACGAACTGCATCGTCAGCACGCGCTCGCTCGAATACGCGGAGTAGACCTCGGGGAACGAGACGTCGGAGACGTTCTTGAAGTTCTCGCGGAACCGCGTGTAGTTCGCCGCCTCGATGCGCAGGTCGGTCTGTTCGCGGATCGCCTCGGTGAAGTGGCGCGTGTGGCCGACGGGATCGTTGGCCGCCCACTTCTTGCGGATGTTGAGGAAGCGCGCGCCACCGAGCAGGATCGCCTGGTCGCGCTCGACCTGACGGCGCACTCCGGGGCGCAGTACCTTGACCGCGACTTCGCGACCGTCCTTGAGTACGGCGCGGTGGACCTGTGCGACGCTGGCCGCCGCGATCGCCTTCTCTTCGAACTCGCTGAACACCTCGGTCAGCGGTTTGCCGAGCTCGGCCTCGACCGTGGCCTTCACCGTGGAGAAGGCGAACGGCGGCAGCTTGTCCTGCAGGCGTCGCAGCTGGTTGATGATCTCCGGCTCGAACAGATCGGGCCGCGTCGACATCACCTGCCCGAGCTTGATGAACGACGCGCCGAGCGCGGTCATGCCCTGCCGCAACATCCAACCGCGCAGGTGCGATAGCGCCCGGCGCCGGCGTGCACCCCACACGAACAGGAAGATGCCGAGTCGTGCGACGCCGTACAGGACGCCGAGCACCAGCACGACGAGCACGAGCCAGATGAAGTGGAAGAGGTTACCGGCCCAGCGCAGCACTGCGCCCGCCATCGTGCCACGAGATACGAGCGCGAGGGCACGTCGAGCGCATCGGCGCGGGGACGACCGCATAGTTTTTAGCGAGTTACCGTCGGCCCCGTCTTTGCGAGGGGTTCGCGATCATGAACACCTTCAAGGCAGACATCGAAGAGATCCGACGCCGGGCGATCGAGAAAATGGACGACGGCGCGGTCACCGCGTCGTACCAGGCCGATCGCGACCGCGTGGTCGAGGTGCTCAACGAGGTGCTCGCGACCGAGACCGTGTGCACGCTGCGCTATCGCAACCACTACTTCATGGCCCGCGGCGTTCATGCCCCAGGCGTCGAACAAGAATTCCTCGAGCACGCCAACGAGGAGCAACAGCACGCCGACCGCGTCGCCAAGCGGATCACCGAGCTCGGCGGCGAGCCAAACCTGAACCCCGAAGGACTGGCGACCCGGAGCCATGCCCAGTATGGGACCGGCGAGAGCCTGATGGAGATGATCAAGGAGGACCTGATCGCCGAGCGGATCGCGATCGCGACCTATTCCGAGATCATCCGCTGGCTCGGTAACGATGACCCCACCACGCGCAAGCTGATCGAGGAGATCCTGACGAACGAGGAGGAGCACGCCGACGACATGGCGAAGCTCCTCGCCCGCGTCGGGAAGTAGCTCACAGCGGCGGGCCCGCGTCGGGCCCCAGCATCGCGCGCCGGATCACCGGAATCGGCGCGCAGGCGTGCGCGAGGAACGCATCGTGGAAGTCGCCCAGCGACTTGCCCGGGTTCGCCGCGAGCCAGTCCGTGCGGAGCTTGCCCACCATGAGCTTGCCGAGCGTGTAGGCGAGGTACATCGGATCGAACGTGCCGCGCACCGCCTGCTGCCGCGCGTTGGCCGCGTCGACGAAGCCCTTTTCGGCGAACAGCTTCGCCGCCTCGTCGACGGTCATGCCACGCGTGTGAAGGCTGATCGTGGCGACGAAGCGCACGTTGCGCAGCAACGCCTCCTTGAGCATCCCGATGCGCGCCTCGGGTGTCTTCCCGCCCATCCCGGCCTCGAACATCATCTCTTCGGTGTAGTGCGCCCAGCCCTCGCTCGTGGAGTACGTGCAGAACGAGCGCATCGCGCGTGAGGGATGGCGAGCGATGTGCTGCCGGTGCAGGAAGTGTCCCGGGTAGACCTCGTGGATGGTGGTGAACAGCAGGTCGCTCGTCGGCGGAAGGTATGCTTTCTGCTCCGCCTCGGGCCACTTCGGGTCTGGGGGCGAGATGTAATAGAAGGCGGGGAGGGGCTTGGTCTCGAAGGCGCCGGGCGCCTCGAGGAAGGCCGAGTTCCAGCGCTTGAATGGCGGCGTCTCGCGCACCTCGGCGACGTCCGTCGACGGCTCGGACGCGATCCGATGCTCGAGCATGAACGCGCGCGCGGCCGCTGTCTGCTCGGTGGCGAGTGAGATGAGCGAAGCGATCGTGGGCCGGATCTCCGCCTGCGCGGCGACGACCTCGAGGACGGACTTGTTCGGAGCGATCGCACGCGCGGCCTCGGCGAGCGCGGTCAGATTGCGCGCCAGGTCGGCGTCGGCGATCCGCGAGAGGCGCGCGAGGTCAATCGTCACGCCTTGCGTCGCGGCGAGCATCGCGAGGAACTTCTGCTCGCCGAGCGCGAACTGTTGCGTCCCGCGCGCCTGTTGCTTGGCGAGCCAGTCGGCGTGCTCGGTGAGCGCTGCCTTGCAGGTAGCGAGCGCGGGGCCGAGCTCGGCCTGGTTCGCGAGCGGCGGCGTGATGGCGTCGAAGGCCTGGCGAACGTCCTTGTCGGCGAACTCGACGAGGCCGCGGGTCTGCGCGAGCGCCGTGTCGATCCACGGGCGCACGAGCGGACCGACCAGGTTGGTGCGCGCCTGCTGGAGGTACGCCGGCAGTGCCTGGCACAGCTTGATGGCCGCCGCGGCGCGCTCCACGGCGGGCGCGTAGTCCCGCAAGATGTACGCGTCGAGGTTGATCGCGTCGAGATAGCTGCGGGGGTTCGTGCGGTAGACGTCGAGATCGACGAGCGAGAACCGCCGCGTCGCGATCGCGAACAGCAGCACCTCGCGTTCTTCGCGCTGCGCGGGCGTCAGCGACGCCGCCGGAACCGCGAGCAGCAGCTCCTTGTCGCGATCGAGTTGTTTGCGCTCCTCGTCCAGGGACGCGGGCGTGCGGTCCGGCAAGAGCCCGTCGAACTTGTGCAGCCCGAGCGAGACCGCGGATGCCGGGTCCGCGCGGTAGAGGTTGTTCGTCACGAACGCGACGCGGTCGCCGTATTCGTCGGGCACGTCACCGCCCGGCCCGTGCGGCGGCGGCTTCGCCGGCGCGCTGCATGCGGCGATGCAAGCGAGCGCGAGTCCGGACGTCACCAACGAACGGACACGGACGAGCGCGGGCTTCTCGAC